>DCIG01000068.1 GCA_002315855.1 Lentisphaeria bacterium UBA1732 | reverse complement strand
TGCGTTTACTTTTTCAATTAACTTATTCAAAAAAACTCCATAAAACAGAAATACTATACTTGATTTTTTCAGAAAAGACAATATATTAAATAAGTAAAATCAATCGAAAAAAGAGATTAAAATGGATATTAACCGCATTAAAATATTTCTGAAACTCAGCCAGAGTCTTCATTTTTCTCAAACAGCGGAAGAAATGGGGATTGCGCAGTCCGCATTAAGTCATCAGATTACATTATTGGAAAAGGAGTTAGGGTGCAGTTTGTTTGATCGTTCCAACCGGTGGAATGTAACACTTACACCAGCGGGCGAAGAATTTGTCAAACAGGCAAAAAACATTTTGGAAACTGTTCAAAAATCAATTGATGAGGTCAAATGTGCATCGCGCGGAGAAAAAGGAATATTGAAAATAGCATTGAATTCATCTGCTCTGAATGCAGATGCACTGTTGAAATGCTTTTACCGGATGAGCCGAAAACATTCCGGTATCGTGCTGAAAATTCGAGAAGAACCGAGCCAAAAGGTTTATGATTTGATTCAATCGAACCAGATTGATTTAGGTTTTTTGCGATTGAGTCCCATGTCATCCAGTGAATGCGAAATGAAGCTGCTGACGGAAGATATGCTGGTTATGGCAATGCCGAAAAGGCATCCGCTTGCGAAAAGGAAGAAGCTCGCGTTTTCGGATTTTGCGATGGAACGGTTCATGCTTCCGCGCCGAGATGATGCTCCACTTCACCGCGCTGTTTTTGACCAGCTATGCGACCAAGCCGGTTTTACGCCGAAAATCGTTTTTGAACTGGAAAGTCAAACAACGATTTTGCGATTGCTGGAGTCATGTGCGTGCGTTTCCATGGTTCCTCTATCGTATGCGAATCAATTTGAACAACTTATTTTCCGCGAACTGACAGATCATGTGCCTTTTTTGCCGGAATCAGCAATTTGGCTCAGGGATAATCCGTCAAAGGTTCTGAAAATCTTTTTGTCCGAGCTTTTTTCTTGAAAAATGAAATAAAACGGGGATTTGAGTTGAGTTTTGACGGGAAAGGGGGTATAGTATCATACCGGGGAATGTGAATCATCATGGCGGATGAGGAGTGTCTCCGGTTCGCAGGTGTGTTTGAACGGCAGGAAAGACGCGTCTGCGGGTCAACAATTCAAACGGGAGAAGTTATGTCCGGCAAGATTCAATCACACAGTTTCCGCAGGGATTTCGCGGTGCGAGTGTGCCGAAAAATGGGAATTCGGGCGGCTGCGGCGTTTGCCATTTCAGCCGTTTGTTCGTGTTCGTATCAAAAACTTGAAAAGGGAGCAGAAAAAATGGGAAAACAACCTGATTACATCATCGATGTGCGAAGCGCGGAAGAATTCGGCGACGGGCATGTGCAAGGAGCAATCCTGATCCCGCACACTGAAATCGCAGAGAAAATCCGCGAGGCGGTGCCGAATACGTCAAGCACGGTCGCACTGTACTGCCGTTCGGGAAACCGGGCTGGAATCGCCAAAACGGCAATGCAGGAGCTGGGGTATCAGAACGTGGAAAACCTGGGCGGTGTAGAGTCTGCGGCGACGGCACTGGGAAAGCCCGTGGTCAAGTAAGAGTGAGGAGTCTGGAAGCGTATGGACATGCGATATTTGGGGCATTTGCAGCGGTGCGATCCGCTGTATGACTATCTGCATTACGAAATCCAGCCGAAAGTGGGACTGCACGGCGATCACGATTACCGGGTGTTCCGTCTCCATGCGTCCAACAACGTGTATCTGTATGAAGATACCAAAACGCTGAAGCGGATAATCGGGAAATTTTATTATTCCGCATCCTTGCCGATGCGCGAGGCGGCGCACAACACCATGACGCGTGAATTTTCCAATCTGGAATACATGCGGTCCATGGGATTCGGCGGGTACGGGAAACACTATATCGCGCGTCCGCTGGGGCAAAATTCCGACTTGAATGAGCTGCTGCTGGAGGAGTGCTGTTACGGGGAGTCGCTAAGCTCCGTGATTCAGCGTTCGATTCGGGATGGCAATCCGGGCGTACTGTATTACAAGCTCACGGCACTGGCGTTTTTCCTGAGCCGGTTCCATAATCAGACGGCACAGCCGCATCCGGTGGACTTCGAGCCGGCGGCAAGATATGCGCACGGGATGCTCCATACCCTGCGCTGCAAAAACTGGGTGAGCGAACACCGGGAGGGAAAACTGCACCGGATTCTCGAAGAATGGAAGTGCCGCCCGGAAATGTGGTCAGACTGTCAGGTCATCGTGCATGGGGATGCTACTCCGGAAAACTTTCTTTTCGGGGACGGACTGCACGTGATTTCGTTTGATTTGGAACGGATGCGGTGCGCGGACCGGGTTTTCGATTTGGGACGGCTTGTGGCGGAACTGTCTCATTTCTTTTTGCTTTACAGCGGGAACCGACAGGGAGCGGAGCCGTATATCGGACATTTTCTGTGGGAATACAGCTGTCATTTTCCCGACCGTGCAGCCGCATTTCAGTCGATTACGAAACGAGTGCCGTTTTACATGGGAATCAATTTTCTGCGGATTGCGCGGAACAGTTACTTTAACGGGGAATACCGGCAACAGTTATTAAATGCCGCATCCGAATGCCTGAAAGGAGGTCTGCGGTGAAACACTACAAAGCGATACTTTTTGACTTCAATGGAACTCTGATCGACATCTGGACGGATGAAAACCGGGAGGAGATTTACCGCACAACGGCGAACCTGCTGGCAACTTACGGCGTGCCGCTTTCCTGCGACGAGTTCCGCAATATTTTTTACGAGCTCATGAAGAAACAGCGCAAGGAGAGCGGGTACGAACACCCGGAGTTTGACGTGGTCGGGATTTTCCGCACGATTCTGGAGGATTACGGGACGGATCATACGCGCACACTCCCGGAGGAAACGCGGAAGCTGCTGCCGGAATTTCTGTCCCACACCTACCGTGCGGCAAGTATGCTCAGGCTGACGCTGTACCCAGGTGTGCATCATGTGCTGAAAGAATTGGAGAAAGAGTATACGCTGGCAGCAGTGTCCGATGCACAATCAATCTGGGAGGAGGCGGAAATAAGGAGGCTTGGGCTGACAGATTTTTTCCCCGTGCGCATGATTTCCAGCGATTTCGGATTCCGCAAGCCGTCGCCTGAACTTTTCATGGCGGCATTGGAGAAACTTGAGCTGAAGCCGGAAGAAGTCATCTATGTGGGGAATGACATGCTTCGGGATGTGTACGGCTCCAAAAAGCTGGGGATGAAAAACGTGTTTTTCCAGTCGAATCAGGGTGATCATCAGTATCACGGGTATGATTCGGACTATATTATTTACCGATTTGAGGAACTACCCACGGCAATTCGTTTTTTAGAAGAACATGCCTGAGGAAAAGGCAGAGAAACGATGAGGAGACGGACAATCAATCATCGTCATCATCGCGCGGGCGGATGAATTTTTTGTAGAAAAAGCGCATGATTTTGTTTTTCGGCAAATCATCATCGTCGTCTTCAAAGAATTTATTTTCGATGCGGAGCGGTTTTTCACTGCGGAGAAGACGTGCGGGGTTCTCGTCAAACAAAATCGATGCCGTTCTTTCGCCGTAACGCTCCAAGATGAATTTGCGGCATTCCGAGCTGTGGAATGTGCGGGATGTATTGTGAGCATCCGAGGCGATATAATGGCAAAGACCATGATCCAGCAGCTGCAAGGACAAGCGCTGGCATTCCCTGCCGAAACCACCGATAACCGATGTGGCTGTCAGCTGAAGAAAGTAGCCGTAATCCGAAATGTGTTTGACCTGTTCCAATGTTTGGAAGAGGCGTTCGGGGTGGGCGCAAACGGGGATGAACTGATTGGAGTACATCTGATGACTTACGGAGTCCAGCGAGGTTGAAATCCTGTTCTGGACGAAATCAATCATCACGAAGTTGCTGTCTGCCAGAGGAATGATTTTACTGCGGTCGGAGACATTGAGCAACTGGGGCAGATTATATTCCAAGCCGCGGTACAAGGTAATTCCGTTTTCGGCGGCGAGTGGGGTGATTTCTTCCAGAATGCGGGCGATGGCACTTGCCTGATCTTTGTTTTTGGGGTTTCCGTGCGGTGTACAGATAATGGACGTAATGCCGTCAGCCTGAGCCTGATCCAGCATTTTTTTCGTCATTTCCAGGTCAGGCGACCCGTCATCATCCGGCACGCCGGGAAGAATATGGCAATGAATATCAATCATAGGAAACGAATGCTCCACAGAAAACCAATGAAATGAGTTCAAATCTTTCCGTCAGAGGCTTTCGACTTCTTGTTATTCTTTTGGGATTTTTTCTTATGGTGATGTTTTTCCGCACCGTAACCGTAACCATAGCCATAGCCGTAACCGTAGCCATAACCTTTTCCGTATCCGTAACCATATCCGTAACCATAACCGTAGCCATAACCATTGGAATTGGTCGAGAACTGGTTCAGAATCACACCGGAAATCGAAAGATTCAGCTCTTTCAAGCGTTTTGTCAGTGCTTTCAGTTTGCCGAATGCAGTCTTGCGGGCATTAACGACCAGAATCACGTCATCGACGTGTTTCCCCAGAACAAGAGCGTCCGCAAGGATGGAAGCCGGCGGGGTATCAATGATGATGTAATCATAATTTTTCGCCTGTTCCTCGATAAAACCGCTGTTCGCAAAGATTTCAATCAGGCGAAGCGGATTCGGGGGAACGGGACCGGCGGGAATCACATCAAGTTTCGTGCCGTAAACATCACGGTGGATAATTTCGTTCAGTGTCTTTTCTTTCAGGTCTTTTTTCTGAACGATATAATCCGTAAGTCCGGCCATTTTCTCAAAGCCGAAATAGTCCGTGGATGCACCCTTGCGGATGTCAGCGTGAATCAGCAGGACTTTCTTGTCTTTTTCTGCCAAAAAGAGCGAAAGATAGGCAGAAATGAGGGTTTTGCCATCGTTCGGTGCAGAACTGGTAACCATGAAAACCTGGGCACGATTTTCTTTCGGGACACTTGCATACTGAAGGTTTGTGAGGAGAATCTGGAAATCTTCGTAGAAGTGATTGAAGTTATAGGCATAAGTTCTTTCTTCACCGCCGGCATCCAATGGAGCAACGTTATTATTCAGGCGTGCAAGAGTCTTTTCTTCATTGCGAAATTCCTTATGGCGTTTCATTCGCACAATGGAACCGAGCAGGGGAATTTCGAGTTCTTTTTCGATTTGGTCCGTGGAAGTGATTTTATCAAGAATAATTTCACGAACGATGAAGAAGAGATAGAGCAAAGTGGTGGTGAAAAAGCCGACAAAGAGCGCTTTGAGGAAAGCATGGCGGTTGACAGGGACAGGAAGAAGGCGCGGATTGTCAATGACAAGGATTTTCGCCATACCGAGGAGTTCATCCGTCGCCTTCAAATAAACATTGCAGGAAACATTGGCGGAAGCACATGCAACTTCTTTATTTACAGACATGAACAAACATTCAATGAAATGTGTCTTGACGCTCAGTACAATTTTGTGAGTGAACGGAGCAACAAGACGCATTCTGTTTTCTTCTTTGTCCTGGAAATCAGAGCTTTTTTCAGGAGATTTCGCCTCAACAAAAAGTTCGGGATATGCTTCCTGCAATCCCTCTTTGACTTTGTTGTTCACATAGTCCGATTCCATGAGTTTCCGATAGTCATTGAGCATTTTATCGGCGATTGCGAGGTCGCGGTCAATCATCTGACCACTGCGGAGCAAATCCAGCTGAAGGGCAGACACGTCCATATTTGCTTTGTCTGAAGATGCAACACTACTGGAGTCCCACGCGATTAAGGAAAAGCGCACCTGATAAATGGGCTTTGCAATTTTGGTATAGTATATAAAGACTGCGGCAAAGAAAAAGACAGCCGTGGAAAGGAGGAATATCCATTTGTGCTTGAGTATTCTCCAAAGAAAAAGAGTATCAATATCGTCTAATTTTCGCATGTTATGATCCTTGAATCAGGTTTGATGCAGGTTTGGAAGAACAGAAAAAATCCGGCATTTCCCTTGAGAGCAAATTTCAAAAAATTTTGAAATCAGCTATTGAGACGAGAAGCCTCAAGAAAATGCACTTGTAATATAGTACGTGTTACGACGTATTTCAAGCAACAACCTTTTTTTTGTGAAAAAAACGTTTGAGGCGGTCGGGGCGGATATATGAGGCGGGCAGGAACGCGAGGCGGGGGTCGTGTAAAAGCGGGGGGTGGTTAATCAGAGACGGGAGCTTTCAGAGCCTGCCGGACAGTTCGGGGATTGTGAACACGGAGACACTGAACACCCTGCTGAACAAGGATTTTCTGAAGTTCCGCGGTGGCGGTATCGCGTTCGACGGGCGACGGGATGTGATACATGCGCCCGATGAAACCTTTGCGGGAAATGCCGTAGAACAGCGGAAAGCCGAGTTTGTGAAAAAAAGCGGCAGAATGAATCAACTGCATATTCTGAGCATCCGTTTTCGAGAAACCGACACCGGGGTCAAGGAGAATATTATCCGGTTTGACACCGGTCTGAACGGCATGGACTGCCGCATTTTTCAGGAAAACGGCAATATCGTCCGGCAAATCATCGTAGACGAGATTTTCGGGGGCCTGCATGGTTTCCGGGGTGCCGCGCATGTGCATGATGACAAGTCCGGCATCATACTTCGCGACAACGGAGGCAAGAACCGGGTCGAATTGCAGTCCGCTGACATCATTGATGATGTCTGCACCGGCATGAAGAGCGACTTCCGCCACGGCGGATTTCCGCGTGTCAATGCTGATGAGCAAGCCGGGATAACGTGCACGAATGGCTTTCAGCGGGGGAAGAATCCGGCGGATTTCCTCGTCATCCGAAACGGGCAGTGCCCCGGGGCGTGTGGATTCGCCGCCAATGTCAATGGCATCTGCGCCGTCTTGAATCAGCGAGACTGCAAAATCCAGCGCACTCTCTGCACTGTCATGTGCTCCGCCATCGCTGAAGGAATCGGGTGTTACATTCAGAATACCAAAAATGCACGGCCGATGCAATGCAGCCAGCCGTGCAGAGATTGTTTGTTTCAACATCCTGATATTCCTCAGAAAGGAACTTCAGGATTGCCGTTTTCACTGCCGCCGTTCAAGTCTTCGGAGGCGATATAATCGTCTTCCGCACCGGGAGCGGCATTTTCCGCGGGAACGGGAGCTTCGGAGTCATCGTCATCGTCCTTTGGCTCGACACGGGGACCCGCTGCGGCGAAGACATTGCTTTTTTCATCGACTTCGGGCTTTTCCTCCTCCTCTATGACCATGAGGGTGGAAACTCCGGTGATACGGTCGCCTTTGCGGAGATTCATGATGCGGACGCCTTTGGAATTGCGTCCAACCAAACGGATTTCATCCACGCGGGTACGGACAATCTGACCTCGCTGAGTCGTGAAGATGATTTCATCGCCCGGATGAACCTGAATTGCCGCGACAACGGTTTCCCCGTCAGCGAGATTGATGTTGCGAACGCCCATGACACCGCGTCCTGAGAGACGGTAGGAATCCACATAACTGCGTTTGCCCATACCGCCGGAGGTGATGACCAGCAGTTCAGGTTTGGAGGCGTCGACTTCCACAGGATCGCTTCCGTCATCGGCATTGTCACCGGTTTCTTCCGCTTCTTCGGTTTCCGCTTCGACGGCTTCGATTTCGGCGGCGTTTTCATCGGCATCATCTGCGTCATCGGAGAGAGCCTCAATCGCGTCCTGCGAGACGGGGAGACCCGTGGGAACGACTTCCATGCCGACGACATAATCGTCTTCGAGTTTGAATCTGATGCCGCGGACACCGCGAGCCGTGCGTCCCATCGGGCGGACTTTGGTTTCCAGGAAGCGGCAGGCCATGCCTTTCGCGGTGGAAAGGATGATTTCGCTGGAGCCATCGGCAAGTCCGGCACTGACGAGGTCATCGCCATCCTCAATCACCAAGGCGCGGAGCGCGACTTTGCGGAGGTTGGAGAATGCTTTGAGAGGAGTTTTCTTGATGATGCCCCGGCGAGTGGCCATAACGAGCGTCAAAGCAGGCTGGTCAAACATGTCCTTGTTGACCGTAACCATGGCGCGAATCTGTTCGCCGGGCTGAATCTTGATCAGGTTGATGATTGCTTTGCCCTTGCCGGTGCGGCTTCCTTCGGGGATTTCATAGACATTCAGCCAGTACATGAGGCCGTGATCGGTGATGAAGAAGATAATATCATGGCTGTCTGCATTGAAGAGTTTCGCCACATGGTCTTCCTCCTTGGTCTCCATGCCGATAATGCCTGTGCCGCCGCGATGCTGCGTCTTGTACGTATCCGCCGGGACACGCTTGATGTAACCGGTATCGGACACGGTGATGATGCAGGAATGGTGGGGGATAAGGTCGGCGATATTGATGTCGCCTTCATCGAATTTGATTTCGGTGCGGCGGGGATCGCTGGCTTTCTTGACCTCGTTCAGTTCTTCCTTGATGAGGTTGAGGAGTTTTTCGCGATGTGCGAGCAAATCTTCCAGATGAGCGATTTGAGCCTGAATTTCCGCGTACTGGCGTTCGAGGTCTTCGATGGCAAGTCCGGTGAGCTGATAGAGGCGCATATTCAGGATGGCTTCGGTCTGAACTTTGGACAGACTGAAACGCTCCATCAGGGTGGATGCAGCGGCTTCACGCGTTTTGGATTCGCGGATAATGCGGACGACTTCATCGATGTTGCGGACCGCGACCAGCAAACCTTCGAGGATGTGGGCACGTTCCAAAGCCTTGTTCAGCTCGAAACGGCAGCGGCGTGTAACGACTTCGATACGATGGTCCAGGAATGCCTGAAGAATCTGAATCAGATTCATGACGCGGGGGCGGTTGTGATCCACCACAAGCATATTGCAGGCGAACGTGGTTTCAAGCTGTGTCGTGGCGAAAAGCTGATTCAGGACGACGGAAGCAATGGCACCGCGTTTCACATCCAGCACAATGCGGATGCCCTTGCGGTTGGTTTCATCGCGGAGACCGACAATGCCGGTAACGCGTTTTTCCGTAACGACATCGGCGATACGCTTGACGAGGAGTTCTTCGTTGAGCGCGTAGGGAATTTCCGTAATGATGATCTGTTCGCGGTCGTTCTTCTCAACAATTTCGGTTTTTGCACGGATTTTCAGGACGCCGTGTCCGGTTTCGTAGAGACCGCGGATGGGGTCAATTCCGCAGATGATACCGCCGGTGGGGAAATCCGGACCGGGGAGATACTGCATGAGTTCGCGCACCGTCGCGGTGGGGTTTTCCAGCAGATGAATCGCGGCATCACAGACTTCGGCGAGGTTGTGCGTGGGGATATTCGTGGCCATACCGACACCGATACCGACAGAGCCGTTGACCAGAAGGTTCGGGAATTTGGCGGGAAGGACTTCGGGTTCCAGCGTATCTTCGTCGAACGTGGGCATCATATTGACGGTGTCTTTTTCAATGTCGGCAAGGAGCTCCTCGGTAACGCGTTCCATGCGGCACTCGGTGTAACGATATGCAGCCGGGGGATCGCCGCCGATACTGCCGAAGTTACCCTGACCTTCGATAAGCGGGACACGCATGGAGAAATCCTGCGCCATGCGGACAAGGCAGTCGTACACAGACGCATCGCCATGGGGGTGATAACTGCCCAGCACGGCACCGACGACCTTGGCGCATTTGACCGTGGCGTGGGATTTCGTGAGGTTCATTTTCGACATGGCGTACAAAATACGGCGGTTGCATGGCTTCAGCCCGTCGCGGACATCGGGAATCGCTCGCCCGACGTTCACACTGAGGGAGTACTGAAGATACGCCGTGTGCATAATATCTTCGATGTTAATCGGGAAGATATTGGTAGGGGTGATTTCGCTCATGATTGGTTATGCCTTTCAGTTTTTTTGAAAAAATCTTATTATAATATAGCATAAAAACGGCGGAATACAAGGCGCGCACGTGTACGCGCATGAGAATAACGGGATTTTTCCGGGAAAAAAGTGATTCGGGGGGAGGAAATGCAGCGAAAATGCAGACGGGTGCGAATTGTTCCCGAAAGAATGGGTGTACAAAGCGTTTTAAGGCAAGGAAAAGCCCTGCACCATACAAGATACGGGGCAGGGCCGAAAGAGGGCTGAAAAAACGTTTGCAGGGGTTATTTCGCGCCGAAGGACATACAGGCACCCCATTGATATGTTCCGGGACGGAGAAGGTATTCCTGATGAGTGTTGATGGACCATCCGTCATCGCCGCCCAGTCCCATGTGGAAGCCGTCAAGAATCAGCCATGTTTTCTTTTCGGGGCGGAGCTGCCAGCTGTGCGCCGTGTCTTTCAGCGTGAGCGGGGAAACGGGGAGCGCGCTGAAACGCAGGGTATTGGAGATTTTCCCGGAGGAAGCGCCGGCGGAGGCGGGCAGGATGGCAGGGGTGATGCGCAGGGATTCTTTTTCTCCGCGGAGATTCATGAACCGGATGTCGCCGCGACTGCCGTTTTCGGAAGGAATCAGGTAGGACATTTCGAGGAGGTCGGAAATTCTGCTGCTGTACAGCCCGATAAGGGCGGACTGCTGACGGTCGGGATAGTTTTCATGAGGACCGCGTCCGTAGTAGTTCACATCATTGTAGACGGAGTCTGCGAACGGGAACATCATGCCGACACGAGCGACGGAGTGAAGTTTGTCCTGAGTGAATGAAATTTTCTGGGTGAATGCGAGCGCATTGTCTTTTGAAACGAACCAGACGACTTCGGTGTCGATGCAGTGGACTGTGGTTTTCACCTTGACCATATAACTGCCGGAAGCATTTTTCTCACAAGTGAAGCCGAGGAGCTTTTCTTCGGGATGATAAAGGGGCTTCCAGTCTTCGGCGAATGTGCCGCGACCATCCAGCATGAGGTCATTGTCGGTGGGCGCGCGGTAGAAGAGCTGTTCTGCGGGGGCATCCAGCAATTCTTTGCCGTCAGACTTGATGGAGACGAGTTTCCCGGTTTTCTTCGACCAGGTGAAAATGCCGATGGAGAGAGAATCCGCAGTTTCCAGCGGGATAAGGGAATTGTCTCCGGGGATTGAGGCGGGCTGACTGCCGAATATTCCGGCTTGAGACAAAAAGAACTGAGTTCTGGTGATTTCGTGTTCGCCCTGATAGAAGAAGAGGTTCAGGATTTGTTCCGAAGAGGCTTGAGAAAGAACGGGTTCCGGCTTCAATGTGATTTCAGCGGATTGTCCGGGGGCCGTATCGGGGAGCATGAGTTCCTCTTTCCGGGTGATTCCGCCATCCGCCGTGTAGGTGTATATCAGCTTGATTTCATTCAGGTCGGTGTCGTGAAATTCGTTGTTGACGCGAATGACGGGCATGGAAGAGCCTATGGTGTCCGACGGGGTGAGTTTGAGCAGCTGCGCGGTAATGGGAGCCTGACAGACGCGGACTTCTTCCGCGCCGGGGTGAGGCGTCAAATCCGCGGCGACAATGCCGTTCAGAACCTGCGTGGGATGCTGACCGCCGACGGCGCTTTTGTAGTCAAAATTTTCGCCGAGGTCGTTGCCGCAGCCGAGATGCTTTTTGCCATCGGCGATGCAGGTGCCGAAAAGAGCTTTGTCCGCCCAATCCCAAAGGAAGCCGCCCTGGAAGGATGGCAGTTCACGGACCAAATCCCAGTATTTGAAGAAGTTTCCAGTGGCATTGCCTTTCGCATAGGCGTATTCGCACATGATGAGGGGGCGTTTTTCATCGGGATTCTGCAATCTGCGGCGAATATCCCAGACGCGGGGATACATCGGGGCAAGAATGTCGGAGACGAGGGGGGCCGGATTGTCGCTTTCGTACTGAACGGGGCGTGAGGGATCGGTGAATCGAATCCAGTTTGCCATCGCGGCGTGGCTTGCTCCGGTGCCGGATTCATTGCCCAGCGACCAGAAGAGGATGGAGGGATGATTGCGGTCGCGGAGGACCATTCTCTGTGCGCGTTCCAGGTAGGCGGCGGACCATTCGGGCATATTGGTGAGTTCCGCCATGATGCCCTGCGTTTCCAGATTTGTTTCATCGACGAGGGCGATCCCCAGCTCATCGCAGAGTTCGTACCAGCGTTCATTGTCGGGATAATGGCATGTGCGCACGGCGTTGAAGTTCAGTTTTTTCATCATGGCAATGTCGGCGCGCATTTCCTGCTCGGTAACGGAGAATCCGTGATATGCGCTGAAATCATGGCGGTTCACGCCGCGCACCACAAGGCGTTTGCCATTGAGAAGCACCTGCTGATTTCTGATTTCCACCTGACGGAATCCGACATTCTGACACTGGACCTCCACCATGCGGTTGTTTTCATCGTAGAGGCGGATGAAAAGTCTGTAGAGATTTGGGTGTTCGGGAGACCATTTCAGGGGAGAATTTACGGGGATGGAGAATTTTGCGCCGCCGCGTTCGGTGTGGTCGCCGTACATGCCTGAATTTGCGGAGAATGGCTTCGGTGCGGTTTCGGCGACGGTGCGGCCTCCGGCATCAACGAGGCGCAAAGAGGCTTTCCAGCCGGGGAAAGAGGATGGACGGGCAGATATGGGGGTGGGGGGCAGGGCGCGTGTTTCCAGATACACAGTGGCATCCAGAGCGGCGTTTTTGTAATCTTTGTCGAAGGTGGTTCTGACCGACCAGTCGCGGAGATGGACTTTCGGACGTGCAACCATTTGCACATCGCGGTAAATGCCGCTCATGTGCCAGACATCCTGAGACTCCAGATAAGAGCCGGTGGAGAAACGTGCGACCTTGACTGCAATGGTGTTTTCTCCGGCGTGCAGGAACTGCGTAACGGCAAATTCGGCGGGGAGACGGCTGTCTTCGCTGTAGCCTGCCATTTGGCCGTTCACCCACAGCTGGAACGCACTGTCAACGCCATGGAATGTAATACGCACATCGCGATTCATCCACTCCTCCGAAATGCGGACTTGAATGCGGTAGCACCCTGTTGGATTTTTGGCGGGGAGCAGAGGCGGCTCGGCATCGAAAATGTAGGAGTCGCGTGTATAATACGGCATATCATCGACATTTTCATCCAGCTGCCAGCATGAGGGAACCGTGATATTGTGCCACGCGGAATCATCGAAGTCTGCCTTCATGAAATCTTCCGGCACGGATTTCATATCGGGGTAGAGGTGAAATTTCCAGCTGCCGTTGAGATTCAGGGAAAAAACTGCGCGTTTTGCGGCGGCATCGCGTTCCGTTTCGTAGGAGCTGTAAATGGTGGTGTGCATGGTCTCGCGGTTGATGCCCGTGGTACGGAAATCGCCGAAAGGATCGCCGGGAATCGGGGGGATGCACTTGTTTTCATTGGGATTATATAATTCCGCAGTTTTGGCGGAAGCAGAAATCGCGGAGGAGGCGGCGAGGGAGCAAATAAGGAGCTTTTTGATGCGGGAAAATGCTTTGTGCATGGGAAAGCCTTTCTTTGGGGGGTATCATGTGAGCTGATTCAGCTCATGGAGCAGAAACATGCAATCAATATAAGGCGAATCCGCCGAAAATGCAAATCAAACCAAAAGAAATCCGGAGAGAAATGCTTCGGGGCATCTTCTCTCCGGTGAGATACAGGCAATGTCAAATACGGGTTATTTGACAATCACTTTCATCGTTACGGCACGGAGTGCAGTCGCGAGGTCGCGTTCGGCGGACATATCAAAGACAGGTTCGCCTTCCACATTGAAGTGAATGCGGTGGATGCCATCGCAGCGCTGTGTCTTGTTGAGTGCTTCTTCGCCGTGGTATGCAATGAAGAGATTGCCTTTGCCATCCTGGAAGAAAGAGTTATGACCGGGACCCCAGACACCTTCGATGGAGTAATACTGAAGGACAGGAGTACGAGCCTTGGTCCAGTTGTCCAGGTCCAGCAGGTCGTCATCTTCGTCTGCGGTGAGGAGACCGACCGCGTAGGTGTATTTGTTGGCAGACCCGCCGGAATAGGTCAGGTAGACTTTGCCGCCATGCACGAAGGCATAGGGACCTTCGTTGTTGATGGTGCCGTCCACATTTTCCCAGCCGTACAGAGGACGGGTGAGAAGGACGGGATCGCTGGCAAGCTGCCACGGTTTTGCGGGATCGATGGAGGCAATATAGACCATGGAGCCGGTATCATTCGGGGAACCGATGCCCTTGCGGTAGGACCAGGAAAGATAGCATTTTTTGCCGGCTTTGAAATAGGTCATATCGAGCGAGATTCCATCAGGCGCAAGAGGAGAACCATCCTTGCGGACAACCTTGACGGGGTCTTCCCAGCTGGCCGGATCGGTGATTTTGCCGCCTTTTTTGAACTTCATCATGTGGCACTGCGGACCCCATGATCTGCCGCTGACCGCGAACAGAATATAGAGTTCATTGCCGATGAAATGAAATTCAGGAGCCCAGAACGTCTGGAGAAGCAGACGGCGTTCATCGCGGTCGAGGATTTTGTATTCCTTGTTGCCTTTTACGAAGATTTCATCAACGGTTTTGCCTTCCCGGACGTAGAAACCGATATTTCCGCGTGCGTCTGTGGTGCCGATGAAGTACATCATGCCTTCCCACGGGAAAATGACGGGGTCGCCGAAATCTTTGTCCAGAGGGAACTTCCATTCGTCATTCTGAATTTTTCCGGAGACGGTGTATTCGCCGGGCTTGGAGAAATCGACGGATGCTGTGTCCCAGACAACGGGTTTCGTGGCTGTGGAACCATCGGAATAGATGATCTGAGCATTGACGGAGTTGACATCATCCGCAGATTTTGCCGTAATGGTCTTCGGCACATTGGCGGCAATGCTGTAGAGCTTGCTCCAATGCAGCATGGCGGCATCGCAGACGGTCTGATTGACGGAGACTGCATTGCCGGGGATGGCGTTGAAAGGCAGAGTGCCGGTAAATTCCGGGACTGCGGGCTTCTCCGCAGAGACGGGATCAGACACGGACTTGAGATTTTTGGAGGTACTGCGGTAGGCATTGCCGTCCGCATCAACCCAGTCAATGCGGTAGGTGCCGTCTGCGAGACGGGCGACCTGTGCGCGATCGACGTAAACGTCTTTTTTCAAGTCGATGACGGTTTCGCCGTCAAATTCGATGAAGTCATCGGTTTTCCAAAAGAGGAGTTTGCCCTTGCTGTCGTCATCGTTGGAACCATTTTCTTTCGTGCGGACAGCCACGACGCCGAAATCATCGTCATCCATGGCGAAAATCCACGGATTTTTGATGGCTTTGGTGCGGATGGCACTGCGGTCATCGGGTGTTACGGATGTGGCGAACACGAGACCGTAGTTGTCGTGCATGGCAGTGTAGTTTTTTCCGTCGGTGGAGACGGCGAAGTGAATGGAACCTGCCAGCGCATTGGAATAGTCATTGCGAACCGGTTTGCGGGCATACACCATCACCGAGTTCTGAGGCATGGTATATGCTTCCAGTTCCACGGCGAAAGCGGATGCGCCGCACGCGCAAATCGCACATGCGGCAAGAAGTTTGAACGATTTTCTGAAATTGTTCATGGATTCTGTTCCTTACGTTTGGATGAGCTGAATTATTTTGCGGGCTTCAGAACCACAACGAAGCCGCCTTTTTTCGGCATCTTGACGGGGAACATTTCAGGCAGCTTGCCTTCCTTGATGACGAAAGACTTCATGTCAGCACCATCGGTGAACTGAATGCCGGACCAGTTCTTCTTGACGTCGAACGGAGTTTTCTTCGCATCGAGTGCAAAAGTGCGTTCTTCGGCAGAGCCGTTGATTCCGGCGATGTACCAAGTATCGCCTTTGCGACGTGCGAGGACAACAAAGTTGTTCGGATCGCCGGCGAGGAAGCGAGTTTCATCCCATGCGGTGGGGACTTCGCTGAGGTACTTTTTGACTTTGTCAGGCTGAGCGAGGAAGCTGGAGGGACGGTCTGCCATGTGCTGAATCGTGGATTCAAACACGATGCCGAGAGCCAGTTCGTGAGCATTTCCGGTGGTGTGCTTGTGCTGAGAATCGGTGAATGCAATCGGAGTGTAGTCCATGGGACCGACAACGTTGCGGGTGAACACGAGCATGGTGTTGTGATCCGCGCCGCGATTGGTCATGGAACCGCCGTTGTTGTACTGTTCTGCACCATAGACAGCTTCCATGGAGACGAGGTTAGGATAGGTACGGGACCAGCCGCGGGGGATGGTGCATCCGTGGAAGTTGATGAGGAACTTTTCCGCTGCGGCATCTTTGAGGATGTCGAGGTAGTAGTTCACCATATCCTGCTTATCGCTTTCAAAGAAGTCAACCTTAATGCCGCTGACGCCTTTTTCTTTGAGCCAGCGGAATTCTTTGATTCGGTCTTCGTGAGTAAGAAGACGGTCGCGGGGGCCGCCACTGACGTAGTTGTGCTTTCCGCCGGAGTTGTACCAGAGGAGGATTTCGACGTTTTTGCTGTGAGCATACTTGATGGCATCATCGATGTTGCCGCCATTGGACATGACGTCCCATTCCCAGTCAATCAGGACATAGCGCCAGTGCATTTCAGCGGCGAGATCAATGTACTGCTTGACGATTTTGAAGTCTTTGCTGCCATGATTGTAAGCCCAGTAGACCCATGCGGCAGTTCCCGGATGAATCCATGAGGTGTCCGCGATTTTGCAGGGGTCTGCGAGGTCGTCAATCATAGTGGATTCCACAATGTCGCCCAGATCGCCGAGGATGACGGTGCGCCACGGGGATTTCCACGGCTGCTTGGAGACGGCTTCGACTTTGCCCTGACCTGCGCCTTCGCCGCGATCGGGGAAGACAACCTGAAGGAGACCGTTTCCGGTGCTGTTCAGGCGGGTATTGCAGTAGGTGCCGTCAACGCCGGATTCGGTAATCAGCGCATAGCTGGCACGGTTTCCGGTGTGCATGAGAAGCGGGTAGTTGAGCTTCTGTCTCGGCATTTTGTCGAGCGAGTAGTAGGGGAAATAGTCTTCGTAGCTGGTCACGCCGCGCTGTGCGAATGCGCCGGACTGCTGAGGCATGGTGTATTCCGTGAGTTCCTTGAGGAAGGTAATCTCTTCGTCTTTTTTGTCAGAGAGAGCATAGCGGAATGCGAAGCCGTCTTTGGCAGTACGGACAATGACGTCCATTTTGCGTCCGTCATCACGGGCGAACGAAAGGGTAAATTCGTTCCATTCGGGGGTATGGAGAGATTTTTTTCCGGAGACTGCGGTATAGGGTTTTTCCTTGATGACAACGGGCTTGGTCTGACCTGTGAGTTTCATTTTGGAAACATCAAAGGTTCCTTTGTCGGTGTCGATACCGAGTTTGATGGAGGGGAAAATAACATCCTGTTTGGCATCCGCCAGTTTGCGGGTTACTTTCAGCGTGTTATCAGCATTCAGTGTAACGCTGATGTCGGTCTGAGCTGCATCTGCTTTCTGAAGAGCGGCGCAGGAGGTTGCTGCGAGCGCAACGAGAGCAGTCAACATCAATGAGAATCTGTGTTTCATCACGTTGTTCCTTGTTGTGTGGTGAAAGATTTGAGAAGAGGAAGATACGGGGGATGCGGGCCGGAGTATTCCGGGACGCAAGAGGATACCCCCGAACTTCCCAGAGGGTATCCCGAAAAAAATGGTTCAAACAGAGCTGATAATCAAAGTTCCGACGGGAGATTGAACAAATCTTACCATCTGAAACGATTGAAATCAGCCCATTGAATCGGCAAGTTATTTGACAGCTTCGATTTTGATGTCATCGAGCCATGCTTTGCCGGTGCCCTGAACTGAGAAGTTCATGGTACCGCCGCCGCGGCCGTTAAATTCGACGGAAAATTCGGTCCAATCCTTGGCATTTGTGCCGTCAATCTGGACACCGCCGCCGCCGAAGCCACCCATGCCGCCGAAACCGCCACCGAAGCCACCCATGCCGCCGGGACGACGCTGCTGACCCTGCTGGCCCTGTGCCTGAGGCTGAATCGGGGAACCCGGAACGCTCAGAGTAACTTTTGTGCAGCCTTCATTTTTGATTTTGCAGGTCAGTTTGAGATGACCGCTCATCTTGCGGAGCATGGTGCCAATCTGGAAAGAACCGCCGCTGCATTCGAGACGGAGAGAGGAGGGAGCAGAAGCGAAGACTTTGGTGTCACGATAGCATGTGATCGGGCCGCGAGCGCCCCAGCCGACATGATCCCAACCCATCGGGCGTTCGCCGCCGCGGGACATATCGCCGTTGAACAGCATGACCCATGCGTCTTCTTCCTTCTTGGTGTTTTCTTCGATTTTCTTCAGTTCCGGCTCGAATTTTTTAGCCAGATCCGGTTCTTTCATTTCGAGATATTTCATCAGGTAGCGGGAGCCGAAACCATTGACACCGAAGCTGGAGAAGTGGAGTTCGTCGCCGCGGTCACGGAAACCGACGGAGGAAACGAGCTTGCAATTGGGGATAGCAGCTTCGACTTTCTGAATGCGCTGGTTGTAACCATCCATCCAGGAAACATAGTGTCCGAGTTCACCGATGATGAACGGGAGTTCCGGGAGTCCGCTGTCCTTGCGAACCTGAGCGACATACTTTGCCAGTTTGTCGACATAGTCCTGCATACCGGAGTCGGTTTCGCCCTGATGCCACAGGATGGCCTTGATTTCGCCAACTTTCATGGCTTCTTTCATGCGGTCAATGGAATCCTGATAGACAGTCTTGCCATTCTGCTTCTTTTCCGCACCTGCGGGATCGGGACCCAGCTGAGCAAGAGAACGTCCGCCCAGTGCGCACTGGATATAACCGACGGTGATTCCAGGATGGAGTTCCGCGTATTTGCGGGCGAAAACATAGCCGGGGCTCATGCCGGAAGTCGGGCTCGGAGTCAGCTTGGCCTGTTCCCATTTCATATCCTGAGTCATGCAAAGGACATTCGGGGAACCGACGATGTATTCATCGAAGACGGGGTAGCCGGCACCTTCCATATTGGACTGACCCATCAGGACGACAACGTGGAATTTGGATTTGTCGGTCGGTACTTTTGCTTCCTGAGCAATCAGAGAGCCGCAAGCTGTAATTGCGCAAGCAAAGGCCGCCGCACGAAGAATGTTTTTGAAGCGAATCATGATAAATTCATCCTATCATTTCATTTTTGACGCGACTGCCAAAAGTCAGGAAAAGACCTGATTTGGCAGACACGTCTTATTTGGGGTTAACAGCAGGAGATTTTCAGTTGGATTTTTTCTGTTTGAAGAGCCATGCGAAAGTGGCATCATCAGCATAGGCAGTATCCCAGGAGTTGTGTCCAACGCCCGGATATTCCTTGTAGGAAGCGTTCTTGTTGCCAGCCTTGACGAGGTATTCGTGGAAGGCTTTGGAACGAGCCGGCTGGACGGTAGTGTCAGCACCACCCTGGAAGATGGAAATCGGCATGTTCGCAAGTTTGGCAGCGTGTTCTTCGGTACCGCCGCAGCAAATCGGAATGGCAGCAGCGAAGAGTTCCGGATTGCGGGAAGCGACTTCGATGGTGCCGATACCGCCCATGGAGAAACCGGTGATGTAAACACGGTTCGGGTCAGCATCAAATTCTTTGATTTTTGCCTTGATGAATTCGGGGAAGGCTTCAATGGTGAGATGACCATTGGTCGCCTGAGTCATGCGGCCCATACCGCCCCAGGTTTCACCCATGCTCGGGCACTGCGGGGCAAGAAGGATAACCTTGCGGTCTGCATGACCTTTCAGATTCTTGACCATGGTCGGGAGTCCGAGTGCAACATGCTTGGCATTGTCAGTGCCGCATTCGCCGCCGCCATGGAGGAACAGGATGATTGCCGGCTTGCCGGGTGCATCCATATTGTACTGACCTTCGCAGTAACGAACTTTCAGGCCGTTTGCGGCATCAAATTCGAGGCGTTTGAGATCGTTGTTTTTGACGACCTGAAGGTCTCTGTCACTGGGGGTGCCGGCCTGTGCAGCACCGGCAGGACGCTGACCGCCGCCGAAACCGCCCATAGCAC
>DCIG01000081.1 GCA_002315855.1 Lentisphaeria bacterium UBA1732 | reverse complement strand
GTGCGTTTTCCTTTACAATTCACCTTTTTTCTGAGTCCGATATTTTTTTATTCAAGAAAGATAAAAAACAATTGATTTTCAAACGGATAAACAAAAAATCAAACATAGAACGACATGAGCGCAAAATGTACGAAAAAGCCAGTAAATGAGGTAAAAAAGAAGACATTCGGGATATTCTCTACCCATGCCGGATCAGGGTATCTCAATTCATACGGAATAAAAACAGAGACGCCCTCTCAAAAATCACCGTGCAAGGCCGCGAATCAGCTGTACACCGCAAGTTTCCATCGGAGAGCAGGCGGAAAGACGAACCGCAGAATCCGCAGATTCATCATCGGGAAACAATGCAAAGAGCGTAGGACCGCTCCCCGACACCATAACACGCAATGCCCCAAGAGAGGTCAGGCGTTCACGAATCAGGGATAGAAGCGGGAATTTCAGATAAAGGGCATCTTCCAAGTCATTTCGCATGAGAGACGCAACAGCAGCAAGATCGCGTTTCTGCAATGCCGCAATCAGCTCATCCATTTGAACAGGACGAGCTACGGCTTTCTGATAATCCAAATGGCGATACCCCCATACGGCACTGACCGGGAAACACGGTGCGGCAATCACAATCGGCAAATCACGGGGAATCAACGGAACGGGCGAGAGGATTTCCCCCACCCCCTGCGCACGGGATGCTACAGGATTCAGGAAAAACGGGACATCCGCCCCAAGAGACAATGCGACTTCCGCCAAACGTTCCTCTGAGAGCAGATGAAATTGAGACTGAAGAAAACGCAGAACAGATGCCGCATCGGAAGAACCGCCGCCCATCCCGGCCGCAACGGGAATATGCTTCGTGATGGTCATCGCCAAAGCAGGGAACTGCGGATATTCCGCCGTTGAAAAATACAGCAAAGCCGCACGCCCGCAAAGATTTTTTTCAGGGTCTGACGGCACCCCCCGCGTACTGCAATGTATTTCAATTGTGCCGGGAGGAAGACTCTCTGCAAGTGCCAATTCAAGTTCATCCGCAGGGGACGACAACGGATAAAAGAGCGTATCAAGTTCATGATAACCGTTCGGACGTTTTCCTGTTACCGCGAGATAAAGGTTGATTTTTGAACAGGCACAAATTTGCATGATGTTCAGCGGCTGCTCAAAAATTATGGAACAATTCGTGACTGTTGTTGTAGGATTTGATTTCACGGCAAATCGCATCGGCTAATTCCAAAGCCCGAAGCCCCTGAGCTCCCGTTACACGGGGTTCCGTAAAAACACCGGTATCGCGGGTGGCAATCACAGCAGACACGAAATTGTCGATTTCGTCCCCAAGAGCATTGGTATGGTCGCAGTTGATTTGCTTGCGCCCGACACCGAGATGACCTTTGCGAACAATGAAACCGGTACTGGTGGCATAGTCCATTGAGATATACGAATCTTTCTGGAAAACACGGAATTTGCGCATGGGGCCTGCACTGATACGGCTGGCCGTAATATTCGCAACAGCACCGTTCACAAATTTCAGGCGGACATTTGCTATGTCATCTGTTTTGCTCAAAATGGGCATACCAACCGCATCGAAACGCTCGACTTCCTGACCGACCATGGTCAAAACGAGGTCAATATCATGAATCATGAGGTCTAAAACCACGCTGACTTCCGTGCCGCGTCGATGAAGGCCGGGACGCGGAGCAGGATATTTTGACAGGCGGTGAGCCTCAATAAACATAGTATTGTGCTTGTTTTTCTCAAGGAAATCCATCGCCGGATTGAAGCGTTCCACATGACCAACCGCCAAAATAACTTTCTGTTCATCGGCCAGCTTCACCATACCGCGGGCATCTTCCACCTTGGAAGCAATCGGTTTTTCTACAAGGACGTGCTTCTTTTTGGCAAGCAGAGGCATCACGGTCTCATAGTGCATGGTCGCAGGAACGGCAACCGTCAAAGCATCGCACCGGTCAACGAGGGCATCCAGTTCGTCAAACGCATTGGTATGGCATTCCGCCGCGACATCCTGCGCCGCTTTCGGAAACGCATCGTAGACGCCGACCAGTTCGACTTTTGGATTAACCGCATAAAGTTTTGTATGATAACGACCAAGGACACCTGTCCCGATCACACCGACTTTCAGCTTATCACCGACAGCCATGAGAAGACCTCCTGAAGTTGGAAATAAAAAATACATATTAACTTAATGCCGACTGACCTATTATGCAAGGGGAAAAAAGAAAAAACAGAGAAAAGAGCTGATTCTGCAAGTTATTAGAGTTGATTTCAAAAGTCATTGACGGAAAGATTTGCAATCATTTCCTGCATTTTAGAAATATTGACTTGATTTTCAGAAGAGTGCGGAGTATGGTATCAGCGGAAGAAAATCTTTTGAGCCAATTACTATTGGCAAACACATCATTTGCACGGACTCAAATCATGCAACAAAAGGCTTCAACAATGAAAAAATACATTATTCTGCTGCTGACATGCTTTCTCTTTGCGCCGTTTTTTCCGGTCTTTGCGCAACGCGCCGTCATGCAAAGTTCGACCGCCGTATTCGGACAAAATCAGGATGTAGTACGACAGCTGACAGCAGAAGAATATCGTCGGAGAAGAATCAATGATCCGCTTTATCCGCAGGCAGAGTATCCGGGATTTGCGACACTCGATGATTATCCTTTCGTTCCGAGACGCTCTGAACCGATTGCAACACTCATCGTACCGGAACCACGTACAAGCAGCACAGTATCCGGCAATTCCGGGGCATATCAGGAACTCGTCAATGAAAAAGCAGATGTGGAAGCCTCCAAAGCGGCCGCCGCATTGTTTGATACCGGAAACTTCGGATTCAAAGTGGCCTTTGATAAAGACATCAACGATTATCAAGCAGGAGAACCGATTATTTTCCGTTTCGACCTGACCTGCAAGACATCCAATCCGCCGGATATTCCGCTGTATGTGGAATGGAAACGCACCGGCGATGACGGACTGAGCGGGGCCGGAAGAAATATCATCACCATCGATAAACCGCTGGGACTTTCCACCTCCATGGATAAGCCCGGCTTCATCCATTTTGAGGCGACATTGAAAGATGAAGCAGGTAAAACGCTGGCGACTTTCAACGGTGGCGCAGGAGTAGACCTCGCAAACATCAAGGCCGCCGCAAAAGAGCCTGAAGATTTCGACCGGTACTGGGAAAAAGTACTTGGAGAACTGAATGATGTGGCACTCTTTCCTGAGGTCAAAAAAGTCAGTGTGCAGAATGCTCCTGTCGATGTGTATGCCGTGGTGATTCCCTGTACCGGACCTCGCCCCGCGACCGGATACCTGAGCATACCGGCGAAAGCGAAGCCGGGATCCCTGCCCATGGAACTCCATCTGCAAGCCTACGGAATGCGCATTCCGGAAATTCCCAAGACACCGCCGGAAGACAAGATATTATTCGACCTGAATGCACACGGGCTTGATTTGGGGGAATCGCGCGATTATTACAACCGATTCAGCCAGAAAATCGGGCATTACGGGTACGACTTGAAGGAGAACAGCAACCGTGATACCGCATATTTCAAATACATGGTCGTGCGGCTGGTGCGGACCTGCGAATACATGAAAACCATTCCGCAGTGGGACGGCAAAAATTTCCGCGTGTGGGGCTACAGTCAAGGCGGACTGCAAACACTGTGGGCAGCAGGGCTTGTCAAAGGGATTTCCGAAGCGGACGCAGGTATGCCATGGAGCTGCAACCTCGGAGGAGCCCCCATTGATCAGCGGCTGAAAGGCGGCTGTCCGGAATATACGGAAGCAATGAATTATTATGATCCCGTATTTTTTGCGAAACGCATCCCCGAAACCTGTCTGATGTATTTCAACCGGACAGGACTGGGCGATTATACCAGTCCTCCGTCATCGGTTGTGTCGGTTTACAACAACGTACCGGGACCGAAGAAAATTACATTCTACCAGGGAATCGGGCATGAAGAGCCGAAAGCAGATTCCAAGGCATATACGCTGGAAGGAAGTCTTGATTCACAGGCAGACAAGACACCAAAAACGACAAAAGCATCAGGTACCGGGAAAACAGCTTCGCCCCCTGCCCCGTAAATTCACGTTTTTTCAGAAAAAACATAAACCGACTGTTCTGCTGAAATTCAGACAGCCGGTCTTTCTTTGCAGAGAAAAACAAATCAGCGGATCATGCAAGGATGGCAGACATTGCGCGACAGATTCGAGCAGGAGTAACATCATTTTCCGCACGGTTGCAATGAATTTCCGACTGAATCGTTTTCAGACGCGGACAAGCCGCCAATTTTGCCAAAATGACAGGCCAGTCAACTGTACCGGTACCGGGCAAAGCGTGCATATCGCAGTAACCATTGTTATCATGCAAATGAGCCGTAACAATCCACGGAGAAAGGATATCGAGGATTCCGGGAACCTCCTTGACATCTCCCTGCCAAATCCATTTCATGTGTTCCGTATACAGCTCCTGGCGCTTGGCGGGAGACGGAGACATCACATTGGCATGACCGGCATCATAACAGCATCCCAGCGCAGGGGAATCATATTCTTTCAGGAGTGCGACAACCTGATGCGCGCCATTCGGAGGCTCAAAGCTGTGCTCCACGGCGAGCGTAATTCCACAGTGTTCCGCATAAGGGACAAGGACATCCAAAGAACGTTTCGCGGCTTCGTGAAGTTCTTCCAGAGAGTTGCGGAACATCAAATACTGCCCCGCACCAACGTGAATCGTATAAGTGAGACATCCTGCTTCCGCCGCATAACACATCGCCCTTTTATGTTCCTCCAGCATCACACTGCGGCGACCTTCAAAGAGGCAATTCAAATCCCATTCAGGGCCGTTCGGGGCATGAGCTTCCAGCAAGTCCATCCCGCTGTCCCGGAGATGTTCTTTCAGACGCAGGAAGAACAAATGGTCCTTCAGAACCTGTTCAATCCATTCCTGCACGAAAACGAAATGTTCGGCTCCGTGGTCACGGAAATCAAGCATTACAGAATGATACATTTCTTCCTGCACAAACCGCCAGGGATAGAAGAATGAAACAGGGAAACGTTTTGCCAGCATCATAGCTTACAACCTCATAAAATCATGAGCGGCACTTCAGGGGAATCAGAAGTGCCGCCCGTTAAAAAATCACGACACATCAATGGGCGTTTTTGAATTTCTTTCCGAAACGATTGTTGTTTTTATCCATTCTGCCATCACCTGAACTGTTATCAGCGGGAGAGGCATTGGAAGACATGGACTGGGATTGGGATGCACGCTGAGGACGGGATTGTCCCGACACATTGTCCTTATTGCCGTTCGGATTATTCTGCTGTTTCTGACGGAACTGTTTCTGAGGCGGAGTCTGTCTGCTGTTCGCAGAATCACTTTCCTCTGTGCTCTTATCAGAAGCATCCTTGCGCATTTTGAACTTGTCGAGATACACGACATTTACCTCAGAGGCAGGACAAACCAGCGTATGCGTAGAATCATCCAGCTGAATTGTAACTTTCTGCGTCAGAAGATTCCGGTCAATGACACGACCGCGTCCATCTTTGCATTCGCACAAATCTCCGCGGCGCGGCATCGTTTTTTCAAGTTCGAGATACCCCTCATGCTCATATTTCAAACAGCATTTCAGGCGGCCGCAAATTCCGGAAATCGTGGTGGGAACAAGAGACAAATCCTGTTCTTTCGCCATTTTAACGTTGATTGACGGGAAATCGTGAAGGAAACGACAGCAGCAGAGAGGGCGACCACAATTTGCAATTCCGCCGAGAATCGCGGTCTCGTCACGCACTCCGATCTGGCGCAATTCAATATGCGTATTAAATTCGCGGGCAAGCAATTTCACGAGTTCACGGAAATCGATGCGTCCCTCTGCACTGAACTGAATCAGAAGAAGTTTACTGTCATAAGAATAATGCGCATTAATCAGCTTCATCGGTAAATTCAGCTGATTCACATACTGTTGAGTCATCTCAAGCGCATTTTTTTCACGATTGTGATTCTCCTTCATGACAGCGAGGTCTTCTTCATTTACTTTCCGTAAAACAGCATAAACTTCATTTTTCTTGCCAAATGAAAAAGTACCGCCGTCCGTATCGGAAGATTCCTGTGCAGGAGGAGCAGGTGGAGCAGGTGCGGCAGCGGCTTCATCACCGGAAGCAGGCAGCGGCATCCTCTTGGTCAATTTTCCGTAATCGAGGTAGAAGTCTTTGCGGAAAACGCACATATCGCCAAGTGCAATGCCCAACGATTCGTCTGCACTGCCCAAATACGAAACACCGTTTTCCAAAACGATTTGATAAACTTTATCCATTCGTCGTACCAAAATGGGTCAAACCAAAAACAAAGCTCACCGATTATTTCCAGGAGGAAACGAGCTTGCCCTTTTTCTTTGCTTCCGAGATATTTGCCTCTTTCATGCCATAGGAAAATACAGCGATGCGCTGGAACAGATAGTTTTCCTTAAGGTCAGCGGCGCCATTGAATACAGACTTATCCAGTTTATTGTCGAAATTGGCATCCAAAATGACCTGATAGGGATTTCCCCACGGATCGAGGAAGCCTTCGGATTCCTTATAATTGGAATTCGGTTCAAAGAAGACCATTTTACGGCTGTTCGTACCGGCAAGAGCCCTGCACATCGCGGAATATTCAGAACTGCTTACAAGTGCATCGTTTCCAGAAGTCTTGGCAGGCCAGCAGGCAAATTCTGTTTCGTAGTTTGCAATAGCGACCTTAAGATTCTGGCATTCCGTTTGAGCTCTGGACATTTTACCCTTGTCGCGCACAGCACCGACGGCCGGAAATACAAGACCTGCAAGGATACCGATAATCGCGATTACGACAAGCAATTCGATCAGAGTAAACTGTTTTCGTTGAATCTGTTTCATGAGGAAACCTCCTGATTATTTGTATTGGATTAGTTTCATTTGATTGAGATAGAATTATTTCCTGACGAAGTTGGCAATATCATCGCCCTTGCCGTCCTCGTCAACAGTATCCGCACCGCGCGAGTAGACATCAAACGACGCCTTATTGTATTTTCCGGGGACGCGGTAGACGATGCGGTGTCCCCAAATGTCATGGACAGATGCTTTATTATCACTGGTTTCCTGATTGCGATACATGTTCCGGACAATTTCATAGGCATCTCCTAAAAATTCATGATTCCACGGAACACAGTTCGACTGAGAAGGCTGGACATAATAACCGTATTTCTGCTTATATTGTTCATTTGCAGTTACAATCATCTGAATCAATGCTTTCACACGGAGTTCATCCTGCCGGCGCGTAACATACCGGACGAGTGCAAATGTGATGGATGCCAAAATTGCAACCAGCAAAACCACCATCATGAGTTCAATCATGGTAAAGTTTTTTTTGTTTGTTTTCATATCATTATGTCTCCAAGAAATGAGTAGAGGTTAAACTATATCATACAATACGCAGGAATACAACCTTTTTTTTCAAGAAAAATCATTTTTCCCGAAAAAAATTCGATTGATATTCTGGAACCCCGCAACTGAAAAGATGCGGAACCGCCTGCATTCATGATCAGTCCTTGATTTCGTTCTGCATGGCGACAAGTTGTTCCGCGCCATAGATTTTGCGCAGTTTTGGCTTTTCGATTTTTCCGGTCGGATTGCGCGGCACTTCCGCAAAAATAATCTTGCGGGGACGCTGATAACGCGGCAGTGCCATACAGAACTGATTCAATTCCTGCTCGGTCAGATAGAAGCCGGGCTTGACTTCCACGATTGCAGCGGCAATTTCCCCAAGACGATTGTCCGGCAAACCAATGACGGCGACATCTTTCACCGCATTGTTTTTACGGATAAAGTCTTCGATCTGAACGGGGTACAGATTTTCACCGCCACTGATGATCACATCTTTTTTGCGGTCAACCAGATAGATGAAGCCGTCTTCCGTCTCTTTCGCCATATCTCCGGTGAAAAGCCAGCCGTCTTCCAGGACATCACGTGTGGCCTTTTCATCCTTGTAATAGCATTTCATCACGCCATTGCCTTTCAGAGCAAGCTCACCGACACAGCCGCGTTCAACAGGCTGATGTTTTTCGTCCACAATTTTCGTCTGCCAGCCATACCCCGGAATCCCGATGGCACCCACGTGGTCAATATTTTCGATGCCGAGGTGAACTGCGCCCGGTCCGATGGATTCGCTGAGCCCGTAGTTGGTGTCATAATCGTGTTTCGGAAAAACTTCTTTCCAGCGTTTAATCAAGCTCGGAGGCACAGGCTGTGCACCGATGTGCATGAGCCGCCACTGATCCAGCTTGTAATCTTCGGTCTTGATTTCGCGGCGTTCGATGGCATCCAGAATATCCTGCGCCCACGGGACAAGCAGCCAGACGATGGTGCAATGTTCCTCGGAAACAGTACGAAGAATCCATTCCGGGGTTACGCCGCGCAGGAGAACGGCCTTTCCACCTACCAGGAAACTGCCGAACCAGTGCATTTTCGCACCGGTATGATACAGAGGCGGAATACACAGGAATGTATCTTCTCTCGTCTGGTGATGATGCTTCTGTTCCACGAGGCAGGCATGTTCCAAACTGCGGTGTGTATGCACAATGGCTTTCGGGAAACCTGTCGTGCCGGAAGAAAAGTAAATTGCAGCTTCATCATCGCTGGTCAGCGAAATATTCGGGGACTGATTGGAGCAGTAGGAAGTCAATCTGTAATACGGTTCCGCAAAAGTCGGGCAGTCTTCCCCCACGTACAGAAGCGTCTTCACACGCGGAATCTGATCGCAAATCAGTTCGACACGGCCGACGAACGTAGGACCAAACAACAGGACATCCACGTCTGCAAGTTCGAGGCAGTATTTGATCTCCTCCGACGTGTAGCGGAAGTTCAGCGGAACAGCCATTGCACCGCATTTCAGGATGCCGAAATAAATCGGAAGCCAGTCAATGCAGTTCATCAGCAGAATAGCAACTTTATTGCCTTTTCCAATGTTGCGGGTCAGAAGCAGATTCGCAATACGGTTCGCCTTTTCATCAAACTCGCTCCATGTCATTTCCGAGCGGAACGAATCATTCCGCCCCGGTTCAATCAGGGAATATTCTTTCCATGTAATATTCCGTTTTTCCAGTTCTTTCGGGTTGATCTCGACAAGAGCGACATCATTTCCATAAAGTTTTGCATTTTTTTCCAATATTTCTGTAATAGGCATAGAAACACTCCCGGTTCCTTGGTTAAATTCAGCATTGGACGACCAGTTTTCGAGGAAAAAACTCTCTCAATCAAGTCAGTATATCTCAACTTACGTATTTATGATTCATTCATCCGGTTCGCAGGAAATTGAGCGATTGCCGAGGTTTCTGTCAATGCCTCAAAATGAACTCAAAATCTGCAAAAAAATGAAACAATCATCAACATAAATTTGAAGTACCCTCTACTATACTGCCGCATTGTTGAAAAGTCAAGCCGTTTTCCCATGCTTTCTCTGTTCATAACGCGAAAAATGCAGTCGAAATCCTTTTCCCGTTCAAGCAGTTTCATAACAGTGCATCCGAACTCTTCAAAAGTGCATTTTCTCCGGGGAAAAAGGCATTTGCCAATCGCTGAAATTCATTTCATCTCGCAAAAGAAGCATCCGAAAATAACGGGAAAACGACTTGAAAAGGCGTTGATTTCATGTATATTACTCTTTATGAAGAGATACGCAAGAGGCAAGCGTATCATGATTTCTTCACTACATATCAGTTGGACGCATCTGCCAAAAGAAAAGGACCGTCTTTCGGGAGTCTTGTGAAAGTCAGGAATAATTCAAATCCCGACTTTTTGCAAGTCATTCCCAAAGTTTTATCCTGACTTTTGAAAGATGTATCCGGTTACGCTCTTCGGAAAAAGAGCAAAGGAGTTTTTCATCATGAAAATCATCATCATCGGCGGAGTTGCAGCAGGTGCAAGTGCGGCAGCCCGGCTAAGGCGTCTGGATGAATCGTGCGAAATCGTCCTCCTTGAAAAAGGCGGATTCATTTCCTATGCGAACTGCGGTCTGCCCTATCATTTGGGCGGTGTCATCGCAGAACGGGACGATTTACTGGTCATGTCGCCGGAAAAATTTTCAGAGTGGCTGAATGTCAAAGTCAGGATTCATTCTGAAGTTACAGCGATTGACCGCGCAAAAAATGAGGTCGTCATCCGCAGTGCAAACGGAGAAACACGCGAACACTATGACAAGCTGCTGATTGCAACCGGAGCAACGCCAATCACCGGAGGACACGACAAATCCAAACGGATTCTGCCGCTGTGGACACTGGCAGACATGGACCGTATCATGGCACAAATCCCCCATGCCCGCAAAGCAATCCTCGTGGGGGCAGGATTCATCGGACTTGAGGCGGCAGAAAATCTGCGGGAACGCGGTTTGGAGGTTACCGTCATTCAGAGAGGCGACCATGTACTGCCTACCATGGATTCGGAAATGACGGGAGACCTGGAAGATGAATTAGCCGATTCAGGAATTGAGCTGAAACTCAATACCATGGTCAGCGAATATGAGGAAGACGAAAAGCAGGTTACTGCAATCCTGAGCGATGGAAGCAGAATCACTGCGGATTTCGTGCTGGAAGCAATCGGAGTCAAACCGAACTCGAAAATTGCAGTCGAAGCGGGATTGGAATGCGGTCCCAAAGGTCATATCATCGTGAATGATACTCTGCAAACCTCTGACCCGGATATTTTCGCCGCGGGAGACGTCATTGAGGTTCGCGATCCGATTTTCGGTGGGAAGACTGCTATTCCGCTGGCAGGTCCGGCAAATAAACAGGGACGAATCGCCGCGGCAAATCTGCTGGGCAAACAGATTTCTTATCCCGGCAGTTACGGGGTAAGTGTGGTCAAAATCGGACACCTGACAGCCGCTTCTGCAGGTTATACGGAAAGCCGCTTAACCGCAATGGGAAAAGATTTCAGAAAAATCTATCTGCATCCCTCGTCTCATGCGTCCTACTATCCGCAATCCGCCCGCCTCAAAATCAAACTGATTTTCGGGCTTGACGGAGCTATCTGCGGTGCACAGATTACAGGTGCAAAAGGCGTGGACAAACGAATTGACACCATCTCGCAGGCAATGCAGCATAAGCTCACCGCACCTGAATTGGGGTCTTTGGAGCTCGCATACGCGCCCCCCTACAGTTCAGCGAAAGATCCGGTCAATTTCGCGGGATTCATCGCAGAGAATGTGCTTTCAGGATTAAGTGATGTGGTCTATCCCGACACAATCCCCGCAGATGCAGTGGTACTGGATGTGCGCGAACCGGACGAACATGAACTCGGAGCCATACCGGGAGCAATCAATATCCGCCTCGGCGATTTGCGCAGTCGTCTGGGAGAACTGGACAAAAACAAGCTCATTGTGTGCTGCTGTCAGGTCGGACTCCGCGGTTATCTTGCGGAACGCATCCTCAAACAAAACGGATTCCGTGCGGCAAATCTTTCCGGCGGATGGATGACATGGAAGATGTATCACCATACGCCCAAAGCCGCCGCAAATCCTCATGCACCACAACAGGAACGACAAAATTCCAAGGCACATGAAGACAATGTACCAATCATCAAGCTGGATGTCCGCGGACTGCCCTGCCCCGGACCGGTCATCAAGCTCAAACAAAATATGGCAAGCATGACTGGAGAAGGTATTTTGCATCTGACTGCTGCGCGCAGTTTTGAAAGCGATTTGCAGAACTGGGCAAAAGGTGCAGGTTGTCAAGTTACGAATCTCAGGTTTCATGATGACGATTTGGAAGCGGATGTCTCAAAACAAAATCCGTCCGCAACCGAAACAGATGCACTGCCGAAGTCGCCATGCTGTTCGATTCCCGCCAATGGAGAAAATAAGGATGGGGTTTCCATTATTCTCTTCAGCAACGATTTGGATAAAGCACTGGCCGCAATGATTCTGGCAAACGGATTCGCGGCGGCAGGCTCGAAAGTAACCATTTTCTTCACATTCTGGGGGCTGTCCGTTCTCCGTAAAAATCCGGGACCGCAAGTTTCCAAGACACTGATTGAAAAGATGTTCGGCTGGATGCTTCCGAAAGGTGCAGGGAAACTTGCTCTTTCCAAAATGAATATGATGGGCATGGGCACAGAAATGATGAAAAACGTCATGAAACAGCAAAATGTACTGTCTCTGCCGGAACTCATCGACAGTGCCCGTGCAGCCGGAGTGCGTTTCATCGCCTGTGATATGGCAATGGGGGTGATGGGCATCAAACGCGAAGAACTCATTGACATTGACGAAGTCGCCGGTGTAGCCACCTTCGCCCAAGTCGCACGCAGCAGCGCGAATACGCTGTTTATCTAACCGATTTAACACCTGCGGGAATGCCTCTGCTGAATTATGATAAATTCAACCGGGGCATTCCAAAACACCAAGAAAGCTCTGTAAATTGCCTGCTGATCAAAGCAGAAGCAGCAGGCAATTCACAGAGCTGCTTACAAGCAAGGAGAAAACAGAATGAAATTTCTTCCCTCTCTCGGCGCAGCGCTCTGCGTCATTTTCTGCGTAAACTGCCGTACTGTTCCCGTAACGGAACGTTCACAGTTTCTGCTGACCTCAACCAGCTACGAAAACCAACTGGGGTCAGAGTCTTATGATGAATACAAGGCTCAATATCAGGTGTCAGCCAATCAGGAATACACACAGGCTCTCCAACGCTGCGGAAATGCCATCAAGAATGTTGCAGGTCAAACAGATTTCCAATGGGAGTTCAATGTATTTGAATCCACGGAAGAAAATGCGTTCTGTCTGCCGGGCGGGAAAGTTGCGGTTTTCAGCGGCATCATGGACAAAATGAACAACGAAGCAGAGCTGGCATTTGTTGTAGCTCATGAAATCGGACATGCTATCGCCAGGCACGGAGGAGAACGTCTCACTCGCTCTTATCTCCAGTCTCTGGGTGCAACGGCAATTTCTTCCGCGTTTGATAACAATAAAACGGCTGAAACAATTTACGGCATCGGCTCACAGATCGGATTCATGCTGCCATACAGCAGAAAAGATGAAAATGAAGCCGACAAAATCGGTTTGATTCTAATGGCAAAAGCAGGGTACGATCCCCAAGCCTCGGTACAGTTCTGGGAACGCTTCTCCACTGGAACTGTCGATTCAAAAATTGCAGCACTTCTTTCCACTCACCCATGCGACTCCGACCGCATCAAGGCCATGAAAGAAGGACAGGAAGAGGCACGGGATTTTTATGAAAGCGCAGCCAATCAACGCGGCTTCGGAACAACTTTCACACATCAGAAAACTTCATCCGCAATGTCCCAAAACCGTACAGGCGGTCAACAGACCAACCGTACCGGAACTCAACAAACCAACCGTACAGGCGGTCAACAGACCAACCGTACCGGAACTCAACAAACCAACCGTACAGGCGGTCAACAGCCTCCTGACAGACAAAATCGTCCGTCTGCATCAAACCGACAGAACTTCGGCAGATAAACAAACTGCCCCTCACAATCTTCTTTCTATCTCATTCAGTCCCTCCGTTTCAAAAACGAGGGACTTTTTTTGGCTCAATATCTGATTCCGCTATTCGCACATGTTCTCAATGCACCTTCAGAGATTTTTTCTCAAAAAGCTCATCACATGATTCAGGGAATGAAAAAACTCCTCCGTTTTTGAGACGGAGGAGTGATTTACGAATTTGGGAACAACGTTTTGCAACGCTGTCCTTTTCTGTCTGCATTTAACTGGCAACCGATTTACGGAATTTCGTCAGAGATCCGATAAACAGCACCAAGCCGATTATGAACAGCTTCAAGAACTGTATCCATACCACAGATAAATCAGCCCCGCGGAACAGAATTGCCTGCGAGAAAGACACGCAGTGCGTATTCGGGGAAATCTGCATGATATTCTGAACAATCTTCGGCATACTTTCCATCGGGGTTGAAGCACCGGAAAGCATCTGCATCGGCAGAAGGAGCAGAATCACAAGCATTCCAAGCTGAGGCATACTTTTCGCAATACATGCGAGGTAAATTCCCATGGATGTAACGGCAAACAAATGAAGTGCCATACCCATCATATACAGCCAGAATGAGCCGGATGTCGGGATTTTCAGCGTCATGTTGATCACGAAAATCATAGAGGCGGCTGTCGCAACAAGCACGATCAGCATCATGGACCAAATTTTGGATACCATGATTTCAAAAGGCGTTACAGGCATCACCATCAGGTGCTCCAATGTGCCGTTTTCACGCTCTTTAATCAGTGCTGCGCCGGTCAGAATAATGGCAAGCATGGTTGCGCTGTTCACAAGCTGCATGACAGCCGAAAACCAGCCGAGCATCAAGTTCGCATTGTAACGGTTGCGAATCACAATATTTGCCGTGCCGGCACCTTGATTCTTCTCCGCATCGCCGAGGCCATTGACATGCCGCTGGATTTCAGTCATCAGAATCTGCTGAATATATCCGGCACCGACAAATGCCTGCGACATTCGGGTGGCATCCACATTCAGCTGAATTGCGGGAGCCTTTCCCGCCATCAGGTCTTTCTCAAAATTATCGGGGAAGTCAACAACGAAGGTATATTTTCCCTGATCCATGAGGAAGTCCATTTCATCCCGGTTGATATATTCCGCCGGTTTGAACATCGGCAGGAAAAAAACACCCGACAGCTTGCTTGTCAGCTGGGAAGAATCTTCATCCACAATCGCGATTGCCGCATTGGTTACAGATTCTTCCTGCGCAGTCCCAACAGAAATAACATCCAGAGAGAAAGCGTAGATAATCAATATGACCATGAGCGTATCATGACCTACCGTAAGCAACTCTTTCACGCCGAGATTAAAAATATTTTTTATTGTCTGCCACATAATCAGGACTCCTGTTTTTTCTGGAGTATAATGTCTAAACCGAGAACAATCGGAACCTCAATTATGAGGATGAGCAATTGCGGCATCACATCTTTCAAGTACAATGCCTTATTGAAAATTCCGCGGGCAATCAACAACATGTAGGTTGTCGGGAAAACTTCACCGATCAGCAGAGAGATGCCCTCCTGTGTGTCAACAGGATTGGTCAATCCGCAGAATGTCGTTGCAGGCAGAATGGTTGCCAGCATCGTCAGGAAGATTACTGCAATCTGACTGCGTGTAACGGAAGAAGCCAGCATTCCGAAACCGGTGGAAAGGATACAGTACACACATAATGACAGCATCAGTGTAATCATACTGCCCTTCACCGGAACATGAAATACAATAACGGCCATCACAACCAGCAGGAAAGCACTGAGCATGGAGAATACCAAATACGGCAGTTGTTTTCCCAGTACGAATTCAGCTTTTGTCAGCGGAGTAACGTACAGATTGATAATAGACCCCATTTCTTTCTCGCGCACCACAGACAAGGCAGACAGAACAGCCGGAATCATCATCAGCAGAATCGGAATCACTGCAGGAACCATAGCGGGAAGACTCCTCACGTCAGGATTGTAGCGATAGCGCAGTTCAATTCTCGGCGCAGCCACAGCTGTTGAATTCGGATTCGTAAGGACGATTTTTTCCTGCCATTTCTGATGAATCCCTGACACATAGCCATTGATTGTTTCAGCACGGCTTGGCATGGAACCATCCACCCAGAATGCGACTTCAGGACCTTTTCCCTGATCAACATCAGTTCCGAAACGTGCTGGAAATTCAACGACCATGCTCAACTCGCCGCTTCGCATTCGTCGATCCAATTCTTCATGACTGTGCACAGGCTCATGTTCTTCAAAGTATCGTGCGGCACCGGCAAGTTCCATTGCATACGCAATACTCTGCTGGCTCTGGTCATTGTCAAGTACAGCATAGGACAAATCTTCCACGTCCATGTTGATACCGTAGCCCATCACGGCCATCAGAATAATGGCACCGAACAACGCAAGTGTGGCTCGAATCGGGTCGCGCATCAAATCCAGACTTTCACGCCAGCAGCAGCTGTACCAGCGGCGAATGCTGAATTTGGATTCAATCCAGCGTATCAACGCGCACTGCTTCTTTTCAGGTTCTTCTTCCGCAACCGTATTCTGACTGCACGACATCGTCGCAGCATCGTGAGAAGCCGGGTCAGCCTCTTCCAAAACCTTGATAAAGGCTTCTTCCAAGGTCGCAGTCCCCTGCTGTTTCACAATTGCTTTCGGGGTATCGCAAACGAGAGATTTTCCACAGTGCATCAGGGAAATGCGATCGCAGCGGTCAGCCTCATTCATGAAGTGCGTCGTTACAAAGATTGTAACATGATCCTTACGGGCAAGATCAATAATCAGTTCCCAGAATCCGTCGCGGGCAACCGGGTCAACACCGGAAGTCGGTTCGTCAAGAATCACGATTTGAGGATTATGAATCACCGCAGCGGCAAGAGACAGTCTCTGCTTAATGCCAAGCGGGAGTGATCCCGTTGTGGAATCTTCTATTGTCTTCAAATCGAAGCGTTTCAGCATGGCATCCACCCTGTCATCCACTTCGGGTTCAGGAATCTGATACAGACGCGCATACAATTTCAGGTTCTGACGCACCGTCAAATCATTGTACAGAGAGAACAGCTGTGTCATGTACCCCAAATGCTTGCGGGTTTCCAAAGAATTGCCGTCAATCGGGTTGCCGAACAACAGAGCCGTACCTTCAGTACGGGGCAAAAGTCCCGTCAGCATACGCATCGTCGTTGTTTTGCCGCAACCGTTGGAGCCGAGGAAACCGAAGATTTCGCCGGGACGAATCTTGAAGCTCACATGGTCCACAGCGGTAAAGTCGCCGAACCGCTTGGTCAAACCTTCCGCCTCGATTGAATAGCCTTTCGACTCATCAATCACCAGCGGCGGTACGACAAGCTCATTATGCCCGCTTCTCTTTTCTTCCGGCAGAAGCTGGATAAATGCGGAATCGAGGTTATCGGTCCCCGTTTTCTTCATCAGTTCCTGCGGAGACCCCGTATCAAGGATTTTTCCGCTATCCATGGCAATCAGCCAGTTGAAACGCTGGGCTTCATCCATATAGGCGGTTGCCACAATGACGCTCATAGTCGGCTGATCAACACGAATTGAATCAATCAAATCCCAGAACTGGCGGCGGGCCAGCGGGTCCACGCCGGTCGTCGGTTCATCGAGAACAAGCAGATCGGGATCATGAATCAGTGAACAGCAAAGCCCCAGTTTCTGTTTCATACCGCCGGAAAGTTTCCCGGCGGGACGGTTAAGGAACGGGTACAAACCAGTGCTTTTGGTCAACCGGTCAATTCTCTTGCGGCGTTCTGCTGCATTATGTCCGAAAAGACGGCCGAAGAACTGCAAATTCTCCTCTACGGACAGTGTGAAATACAGGTTCTTGCCGAGCCCCTGAGGCATGTACGCAATCCGGGGACATGAATCATTGCGGTGTTTCATGTCGCGCATATCGCCGCCAAGAACACGCAAAGAGCCTTCCGACTGCAGCGCATGGGCACCGGTAATCAACGAAAGAAGCGTCGATTTGCCCACGCCGTCAGGACCAATCAAACCAATCAGTTTATTGGAAGGAATATCAAGAGAAATATGATCCAGTGCCAGAACTTTGCCATAATGCAAGGCAAGATTCTGGAAACTGACAACCGGTTCCACCGTCGTTTGTTCGAATGACGGGGTATTGTTCATTTTGCTTCATTCTCCGGCGTATTTTTCAGGAAATCAGGCCATTCTGCATTTTCGTTCAGACGAACCCAGGCATTGCCGGGCAGGCCTGTCTTCACGTCTTCGATATACTTCTGAAGAAGCTCAGGTCTGATGCGGGCTTTCACACGGAACATCAGTTTCTGGCGTTCTTCCAGTGTTTCAACCGTCTTCGGGGTGAACTGTGCCACATTGGCAACATAGGAAACATTTGCAGGGATTGCAACACCCGGAAGCGCATCAACACAAATACGGGCTTCTGCGTTCAGCGGGATTTTGCCTGCGGCTTCTTCGCTCACGAAGAATGTCATGTAAACATCAGTAAGGTCAACCAGGTTCACCACGCGTCCGCCGGCATTCAGGACTTCACCGGGTTCTGCGATACGGTACTGAATACGTCCGTCAATCGGGGTATTCAGCGTACTGTCATCAATATCCGCCTGAATACGCTTGGCATCAGCTTCGGCAGCTACGATTTCAGCTTCAGATTTTTTCACTTTTGCCTGTGCAGATGCCAAAGCGGCTTGCGCTGTTTCATAGTTTGCTTCAGCATTTTCCAAATTCTGGCGGGAAGCGGCATCACTCTGTTCCAAGGTGGAAATACGTTCATAATGACTTTGTGCCTGCTTCAAAAGGCTTGCCTGACTGAGGACATCCGCCTGTGCAGTAACCAATTCAGCTTTCTTCACGAGAATCATGGCATTTGCCTGTGCCAGCTGAGCTTCCAATACGTTCGTTTGAATCTTTGCGATTTTATCATTTTTCTTCACGAAATCGCCCTCGCGAACATTCACAACCTCAATTTTACCAGCCAATTTGGTGGCAATATTAACTTCTGTTGCTTCAATTCGTCCATTGCCATGAGTGAAATTGGGGTCATTCAGGATTGCTGCAGTTTTCTTTGACTCGTACATGTACCAGCCCAAACCGGCAACTGCAAGGATGATGAGGATGAGGATAACTTTCTTCATAATTTGGAAACCTTTCCCGTTTGTTTGTTGTTCGGAATATATGACAAATGGGATGACATATACTCCTCATTCAGTTATTGTTGATGAATTGATTCTGAAAAATAAGATGGCTTCCCGAAAGAAAATACTGATTTGCATTTTCTTCATAAGCTCAAAAAGCCAAACACATCTCAATAGCATTGTCCAATAAGATTTCTCGTCCATCCTCCCAAAAAAGAAAGAAACAGAAAGATAATTGGTATCTGCCGTATACTTTCTCAATCTGAAACTGAAAAACGAAAACCGTAAAAAAACAATTTACAGATGCTCAATTTAATATACCTTTTCCCAATCACAAATTCAAGTTTTTTCCTCTCTTTTCACAAATAATATTTCACTTTGCATAGTTATTTTTCATATTTTATGTTTTTTGACTTGATTATTCATTTCAGGAAGCATAGATTATAAGGGTATTCAATATTCAAAATCGTTTATGAAATCAAAAAACATGAATTCGATTGCCTCCGGCAAAGATGATTCATAACGATTCATTATTTTCCTAAACAAAGTAACATTCACGAAACACGAAAGGACATCTTATGCTGTTCCAAACAAAAAAAGAAAATGGTTCCGCATTCGTTTTTCCGGGACTCATCGGTCAGCTTCTCAACTATGTAAAGAAAACGTTGATTCTGCGCGGTATTATCTTCCTGATTTTAGGAATTCTGATGATGTTCCATCCCGCGGATGTCCTCATGTTAATCACAATCCTGGTCGGGATTTCAATTCTGATTGACGGATGCGTCAACCTCTTTGCCGCATGGCGTTATAATAATCCGCAGCGTCCCCTTGCCGTCTTCGGCGCAGTTTGCTTTATCCTGCTGGGAATTGCGACCATTACTTCCCCCCTCATGGTCAATACTTTCTGGGTCGTCATGATTGGCTTCTGGGAGCTTTTCAGCGGGATTCAGTGCCTTTGTCTGACGAACAACAATACCCGCGGAACAGCTCTCGTTTCCGGCATTCTCTCCATCATTGTTGGTATTCTGCTGATTTCATCTCCGCTCATCGGACTGCTCACAATCTCATGGCTGATTGGAGTTATGTCGTTCATCAGCGGTCTTTCCGCAATTATCCTTGGTATCCGTCTGAAATCTGCAATTGAACAACAATGAGGTAATATCATGTTTCGTACCTACCGTAACCAAACCCCGAAATTCACCAAGATTGTCGCAACTGTCTCCGGCGCAACTTGCACCCGCGCTCTTCTGGAACAGCTCTACATGCACGGCATGGATGTGGCTCGACTGAACACCGCCCACATGAAAATAGAGGAGATGGAACGCATTGTCGCAGACGCACGTTCCATCTCTCCTGATTTGGCTGTCATGGTAGATACCAAAGGTCCCAATATCCGCACCTGCAATCTGCCGGATAAAGGGTTGTCCTTGAAACAAGGCGACATCGTTAAAATATCCGGCCGTCCCGGTAATGATGGACGCATTCAAGTCAACTATGATTCTTTCACGGAAGAAGTTCCCGTCGGAAGCCGTATCATTTGTGATGACGGAGCAAATAAATTCAAAGTTACAGGGAAAGACGGCGACTGTCTGCTTGCTGAAGTTCAGTTCGACAGTATTGTCTGCAACCGCAAATCCGTCAATGTTCCCGATGTCTCCATCAAAGCACCCGCGCTGACTGACAAAGACCGGCTTTTCATCGCGGCAGCTGTCCGCATGAAATGCGATTTTATCGCACATTCCTTTGTTCGCAGTGCCGCAGATATCCAGGAAGTCCGTAATGCACTTGGCGAAGAAGGAAAAGACATCGGCATTATTGCAAAAATCGAAAACCGTGAAGGCGTTGATCATATTCAGGAGATTCTGCAAGCCGCCGATGGCATTATGGTTGCACGCGGAGACCTCGGAATTGAAATTCCGCTGGAAGAAGTCCCTCTGATACAGAAAAGACTGATTCACGAGGCACGCAAATTCGCAAAACCGGTGATTACAGCAACTCAGATGCTCCAGAGCATGGAAACATCGCCCCTCCCCACGCGTGCGGAAGTCAGCGATGTGGCAAATGCAGTTTATGACGGCACAGACGCTGTCATGCTCAGCGGGGAAACGGCCCACGGTCAATATCCGCTGGAAGCACTTTCTATGATGTGCAGCATCGTGCTTGAAGCGGAACGTGCTCCCGAAGATTTCTTCCCGCATCTGAAAGAAATTCCCGACTGGAACCGTGAAACAGCTTATATTCTCGCCTCCGCAGTAGGTGCGGCGGATGTTATGCCCGTTAAAATCATTGTCTGCTCCACGCTGAACGGACTTTCCGCCCGGATATGCTCCGCAATGCGGCGCCGCGTTCTGATTCTCGCACCTACCCCCGGCGAAAATTCCATGCGGAAGCTGGCTCTCAGCTATGGTGTATTTGCTGTAACTACAGAATACACTGAGTCGCCTGAAGTTCAAAACATGCAGGCTCTTGATGTACTGATGAGCCGTTATGACAATTTCAACGGGGATGATTTGGTTGTGATTCTGGGGAAACACTCCCCCAATGTAAAACGCAACAATCTCCTCTGCATCAGCACCATTGATGAGTTCAAAGACCTCGTATAATATCTGCGTCCGATTTCGTTTTGAGTTTTTCTGGATTGACAGAAAAACTTATGACGCATAGCAGGAAGCCTTGATTGCTTCCAAAACAAAACCACCGGATTCTGTTTTTGATCCGGTGGTTTTGTTTTGAGGAGTTTTTCGCAAAAGCAGGTGAAAACCACGTGTTTTTTCGAGCTTCCTTTGCTCCTCGCTTTTCAGAGGAAATTCATAAATCCCGTCTTCCCGGGTGTAAAGAAGAATAGTTGTTTCTCGTTTTTCAACATCATCTCCAGAGACAGCTTTGCCGCCTCCAATTTGTTCTTTTGAGAAATAATATCCTGACGGACATTTTCACTGCGGGGCTGAAGTTCACTGTTTTCACGGCGAGCATCATTGATTGCGGCAGCGACTTGTCCGCTTCCGGGGCGGTTTCTGCGAATCAGACCGCCGCCCCATACGGAAATACTGCGTCCGCCCAATCCGGCAAGGTTGACCTTGTCGCGGCGGTTTTGCTCAATATGTCTTTCCATCGTGGATGCCCGGCGTTCCATTTCTGCGAGTTCCAATTCATATTTCTTGATTTTCTGGCGCTGCTCGAAAATTTGTTTTTCATTATGTCTCTCTTCAGCCTTTTTCATCGCAATCGCTTCTTTTTCTTTCCGTTTTGCTTCTTCTGCAGCAGCCTTCGCTTCAGCTTCTGAAACTTCTTTTTCAAAGGCTTTGCATTTTTTCGCATCATAATTGAAAAGACGCTGAAAACTTTCAGGCATTTCCGAAAAACGGAAGAACTGCACTCCATCATCGTATGCAATCGTAATACCATTTGGCTTGCGGCTCAGGATATAGGCATGTTTCAACACCTTGCCTGTCGGTAAAACAAGATTTTTGCGGTTTGATGAAGAACCGGCGGTCGCCATAAGAGAAGCAGATCTTTCAAGGAGAGTTTTGATTGCCAGTGATTCGCTTGTCTCGTCTGCAAAACACAGGACACAGCCGGCAAGAAGCACAAACAGTATCGACATTTTTGGAGAAGTCTTCATCTTCATTCCTCCGTCAAAGAAATCGGTTCAGGGCGTTCAAATTCGGAATCATCCGTCAGTGTATTGAATTCTACATACTGAAGATCGAGACGATACGCTCCTTCGACAGGATCAAAGATAAAGATGTTCTTCGCGAAATTCACACCGTCATGTTCTTCGTATTCAAAATACTGTGTAACATAATCGCCTTCGTCGGTCTTTACTTCCAGCTGTGCAGGCAACTTTGTATCCTTCGCAATATAAATGCGGGCATCCTCTCCGTCATCTGTCTTGCCTGTAACAACATAGCATTCCTGTCCCGCTGCAATTTCCTGCTCCGGCAGGAGTTTGCAATCGGTGAAAAACTCCTGCGGCGCAATACGGAATGGAAGCATCTTAATATAATCGGAAAATTCTGACGCTTCATATTCCGTCATATCATGTACTGTACCATCCGCAAAAGACCAGCTGCTTTTTCCGCCCGTACAATACACGTATGCTTCATCATCATCCCAAAGATCCACACGCAGCATACCGGGAATCTTGAATGTATAAGATAAATTCGCTTCTCCCACGGGAGAGACAAGCTGATAATAGATAATCGAAGATTGAATTCCCTCACGAACACTTTCTTTTGCAACCGCATTTACGGTCGCAGTCAAGATACTTTTTGCATCCGGATTGAAATCGTTTTTCAGCTCATTGCAAGCAGTCAGCAATACTGCTGTACACAGGACCGCCGCTAAATTGCATGTTTTTTTCTTGAACATAATTTTTAACTCCTTAAAATGCTCTGTTTCATAATCGAAACCGACATATTTCTTATAATAACATAGTTTTTGCAAAAATCAAATCAACTGATTCTTTTTTTTGGAAAAAGCTTCGTATTTCGATATTTCTTTTCTCCAAAATGCTTGATTTCTGTTTTTCCTGCACTATATTGAAAGAAAGACATACATCTCTGAAAAAGGACACTCGTGAACAATGAAAAAGACTTCCTTCCCCAAACATATCTCATTCATATCTTTTCTTTTTCTCGCGGCAATCACTCCGATTGGCCCGGTTTCCTGTTGCTGTTTTTCCAAACGAAACTGTCTTGAAGAAGAAAATCTTCTGATTTCAGAAAAACTCATAATTGCCGAAAAAGAAATTACACGGCTGAACGAAGCATATCAAACTGCGGAATCTCGTGCTCAAAAAGCTCTCTCCATGCTCAAGACACCCTCAAAAAATCTAAACGATAATGCAGGAAAAACAATTTTGCTTCCTGCTCAAATTATCCCGCTGGATATGGTTTTCGTTGAAAAAGGAAGTTTTACCATGAGCCGCAAAGATGGCGACAATTATGAGGATGAAGTTTCCCACACCGCCACGCTCAAAAATAATTTCTATATCGGGCGCACGGAAGTTACGCAGGAACAATATCAGGCTGTCATGGGGAAGAATCCATCTCCTGAAGTCATTGCACCCCGTATGCCTGTCGTGCAGGTCTCATGGGTCGATGCAATGACTTTCTGCGACAAACTGAATGATGCAGGTCTTGCCCCGGAAGGATGGCGTTTTACCCTGCCCACGGAAACGCAATGGGAATACGCCGCTTCCGGCGGGGAAAATGGTCATGGCTTCAAATTCAGCGGCAGCAATGTTTTGGATGAGGTTGGCTGGTATACCGAAAATTCCGATGGTTCCATGCACTTTGTCGGTCAGAAAAAGCCCAATGAACTGGGAATCTGCGATATGAACGGCAATGTTTGGGAATGGTGTCTGGATGACCACAAGGGAAGCAGCCGCAACGCAACTCCCGAACTCAACCGCAAAAATGAATCAGGAGGAGCACGCCGTGTTGTTCGTGGCGGAAGCTGGGACTATGTTCCAAGATTCTGCCGAAATGCAATCCGAGACTCGCATTCTGCCGAATACCGCGACAATTATCTCGGATTCCGTGTGGTCCTCGTCCCCGCGCAGTAACGGAAAAAACTTGATTCATCCGTAGCTTGAGTATTGCATCAAAGTCAGGATAAATCAGATTTTCCGTTCCGGTTTGGATTATTTCTGACCAATCAGTGGCATCCGTGCGAGCCGCATCCGTGCGAACCGCAAGAATGTTTCTCTTCGAGTCCGCCGCAGAAGTGTCCCCCTTCATGCTCATGATGATGACACTGGAAATGCGGATTTACATTCAAGGTCCCTTCAATCAGGGCGTGCATTACATCATCCACATCTCCCGATGCCCCGCCTATCAGCTGGATTCCCGCGTTTGCCAGGGCCATCTGGGCTCCGCCTCCGATTCCGCCGCATATCAGCAGTTCAACACCGTCTTCTGCGAGAAGACCTGCAAGCGCACCATGTCCGGTTTCGCCGCAGGGAAGAATCTTCTTGTCTGTGATTTGTCCGTCTGACACCGTATACACCGCAAATTCCGGCGTATGTCCGAAATGCTGAAACACCTGATTGTTTTCACAGGTAATTGCGATTTTCATTTGTTTGTTCTCCTGAGCCGGTTCCGAAGTCCTGTGGGGAGTGCTGGACTCAGCTCTTCTGCATGATGTTTGATTTTACCAGCCGAACCAGCCTTTTTCTTTCTTGAACGCCACCTGCTTTGTATAAGTCCAGATGATGATTCCTTTCTTGACATCCGCCATTTCCATGACGAAAGTACGTGTTACTGCCTTTTGGTCGCCGTCTGTAATTTTGTTGGAAATGACTTTCGGACGCAGTACAAGCCGCGCCGCCTGCAAAGTTCCGGTCGCAGCAACCGTGCTTTGATCAAAATTTGCATCGTTTTTCAAGTCGCGCGAAGCAGCGATTTCCTGTGTCTTGCCCTGCCCTTCCGCCATGGTAACATCGACCCTGCCCGCCTCAATCAATGCTTCTTTCAGCATATCCGTAATCTCATCCACATGAAGATCGGGATCATCCGTTTGATTGAGTACTCGGTCAAGTTTCAGTATCGGAACAGCATTGGTATCTTGCTTTTCCTGTTTATATTCCGACAGGAAAGCTGTAAAACGGGGACTGCTCATCGCATTGTTAATTGCAGATTTGACAAACGTCTGCATTTCTTCGCTGGAGACAGTTCCTTCCTGACGAAGATTCGTTGAAGTTTCTGCGGGATCGTACACGATGGTTTTCGTCTTGCAGCCTGTCGTCAGGCAAAGTGCGACGGCAAGAACCGGACACAACGTAATAAATCTTTTGTTCATATTGGAATCCTTTCTGTTTCGACAGTTATTGTATTTTAAGCGGTAAAATATGATACTGGATATTTCGTGCGCTCGGCGCACTCACGTACACGATTGCAGAACGGCAATCCTGCGGCAGTTGGAGCGTTTTTGACTGATTGCTGCTCCCCTCAAGTTCAATCGTGATAATCCGGTCGGATGGCATGGGAAACTGCGTCAATTGAAATTCTTTCGGCAAAATTTCCCAGCTTCGTGTATCTGCGGTATTCATTAAGGAACGGTAAAAAGTTCCCCCGATCAGAATCGAAGACAATGCCAAAGCCTTTGCTGTAGAATTCATATTCGTTACAGCCACCATGATCAGTCCCGTGTGAAATGCCCCATCTTTGACCAGCGTATTGATTGCAATTCGTGTAATCATCCCCGGCAGTCGTTCCTGATATTCACGGGCAATAATTCCATCCATATCGGCAAGAAGATTGGTGCGGTATTGCCTTCCTCCGGCTGAAATCAGTGCCGCTGAAAACGGCGCATCATAAAATTTACATACCGGCCATGCGGTCATAACCGGAAACGTTGCTGTGATTTGATGGAAATCTCCGCTCCGCCCATTCGCAAAAATAACATACACACAATTCCGGTCCAACGGAAACTTGAAAGACTGCACCTGCTGCAATTCGGAGGGAACAGGCGAGCCTGACATCCGCAGACTTGTTGCATAATATCGGCGGAACATCTCATTTTCCGGCATGGCTTCATATAATCGTTTGAAATCAATGCTCGCATTGCTGTAGTTTCCATCGCGCATAGACCCCAGTCCTGATAAAAAGATTGCCGCTGGATTCAGAAAATCCGCATACCCTCGATTCGCCGCTTGTTTCACATTCTGAAGTTCTTCGGAGAATTCAGAATCCCCGGTTTGTTCCGTCGAATTCTGCTCCGATGCAGAAATCCTTTCCGCTGCAGCGGAATTGGACTGTCTCACAGCCTCGATTTCTTTTTTCTCCTGCTCAAAAAAAGTATGATAATCTTCCTGCACTTTTTTCTGGGCGTCTCTCAGCCGCCTCAGCTGGGCACCGAATGCAGATTCATTGCCCGTTCCCAGATATGCCAGCGATTTGAAAATCGACAACGCAATTCGGTCTCTGCAAAAACCTCGATATGGCAATGCGTTCAAATTCGTCAATGACCCCGCAGTTTCCGCACTCATATCTCGAACACTGACTGTTGCACGTTCATCGTATTCTTCAATCAGGCGTTCTGCGGTGGAAAACTGATCAATGCTTTTCTGAAACTCTCCGACATGAAAATTCATGCTTCCGGCTTCCAGTCTCCACATAAGTTCATCCCCGCTCCCGACAACAGACCCCGTCAGCGATGTTTGGCTGAGTTTTTCCTCAATTTCGTGGAGGACAGTCTCGTTATCCCCTTTTGAAAGCGACCTCATCATCCCTTCTTTTTGCGAATGCGAATCCGAAAACAAGGAACATGCACTGCCTGTCAGCATCAAACAGCATGACAGGATACAGACAACAAATAGATGTGCTGGAATATTGCAGTTCATTGTTTTCACGTTCGGTCTTTCTCCGGGGATGGTCTTTTCCCAAAAGGCAATCCATACAAGGGTATCTCTATGAAACATGACCTGTTTCCAATCAACAGAGATGCCCGCGATACTGAAAGTTGCAATAATATACCCCTTTTTCATAAAAATGTCAAGGTTTTCCGATAAAATACACCTTGAGAAAACAACAGCGGCAAAATCTGACGCTGATTCGCGTTTTCAACAAAAAAAAGAATGAATTATGTTCATTCCCAATCAAAATCCAACGGTTAATCAATACAATATTTACCGGCTGTTTATATTTTCCCCATACCTTATTGAAAAAACTGTCTCCGATTGTATCCCGCCTCAAAAAAAAGAAATATTGTCGGCTTTTTATATAAATCAAATATGTAAAAGCCCCTTTGAGGCAGACATAAAATTATTCCGCCTCAAATTTCCCAATACCTGAATCCGTTATCAAGAATGAATGGATAGAATCCTCATCCTTTTATAACGTTACACTGCTTCATCCGTTGTATCGCCATACGTGCACTTGCCGCCGTCTTCCATATATCCGGCTTCACAGGTGAATCCTGCCGCATGTGTGATTTCTTCCACTGAAATACGTTCAGCTTTCGGCATACCATACTCAAACTTCTGATTGCTTGCGTTCATTGGAGAATCTCCTCATTTCTTTTTTGTTTGCACTTCATTTGCGAAAATGCTGTTCAGCTCTGCACAAAATCAATGCCTGATAGAATATCTCGCAGTCGCTTGTTTTTGATCTTCGGCAAATGAACAAATTCGTTTGAATCTTTTTGGGAATCAGCGGAATGCCTTATGACCTCAAAAAGATTCATCAACATTGTTCAGATGCAGAATTCCCATCATAAGCAGCCAAACGGGATATTCTGTTATTATGTCTTTACTCCTGATAATATAACATATTTATATGAAAAAACAAGTCTGTTTTTCTTTTTTCGGAAATATTTCTCTAAAAAAAATTCTCCCTCCAGTCATTGCTGACTGGAAGGAGAAAAATGATGTTTCTCAAAGAAAACAAGACTTATTCCGGAACTTCCTCGTCAGTAGTATCACCATACGAACAGCCATCATCCTGATATCCACCAAGGCAGGTAGCACCTGCAGCATGAGTGATTTCCTGAACAGGAATACGCTCCGCCAGCGGAACAGCATACTCAAATTGAGATTTTTCTGCATTCATAGTTGAAAATTTCTCCTTATCAACTTTTTCTTTTGGTTAAACTCCGGCTCACTTCGCAGTGAGCCGGAGGAATGAATTACATTACAGCTCAGCCAAAGAAGCGATGAGATCACCTGTTTCTTCTTCAATCTTCAGCATGTAAGTACCGCTGTCACTGATCCAGCCTGTATCTTCATCCACGAAAATCATTTCTTCGCCATTGAAGGTAATGCTTGCATCTCCGAAGCCCTTGTCGAGCAGGGAAACATCGTCTGCAACATCCAGAACCTTCCAGGAATTTCCTTCTTCAAGGCCTTCACAGGTAAGATTGAATTCATTAGAAGCAGTGAAAGCTGCTTCAAAATCATGATCAATCTTAACACCGGTTGTGCCGGCAGTTCCGGAAATATCCCAGTTGACATCGTAGAAATTCAGATTTTCAGAGCCCAATCCGACCGAGGAATCTTTGTCGATTGTAATCTTGCTGACAGAGATAATGTCGCCGTTCACTTGACCGACAAATCCTGTAAACTTCAGTTCGCGTTCGCCGGAAACCAGTTCGGAACCGAACTGACCATTACGGCTGTCGAGTTTGAAGGTTGTCTGAATCGGATTGACAGGTGTACCTTTCAAGGTGATAGACGCATTGCCTTCCACTTCAGTATTCGCATAACCGCCGGCATATACATAATTGCCGAGGACAGCACCTTCGCTGAAGTCAATGGTAATTGCGACATCGCCGGTCACTTTGACTTTTCCGTCATTGGTGCTTGCGACCTTGGAAGAACCGGATGCACCATAAAGGAAAGCTCCTTTGTTCATTTGGAAATCACCGCCGATACTCATCGTGATATTACCGGTGATGGAAGAGAATTCTTCACCTGTGGTTCCCTGAATCATGGAACCACCGTAAATCGCAGAATTCACTCTTCCGCCATTGATGCTGATCGTGGTATTGCCTGTACGGGTTTCACTTCCGCCGGTAACGATCAGAGAACCTGCCATCACAATCTGAGAAGATTTTTCATCCATAGCAGAGCAATTGTTCAGAGTCAGGTTATAATCGCCTTCTGTGGTCAATGCACCTGCAATACGATTGCCGCCAACATAGTAGGCAGCTTTGGTATCCGTTGCAGTAACCGTATGGTTTTCAAGGATGGTATTTGTACCTTTGACACTGGCACCACCGAACACACTGCGCTGAGAACCGGAAAGTTCTGTATTTGCCACGTTCACGGTCACATTCGAACGATTGCCTTCCTGAACAATACCGCCTTTATACTCATTAGTATACAGGTGTCCCGCAGTAATGGTAGTGCCTTCGACAGCAACACTCTTGCTGCCCGGAGTACCATCACCTGCGAATGTATTGGCAGAAATGACGTCGTTATTGAATTCGACATTCGAACCGCTGGCATAAAGGACGCCGGAAACAGTCGTACCGCTGATACCGCCGTCAAACACTGTGGGTGTGGAACCGGCAACGATTGTAATCTTGCCGCCTTCAGCAGTCATGGTCTTGGCTGTATCTGTATCACCGAATGCATTGACACCGATGGTAAGAAGACCACCTTGGACCTTATCTCCGAAGGAGTATTCTGCCCAGTCAGCACTGACGAAGGTTTCATCCTGCAAGGCTGCAATATACAGATCATTTGCAACACGGATGAACTTCCATTCATCAGAACCGGAATCATACTTGCCGGCGCCGGTGATACTGGTGGCGGACAGAACCTTGGCATAGCCGACGGTCTTGTCGAACAGGGACGGATCAACCGTGAAGGTACCGTTGTTCACGAACTCGCCGGTAATGGTGATGGTTTCGATATCGCCGTAAGCCAGAACAGCACCGGTGTTGATTTCAAACTTGCCGGTGAAGTTGAACTGGGAAAGACCGGTGTAGGTGCCGCTTGCAATGTACAGATCGGAGCTGACCTCCCCTGCACGTGCAAAACCTTCATCGAAGTCGCTGAACGCGTTGGTTCCGACAACGAGGACGTCCTGATTGTTGTAGGACATATCAGCGTTGTTGTCAGCGGTGTAACTGCCGATGTAGGTGGCCTTCTGCAGGTCTGCATCTCTGTAGATCGCAACTGCATGTCTGCCCATGATACCCTTGAATTCCGTGGAACCCTTGATGGTCGGGGTAACAATGTGCATTGCGCCGCCGTTGTTCATATCGGTAATGCGCAGGCCCTGGTCTGCAGCTGTACCGAACGTGCGGACAACCTGACGGGAACCGCCGGTATAGCCGGTCAGATCGATGGTGATGCTGGCAACGTTGTCATTGTCATCCTGCAGACGCAGAGTTTCGGCAACGAGCAGTGTACCCTTCTGATCTTCGGTTTCGTTCTGGACCGTGATGTTCAGGTGGTTGAAGCGCTGTGCATAGTGTGCAACATAGCTTTCGCCGCCGTAGAGATTCAGGGTCTTGGCAAAAATCGAAACGGAACCGTCATTATCGCTGGAGCACTTGGCGCCGCGCAGCTGTGCAACGGTGGAACCTGCGAAGTTGACCGTAACGGTGCCTTCCGGTGCCTTGTTGTTGGCAGGACCGGTAACACCCACAATCCAGTCACCAAGATTGGAATCTTCGATGGTGATGATGGCATTTGCGGTGTAGTCCCAGCCCGGACGATACAGAGCGATACGATGAGAGCTGCCGGAAACAACTGTGCAGTTGACGATGCTCAGTTCTGTCGTGCCGCCGCGAACCGGGGAGTCATCGGAGAGACCGGCCTGGTCATCGCTTTCACCGAACACTCCGGTCAGGAGAGAATCCTTAATGGATACCTTGAAGCCCTGAGAGTAGACGGTACGGATACCGAGGTCAAGCTGACCGACTGTGCAGCCTTCGATTGCAACATTGATCTTGCCGTTGAAGGTTCTTTCATCCTGGTAGTTGTTACCACGGCCGACGAGCCAGTTGCTCTGGATGTAGGAATCCTTGATGAGCAGGTTCAGGTCGCCGGTGATGGTTCCGTTGGTCTGCGGCTGCATGTGCCATGCTGCGCCGATGGAGGTACCGGTAATCACGCAATCGAAAATACCGGCAGGCAGCGTGGATTCATTGGTGCGGAAAGTCTGATCGATGAACAGCGTGCCGCCCTTGACGACTTCGTTGGCTGCAGTCGTCATGGAGTACCATTCGTAGTTCACGCCCAGAATCATGACTTCGCCGGTCATTTCGTTGATCTTGACCTGATCGCGGATGGAGCTGTTGTAGTAGGCATTACCGGAGGAGAGATCCGCCAGATAATAGTCTTCATCCATCTTGAACAGATAGGTCGAGCTCTTCTGGTTAATCAGATTCACGGTACCGAAGGTGCTGCCTTCTGCAACATCGAGAACCTTGATGTACTTGGCGCCGCCGAAATCAAAGTCGGTGGCATCAATGGTAACCGTAACGTTCGATGCATCGAGAATGCCGTCCACGGTAACGAGTTCCGTAATCACGAGGTTGGCTTCCGAGGTGAATGCACCGTAGGTGCCGCCCTTCAGATACACTGCACAGCCTTCTGCCACTGCGGCAAGACCGTCTTCCAGTGTATTGAATGCGTTCTTGTTCCAGGTGAGGAAGGAGCCGCGATAGACAGGAGGAACGGTGGTTGCTGTCCATTCCTGGCAAACGTAAGTATTGCTCACGTTCACGGAATCATAGACATACAGACTGCCGTCGAGGTTCGTGAATGAATATCTGCCGGAGTCGTTGCCGACCATGGTAACCTTGCTCAGGTCAAAAGCACTGGCCTGGGTCAGGATGGCCTGGCTGCCGCCCATATCATAATCGGTAACATCGATTGTGATATTGCCCTGGAAGTTGTTTGTCAGCTTCAGTTCCTTGGCGCCGTCAGCCATATTGAAGGTCAGGCTGTCAACGTTCACGATTTCCTTCACGGTTGCAGAACCGGTGATGTAGACGCTGCTCGTTTCGGTGTAGTCATTTGCACCGTCGATGGTAATATCGCTGTTGATGCTGGACAGATACAGCTTGGCATCCACGACCGTGTAATCTTCAGCGGCCATGAAAACGGTGCCGTTGTAGGTACCGCCGCTCAGGGTAACGCTGGTGCTTTCGATTTCGCCGCTGTATTCGCTGGTGAGAATCACATCATTGGCAAACAATGCGTCTTCAACCACGATGGACTTGCCGTCTGCATACAGATAACCGGTTGAGCCGGAAACTTTTTCTGTTGCGGCTTCACCGATGGTGCCGCCCACCAGGTAGATGCTGTAGTCTTCGCCGACAAGGTCTTTTGCAGTATCGAAGTTGTCGGTCAGGTTCTGGCCGTTCGCATATCCATCATTGTAAACCATGATGTCGCCGGTCAGTGCATCAACATCGCCTGTGAATGCAAGACCATCTTCCATATCCAGATTCACGTATGCGTTGGTAACGGTGCTGTCGTACACGACGACGGCCTTGGTACCGATCTGCACATTGTAATCATAGTTGCTGACTTCGCCGCTGCCGATTGCCATGGTGGAACCGGAAATAACAACCTTGTCGCCGCCTTCATAGTCATCTGCATTGACATACAGAGAGTCTGCATACACAACGCCGTTGGACTTGATCGAGGAGGAAATATCCATCGTGATCTTGCTGTCGCCCAGTTCTGCCATAACGGTGGAGCCTGCAACGACTTCAACGTTTTCGCCGATATTGATTTCGCTGAAACCGAGAATGGTGCTGTTCACATTCATGGTCATTGCGGAACCGTCTTCATTACCGATATTCAGGATAGCAGTTTCGCCTTCTTCCATGAAACCGGGATAGGATCCCCAGGCATAGATATGACCGTGGATGTCATTGAAGCTGTTCGCGGTACCGGAGATATTGAATTCGAAGCAATCAACGCTGATAATTGCGTCCGCGCCGCCGCCCCACTGGCAGATGCCGCCGAAGCCGCCGAAGCTGGAATCCTTCACGTTGACCGTGATGGTGTCGAAGTAATCGAGAGATGCAAATTCGCCGGCTGCTTCATTGCAGCGGATACCCCAGAAGTTGTTTCCTGCGGTAACATTTTCGAATGTGATGTCCGCATTGACTCTGTTTTCTGTATCGCCGACGCTGCCGTAGGTGATATAGATCGGGCCGGTAAGGTTGGAATCCTTGGCGGAGAACTTGATGTCGCCGTACATGTGAGTACGGGACTGTGCACCGTCTTCATCTGCAAACGCCATGCCGATCAGAGCCACGGTGGAGTTTTCGATGGTCATGTCAACGTTGGAGTAGCAGATCTGGGTATGGGTGGCTGTGCCGCCGTTTCCGTCCAGAGCGAACACACCTGCATGATCGCCGCCGCCGGTGATACGGGAATTCTTAATCACGACGTAGCGGGTGCTTTCTTCATCCGGGCTGCCGTAGACAATTTCATTGCCCTGATGCTGACCGCCGTAGACGTTCGTTGCAGTTGCACCGTCGATGACCATGTCATAACCGTAACCGCCGTAGATGGAGGTATTGAGTGCGCCCGGTGTTGCGCCTCTGTTCGTGACGAAAATGGTTCCGCCATTGACTTCAGTGGTCGCGCTGCGCAGAGCTGCGGCTGTATTGAATGCGTTTCCGCCGAAGTACAGAATATCGCCTGTGGCTTCGAATACGCTGCCGGAAATTTCATCGGTGTAGCTGGTGTCAAGATACAGATTGTAGTGGCTGATCAGGTCGACTTCCTTGATGAGACCTGTTTCTTCATCGACAACCGTGTAGAGACCTGCCTTGTCGTCGAGGACCGTGAATGTGGCATTGGAGATGCCGTCTGCCGCATCAATGACCTTGTACAGCTGGACTCCGCCGAAGTCAATAGCGGCTGCATTGATGTAAATCTGACCGCCTTCGGCCATGACAATGCTGTCAACCGTCATGCATTCGCCTTCTGCCGGAGCAAAATCCAGAGTGATTGCACCGGAGATGCTGCTGCCGGATGCGAAGGAAACATCGCCCGCGAAACCGATCTTGCTGCCGGTTGCGTCAATCGACTTCATGCTGATTGCGCCGCCCTTCAAATCGGGGTTGTCGGAGCCGTCGAACACGAAGTTCAGACCATCGGTGACAAAATCATCGTAGCTGCCGCCGAACACATACACGGTGGAACCGTCCGCCACGAGTGCCGTTGCATCATCCAGGCTGGTGAATGCGTTCTTGCCGTCGCCGTTGAAGAGGACAATCTTGCCGTTGTAAATCTGTCCGTCAACTGCAGAGGTGAAGTTTTTGTTATAGAAGGTATCGGTAACAGTCTTGGACACGAGGTACAGATCGCCGTCGTTCTTCAGGAAGTGGAAGTTGTCTTCGGTGTCGCCGACAATCGTAACATTGCCAACATCCAGTCTGTCGGCATCGATGATTCTGGTGGAACCGCCGGAATATCCGGTAACATCGATGACGAAGTCCTCAGCAGTGAAATCGCCGTCAACCGTCAGGGCAACACCGGCATTCGCATTCACGGCAGTCGCATAGAAGTCGCCGTCAACGGACATATTGGCTGCGCCCTTGAACGTGAAAGTGCCGCCTTCAACGCTGTCGAGAACGGAGATATCGGCTTTGTCTGCGAAGAACAGAGTCTTGTCGCTGTCGAAGTAGATGTCATCGAATTCGCCGCCCGTAACAACCACGTTGGCCACATTGCCGCGTTCTTCAACAATGCTGAAGCCGTTGCCGAGGTCATTCGTTGCAGTAACGTCGTAAATCAGGAGATCGCCGTTGATAATTGTGCCGTTGACGCTCTCATCGTAGTCTGCATTGACGTAGATGTTGGACTTCAGGGACACGATTGCGACATCGGCTGCGTTGACACGGACGCCGATATAGTCGTCGCTGCCGGTTACGCTGATCGCATCTTCCGCCGTGGACAGATTTTCATAGCTGCGGGTGGCATTCGTCATGTGAGACACGATTCTGGAGCCGCCGGTGTAACCGGTTGCATCGATGACGATGTTCGCAAGACCGTTTCTCGTCGTGAACATGATGCGTTCGCCGTTGAATGTGGCGTTGGCATCGATGACAACCTGGTCGAACATGACTGCGCAGCGGATATAGCTTTCAGTGCCGTATTCGTTGGCTTCCACATACAGGGTCTTCACGCCCGTTGCATTGTTGTCGTTTTCCTGACCGGAGCAGCCGCCGTAGGCGTAGCCGCTGATGGTGGAACCGGCAATGTAGAACTTGGTGTCCGCTGCATTGTGGGTCATGCTGCCGTCGCGGTTGTTCGCGGCAAAGCGGAAGTTGCTGCCGGTGAACGAAGAACCGTAGATGTGGGCAACAATATGACCTGCGATGTCGTTGGACTGGGTAACGGCAATCCACTTTTCAGCGGAGAAGCTGGAATTGATGAAATTCAGGGACACGGTCGTGTCTGCTGCATGGACACCGTACCAGGTAACACGCACGTCATAACCGACCACGCTGTTTTCGAAGGTCAGAGACACATCGTTGTTGTGCACTGCATAACGGGTCAGGGAGAAGCCCTGAGTACTGCTTGCAACAACGCGGCTGTCCTTGACCAATGCTGTAACTGTGCCGTTATAGCGCGGTTCATGTGCATAGTTGTCGCTGTTCGTGGAACCTGCTCCGATGAGGTACATCGTACCGCCGGTAACGGTCGCGCCGTTGATTTCCACGTAACGGTCGTAATTGATTGAATGATTATCGCTGGTGTTGCAGCCGGACTGGATTGTACCGGTCCATTCGCCGCCCTGGATAATCATGTTGATGTCTTTGTTGTCTCTCGTGCTGACGGAGTTGGCGCCGCCGTTCTTCGCATCGTACACCAGCATATTTTCGCCGAGACCGGTGTAAATCGTGGATGCGGCAGTCCCCTTGCTGGACGAGAAGGCGTTGACTTCGTGAATCAGGTAATCGCCGGTTTCGTCGTCATAGGTGCCGGTAGTTTCAGTAGTATAACCTGCATCGTAGTACACCTTGCCCATATTCAGCAGGTAGATGCCGTCTTCCGTTTCATAAATTTTGAAGCGGGAAGATTCGGTCAGACGGATATTGGCGGCCGTTACTGCTTCGCCATTCACGGTAACACTGCTGTCGAGAATCTTGAAGTAGTTGCCGGACTGTCCGCCGAGTGCGGCCTTGGTGCCTTCGTAGGTCAGGGCCTTGGTATCGATGGTCAGAACCTGGCCTTCGCCCAGCTCGATTTGCGCACCGCTCAGGTAGCAGCCGTCCTGTGCCTTGTATGTGATGCTTTCAATGCCGCCGATAGCGCCGGCAGTAACCATACCGTCGATCACGAGGCTGTTGACGGCTTCCGTGCTGTCGCTGATGTCGCCGATGGTAATGGCATTGACATTTGCATCGTTGCGGATGATCATGTTCTTGCCCAGAATATCAAAGGCGGTGCTGTCGGACAGCAGGTAAACGGTGTAGCCGTCTGCCACGTTGTTGATCGCGCTGACAACGTTGTTGAATGCGTTGTTGTTCCAGCCGAGAATCTGGCCGTTGTACATGACCGGGCAGGTGGCCTGTGTCCAGGTGGCGTTGGCGAAGGTATCGCCGGCTTCCATGGAGATGACCATCAGGTTGTTGTCAATCACGCGGGAAGTATAGCTGTAGCCTTCTTCCACATTCACCAGATTGACGAGTTTGGCGGTGAAGCTGTCAGCTGTACCGATCGTGAAGGTTTCGCCGGTGTAGCCGGTCATATCGATCGTGATGGTGCTGAAAGATGCGGTCGTGGCATCAATGCGTCCGTTGACCGTCATGGTCAGGCTGCTTGCGCTCACGGTGTCGCCGCTCAGCTTGTTGCCGCCCAGTGCAATGCTCTTGGCTTCAATGTCGCCGTTGAAATTCTTGTTCAGCGTTACATCGGTCTTCCCTGCCTTAATGTCGGAAACAGTACCGCCGTTCAGAACAAAGCTGCCGCCGTCCATGGTCAGTGTGCCGATCAAACCGTTGTCCATGGACAGATCGATTGCTTCGGAAACAGTCAGGGTATTGAATGTACCGCCGCCGATGACTGTATCGACATCTTCGTACATTTCGTAATCGCCGTAGTTACCGCCGGTAACGTAGAATCCTTGCGCCTGACGTTCTTCAAGCAGGTAGGTATCGAAGTAGTCCGAAGAGTTCGTGAAGACGAATTCTTCGCCGCGGTCATCGTCCCAGACATAATAGTTGTTGAACAGGTATTCGCCTGTTGCCGCAACCTGAGTCGCCTGACGTCCGTCAAAACCGTCGATGTTCACGTAGATGTAGTCGCTGACATTCTGTGTATCCATGATGAACACACGAACCTTGTTGTCGCCTGTTCCTTCGTAATAAGCGGTGGAGAATATCACGTAATCAGACTGGCTGTCGCCGGTGGTAATCACCCTGCCGTCATTGTAGTCGTAGTTCAGAGTGATGGAACCGGCTTCCATGACCATGAAGTTGCCGCCCGTATAACCGGTAACATCGACTTCGACAGTATCGGATGCCGCATCATTTGCAACGCTCAGGACAGAGTCAAATGCGAGCTTGATGTCGTTCGTTTTGCCTTCAACACCGCTGTACATCGCGGCATTCACGCTCAGGTAGTCATTGACACGCAGGGAAACGCCGTTTTCGAGGACGAGATCGGCCATGCCGCACATGCGTCCGCCAACGGTATTGCTGGTACTGTAGCCTTCCACGTTCTTGAGGACGACTTTGCTTTCGCCGACGGGGATACCTTCCGTAACCTGCATGCGGTCTTCGGTCATGAGCAGCTGGAATGCGCCGGAAAGATTCAGTTCAGACACGGAAACATCAAAGTTGCCGAAGAAGTTGCCGACCGGACGGTCAGTGCCGCCGACCCATTCGCAGATTCCGTAGAATCCGGTACCTCTGTAGCCGGTAATCGTGATGGCAACCTTGTCGAATGCCATAACCTGCGGATTTTCGCCGTTATGGTCATTGAAGCGGATACCGTAGAAGTTGTCGCTGGCAACGACCTTGTCGAGAACGACATTCGCATTGATGCGTTCATCGATGGAGGTGATGACACCGTCTTCATCCTTGGTCGCCTTGCCGACTTCGCCGAACGTAATGAAGCCGGGGCCCATGCTGGTGTTGCGGATGGTCATGTCGATGTCGCCGTGGACTTCGGCATTCACAACGCTGTTGTCGCCTTCGCCCAGAGTTCCATGAACCTGACCGGAAATCACGCTGTCTTCAATCACCAGGGTGGTCTTGCCGTTGATGACCTGCTTGATGTTTGCGCCGCCCAGTGCATAAGGACGGACAGATGCGAGATTCGAGTTCTTGATGATCACGGTGTGATCTTCATCGGACACGAATGCGTTGTTATGGTTGCCTGCATAAACCGTGGATGCGTTAACGCCGACGACTTCCATGTCATATCCGCCGTTTCCGCCGTAAATGCTGGTGCCGAGAGTCTTTTCGCCATCCTGCGTAACATAAATCTTGCCGTTGGAGAGCGTGCCGGTGCGAAGTGCAGCTTCGGTATTGAACGCATTGGCGCCGAAATACATGATTTCGCCGGTGGTCTCGTTGACCGTGCCGCTGATGCTGGCGTCGAAGTTGGCATCCAGATACAGATTATTGGTCTTGACCAGCAGAATTTCGCTGCCGCTGTTGTACACGCCGAAGGCGCCGCCGGAAACACGCAGATTGCTTGCGGTGATGCCGTTGGCGGTGCTGACCAGTGTGTAGGTCTGACCTGCAAAATCCGTAATCGCGGAAGCGTCAATCGTCAGGGTGCCGCCGTCAGCCAGTGTAATGGCGTCGAGGGTCAGGCAGGTATCTGCGGTAACGGTGAAGTTCAATTCAGAATAACCGCTGATGGTGGCGCCCGCTGCAAAGGTGGCTGTACCGTTCAGTGTCAGCTTGCCGCTGCCGGAAAGGCTGTTAAGAGATGCAACACCATAGGTGGTGGCATCCACGATGAAATTCACGGCGCCGGTATCAAGGGCATCAGCCTGAGTGCCGCCGACCATGTAGACGTCCTTGTTGGTCACGCCGAATGCGTCTGCCGCACTGTTGAATGCGTTGTTGTTCCAAACGAGAACGGTGCCATTGTATTCCGTATTTTCAATGCTGGAATCCCAGCTGGTATTGAAATAGGTGTCCGTCGGAACGGAAGAAATCAGGAACAGCTTGTTGCCGCTGACAATGCGTGCGGAGTAGATGCCTTCGCTGTTGTTGATCACGGAAACATTGCCTGTGATTGTTCCGGTAACGGAAGAAATCAGGCAGCTTGATCCGGTATAATCTGCAACGTCGATCTGGATGTTTGTGGCATTCACAGACTGAGCATAGAGCTTTGCGGTTGCATCAACCGTGATGGTATTGAAACCGGAAACAGACCCTTCGACTGTCGTGGTATTGAAGAGTTTCAGTTCGCTGGTTCCTGCAACCTTTGCATCACTGCCGTTCACATTGCCGCCGATTGTGGCGCCGTCCAGTGTAACGGTGGCATCGCCGGAAACAGTTGCGGTGGCAACGGTGATTTTGTCAACTGCTGCACGTCCGTCGACAATCAGGTTCACGCTGTCTGCGGAAGAGCCTGCGCCGATAAGTTCGGTAACAGAACCGCCGCTGACCTGCAGTGTGTAACCTTCTGCATCAAGTTCAAGTGCTTCGGCTTCTTCTCTGCTGTCGCCCGTGAAGATGATCTTGGCTCCGGTACGGCCATCCACAAGATCCTTGGCTTCGGAGAGACTTGCAACTGCGTTACCGAGACTTTCATCGGTTGCGCCGCCGACAAATGCCACGCTGACGCCGTCTAATTCAGAAACAGGAGCATCCGTGCTGTAGCCGGCGTTGAAGTACACATCGCTGTTCTTTTCCAGCAGGGCGACCGTTGTGAAATCCTTGGTGAAATACGCATCATACAGTTCACTGCCGGTCACGCTCACCTGAACGGTGTCGCCGTTGTTGACGGTACCGTACTGGAAGACAATCTTGGACTTTCCGGTATAGCCTTCAGCGTTGACGTTGATGGCGTTCTGAATGCCGGTGGCCTGATCTTTCAGGCTTTCAATCGCATGTGCCTGCGCATAGGTTTCATCCGTTTTATGGAAATTGAACGTTTCGCCGCGCAGTCTTGCCGCTGCCTCAATGTTCACAATGTTGAACCAGTGGGCATTGGTGATATAGCTGTTGTTGTTGTCGTACTTTGCATCGTAGTGGACATTGATGACCTTTTCACGCCAGGTCGCCATGTCTTCACGATAACTGTTGTCTGTCGCACTGATATTGTCGCCGAGGTAGGATGCTGTAACATCGAAAACAACAGTTCCCTGAGTCCAGTTGGCTCCGTCTGTCCAGCGGTTCGTGGAAATACGGCTTCCCGTGATGCGGGTGTTCTGGAATGTGAAGTTGATGTCAACCAGCTGACCGAAGGTGTTGCTGTCTTCAGTTGCCCAGCCGCCGGAACGGGCTCCATACCACTTGCCATTGACGGATGTGCAGTCGATGAACGAAAGATTCAACTGCGCATTGCGGACAAACGTGTCGCCGTCCCAGATACCTTCAAAGGATACGTCGCCGATGCCCTGGAAGTCGCTGTCAAGACGTGTACCGGTGAACGTGATATTGGCATCGCCCCACATCTGGGTCCAGGTGAACATGCGGAAGTTGTTGCTGCTTCCGGAGGTGGTGCCGCCGTTCACGATCAGGTCGATATTGCCGTACTGTCTCTGCATTCCGCCGGCTGCGTATGCACCGGTGTCAAGACGGGTGCGGGTACGGGTCCAGTTGGTGCCTGCGCCCAGCCAGCGGTCGCCGCCTGTGGCAATCAGAACATTGTTGAATGTCAGAGTACGACCGAAGTTCACCGGGTCGGTTGCGCCGTTCTTGCCGGAACGGAAGTTGTTCACAGTACCGCCATTGACCACGAAACCGCTCAGGAGCTTGTCCTGTTCGAAGTTCAGCGTCTGATTGTCATTGAGGTAGCATGTGATGATACCGCCGACTGCGGTGTTGTCATTGCAGAGGGCGCTCAGGGTCGTGCGGGCGTTGCGGTCGAAGTAAATGACGTCATCGCCGATACGGGTGCCGGTGTCTGCGGCAGACCAGTTCAGGCTGTAGTAAGTTCTGTTGTTCAGGTGTGTGAAATCACGCAGATACACGCCTGTATCGCCGACTGCAACAGCATAATTGGTGCCGTTGACGGTAATCGTCGAGGTAACAATCTTGCGGTAGACGTTTTCGCCGCCGCGCTTGATGTCGGAGACCTGTTCCAGTCTGTATGCAAGATCTGCATCAACAATCTGGAGAAGCTGATCTTCGGCAAGCACATACTTGCTTGCATCGATGGTCATATTGGCGGACACAGTGCCTTCGCCGACGGTGAAGACGTCGCCATTTTCCGGTGTCCAGGTGATGGAGCTGATGTTGGTCAGGCTTCCGGTGATTTCGGAAGAGCCTTTCAGAACCATTGTACCGCCGTTGCCGGTGATGCTGCCGTTCACATCGGTATTGTCGATGGTCAGAGCATAATTGCTGGCATTGACGTCGCCGGTAATGCTGCCGCCGACCAGATACAGAGCCTGTCCGTTTTCTTCCAGAGCAGCCAGTGCGTCTGTAACATTGTTGAACGCGTTCACGTTCCAGGTCAGCATACTGTCGCCGTAGGTATCCGGGACATTGCTGCTGTTCCAGTCGCCGTTCACGAAGGCTTCCACGACCTTGTTGGTCGTGATTGCGATGTAGTCGGTACCGACAACAATCTGCTGGCCTTCTTCACCTGCGATGAAGTTGATCAGGTCGGAATTAACGGTAACGGATGCGCCTTTGACCAGCTTCTTGGATGCGCCGGTGTACTGGCTGGCATCAATCGTGATATTGGTGCCGGCTGCATCAAATGCGCCGGTCAGAACCAGTGCGCCTGTGCCGTCGATTGTAATGGTGTTGAAACCGGTAACTGTTCCGGCATTCACACGGCCGCTGAGAACCAGCTTGCTGTCGCCGGCGACTTTGCTGTCAGAACCGTCGATAACGCCGGCAACTGTGGTATCGGACACGGTGATGAGAGAATCGCCGGTGATGCCTTTGTATGCGGCATAAATATTCTTGACCTGAGAGCTTGTGCCGCTCACGGTCAATTCTGCACGGGCTGCTGCGGCGGCAACGCCGTCGCCGTACAGGGTATCAACCTGTGCGCCGCTCACTGCGAACTTGAAGCCTTCGGCAAAGACTTTACCGGATTTGCTCAGATCGGCTGTCATGACGACGGTGCCGTCTGCGCCCGCGAGTGCCTTCGCATTGGACAGGCTGTAGGCGGTATTGGCGACTTCATTCACGCCGTTGTCGAGGAACAGATAGTCATTGTATCTGGCCTGACCGTTGCGGGTGTCATAAACGCCCTGATTGCCCAGATAGACCTTGCCGGTCTTGTTGACGACGAAAGACCCGTTTGCGGTAACGTTAAGTCCGATGCTTTCAGGAACATCTGTGAAATCAATGCTGCCGGCCTTGACCAGAACACGCTGGGCGAGATCGCCCTTGATTTCCAATGTGTCTGCGGAGAGTGCATCGGTAACGTTCAGCATCTGATCTGCTGTAATCGTAACCTTGTCGAAACCGACGATACTGGCTGCGGTAACGCCGCTCAGGGTTTCAACGGTCGTGCCTGCTGCGCCGGTAATTGCAGCGGCTGTAACCTTGTCGAGGAACAGATTATATCCGGCCTGCGGAATATATTCTGCACTCAATGTTGTGTTGGAGAGATAAATGGTTCCGTCCGTGTCGTATGCTTCAGATGCAGCATTCAACGTGGCAAACGCATTTACACCCCAAACGAGCTCTTCACCGGTATAAATACTGGTCTGCCCGCTTACTGACTCCTCCGTAAAGGTAGAGTCGATGTAGATGTTTTTACTCATTGCCTAATTCTCCTGAATTGAGTTAGGGAGTTAGAGGTTAGGTCTTGCTTGTTTTGAGTCGAAAAATTGGGATAACTTGTTGTGTTGGTTTTCCTTATTTGGTTTGGTGTTACCTCCATGGAAGTTAAAGGGTTCTGTTGTTTGGGTTCAACGTTTTTTATGAATAACTTACTGATTTTGTGCTTATCTGCGCACCCTCACGGCTTTCGCCGCAAATCATTTTGTGCGCCTGTTACTATATTATACTCGCGCACATGCTTTTTTCAAATGGACAAATCTTTCATTTAGATGGATATTTCATTCTATTTTAATTTTTTCTCTTTTTTAACCGACTTTTCCCTTTCTTTCTCTCATGAATTTTGCGTCATCAATGCCCCGGAAAAAACATCATCCTTGTCTCGAAAAACGTCATCTATGTCCCGAAAACATCCCTTTTTTTGACGCATTTTTCTTCTCATCCACATGTTTTCATATCAGGAGATTGTCTCCGTAATTTCTGTCCGGGATGCTGACTTCAAAATCCTCCGTCAATGACGTTTGAAACCACCGCCGGATTCTCCGAATCATAGTTACCCCCATTCCGCACACCTGAAAACCAATCACTGCAAACATCTACAGTTTCCCGAAATCAATCCCCGCTGTTTTTCTCTCATCTCAATCCTGCTTGCCCCCTATTATTTTAAAAGTGTATTATAGAAGAGAAAAGCTCTCCACGCAAATACTGCCTGATTCCATCACTCTGCTTGTTCAGGCTGGCAATGAAAGAATAATCCTATAAAATGAATCATTTCTCCATTTAATTATACAGAATATGTTGTATACTATTTTGGTCAGGTGTGCAAAAAAACGTTTATTCACGTCGTTTTGCCCCTTGCCGTGTACGATTGAATCTGTGTTTCAACCCAAAAACATTACATTTAAGGAGAACATCTATGATGTACTACAATCAGAGCTGTGTAACGCAGCGTTCCATGCCGTTCTGGTGCGTCGGCAACCCGCTTTCCGACCCGTTCGGCGGTTCCGTACTGGACAAAATCGATTCGATTCAGGTCGCGAAGATTCTCGCCTGGGCAGCCGGAGAAGGCTTCATCGAATGCACCAGTGCCCATGATGATGACCTCGTTCCGTGGAATCCGGAAACCCCCGAAGACGACCTCGATCCGAAGTCTGAAGTCTATCAGACCCTGCACACCATCAAGGAAATCCTTGACGGTGCCAATATCAAGTTCAACACCATGACCTGCAGCCTCCACGGCAACAAGATTTTCCGCGACGGCGGTCTCTGCAATCCCGATCCCGCTCTCCGCGCCCTCGCCGCCAAGAAGGTCGAACGCTGCCTCCGCATCGGTCGTTTCCTCGGCGCCAGCTACTACACCTACTGGGTAGCCCGCGACGGTTTTGAAGTTGCAGCCGTTACCGACTGGAACAACGTTTACACCTGGCTGGCCGAAGGCCTCAACCACGTTACCGACTACATCGCCGCCCAGAAGATGGACAACTACATCGGCGGTACGGTCGAACCCAAGCCCAACGAGCCCCGCGGACAGATGTTCCTGCCCACCTCCGGCCACGCTGTCGGCTTCATTTTCGGTCGCCTGAACAAGCCGGAATTCTGGGGCGTCAACCCCGAACTTCTCCAGCATGAAAGCATGGCTCTGCTGAACTCCGTCATGACTGTTTCCTACCTCTGCAGCATGAACAAGCTGAAATTCCTGCATTTCGGCTGCCAGATCAAGGCCCAGTTCGACAACGACTTCCCGCCGCTGATCGGTCCGGAAGGACTCAAGGAAACCACATTCATGTTCCGCGCCCTGAACCAGATCGGCTGGAAGGGCATCGTGGAATATGACTGCCACATGCTCCGCGCCGAAGGCGATCTGGAAGATCAGATCGGCTGCCGCAAACAGTTCATCAAGGACTGCACACGCGCACTCGGCATCGCTCTCGCACTGGCCGGCCGCATCACGGTCGAACCCACCGGCAAGAGCATCAATCAGAGCTCCGCTGACCTCGACAGCATCATGCAGCTTGCCGGACTTACCTCCGTCAAGACCGTTCGCTGAACCGT
>DCIG01000035.1 GCA_002315855.1 Lentisphaeria bacterium UBA1732 | reverse complement strand
CAAAGCCCGATGATCCGAAGACCATCAGGCTTTGTTCATGGGAGGAATATATACGCGAAAAAGAACGAAAAACAGAGTTCTTTTTAGAATTGTAATATCCAGAATTTCGACTTATTAGAAAATATCGACTTAAAACCTCATATTTAATAATTGCTTCGTTCTCTTCCAGTCGCCGATAGAAGATGAGAAGAAGATTTTCTAAACACAGATGCAGTGTTTTCGTTTACATACATGAGATCAGCTCGATACTTTCATTTGCTGTAACGAAACGGGTGGAACAAACGGCTTTCCCGCCTTGTTGTAGGTCAAATTGAACACCATATCCGAGAGCCATTTTTTGAAGTTTGGATCATCGGTATACTGTTTGTAAAGCTCAATATTGTCTGCCATGATTTTGAACATGACCGAGGCAAGCACGGTATCGCTTTCCAGACGGGCGTTCTGACGGTCGGAATTTTTCATAGCTGCCTGATATTTGGCATCCTGCGAAACCATCTCAGGAATGCGGGCGATCTGTGCTTTGACATTATCCTTGTCTTTCCAGTCGATATTGCCGAACAAGTCATTGAAATTTTTGAGAATATTGCTTAATTCGTCATATTCCGGTTCAGACTTATGACCGCCTCCGCTTACAGGAACAGGATCGACTTCCGCATTTTCGTCTTCAAGGCTGATGGAGATTTGTGCTTTCACTTCGACCCGGTAACTGTCCAAATCGATGGATTTCAACAACTCTGCAATATTATTATCCTCATCGGAGGGCGAAGGCAGCTTGGAAATCAACAATGTCAGGAATGTGCAGAGTTTTTCCCATTTCGGGTCTGCATAAGGCAGGATAGCTCCCAGAAACTCGTAGGTTCGTACAAAACTCTTGGCCGTTCCTTTGAATTTGACTTGACCGTCTTCATCCAGCGTGGTCTTGTAAATTTCCGCGCAGGCATCCAGAATCGGGTCCAATTTCTCCCGGGGTGCACCGTTCAGGAACAATTCCAGCAGATGGTCGATATCACTTTCCGTATAGACCTGAGCCTCTTCCAGAATCGAGATAAGGTCATACAGCTTGTTAGGATCAGTTTCCGAGGAAAGAATCGTGGTCCGATAGTAGCGGTCGAAAGCGGCTTTCACCTGTTCCGTCTGGTCGGCGAAGTCCAAAACGAAAGTATCGTTCTTTTTCGGGCAGGCGCGATTGAGGCGGGACAGAGTTTGTACTGCCTTGATGTCGGTGAGTTCCTTGTCCACATACATCGTGTGCAGAAGCGGCTCATCGTAGCCGGTCTGGAATTTATCCGCCACGACTAAAAAGCGGTACGGTTCTTCCTTGAAGGTATCTTCGATGTCCTTGCCTGGGAATCCGTTAATGGCCGCTTCGTCCAGCTTATTTCCGTTGTATTCCTTTTCGCCGGAGAAGGCGACGATGGCTTTATAGGGGCTGTTGCGTTCTTCCAGAGCTTTGCTTATGGCGTAAAAATACGTGATGGCGCGTTCGATGGAGCTGGTAACAACCATGGCACGGGCCTTGCCGCCGATTTTGCCTTTGGCGATTACCTGCTCGTGGAAATGGTCCACGATGATTCCGGCTTTGCGGGAAATCGGAAACTCGTTGCTTTCCACGTAAGCGCGAAGCCGCTTCTGTGCCTTCTTTTTGTCGAAAAGCGGATTGTCCTGAGAGGTCTTGGCGAGTTTGTAGAAACTGGTGATCGGCGTGTAGTATTTCAGCACATCGAGGATGAAGCCTTCCTGAATCGCCTGTTTCATGGTGTAGTGATGATAGGGGCGGTGTTTGATTTCTCCGTCCTCTTCGTAAGGAATGCCGAATATTTCCAGCGTCTTGTTCTTCGGGGTGGCGGTGAACGCGTAGTAATTTGCGTTCTTGAGCATCTTGCGGCCTTCCATCAGCTGGATGATCTTGTCCTCAGTGGAGACTTCCGGATCATATTCACCTGACAGCGCGATGTTCATTTTTGCGGAAAGAGAACCATTTTGAGAAGAATGCGCTTCATCTATGATAATTCCGAAAGCGGCGTTTTTCCCGGTGGTGTCGATTTCGTCCAGGATAAACGGGAATTTGTGAACGGTGGTTATGATAATCTTTTTGCCGTCTTTGAGAGCGTCGCGCAGTTCTCCGGAACTCGTTGCCCACGCCACTGTGCTTGCGACCTGCATGAACTGCTTGATGGTGTCCTTGATCTGCTTATCCAAATTCACCCTATCCGTGACCACGATGACGGAATCAATGACCGCTTTCCCGTCCTTTTCAAGTCCGATCAGCTGATGCGCCAGCCACGCGATTGAATTGGATTTCCCGGAACCGGCGCTGTGCTGAATCAGAAACTTCTGCCCGACTCCGTCTTGGAGCGTATCGGCGAGGAGCGAACGAACCACGGCAAGCTGATGAAAACGGGGGAATATCTGCTTTTCGCGTTTCTTTTTGGTCTTTTTGTCGTTTTCCACGACCACTTGCGCGTAGTTTTCGATGATGTCGGCAAGGGAGCGTTTCGTCAGGATTTCCCGCCACAGATAATCGGTTTTGATGCCTTCGGGATTCGGCGGATTGCCTGCGCCATCGTGATTTCCCTTGTTGAACGGAAGGAACCATGATTCTTTTTCAGCAAGTCTGGTACAGAACCGGACCTCCGCATCGTCCACGGCAAAATGCACCATGCAGCGTTTGAAACTGAACAGCAGGTCTTTTGGAGAACGGTCAAGTTTGTACTGCTCCACCGCGTCCTCCACATTCTGTTTCGTCAGCTGGTTTTTGAGTTCGCAGGTAATCACGGGCAGACCATTGATGAAAATGCAGAGGTCCAGTGCCAGCTTGGAGTTGTCGTTGGAGTACATAAGCTGCCGGGTTACGCTGAAAATGTTGGCATCAAAGAGTGCCGCCGCCTTGGAATTTTGTTCGGAGGGCGTCATGTAAAACATCACCAGACTGGCGGGATAGATGGCAACGCCCTTGCGCAGCACGTCTATGATTCCGCGTTTGGCAATCTCGCCCTGAAGACGGTCGAGGAACTGTTTCCGTTTGATTTCGCTGGAATCAACCTGCAGCTTTGCCATTTCGGCGGGCTGGGTGGCGTTCAAAAAGCGGAAGAGACGCGTCTCGTCAATGGCATAATCCTTGCTGTAGTCGGCATTGATTCCGGCTTCATAGCCGTTCTGGGTGCAGAGCCACTCCACAATCAGTGTCTCTAATCCTTTTTCTTTGATGTCGGTAATAGGCATTTTTTCTCCTTACTTTTTAGAACCTATCATATCACTTTTGATACTATCACTTAACCATGGAGAATCATGAAAATTATTCACAGATATCCCATAACTTTTC
>DCIG01000047.1 GCA_002315855.1 Lentisphaeria bacterium UBA1732 | reverse complement strand
GTGTCATAAACCGTCGAAGAACCCTTTTTTTCATCTTGTCTCATAAAATTGTCATCGCAACAATGGCTGCAGGAGCTATCCGGATTTTGATTCCCATCTCCCTCAATCTCCCAAATAAAGGTCGCGCTGTCGTTGACCTTGATGTCTTCGGGATCCATCTCCGGCGGCATCGCACTCTTCGACATCGCGCCCGGAGGGCACATGTCTTCACACGCGAATCTGGAGTGCGAGAAGACATCGATTCTCCCCCAATTGTAATTGATGTTCACGAGGTCTCCGAGCTTCGCCCCCATGGCGGCGCAAAGCGTTTCCGCCTTTATCCGGGCGTTCTTCGCGGCACTTTCCAGCAGTGATTTTTCAACGCGGCTTGGGTCGGCAATCGTAAAATTCACGTCAACCTCGCAGTCGGCCTTAGACTCGACGACATTGTAAAGCAACGTGGAAAGCAGTTTGGCATCCAGAGGGAATTCAACTTTTAAGTCATAGTTGCATTCCCAATGCGAGAAAACATGGTTGTATCCGCCGTCCGATGCTTTCACGGAACGATATTCCGGCTCCATCTTGAAGTTGGAAGTCTTCAAGGCGTCCTTCGGCAGACCGCTTTTGATGATCGCCGCCTTGATGCGCTCAGTCCGCTCCGCAGCGACATTCATGCATCTCTTATAATTGGGGAGCATCGTTTCCAAACCGAAATTTACGATAACGAGATCCGGCTTCACCGTTACATGACCGACACCCTTGACCGTGATGATTCTTTCCATGATACTTCCCTTTCGTTTCTGTTTTTTATTTTGAGGATGGAAACATCTCCCGAAATGCCGATGCGGTATTCTTGTCCCGGTCAATCAGCGACTCACTTTCCCACCAGATTCCTTCTTCTTACGTTTCACCTCTCCGGCGATCGTTGCGCCAAACTCAAGAAAAAGCTGGAGCCGCTCGTCATCGCAGCGTTCTATCCGATCTCGGCAACGTTCCTGATCGCCAGAAGGGAAAAGTACATTGACATTACATCCTCGCTCCAAAAGATGGCGGAGATTCTTCAAGGGAGCATCAATACCCCCATACGCAAGTCCTTGCTCCAAGTCAGCGCCGTGCTCTAAAAAGAAATCCATGTCCGCAATTGTGCCGTATCGCATTGCGATACCCAGCGGATTGATGTCGGAACATCCGTCAATGTCAACGCCTTGCTGAAAAAAATATTCCAGAACATCCTTATGCGGATTGCAGGCCGATGCTGTCAAAAGGTTATCGCCATCGTCATTTTCATATAGGGGGTCGTTTCCTAAAGAAACGAGATACAGGACCATCTCCAACGTATTTTGTTTTGCCGCGTAACACAGAGGCGTATTCCCATAAACATCGATCTCGCTCACATCGGCGCCATGCGCTACCAAAAGTTGAATGACCCGAATATCCGGATTTTCAGCCGCTGTGTGAATTGGGCCGCACAAATCATTTTGTCCGAAAACATAAGGTGCGTCAAGATCGTCCATAAAGGGAATATAGGCATTTACTTCAGCACCCGCTTCAAGCAATGCACGCATCTCCTCCAAAGTCCCGGTGCGGCAACATTCGAGCAGTCTGTGTTCCTTGCTTCCCGGCTTGATTTCCAGATACTTCTCCATGTCGCAATTCTCCCTTTTTTCGTTTAGGAAAAGATACCATTTTCTTTTTTTTCTGCCATAATATATGCCGCAACACTGCCAAATAACGTCAGTCAAAACAAAAAACTGAAAAATTTTTCAGTTTTTTCTTGTTTTAACCTCAAAGCGCTCCCCCCTCGACATTTATGGATGCGGAATTCCGGAAGAAAGCCGCCCCCGTATCTTCGAACATTTTTACCGCGTGCACAAATGATGCAGTTGGGCGCTTGGTGGAACCGGATTGGGGCTGGCAATCGTGAAGCACACAGCACAACTTCACGGGGGGGGAAGCGGAACTTGATACACCGGGCAACTTTTTCCGTCCGTTTGGAGTCTTTCGAGCAGAAGTAATCGAGGTACTTCTTTCCCTTTTTCGGTTTTTTGGGATTCTCTCCTGCCTTTGCCCCTGCCCTGTGCGAGACAAAATTGAAAGAAGAAATTCACAAACCGCCCTGCTCCTCCGGAGCTTTTCAGTCGGTCGGTTTGTTTCGGCTTCGCCAATGCACGTAGTTCTGCAATTCCACAGAAACAACCTTTAACCTTGAATCACACCAGGCGTTTTCTATCAATTTTACCATTCGGCGTTTTGGGGATGTGACTCACACACTCGATTCGGGACGGAATTTCGTGATGCGCAAGATGCGCTTGCAAAAAACATCGAAAGCCCCGGAAATCAAAATGGTCGGAATCCGTCGCGACAATATTCAGTTTTACGGCCATTCCGGTAATTCGGTCCGAAATACCGAAACAGGCGCAATCTTCAATCCCGGGATATTGCATCACAACATTTTCAACCTCGGCAGGCGCAATTTTCAAGCCGCCACAGTTGATGATGTCCCCCAATCTGCCGATTACAAAGACGAATCCCGCATCATTGACATACCCCAAATCGCGGGTATACAGCGTATTGTCCGACATGACTTTTGCCGTACGGACGGGATCATTCAAATAACCGTCCATCAAGGTGTCGCCGGATACGGCGAGAAATCCCGGACGCTCTTTGGTGGCGACGAATTCCCGACGTTGCTCATCGACGATTGTGATTTTAGAATGAGGGGTGCATCTGCCGACGCAATTTTGCATCCCTGAAAATTCGGTATAGTCGTACGCGCAACAGACGCTGCCGGCTTCTGTTGCGCCATAACCGAAAATCAGACGAGCGCTCGGCAAACATTGATGCAAAGTTTGTTTATCTGCTTCCGTCAACGGAGCGCTGTTGGTGTGAACCAGTTTGATTCTACCATCCAATTTCTGAAGTTTTCCCTTGGAAACGGATAGTAGAAAACGGAGCGCAGACGGAGGTAGCAGCAATGCGTTCACATAGTATTTTTCGATCGTCTCATAATACATTTTCAAATCGAGAAATCCATCCGCCAGAACAGCATGCGCCCCGGCTGCAAAGCAGGAATAAAGCTTCCGAAGTGCATTGATGTGATTCAACGGGGATGCAATCAGATAGACGAAATCCGCATTAAGTTGATCCACATACAGACTGTTTTCGGTCGAGGCGCACACGGCTCGGTGCGACAAAACAACACCTTTGGAGTTGCCGGTTGTCCCGGTGGTATAGAGAATGTCGGCGACATCATTTCCCCGTGGAATTTCCCATTGGATATCATTGTTTTCCCGCAATTCCGACCAAGCGTCAGCAGGAAAGGAAGGGATGTCGGCGATGGTTCCTTTTCCAATAAAAAGCTTGGCTCCGGTTTCCGCTGCAATCGGCAGCGCAACTGCACCGGCAATATTTTTTTCAACCGGGACAAAGACACATCCGGCAAGATAAATTCCCATGACAGAAACGGCAAAGGAAACTCCGGGCAGTGCCTCGACCAGAATTCTGGTATCGCGGGAAATCCCCTGTCGATGCAGCCACAAGGCAACGTGCCGAGCCTCCTGCCAAAGTTCCCGATAAGAAAGAGATTGCCGGAAGTCGGAAACCGCCGGGCGATCAGGAAAAAGCGAAGCGTTTTTCTGCAAATAAGAAAGGATGGAAGACATTGTCGACACCTCTATTGCTGATACATAAACGTAATTGCCCCGGTCTTAAACAATATCCCCAGCGCAATGATTGTCATCGACATCAGAAACACCGCTTCGCCCCACTGCCAGAGCATCTGTAAGCGCAAATTTTTCACCGGATAAAACCTTTTTTTGATCCAGGCAAAAAACATCAGACTTCCAGCAACGCTGACGAGTAGCGTAATCCGATATGTGCTCAAACAAAAGTGCATCAGCCCGGACAAACCACAAATACCGTTTCCGGCAAACATCGCTTTCCAGTAAAGCAATGCGCGGACAAATGAATCCGTCGCAATAAGAGGAACGCAAAAAATCAGGATCAACATCGTCCCAAACCAGCGAATAAAAAGTTTTATCCGGTTGTTTTTAATCGGCGAAAAATGTGGTTCCACAATCATGGCGCTACTGTTGATCACCCCCCAAATGGTGTAGTTCCAGTTGTTGCCATGCCAGAGCGCCGTAACCAGCCAAACGCAACTCGGCACAAAGATATTCTGCATGGTTTCGGCAATCTGATCATTGACGTGATGCCTGAGCAGGAACTTCCGAAAGCTGACGGATGGTCCAAGCACAATGGGAAAATAAAGATAATCCCGAAACCAGGCGCAGAGTGTGATATGCCATCGTCGCCAGTATTCCCCGATGGATGTGGACACGTAGGGATAATTGAAATTTTCCGGCATCTTGAACCCGAAAATCCGGGCGAGACCGATGGCCATATCGGAATATCCCGAGAAATCGTAATAGAGCACAATCATAAATACAGCGCAACCGATCCATGCGTCGCATAACGACAGTATCGAAAAATCCGACGCAAAGACGCCCTTTGCAACCCATGCCAAATTCTCCGCAATGACCATTTTTTTGCAAAGTCCGACCGCCAGTCGCCAAATGCCTTCGGAAAAGTCGGTTGCCGATGAACTCCGGTTTTCAATCTGCGGTTCAAAATCACGGTAGGCGACAATCGGTCCCTGAAGCATTTTGAAGAATGCCGACAAATACAGCGCGGTATGATACAATTTTTGGGAACCTTTGCATTGCCCCCGGTAAATATCCACGACGTATGAAATGGAATGAAAAGCGAAGAACGACAACCCGATGGGAAGCGATGTCCTGAAAAAGGAGCCGTCTGTTTCGGCAGAAATACCGAAAACATAAAGGATCCGCTTAAAATGAGAAAAGGTCAAAAGAACTCCGACATTCATAGCAACCGTCAGAAAGACTGCAATCTTTCCAATCCCGGCGTTTTGGCTGCCGTCTGCCATTTTTCCCAAAAGCCAGGTCAGCACGATCAGAGCAATCAGCAGAAAAACTCCGAGAGGCTCTCCCCATGCATAAAAAACGAGACTGATGAAAATCAGGAACAGATTCCGCAGCAAAAGATTTTGACTTCGCGGCAACAAAAAATATATTCCGATTGCCATCGGAAAAAACATAAAAAGAAATGGCGTTGATACAATACTCATACGGAGTACTCTTTCCCGTTCACATCCATCGTACTGTTTTAAACTTTTTCATCGGCATTTCAAATGCAGATCAATACAACATCAGGGCGCGTTTCTTCGATAAAAGTCCGGATGCATCCGTCGAAAAAACGAAGATCAATGGCATCCAAATACTGAACCGTACACGCCAAATAAGGGCAAAGCACTTCAGCAAGAGATTGTTTAATCACCAGCACGCGGGTGCCATTGATGCAACTTCGGTTTTCGACTCGTACCAACGCCTGTCCGCCGTACAAAAATGCGCAATATGGATTGGAGGCTTTCAGGTGCGGCTGCGCAATCAATGTATCGTTGAAGCCGCCCTCCCGGTCAATGCCTATGCCGGGAATCATAAGGTGGAAAAAACTTTCCTTGCGTTGATAAAACACTTCAAAGTCTTCCGGGTGGATCCATCCCCCCGCATTCATACTTCCCCGCATAGATGATGGATATTTAACCAATGTGAGATTTTCCTTTTGGATAGCGCGGACATCCGTTGCGACATGGAATTCGTCATTCAGCTTGCGGGCGATCGCTTCCGCCATCAGGCGCCCTGCAAAAACATTCCAATGATGATCCGTCTTGTAAAACCAGAAATAAAAATCCTCATTTTCCGCCAGCAGAACATCTTTCGCATCCAGGAAGGGAATCTGTTTTTCCGCAAGAAAAGCTTTATATCGTACCATCATATGCGCATAACTATAAGGTATGCGTACAGGAAATACGGTGATGCTGTCATCCATCTTGGTGGCGGGCAGCAACAGAAAAAGCGGAATGCCTTGTTTTTTCAACCAAACGGAAAAATCCTCAATCATTCCCCATGATTCAGCAGAATCTTCGGGCTGAAAAAGATAGGTAAAATGCCCATTGGGAAGCTGCACGATCATCGTTGTGCCGTTGGTCTTGACTTTGCTTCCTGAAATTTCGTCGATTGTGCCAGGGATATGAAAAAAGGGCGAAGATAGCGGGGTCCGGAGCGACAATATCCATTGAATCGTGCGTTCCCGCCCATAGACAGCAGTCGCCTTTGAAAAGAGGTTTTGCATCCTGAGCAGAAAAGGCGAAGCTCCGCTATGCTTCTCCTTTGGGAAAGGATATCTTGCATTAAAAGATCTAACAGCGGGCACGTCAGGTTCGATAACGGGACCTACCTGTTTTCCCATAAGTATGTTTTTCGTATAGAAAACAACTGCCGTTGCGCCCATGGCGACCATCAAGGCAAAAAAGCAGACCGCAAAGACCGATTTTGCGTTGATAATTTTCCGACCGTTCATTCCCTACGCCTGTTTTTGAAAGCCTTGTACCATTTTTGCAATTGCGTCAACCGAATTGAAATTTGCTTTGGTAATGGCGGTAAACGTGATTTTGATATCAAAAACGATGTCGAGTTCACAGACCAGTTGAATCATCGTAATGGAAGTGATGTATCCATCGTCGACCAACGCAGGGGAGGCAACGTCGATTCCGGCAACCAGTTTTTTCAAAATTTCTTCAATTTTTTCTTTCATAATCACTACACCTTTGTTCGCAAAATATAGTCGGCAATACCAAAAACGATTGAAGCAATTACAATAATCCCGATGCAGAGATTTTGTCTCCACGTATACTTTTCTTTCAGGAGAATATGAGCTCCGATGATTGAAAAAGCAGGGGCGGCAATAAAAGCGATGCCGGTTTTTACCGCATCCAGCGAAGATGCCACCATATACAACAGTGACGAAAAAATAATGGTGCAGACGTAGCATATCGCGTTTTTTCTGTCATCTTTAAAAGGAATGAACCACCTACCGTTTTTCTTTTGGAGATAAAGTTCGAAAAGAACGACCGGGAAAATTGTGGCAAAACAACTGGTTATCAGATAGTCCACCAGTCCGATGCTTCCTGTATCAAAGATTACGGTCGTTGTCAAGGAGTCTCCGGCATCAGCAACTGTACCCAGAAAAAGCAAGAGCAAACCGATCATAGTGCGATGCCGGTTTTTTTTCAGATTTTCCCATCCATGATGGTTGATTTTATTTGCGATAATCTCCACATTCGGAAACAGAAAAATAAAAGTCAAGCCAATCACAACCGGGATCAACCTTGCGGGATGAAGAAATTCCGAAACCGACACCAGGTGCCCGCAGAGGAAATGAATCAAAACAAGACCGATAAAATAAAGAATTCCCTGCATCCCCTCTACCGAGGCGGCGAAAGAAAGTCCAACATAACGCATACTGCAGAGATAGAAGAACCAGTACGCAGCAAAGCAGAAAATGTTCATCCAGATCAGAGGATGAGACCAGAGAATTCGCCACGGCGCCAGACCGCTCTCACCGATTTTCAGAAAAAACAATGTCAGACCGATTGGAAATGCCAGAGTCCCAACCGAAATCAGCATTTCCAAAGGAGTCGTCGCATTGCCGGTTGCCATTTTTTTCTTTGACAACAAGTCGGTTGATGCAAAAGCAAGCAATGCGAGGGAAACAACCCAAAGCCACATGTTTTATTGCTCTTTCCCCAAACCTTGAAGCACAAAATCCCAGCAAAGCCCCATCGGCATCTTGAATTCAAAGCCGATCAACTTCTCAAATTCGTCTTTGACGCCATGATCCACGCACAGTTGAAAAAAGAATTCGCCGTTGGTGTTGCCTTCGACGATCACCCAACCTTTTTCAGTATGCGCGACATCCCAACCGATATAGCGGAGCGTCGGCAGTTTTCGGGCGGCGCAACGCAACATTTCCTTGAGGGCTTCCCATTCCGGCATGGCAAAGCCTTTAATCTTTTTTCCCGAAACAGGATGATATTCCAACTCTTTGGAATCCCCGTTCATCCCCCCCGTTGTCACGACGCCGGTTTCAGCATCGATCAAAGCATCAATGCTATATATCTCGCCACACTGCGACTCGCCATTTCCGCACATCAGGCGAAAGCACGGATAAAAGAAATGAATTTCTCCATTTACGGCAACGGTTGTTACCCTCAAAAGTGACATTTCCACTGGATTAAACTCCGCAATCACCTTGGACGGCACGATCTCCTCTTCCAGAATAAGTTGGTGAAGAACGGGGCGCTTGATTTCAAAACTATGCAGGCTGCGCGCCTCGGCAAGCAGAGCGTGAAAGGTTTCCCGCAAATCGGTGTTGTTGTCCACAATGAAACGATGACACCCCTCGGCAAGTTCGAGGTTGACGGGTTTGACGAAAATTCGCCTGTGTTTTTCCGTGAACTCGCAAAATGCGGGATAATCCCCCTCGTTGGCAAGCAATAGGGCATCGCGTTTGTAATAAGAGTTCAACAACGTGTACGCCTCAAACTTGTTGTCGAGCAAATGAAGATCTTTCACGCTGTTCAGGAACGTCATATAAGCGTAACGGTTGTACCACGTCACATATTTCGACTTTTCCTTATGGGAACGCCTCTCGAAGCCATAATACATATATTCCGGAATGGATGAGCCATACAAGACCTGACAATATATGGCGCGGTAGGCGGCAACATAGAATTCTTCCTTGCTGCGGAAACAATCTTGATATTTTTCCCAAAGCCGGGAAAACATTCCTCTCGAATAACGTTCCGGACTTTCCTGCGCAATCTGACGACCGAGAGCGATCATCTCATCCGGATCTTCTACTATTTTAATATGAACATTTATCATCACTGCTGTCCGATAAAAATTACCGGAGTT
>DCIG01000008.1 GCA_002315855.1 Lentisphaeria bacterium UBA1732 | reverse complement strand
CGGGCATCCTCTTCAACCCATTTCGTGTGCAGTTTGATTGCTCCTTTATGTTTGCGGTAGTAAGCCCAGTCATAGCGTGAAAGGCAAAGGTCAATCGTTGTGCTGTCGATTGCATACAGCGGATTTTTGAATTTGAATTTATGTTTCGGTGCATAAGCCATAACACGATCAAGCAATTCTTCAAATATTGCTTTGAATATTTCCGGATCACGGCGGTTCATTGCTTCAGATAAGGTGGATTTTGCTACGACTTCCATGCCGAGGTGATAAAGCCGTTTGTGGTTGGCAAGCAGAGCATTTTCTATTTCACGCAAAGAATCTTTGCCGGAAATTTGAGCAAAAAGTAAGGTCAGAAATTGTTCCCTCGCCGTGAAATGCTTGCAATATCGGTCTCCTCCGGACTTTTTTACGATTTTTTCAAAACGATATCGGGGAATGAAGTTGAAAAGTTGAGAAAAGATGCTATTGTAATACATTGTTCGGGACTTCCTTGTTGAATATTAAGAATTTGAGCATTTTTAATATATAACATGTCCCGACAATTTCAATCAAGTCCGGAAATTTTTACCGGACAGTAGTGTCTCATTTTCAATTATCAATTAAGGAAACAACCATGCACAAACAACTTTCCTGTGTAAAAAAGTTGCTGATCTGCTCACTTGCTGCAACTGTAGCGGTGTCAGCCCTTGCGAAAAACAATGCGGAACCGTATGTTCCGAGCGAGAACAAGTGTATTCCGGCAATTCCGGGCGATCCATTTGGTGATTTTCGAATAACCGGCATTAACCGCGAAACAATGCACACGACTATTTACGGCTCCTACGAAAATGAAAGCGATGCAGTCAATAAAAAGTCGCCGTACTCAATGAGCCTGAACGGCAAATGGAAATTCAAACTCTACCCGAACATGAAATCCGTACCTGAAGATTTCATGAAAGTAAACTACGATGATGCCAACTGGTACAAAATCACGGTTCCTTCCTGCTGGCAGATGGACGAAACTGTGGAAGACTGGGCATATTACACCAATACAGCCTATATATTCGACGCCGATCCGCCGCTGCTTCCAGCTAAGAACACGACCGGCTGCTATCGTCTGCAAGTGAACATTCCCGAAGACTGGATGGATCGCGATATTCGTCTTACCTTCCGCGGTGTGGAAAGCGCATTTCAGCTGTGGGTGAACGGCGAAATGGCAGGTTACGGCGAAGACAGTCGTCTTCCGTCTGAATTTGCCATCACGAATCTGCTGCACCCCGGAGCAAATACGATTGCGGTCAAAGTGGCCCGATTCTCCACCGGTACTTATCTGGAAGGACAGGACGTGTGGCACATGAGCGGTATTTATCGCAATGTCGATTTGGTTGCCCGCCCGAAAGTGCACCTGCGCGACTGGTGCATAACCACCAAATTCGACCGGAACTATGACAATGCAACCTTGAATGCATCTGTGTTTCTGGAAACCCGTGCACTGCCTCGGACCCCGACCAGCAATCGTCCGAGATATTATCCCGGCGGCTACCGGACCTCTTTGAAGCTCGTGGATGCAAACGGTCAGATTATTGCCCAGACAGACAAGCGCGGCTTCGCAACCAATACTGGCATGTACGGCGGAGGCGGCGAAGAACGCGAATCCGCGAACTTTACCGTGCAGGTGAAATCCCCGCTGAAATGGTCGCCGGAACATCCGAATCTGTACAAGCTCTTCATCTATCTCCATGACGGAAATGACCGCGTTGTCGAAGTGCAGTGCCAAAATGTCGGCTTCCGCCAGGTGGAAATCAAGAACAGACAGGTTCTGCTGAACGGTACACCATTTACCGTGCGCGGGGTAAACCGCCACGATGTGAGCGCGAAACATGCGTTTGCAGTGACGGAAGAAGAAATGCGCGCCGATATTGCCCTGATGAAGAAACTGAACTTCAACGCAGTGCGCACCTGTCACTATCCGAACAACGAACGCTGGTACGAACTGTGCGATGAAATGGGGATTGCCCTGGTTGGCGAAACCAACGTGGAAACACACCCGATTTCCGGTCAGCTCTCCAGAATGAGCGAATGGGCTCCGATTTATTTGGAACGCGCCCAAAGAATGGTTCTTCGCGACAGAAACCATCCGTCCATTCTGATCTGGTCTCTCGGCAATGAATCCGGAGTCGGAGCCGCTCACGCCGCGATGTCAAGCTGGATTCACTACACTGATCCGACCCGTCTCGTCCAGTATGAAGGCGGAAACCCCGGTCCGAATATTTCCGATCTTCAGGTTCCGATGTATCCTCGCGTCGGCGATCTGCGCAACAGAGCCCAAAATGCCAACGATCCCCGTCCGGTCATCATGTGCGAATATGCTTACGCAAAAGGCAATTCGACCGGCAACTTCTTCAAATACTGGGACGTGATCAGAGAATTCCCGTCCCTGCAGGGCGGCTTCTTTTGGGACTGGTCTGACAAGGCGCTTTACGGCACCTGCATTGCCGATGGACAGAAGCATCTCGGCTACGGCAACGATTTGGGTGAAAATCTGGACTATCATCGTACCGGTGGTCAGCATCCGACACAGGTCCTGAACGGTATCGTGGCCGGCGATCTGACACCGCATCCGGGCGCAGAAGAAGTCCGCGTTTGTCAGGCTCCTATTTCTTCGTCTCTGGTCAAAAACGATGCAGACAAATCCAGCGCAGTCGTCCGTGTCAACAACGAATTCCATGACATCAATCTGAATGAAATCAAGTTGAAATGGACCTACACGCATGACGGTGAAGTTCTCGTCAACAGCAACCGCAACGAAATGACACTTCCTGCCACGGAACCGGGCAAATATGCAGACATCACTCTGACCTACAATCGTCAAGCCAATCAGCATAAGCCGATGGAAGAAATCCTGAATCTGTACTTCTATCAGGGCGAAAATGAAATAACCAGAATGCAGTACATCTTCAACGACAAAGATGCCACATGCACCAATGTTGTGAACGGCGGCAAGCAGGCAGTTGCTCTCTCCCCCGTGGAAACGAATGACTCGCTGACCATCGGCGATTTCACATGGTCCAAGAAGACCGGCAAGCTCGTTTCGATTAAGTCGAACGGAAAAGAACTGCTGGATGCACCTGCAGATCAGATTTTCTACCGCGCCCCGATTGACAATGACCTGATCATGGACAACGGCGGTGCTTATGCGAACGACTGGAGACAGCTGTATCATCCGCAGGAAAATCTGCTTCAGTTCAAGTATGCCAAGGCCGACAATGGCAGCTATCAAGTTACCGTGAATTCGACGGTCCAAGGCATCAATACCGAAGTCAACTGGTATGTACTGGGCAAAGATTCTCTTGATTTCTCGCAGAAAATCTCGTTCACGCAGGACAAAGTCCGTACCATTGCACGTGTCGGCATGATGTTCCCGTTTGCGGAAAACATCTACGAAGATGTGAAATACTATGGTCGCGGACCTCATGAAAACTATCCTGACAGACAGGTTTCATCGCTGGTCGGTCTGTATAACAGCAAAATTGCCGACATGCTTGAAATGTCGTATCTGATTCCGTCCGAAAACGGAAGCCGCGGCGAAATCCGCCATGCGACCTTCAGCGGAGCTGAAGACACACTGAAAATTGTCCGTGCGAAAGTTGCCTACGGACAGAAACAGGCACAGACAGTGTCCGCCATGCCGAGCAGGAATCCGCAGATGTCTCAGGTGAAAATCAGCGATACTCTCCGCTTCAGTGCACTGCCCGTGTCGCCAATCACCCTGAAAGATACTGCCCACAGCTGGGAACTCAAACCCGAAAAGAAGACCTGGCTTATCATCGATGGCTTTCACATGGGAGTTGGCGGCGATGACGGCTGGACACCCAGCGTGCATCAGGAATACATGTTGCGTCCCGGCAGCTATCAGTGGGGCGCAAGTTTGCAGTTCGGTACGAAATAATCAACGATTCCAAAACTGAAACGTACATTGAGGAGACTGTTCAAAACGGGACAGTCTCCTTTTTCAGTGTGCATAGATTTGTAGTGTATTTTGTCATTTCGGCAATGCGGGAATGGATAACGTCCGGTAGTGTCCAAAGTTTTGCTCTTGGTTCGATTCATTTCCAGTCGGAAATGAATCAACCCGCTTGAATTGAGCCCGGATTGGGCCAAAACTCTGTATATGGGGATTGCTTTTATTGGTTCTTCATCCGTGTCGGACGGATAAAAGTTTTTTTGCGAAAGACAGAATTCGAACAATCCATGAAAAAGATGGAAAAAGATGAGCTTTTTTGTCCGAAGAATTTATTTTTCGCTGGTTTGCAGATGTCGTAAGTCTGAAAAACATGGACTGTCAGAAAAAATGTTTGAG
>DCIG01000071.1:3128-3293 GCA_002315855.1 Lentisphaeria bacterium UBA1732 | reverse complement strand
GAGCCGCACACTGCCTGATCCTTGAAGGCAGACAGGCGTTTGACCGGGATTTCGTCGTGAGCGACGGTCCCGTCAATCCGAAGACCGGCGAGCCTTTCGGGAAAAGCACCAAGGCATATGCCGAATGGAAGAACAGCCTTGACCGCGAGGTCGTGAGCGGTAAGG
>DCIG01000071.1:2796-3075 GCA_002315855.1 Lentisphaeria bacterium UBA1732 | reverse complement strand
AGGCATCCGTGCTGAAGCACCCGGTGGCGGGAGAACTTCTGACAGACGGTGTCGCGGAAGGCGTGGTTCGTGCGGAATACTGCGGTGTACCGTGCCAAATCAGAATGGATTGGTTCTCGCGGACCGAGGGAATTGTTGACCTAAAAACCTGCGACAGCCTCAAATGGTTTGAGGCAGACTGCCGCAAGTACGGTTACCTCTTCCAAATGGCGTTTTACCGGGCCGTGGTACGGGAAGTGACCGGGCTGTCCGTTCCCGTAAAAATCATCGCCGTTGAAA
>DCIG01000071.1:0-2630 GCA_002315855.1 Lentisphaeria bacterium UBA1732 | reverse complement strand
ACAGTCTCTGAACCCAAACAACCCTAAACATAAAGGAAAAAAATATGAACAAAGATCTCGCAACCCCCACTTTAGTCACCCCGGAAATGGCGGCCTCGTTTCTGGAGCAAAACGCCAATAATCTCAATCGCATGACGAAAGAGCAGAAAGAAAAAAACGTGGTCAGGAACACAGATAACCATACTTTCAAGGAAGTTCCCATTTCTTCCATCCGCACCGCAGCCCCGTTCAAAGATTTCATGCCTTTTGATGCCAGTACGGTTTCGGTGATTGCCGATAGTATGCGCGAGTCCGGTTATGACATGGCATATCCGATTGTTGTCTGGAAGGATCATGATGGTGTAATCATTGATGGGCATCTCCGTTTTGCCGCCGCACAAAAAGCCGGGCTCAAAAATGTGATTATCGCTGAAAAATTTTTCGCAGGTGAAAGCGAAGCATTGGAATACGCTTTTCATAAAAATATGCTCCGGAGTTCATACACGGATGCAGAACTTCTTGAAATCTACGAAAAAGCGATGATGAGCGTCATTTCCGGAGTCAAGAAAAGACTCTTGAAGAATGCCAGAAAGACGGCGGAGGTGCGATAATGAAGGACATTACAGATCATCCGATGAAATCCCAAATGGAAATCATGCCGCCTTCCATGCTGAAAGTTGAATCTCCGTTCAACGGGATTTTCCCGATTCAGAATCCTGTTTTGCAGAAAATCATTACCAGCATGAAAAAGATTGGGTTCGATGAAGCGTATCCGATCATTGTCTGGAAGAGAAACGAAGACCTTGTCGTTTTAGATGGGCATACCAGACTTCAGGCGGCACTTTCCATCGGTTTGGAAAACATTCCCGTTGCACTTCGGGAATTTGATGACCCCGTTGATGCTTTGGATTATGCCGTCAGTCAGCAGATTGAGCGCAGAAATCTTGCGCCTGCAGATATGCTCCGGTATGTCACGGAAGCGGATAAACTCTTCAAGGCGGGTCGGAAAAAATTAGCGCCGTCCGGCGCTAATTTCGAATCTCCGAAAGGAAAGAGTGCCGCAAAAATGGCCGATGTGATGAATGTTTCCACCCGGAAGGTTGAGCGGCTCCGGAAAATCGCCAAAGACGGTTCCGAGGCTACGAAAAAAGCCCTCAATGAAGGGAAAATTTCGATCAACAAGGCTTATGATGACACCGTTGCGGAATGCGCCGCAAGAAATCTGGCCGATGATGCGGATGATGTGCCGGAACTTTCCCAAGAGGAAAAATTTAAACTGGGATTGAAAATCCGTTTGAAAAACATTCCGGACAATTTAGTTGCCGCCCTGGAGAAGGAAGTCAAATTTGAGAAAATGCACTATCCCTATCTCCATTACACTGAAAGTCAGATCGCATCCATCAAAGATGCCGTTTTGAGCAAAATCGACTCCGTTTTAAGCAAACTTGCATAAGCAAAAAAGAAAGGATTTCTACCATGCTTACCGTTACTACAATTGAAGAATTCGACCGTCTTGTCCTGACCCATTACCGGGAAACTTTCCGTCTTGTCTGCACCCCCGATATTGCCCGGCACATTCTGGAGTGCTACAATATCGGAAACAGGAACATTCGCCCCAAGAATGTGGAACGCCTGGCCCGGCTGATGAAAGGCGGACACTGGAAATGCAAACGCGGGACTATGCCGCTGAAGTTTGATACCGAGGGGTTCCTGTTCGGCGGACAGCATCGTCTTGAAGCCGTTATCGTTGCCGACACCACAATTTGTTTCAATGTCATGCTGGAACTGGATGCGGATCTCCGTGATATTGAGGATGATGTTTCCCCGCATCAGAATCAAGATAACGACCCCAACCTCAAAAAAGACATTACAGCAATTTGCCGTGCGCTGACTGGGATGAAGCTGGGAACGGATGAGGAACGCCGTTTCTATGCTTACTTCAAAGAATCCATTGATGCCGTACGGTCAATGTTCTCCAATCAAGCTGGCGTAAAGGTCGCGGGAGTGATGGCGGAATTCGTCAAAGCCTATGAGATTGTTCCCGTTGGAAAACTGAAATATCTTGCCCGTGTTCTCTGTACCGGTGTTCCGGAAGGGCATCCGGGAGATGCTGTGATTGTCAAACTCCGCGACATGCTGATCAAGAAAGATTCTGCGGCGTTCACCAATGACAGGGGAGCCATTGAATACTGGCCGAAGGTGCAGAGTGTCATCAAAACGATTGGTGAAGGAAAGAACGCCAGAACGATCAAGGCTCTGTCACAACCCATTTATTTTCTGACCGGGGATATTCTCGAAATCATCAAAAACGATGCAAACTGAATTCAAGGAGAAACATTCATGAGTATGCTTGAAAACATTCAAACCGGACGCGAAAATAAACCTCCCCGTATCATGATTTACGGGAGCGAGGGGGTCGGGAAATCGACCTTCGGTGCGTCCGCTCCCAATGCCATCTTTGTTCAGACGGAAGATGGTCTTGGTGAGATCAACTGCCGGAAATTTCCGCTGGCGAACAACATCACGGAAGTGATTTCCGAACTCACCGCTCTGCGCGATGAACCGCACGATTTTCAGACCGTGGTCATCGACTCCGCCGACTGGCTGGAGCGACTGATTTTCGATGAAGTCTGCCGTGAATTCGGGGTCCG
>DCIG01000041.1 GCA_002315855.1 Lentisphaeria bacterium UBA1732 | reverse complement strand
GGCGGTCAGCGTCCGCAGGGCCAGAGAGGTCAGGGCGGTCAGCGTCCGCAGCAGAATGCGCAGGCTGCAGCTTCCAAACCTGTTGAAAGCACTGTCCAGCTCGACTGGTATCAGTTCAAAACCGGTGTGACGACAGTTTCCACTCCCGCTCCTGCAGTTGCAAATATGCCTGCTGCCGGTGAACCCGCACATCTCCGTGATGCAGCCGAAGGTCTCTTCCTGATTGGTAATGCTCTTCCGACTCGTGCATTCCGCGATGCCCGTGCATCCGAAATCGCCGCAGCGGACTTCAACCGTCTGACCTGCGAAAACGAAATGAAGTGGGATGCCACTGAACCGCAGGAAGGTCAGTTCCGTTTTGAAGCAGGCGACACGCTTGTTGAATTTGCTCAGAAGCACAACATGAAAGTCCATGGACACACGTTCCTTTGGCACTCCCAGACCCCGAACTGGGTCTTCCAGGATCCCAATGGCGGTCGTGCAAGTCGTGAACTCGTCCTCAAACGCCTTGAAAATCATATCCGTGCTCTTATGACGCACTGGAAAGGCAAAATCGACAGCTGGGATGTCTGCAACGAATGCTTCGAAGATGATGGCAGAGTCCGCGCAGCCGGCGGTTTCGGCGGCAACTGGCGTCAGGCCATCGGCGATGACTATATGGAACAGGCTTTCCGTATTGCCGACAAAGTCGCCAAGGAAATCGGCGATGAAAAAGTTCTGCTGGTCTACAATGACTTCAATATGTACAAGCCCGGCAAGCGTGATGCCGTCGTGAAGATGGTCAACGACTTCAAGGCAAAAGGCATCCGAATCGATGCCATCGGTATGCAGGCCCACTGGCAGAGCAATGATGATCCGTCCATCGAAACGATTGAAGCCGCATTCAAGGCTTACGCTTCCACCGGATGCAAAATCATCATCTCTGAAATGGACATCAATACCCGTAACGGCTTCCGTAACAGCGGTCGCGGTCTTGAACGCGATGACAGTGTCCGCGGCAATGCCGACAGCTCTTCTGATGCACTCGCAAAGCGTTATGCTGACATCTTCGATCTCTTTGTGAAGTATCGCAAGGATCTCTATGCAGTTACACTTTGGGGAATCGGCGACAGCTGGTCCTGGCTCCGTGGCGGTCAGCCTCTCCTCCATGACAACAATCTGGCTCCGAAGCCCTGCTACTATTCAGTGCTGAAGTCCCTGACGAAAGGTCAGAAGGAACTCAAGAAGTAATCAGGCGGTTTTTACCAACGCAAATTACTCAGGCGGTCTCCCTTTGCGGAGACCGCCTTTTCAGTACCCCTTCAAGGCAAAAAAATACCGTCAATGCCGGTATGTCTCAGAAATCTTCCGATGCAAATCACGAAAAAACTTGATGGTTGCATCCGTCGATTCAGGAAAAGTATTCAATAATATTGAAAATCAATGATAACAATCGAAAAAATACGAGCATTTCTGAAATGATCGACCATTTTATTTTCTGCTATAACACTCTTGTTTTTTTATGGCAGTTGTGAATCAATGAAAAAAAAGATAACTTTGATTTGAAAAAGACATGATTGCGGCGTATAATAAAGAAATGCGCAATTTTAACTCATGACTTGGAGGAGAAAAAACAGATGGGGAAAAAACATAAAGCGAATGTCAGCGTGGCAATTTGCTATGACTTTGACGGGACGCTGTCTCCCGGCAACATGCAGGAATATGATTATTTTACAGCCCTGGGAAATTCATCCAGAAATTTTTGGGAGGATGCAAGAGATACGGCAAGAGCCAATGGGGCTGATCCGATTCTGACCTACATGATGCTGATGATTGAACGAGCCAGGAATTGCAAGGTCAGAACAACGCTGGACAAAATTGCCGCCGAAAGCAAACTTCTTCAATATCAATGAACCATACCACCTTTGGAGCCACTCATGAGTAAACGAGACACCAAACGCAAGGCAAAAGTGAAAGCAAGCAAAATTCAGGCAGTTCTGATACAGCAGGACCGGGAGAAAAAAGTCGCGGATGCGATTGAGGATATTTGTTCACCGGTTTTTTTCCGAATATGTTGACAATGAGGGGGACGGATATGACCTGATTGGACGCGCAGCGGTTTGGCAAATGGGACAGATTGCCTGGAATACAGCCCTCGAAGGACGAAGCGAAGTCCCGCCGCCGCGTATCGAAAAAATGAATGTCGGGCAAGAAATTCAGGAAATCGTCGCGGCTGATATTAACAAGATGATTCGCCTGAAATACGAGAAATATCCCAATATGCGAATCAGCATTGAAAAAACGGAAGCAGTCATGCTTCATGGTTTGCCGAAACTGAAAATCACACTTGGAGCAGTTTGCCGACCAGTTGAAATTCCTGATTATTCTTTGACTTCTGATGAAGACAAGCTAAAACAAACCAATGTTTCCATAAGCCCGGATAAAATGAAAAAAGAAACAAAATATACCCCGGAACAACTTCTTGCGAGACGAAAAGAACTTGGTCTTTCGCAGGTCAAGCTGGGAGAAATATCAGGCGTTTCAGCAAAGAAAATTTCCGCATGGGAGCATGGGCAATCAGAGCCGGATGAAACTGCCATCCGAAAACTTTTTGAAATAAAGCCGGAAGATGCAAAATGATAACCAGTTTGCATGAATCAGCATCCAAGGATTTCAAAGAGAAGTCTGCGGAGAAAAAGAAAAGCGAGCTCTACGAAAAGCAGAAGGCAATGCTCGACTTATTCCTTGAAAAACATGCGATTGATCAAAGGCAGCATGATTTCAGTTTAAGCTGTCTCAAAGAAAAAATGGGAATCAAGGACGAGTAACCGATGATGCAGAAATCATATTCGGAGGACGTCAGTTTGAACAATTTGCAATTAACACAACAGAAGGAATATTCTATGCTGGTCAATTCAATCCCCATGCCGTCATGGCTTCAGGAAAAAGAAAAAGCTGATCTCCAAAAAGTTTTCCCCGGAGACGAGCTGAAATTGCATTATGTCATACAGATTGCAGAGGAGAACGTGCAGCACGGAACCGGAGGCCCGTTTGCCGCAGCAATCTTTGACATGAAAAGCGATCGTCTTATCGCAACCGGAATCAATGTTGTTGTTCCCGCAAGGCAATCCTGCGCCCATGCAGAAATGACAGCTTTTTCTCATGCCCAGAATTTAATGAACACTTATTCTTTGCGCGGATGTCTTCTTGTAACAAGCTGTGAGCCATGTGCCATGTGCAGCGGAGCGACACCTTGGAGCGGTGTTGAGAAAATGATTTACGGAGCGACCAGAGAAATGGCGGAATCCGTTGGATTTGATGAAGGTTACAAAGGTCAAAACTGGCGGGAAGAATTTGAGAAACGGGGAATCTGTGTTGTTGGTCCATTGCTTGCGGAAGAAGCTCAAAAACCTTTTGAGCTCTACAAGGGAAAACAAGGCATCATATACGGTTGAATCTGCCTCACAACAATTCTGGAGACATCTTATGAAGCAGAAAATAATCATGGATGCCTCTCCAGAATCGTTTCGTCTGGGCTATTGAAATCCGGAAGTGATTCGATTTCTGCAGCAGAGGGGGCCTCAAACAAAAAGAAGAACAGCTGTATGTGGCGCTTCGGGAAAAGCAGGCTCAAATTGATGCTTTGAAAAAGAAGGTGAAATATTTGGAACGGGAAAAAGAAAAACTTCCCATCCTGCAGAATCTGCAGTTTGTGAATATAGAAGTTTCGCAATACCTTAAGTTCGGAATGAACATTAAGCAAGTCATGTATTACAAAGTATGAGGGAGAAAAGTGTAATATCCGTTTTTTTGGGGGGGGTGATTTGACATTTTTCCTATGGCCATCTATTTTATCCTTTATAGTTCTTTAATACAAAATAAGAACGCTGTAAAGCGTCTTTTTTTCTTCCATGTGGCGGTTCAGGTCTCCTTTTATTCTGAGTCTCTTTTTTTTTGCTTTTTAATAAAAATTTAACTTAAAATTTCTGATAATGAGGAGCATTTTATTATGTGGTGATTGGGTAAATAAGAATGGTTATTCTTATTTCATCGCAATCCAGGCGATTCAGGCTCCTTGTTGTTTCTTTTCCTGAGCCGCCCTTTTTTGGCGTTTTTATAAAAATCTTATTTGAAATTTCTGATAAAGACAGATGGACTTGTTTTTAATCTGCTAATTCATAATACGCCGGATCATGCATCAAAAAAGCCGCGATGGATCGCGGCTTGAAAATCGTGCTGAATGAAATTCCTGCGGGGCAATGTCGAGGGGACAGCCCGCAGGAACTGTATCAGACTTACTTGCTCTGCCAGGTATCGAACTGTGCATCCGCAGCCTTGTAGATGAAGTAAACGTCATGGACGCCTTCGGTCTTCTTGAGAGCAGAAGCGGCGGTGGCAAACTTGCCATTGGTGGCGGCGAGCTTGACGGTGGCAATGACGGCACCGTCTTCCTTGTCGGCACGGACTTCGAGTTCGCCGGCGGTCTTGGCGCTGTAGCGGACTTCGATCTGACCTTTTGCTTTGCCGAGATCAACCCCGGTAACGCGAGTCCAGGCACCGGCCTTCGGATTGGCGATGACGCTGGTACGGTCTTCGAGGAGGATGATATTGGCGGTTTCGAGTCCCACGGACTTATTCATGGTGACGAAACGGTTTTTTGCGGTCGGGTCAACGTTCTTCAGCTGTTTCGGGCCGGTCCAGGTCGGTTCGACTTTCTTAATGGTGCCGTCTTCATTGTAGAACATTTCATCGAGGTTGATGCTGCGGGTATTGACCGGGTTGGAGAGCTTGTTGTCGCGGGAGAGCTTGCGGTTGTGATAAATCACATACCAGTGTCCCTTGTATTCCACGATGGAAGCATGGTTGTTGTTGCCCATGTTCTCAGGCGGGTTGTCCAGCAGGGAACCTTTGTACTCGAACGGGCCTGTGGGGGAATCGCCCATCATGTAGCCGATGGCGGCGGCAGGCTGTCCGTTGAAGTTCAGGCTGTAGGAGAAGTAGTATTTGCCTTTGTACTTGTGCATGAAGGATGCTTCGAAGAAGCGGGGTACGTTCAGGTGAACGGCCTTGTCGGACATCGGGGTGATCATATCCTTCTTGAGTTCGAGGATACGGGCCTGATCATCGCCGTTGCCGCCGTAGTAGACGAAAACGCGGCCGTCGTCATCGATGAATCCTGCCGGGTCGAAAAGCCAGTTGGAGCGATAGGAGGGAACGCTGTTGGAGATGAGGGCTTTTCCCAGCGGGTCTTTGTAGGGGCCTTCGGGCTTGTCGGCGACTGCGACGCCGATGGAGGAACCTCCGTCGGGGAAGTACAGATAGCACTTGCCGTCTTTGACTGCCATACCGGGGGCATAGCAGTGGGTTGCCCACGAAGCATCGGTCTTGAGGGAGAAGACGATACCGTGGTCGGTCCAGTTCTGCAGGTCGTCCGTGGAGACGAGTTCGTAGTCGAACAGGTCATAACCGCGCTGGTTGGGCAGGTCATGGCTGCAGATGACGTAAATGCGGTCATTGTAGATGAAAGCATTCGGGTCTGCCGTGTAGGTCTGGGTGATGAGGGGGTTCGAGGCGATTGCGGCAGAGGCCATGGAGGCGAATGCTGCAATCCCGACGAGACATTTGGAGATTCTGTTCATGAACATTGTTCCTTGATGTGTTGTTGAGGTTTATGATACGGATGATATGTTTTTTTGATTTCAGTTTTTCTCACGGCCTGCCCAGAGGATGCCGCGAGCCATCATGTGGAGGATTTCGGGCGTGAAATCCGCGGCGACATGTCCGAGGGAGGAGTAGAAGACGCGTCCTTCGCCCCAATGGCGTTTCCAGACGACCGGCATGACTGTTCCGGCGCACCATGGCGCGTATTTGGGGCCGATGGTTGTGGTGGCAAGAACTTCGTTGCCCGGATCGACGTGCATGTAATACTGTTCGCTGTGCATATCGAAGTCCTTCATTCCGGCGACAATGGGGTCATCACTGATGATGTTCACGGAGTAATCAATGATTCCTCCGGCATGAGCGACCCACTGGCCGCCGCACATGAACTGGTAATCCGTGTCCGTGCGGAACGCATCGCACATGCCGCCGTGCCATCCGGCAAGCCCGACTCCCGCGAATACTGCATCGCGCAGATTTTTGCTGGCGCCGTCAATGAGGGAACTCATCGTCCACACGGGGATGATGACCGAGTATTTGTCTTTCAGGTCAGGCTGAAGAAGACATTCCTGAGAATCGTGGCATTCGACTTCGACGCCATATTCTTTGAGGGTTTTTATGACCAAATCGCCGGTCTGGACGGGTTCATGACCGTCCCAGCCGCCGCGTGTCATCAGTACGGGTTTCATAATGATTGATCAATCCTTTCTTGCAGAAAATCGGGGAGCTTAATCCAAATCGAGTGCGCCGCTGCGCAGTCCCATGGGGAGCGGAGCCGGGCGTTCGCAGGTGGAGGCAAGCTCGATCATGCGTTTTTCATCGGAGGCCTGCACAATGGAGCACATCACATCCAGCACGTGGCAGGCGAGCTCGCCGGAACAGCGGTGTTTTCTGCCGCGTACAATCGCCGCCGCCATGTCGGCAAGCCCGATGGTGCGCATATTGTCGTTGTAGTTGAATCCGTTGTCGGCTGGCGACCAGTCTTTGCTGAGGTTGCCGAGGTAGAATCGCAAATCGCCGTCGAAACAATTCGGATCGGGGACATGAAGTGCGCCTTGCGTGCCGTTCAGTTCGATGTCGCGGAAGCCGCTGGTCTGCCATACGTCGAAACTGGTTATGAGCGTGATGACGGCTCCTGAATGGAACTCCAGCAGCGCGGCAATGTGCGTGTCGACTTCGACGGGGAATGTTTTGCCCTGATTGACTTTAATGCCTTGCCGCTGCTCCACGGAACGGTTGTTGAGCGCGGTAACGCGTTTGACCGGACCGAGCAGGTTGACCAGTGCCGTAATGTAATACGGCCCCATGTCGAAGAGAGGTCCGCCCCCTTTCGCATAATAAAAACCGGGGGCCGGATGCCAGCTTTCATGCCCGTGACACATCATGAACGCCGTTCCGTTCACGACTCTGCCGATCAGTCCGTCATCCACGAATTTGCGGGCGCATTGATGTCCTCCGCCCAGAAATGTATCGGGTGCGCACCCTACGCGAAGACCTTTCTGCGCGGCAAGTTCGAGAACTTTTCTGCCGCCCTCGCGGTCGAGACCAAATGGTTTTTCCGAATAAATATGCTTGCCTGCTTCCAGCGTCCTCAGGTCGATTTCTGTATGCGACTGCGGCGTTGTCAGGTTGAGAACGATGTCGATTCCCTCATCGGCAAGAAGTTCATCCACATTCATTGCTTTCAGCTGGAATTCATTTGCACGGGCGTCTGCGCGGTCGCGGACGGCATCCGCACACGCCACGATTTGCAGGTGATCGAAAGTACGGGCGTGCTTCATGTATGCGGCGGAAATATTCCCGCATCCGATGATTCCTGCCTTCAAAACATTACCCATTGAGTGCTCCTTATAAATTATAATGAAAAATGGCTATTTAATTATAGCATCGACATGGTTTCTTTGAAATGGATTCCGGCATCATTTTAATGCAGTATGTTTTCAAAAGCATTGTTTCGTGAGCTGATTCCTTTCAGAAGGCATTAGCGGAATAATTTGGAAAAACTTCATGCAGTTGCCGGGCGCAGTTTGAGGTGGATACCGGAAAAAGTACCCGCCGAAAACACTCTCCCGGCAAAGCTGAAGAGAATTTCAATGCTCCCCCGCAGGACTTTTGAAAAAGCTTTTGTGAGGTCATTTTGGGAAAATGCTGAAAGCGTAATTTTTTGCGAAAAAACACATTCATCCCGCATTTTTCTGAAAAACCGATTTTTGACGATAGCTGAGCGTAACATGAGCTGTTTTTCAGCACCCCGTCTTTGCAGATAAGCTGATTTGAGCAGAGATTGTTATGCGAAGTCAAAAGTCATCTGATATGCCAGATCGGGTGCACCTCGAATGCGACAGGTTCTGCGGCGTCCAGTCTTAATTTCAGCTACAATTCAGGGATAAATCCTAAATGCACATTTTCTCCCTTCAAACTTTCAAAAGGTGCATTTACCTTTGCAATTCACCGGGGATCATACGAAATATCTTGCTGTGAATACGCCACGAAACAAGAAATATGATATGCGGGCTTGACAAGTGGTTTATTAATGCGTAAATTATTATATAGGGGGTATGGTTCAATTGCAAAAAAATCGGCAACCGATTTCACGAATCAGCTGTTTCCATACCGCAGAACATGACAACTCATAATATACCAAGACTGCAATTCGTCATGAAAATCATACTCAAAAAAACATTATCCCGGTCTCACGGCAAAAACACCGCAAGCATTTTTGCGGCAGTTCTTGCGGCTGTTTTCTGCCTGTGCATGTGGTGTTCCTGCGGCAAACCGGAGGCAGTACAGGAAATTCAGGCGAAATCCCCCCGGATTATATCGCTTTCACCTGCCGTGACGGAAACACTTTTCCAAATGGGGCTGGGAAATCACCTGATCGGGCGATCCGATGCCTGCAATGTCCCTGAAGAAGCACTCAAACTGCCTGTCGCCGGACACTTCGCCGATCCGAATGTGGAAACCATTCTCACCATGAAGCCCGACTTCGTCATGACCAATGACCTGATTAATCCGGCAATGGCAAAGACCTTTGAAAAAGCAGGAATCGAAACGCTGATGCTTCCGGGACGGTCCGTGCAGGATTATCTGTCGAGCGTGGAGACAATCGGGAATAAGATGCAATGCCCCGAAGCGGCGGAAGCCGAAAAAAAACGTGTCAATACAATTCTGGATGAACTGAAAGCAAAGCCGGAAATTCAGAAAAATGTGCTTTTCATCATCTGGAATGATCCGCTGATGGCGGCGGGGAAAGGTTCTCTGCCGGATGAAATACTTAAGCTCGCCGGAGTACGCAATATCTGCGAAAACGTGGAAACCGAATATTTCCGCTGTTCGCAGGAATGGCTTTTGGAACAGAAAATTGATGCGGTGGTATCGGCACATGCTTTTACGGAAAAAGATTTCAAGGGGAAGATTCCCGGAACTGCACGGCTGATTCTGTGCGAAGATGAATCTGCAATTCTGCGACCGGGACCGAGGCTGGCAGAGGAAATTCTGAAACTCCGCAACAAACTGGAGCATGGAAACAAATGAGCATCCGGCGAAAGCTGACATTACTGGCATGTGCGGCTGTTTTCACATTTGCAGGCGCATTGTTCCTGGGAGCGCGCTTTCTGAATCCGGCGGCATTCGCGTCGTCGCATCCGCTTCACGCCTTGGCGGAATTACGATTCATGCGAACCATCTGCGCCCTGCTGACGGGAGCTTCCCTGTCGCTGTCCGGATTATTTTTGCAAACCGTGCTGAAAAATCCGCTGGCGGAACCATTTACGCTGGGAATTTCAGGCGGTGCAGGCGTGGGAGCTGTCATGGCATTTGTGCTGGGACTGCATACCGTACCTTACGCGATTCAGGGATTTGCACTGGCGGGAGCTCTCGCGACTTTGGGCGCAGTTTTATTGTTGTCGCGCGGAGGCGGACGTGGCAGTGAATCCCTGCTTTTGAGCGGAATCATCGCGGGAACCATCGCCTCCAGTGTATTGCTGTACTGCCTGTCCATTGCCTCCAGCGATCAAGTCGCCGGGGCAAGCTGGTGGATGCTGGGAGATTTGCGGAGCAATGACGCTGTCATGCTCTGGTGCAGTGCAGGCTTGCTGACATGCGGAGGCGTTTTCGGCTTCCTTTTTGCGCGGGATTTGGATTTGCTGTCGCTGGGCGCAGACGAAGCATTTTATGCCGGGGTCAATCCGCGAATCTTATCGGTGGCGGCTGTGGTGGCTGCTTCTCTGCTTGCATCATTTTCCGTGGCGGTGTGCGGGATTATATCATTCTGCGGACTGATTGTGCCGCATTTGGTACGCCGTCTTTTCGGATGCGGTCATCGATGCGCAGTTCCGGCGGCAATGCTGGGCGGCGGAACATTCCTGATGCTGTGTGATTTGCTTTCGCGGTCATTTTCGGCAGAACAGGAGATTCCGCCGGGAGTCATCACGGCATTTCTGGGAGGCGGACTTTTCCTTGTCATCATCAGCAGGAAAGGAGCGCGGCAGAATGGAGGAAAGTAAACTCAAAACGGAAATCTTTTCCATGAATCATGAACTGCGGGCGGAAGATGTTTCTTTCAGTTACAAAGAGGGCATCAGCGTCATCGAACACCTGAGTTTTTCGCTGAAACGAGGCCGGCTCGTGATGCTGCTGGGTCCAAATGGAAACGGAAAAAGCACGTTCTTGAAACTTCTTGCTGGACGGCTTCTCCCTCAGCAAGGCACAATTACGCTGGATGGGACAGCACTCAAAGAGATTCCTGACCGTCGGCGCGCTCTCCGAATTGCGGTTATGCCGCAGTCGGCACCGCCTGTTTTCAATTATACCGTGCGTGAAGTCGTCATGATGGGGCGTTATGCTCGGCTCAACCGCCTGTATCCCCCCTCGCCGGAAGATGATGAGGCTGTGGATTGGGCAATGAAGCAAACGTGCATTGATGATTTGGCAGACCGAAGCTGTGCCGCACTTTCCGGAGGAGAACGCCAAAGAGTTTCGCTGGCATCCGTTTTTGCCTCAAACACGCCGTTTTTACTGCTGGATGAACCGGTTTCCGCACTTGATCCGGCGCATGTGTGCATGATTATGGAGCGAATCCGGCAAAAAGCGAAATCGTGCGGAATTCTGATGATTACGCATGATTTGCAGACGGCGGTACGATACGGCGATGAGATGATTTTCATGAAACGGGGGAAGATTGCGGCTCAAGGCAAGGCAGAACAGGTCATGACGGAAGAAATTATGTCCGATGTATATGGTTGCGGCGTAGAATTTTACACTCTTCCGGATGGACGAAAATGTCCGGCCTTTTTCAGCCGATAATCCCCATTTGTTCATCGGCAAACGCAGAATCCGTCTGGATTCAGTGATGTTTTTTCTCGTTTTCCGCTGGAAAAAAAAACAGAAACAAGTATATTAGTGTTAAGGAACACGTTTTGTCGTGTTCCCTGTGAAACTGTATTACCCTGAATCCTGTACTGCTCTACAGGATGCTGCAAATTCTTAAAAGGAACAATCTCATGATTGACGTGAAAGCCCCTGAATCCTGCAAGTATGACATCCTCTCTCTCGGCGAAATCATGCTTCGTCTTGACCCCGGTCCCGGACGTATCCATACAGCTCGCCATTTTGACGTCTGGGAAGGAGGCGGCGAATATAATGTGGCGCGCGGACTGCGCCGCTGCTTCGGACTTCGTGCAGGCGCGATTACTGCGCTTGCAGACAATCCGGTCGGACGCCTCGTGGAAGATTTCATGATGCAGGGCGGCGTAGATACCTCCCTTATCAAATGGGTTCCGTATGACGGAGTGGGACGTCAGGTGCGCAATGGTCTGAATTTTACGGAACGCGGCTACGGCATCCGTGGTGCTGTCGGCTGTTCCGACCGTGGTAATACCGCTGTTTCCCAGCTGAAACCCGGCGATATTGATTTCGATTTCATTTTCGGCAAACTCGGCAGCCGCTGGTTCCACACGGGCGGAATTTTCGCTGCGCTGTCCGACACCACCCCGGAAGTCGTAGTAGAAGCCCTGAAAGCCGCAAAAAAATACGGGACTGTAACCAGCTACGATCTGAATTACCGCCCGTCCCTTTGGAAAGCCATTGGCGGCAAGGCTCGTGCACAGGAAGTAAACAGGGAAATCGCAAAATATGTGGATGTCATGATTGGCAATGAAGAGGATTTCACCGCCTGTCTCGGCTTTGAAGTCGAAGGTGTGGATGCTAATATCTCCTCCATTGATCCCTCCAAATTCCGCAAAATGATAGAAAAAGTCGTTGCCGTTTATCCGAATTTCAAAGCGGCGGCTACAACCCTGCGCACCGTCCGCACAGCCTCCTTGAATGACTGGAGTGCCATTGTCTGGCACGATGGACAGTTTCATCAGGCGAAACAGCGCGATGGTCTTGAAATTTTCGACCGTGTAGGCGGCGGCGACAGCTTTGCTTCCGGCCTGATTTATGGCTTCATGGAGAAACACGATGCCGCACTTGCTGTGGAATACGGCGCAGCTCACGGCGCACTTGCCATGACTACCCCCGGCGATACAAGCATGGCACGTCTTGCCGAGGTGGAAAAACTGGTCGGCGGCGGCGGTGCCCGCGTTGACCGCTGAACATTTTCCTTCTGCGCCTCATTACAAACGGGACTTTCATAATCCCGGAAATAAAAAGGAGCTCGGAATCTATGTGTTTCGAGCTTTAACGTACTCATCTTCTGTTCAAGAAGTCAAAGTCACGAGTATGGGAAAGAAGTCGGAATCCATGTGTTTCGAGCTTCTTTTCCCTTGTAAATGATACGGTTTTCCAAAGTGCAGATGAAGTGTTTTGAATTGCTTACAAAAAAGATAGGATTGGGATATTTGAGGCAGCTTTCCTCTTTCGATAACTGCCGAATGAATTACGATTCCCTGGTTTTTCAGGGGAGGAAAAACGATTCATCCTTTTGAACAATCGCGTCCAATGTTGGCGAAATGCTGTTTTTTTAGGTGAATTGTAAAGGAAAACGCACAACTGGCGAAATTAAGTAGAGGAAAAGTGCGTTTAGTGTTACAAAGGCGAAAAAGGGAACATCTGGCTGTGCGTTTAGTGTTACAAAGC
>DCIG01000042.1 GCA_002315855.1 Lentisphaeria bacterium UBA1732 | reverse complement strand
GTCAGAAATGCGAATGTACTGGTGATTGCCAGCAGCATGAGAAGTTTCTTCATGAATCTGTTTCCTTGTTTATTTTACCAAAATAATATAAAAGAAAAGAACAGCATAACAATACATGTTCGTCTTGTAAAAATCAAGCCGTTCCCTGCTTTATTCTTGAAAAAATGTTTCGTAAAACTCGCTTCTTTCCACGAAAACGCAGGGATGCCCCGGAAAAACTCTCTGCTGCATACAGACAAAACCCCTGCCTGAATTTTCGTTCAGACAGGGGAAAATGCTTGACCTGATTTCAAGTGTCGAATTCAGTTCACTTGACTTGTGTTTTCGTTTCTCTGCTTGGTTTGCCTCAATTACCACGGCACAACAGACATCGAATCGGTTTTCATCAGTTTTTCCAGCGAATACTTTTCAGCATCGATTTTGAGCTTCAGGTTGATGATATCGACTTCGATATTGTCGCGTTTCGGCTCCAGATCTTTGTTTTCTCTGCGCATGTCGTTGACGACGCCTGCGGTTTGGTTGTTGCCGCGGATGCGGGTCAGACCGCCGCCCCACACGGAAACCACTCCGCCCCGGTTGTCGATTCCGGCCAGACTTACTTTATCTCTGCGATTTTCTTCGATATGTCGGTCCATGGTCGCGGCTCTGCGTTCCAGTTCAGCAAGTCGCAGTTCCATTTCCTTGATGGAGGCCTGCTGCTTGAAGATTTTCTCATTTTTGATCCGGTCGGCCGATTCTTTCATGGCCTGTTCTTTTTTTTGGCGGTCGGCTTCTTCTTTCTTGGCTGCCGCTTTCTTGCTTTTTTCTACTTTCTTTTCGTAGGCTGCGGCTTCTTCCTGATCGTATTTGAAAATCTTCTGTACTTCTTCCGGCATATCGGAGAACTTGTAGAACGACGCCCCGTCATCGTGGGCGATATTGACCCCGTTCGGCTTCCTGCTCAGGATATAGGCGTGTTTCAGCACTTTCCCGCTTTTCAAGGTAAGGTTTTTACGGTTGTCGGATGACCCTTCTGTTTTTGCCAGTTCGCTCAGGTTTTCGATGCTTTTCTGCTTCACTTCTTCCTGGACTTGGGCATAAACCGGACTCATTGCCGCCGCCGCAAGAAGAATCATCATCGTTTTGTTTATGGTCTTCATACTTTTCTCTCCTTAGTCGATTTTGTCAAACGTTACGGGGCGTTCAAATGCCGAATCATCCAGCGTATTGATTTCCGCTTCCTGAAGGACCAGCAGCATGGCTCCTTCCACCGGGTCGAAGATGTACATGCGGCTCGGCACTTTCACCTTTTCCACTTCTTTGAACTCAAAATACTGCGTCGTGTATTTCCCTTCGGGGGCCTGCACTTCGATTTGTGCAATCATCTTGTCGTCTTTGGTAATCCAGATTGTTACCGGCAGTTCATCATCGGTTTGCGCATGAATGACATAGCATTCCGCGCCTGTGGCGTATTCCGTGTCTTCCATCAGGATGCACTTCTCGAAAAATTCGTCCGGTTTTTCGTGGAACGGCAGCAAATCGAGGTATTCACTCATTTCTTCGATGTCTTCATCTGCCAGATCGAATATTTTTCCGTCTGCGAAAGCCCAGCTGTTGCTCCCGTTCAGAGTTGCGATATTGGCATCTTCATTGATGATGTTTTCGATGCGGAGCAGATTCGGCTCCTTGAAGTAAATCCGCAGAGTCCCTTTCCCGTCTGCACTTGTCTGTTCGTAGGTAAGCAGGGCGGAGTCAATGTTTTTGCGGGTGCGGGCGCTTGCGATGTTGTCTCTGTTTGCCTTGAGGATGTCGCTTGCAGTCGGTGTGAATGCGCCTTTTATGGCGGCACAGCCGGTCAGAAATGCGAATGTACTGGTGAGTGCCAGCAGCATGAGGAGTTTCTTCATGAATCTGTTTCCTTGTTTAATAATGGATGGAGTAATGGAAGAAATGTTTGCATAACAATACATGTTCGTCTTGTAAAAATCAAGCCGTCATTTGCATAATTTCCGAAAAAGTTTTCGACTTGACTTCCCGAATCCGTAATCAGGTGCATGCTGGGACTGCTTCCAATGTTCGGATATACCTCAAATCCTGTTCAATTTTCTGTTTAGCGTCCACAAGATCATAGCTTATCTGTAGATTTAACCAGAATTCCGGTGTCGTTCCGAAAAACTTTGACAGCCGGAGGGCTGTATCGGAAGTGATGCCGCGTCTCCCGTGAATGATCTCATTGATTCGATGGACGGGCACGCGCAGTTCCATGGAGAGTCGGTTTTGGCTGATTCCCATTGGTTTCAGAAACTCTTCCAAAAGAATTTCTCCCGGATGCGGATTGATAATTTGGTTCTTCATGGTTCACTCCTTTTAATGATAACCGACCACTTCAATGTCTTTAACTCCATCATTTGTCCAAGAGAAGCAAATGCGGTATTGCGAATTGATTCGGATCGAAAATTGTCCTTCTCGTTCTCCGTGTAACGCCTCAAGTTTATTTCCCGGGGGGATTCTCAGGTCATACAATTCCTTTGCTGCGTCAAGCATTCTCAATTTGCGCATCAGCACATTGGCAAATGGGGCATAAAAATGTTTCTTTTGACCGTTGCTTTCCCAGAATGCCTGAGCATTTTGATCAGAAAAAAATAACACAGTCTGTTCCTTTCCTGTAAAGGTTGCTCTTATAAGATATATCTGATTTGGTTAAAGTCAAGCGGAATATGAATAATTCCCTGAAATACGTCATGGGTATCTCGTAAAGTGCTATGCTGGATTTTGTGCAGAAAAAAAGATCATGTTCCCGAATGAATGAAGCCCCCTTCACTTATTTGGTGAATTGTAAAGGAAAACGCACAACTGGCGAAATTAAGTAGAGGAAAAGTGCGTTTAGTGTTACAAAGGCGAAAAAGGGAACATCTGGCTGTGCGTTTAGTGTTACAAAGC
>DCIG01000084.1 GCA_002315855.1 Lentisphaeria bacterium UBA1732 | reverse complement strand
GTCGGACCTCCTACGCTCAAATTAAAGACATTAGACACCTTTAATATAGCGCAGAATCCGACATTAACAATCAACTCCGGTAAGGTTACCGGACAGTAGTGAAAGGTGCTCACAAATGAAAATCAACGGGATATTCGGTTACATCGGGCAGCAGGATCCAAATAAACCTAAAACCTTAAAAGGAGTTTGTCAAGTAGATCAATTGTCAGATAATTCATGGGTATGCAATGGGTATGACATCGAATTTGAAACAGTCCACGATGCATTGTTTGCGACAAAAGAATACCATTCAATGCAAAACCGCGATGGGAAAGCGCTGATTTTCTGCGGAGAAATTTTCAACAAAAAAGCATTGATTGCAAAATTACAGGATTCCTGTCTTTGTCAAATTTCCTCACAGTCTGCGGAGGAAATAGCTTTTCATGCACTTTGCCATTGGTCTATTGATGAATTCCTGCAGGAAGTAAACGGGGTGTTTGCTTTTGCATTTTACGATGCCTTGAAACAGCAGGTCATTTTGGTGCGCGATCACCTTGGAACAAAGTCTTTGTATTACAGTACAGGGAAAAACTCCTTTTCCTTTTCAACGGAAATCAAATATCTGTTTGATGCTCAATGCATCTGTCCGGGAATCAGAAAAGAGCTTTTAGGTGAGTATTTCGCACAGGGCTGGATTTGCGAACCGGATACGCTTTTCTGTGACATCAATAAGGTTCGGGCAGGAGAATATCTTGTAATCGATTTGCATCCTTCTATACGGATCACCAGCAAAACTTACTGGCATATATACGACCATTCTTCATTGAACGCCATGCCGGATTTGGTGCAGATTGTGAAAGATCAGTATGACAGAAATCTTGCCATGGGAAATTTTTTCAGCGGCGGAATCGACTCTTCTCTGCTGACTGCAATCATCGCAGAAGAGGTTAATCCTGAAATACAGAGTATTCATTTGCAACTGGGCGATTCTGAAAGTGAACGCGTTCAGGCAATGATGAAAAAATATAATCTGAATATTCAAAAAGTCGAACCAGATTTATCGTATTGCAAACAGTATCCTCAAATTGTATATGCCATGGATGAACCGGTGGCCGATCCGGCCATTATTGCGGCTTATGATTTGTCCATAAAAGCAAGACAAAGAGGATTTCAAGTGATGTTTTCTGGAATGGGCGGCGATGAGATTGATGCTGGATATCCGAGAGCGAAGGTGTTGCGTTACTGGAAGTTTCTAAAATTGCTCACATGGATACCATATTGTTTTTCCTGTTTTTTGCATGGGAAAAAACGACGTGTTTTTTTGCGTTTATATGAGTTTGCGTCCGCAACAAACGTGGAAAATTATTTTAATCTTTTCGGTTATTTTTCTCATTCCGAAATTGATTCTTTAGTCGGTAGAGAGTGGTTCAATCTATATCGCCAGAAAGTTCAGTCGCTGACAAATTGCCTTTCCGGTAAGAAAAGATTCTTTTATTATGATTTCATCGGATTTTTAGCGAGCCACAACAATATATACGGAGACAAAATGGCAATCGCGTCTTCTGTCGGATGCAGATTTCCGCTTCTGGATAAAAACATAGCACACTATTTCTTCCAAAAAATAGACGCTCCGGGAAATGCCGGGAAGCGGAGACTTTGCAATATGTTGAAGCAGAAACTGGGAACCAGTTATCACTATGTTCGCAAGTCTGGATTCCGTTTCCCCGTTGATGATTTTCTGCGTAATATGGTAGACTGGAAAGAGGTGGAGGAACAATTGCTGTTTGCTGGTGTTCAAGATTTATCTTTATTCCATAAAAATCTGTCTGAATCGAAAAAGAATATGTCCGAAGTCTATATGAAGCTTTGGACTTACTATACTTTAGCAACTTGGGTCAAGGTCTATTTCAAGGGGAATGAAAAAAAATGAAACAGATCATTCCACAACTGTCCAGTAATTTTACCGGACAGTTGTGAAAACAAAATGTTCTGCGTCCATGACATTTGGAATCAACGCCACAGATTATGAACAAGATTTCCGACACACTTCTCATCCTCGCGGCAGGCGGATCGTCCACACGATTCGGAGGGGGGAGCAAACTTTTCGCCCTGCTCCAAGGCATCCCGGTCTTCGCCCACGCGGTCCGCACCGCTTCCACGGTTCTGACGCCGGGGCATATCCTATTGTCGGTGCCAGCCACTCAGGAGGCACAATTCCGCGCACTCGCCGCCCAATATCTCGCCGATATTCCGCTGAAATTCACACACGGGGGGAGCACCCGCACGGAATCCGTCCTGAACGCACTGGAAGCGGGACTGGGAACAGGCTGCGCCTACGCCGCAGTTCACGATGCGGGGCGGCCGCTTCTCACGCAGGAACAGCTCCGCCGCGTCATTGAAGCCGCGCACAGCACGGGGGCAGCCATGCTCTGCCGCAAAGTTACGGAAACCGTCAAGCGGCTCACGCCCGACGGAACCATCGGCGAAACCATACCCCGCGACACACTCCGCATCGCCGAAACGCCGCAGATTTTCCCGTACCGCGCCCTGCTGGAAGCCACACGCCAAGCACAGCAAAGCGGACAATCCTTCACCGACGATGCACAGGTCATGGAAGTATACGCGCCCATGAAAACGGAGGCGGTGGAGCATACCGGATGCAACCTGAAAATCACCTACCGGGACGATTTGGAGTTCTGCGAACGCATACTGGAAACATCCGGTCAATCCCCCGCTGAATTATGACCGACCGCCCCGCACGCATGAACAAATCTTTTTCCGGCAGTCTGCTGATGAGCACACGCAGATTTCTCCGACTATCGGGGCTGTGCGCCCTGACAGCCCTGATTCTCCGCATCATCATGTTTGCGGAGGTGATGAAGACCGATTCTTTCGTCTGCGCGCCGTCCGCCATCACGGACATGGCGACCTATCAGACACTTTCCGACCAAATTCTGCACGGGGAGCTTCCGCCGGAGTTCGAATATCAGCCGTTCTATTACGCGGTCTTTCTTCCGCTTGCGAAACTCATTTTTCAGAGCGATTTCGTGAGCATCGGGCTGTCGCAATCCATCTGCGCGGCACTGATTGTGTGGTTTGCGGGGCTATCCGCCGCACTGCTGCATTCCCGCGCCGCAGGACTGATGACGGCCCTGCTCTGCACATTCTCCCAGCTCCTCTTTTTCTACGTGCCATACGCGCTGATTGAAATTCAGCAGTGTCTCTGGTTCACCCTGCTCCTGTACCTGCTGCTCCGCTATTCCGGCACGGGAAAGATGAAATTCGCCACGGCATCGGGGCTGATTTTATCCTTCGCCATTCTTTCACGCGGAAATGCGTGGTGCTTCCTGCCGGTCATGCTCTATGCGTTTCACCGGGTTTCGGTCAAATACCATACGCCATGGAAAAAACGAGTCATCACGCTCGCGGTCTTCGCCGCGGCGGTCATTCTTCCGCAAATGCCGTTCGCGGTCTACAACACCATTCAGACAGGCTCGCTCTCCGGGCCCTCCACCGCAGGGCCGGCAGTGCTGACCATCGGCAACAATCCGGAAGCCGCGCCCGGCTCGCTCGTCATCCCCTACCCGCCCACCTATGAGGAATGGATGAATCATCAGGAGACGTGTTCCATCCCGCAGAGGATACTTCAGTGGTTCTGCGAAGAGCCGGCGGCATTCCTGATTCATCAGGCGGAAAAGGTGCTTCTGTTCTTCGACCGCACCGAACTGTACAACAACGTAAATCCGGAATACAACGCAGTATCCAGCCGAATTTTCCATACCTGCGGAATTATTCCGACGGGGATTCTGATTGCGTTCTGCGCCGCAGGATTCGTGCTGTTTCTCATGCGCCGCAGACACCATACAGGCGAACAAATCCTCCACGCCATGATCTGCCTGTACGCACCGGCGACGGCGGCATTTTACATTCTGGCACGATTCCGCGTCCCCGCCATCGGGCTTTTCTGCGTGGGCGGCGGGATTTTCACGGCATCCGTTTTCCAGCTCCGCAAATTCGATGTGAGGACAGTCCTGCGCCGCATTCTGCTCCCTGTTCTCGCGGGGGTTCTTGCCGTGAATTTCTTCTTCGGCATCTACCGCCCCATTTACGAATCACCGCTAATGCGGAAAGCACGCCCGCACGGGGTGCGCCTGCTCACGGAGGAAGGGACGGCACTGATTCACGACAACAGCCCCTTTTACAACAACTCGTGGCTGAGCTGCCCGATTACGCCCGCCACGGAGGTCGTCAAACGGTTCGACACGAGCATGATACCCGGTGCAGAGACGTATCAAAACGCAGTGCTGCAACTGACTTTCGTCTGCGCAAAGTCCTACAATTTTCTTGTTCAATGCAACGGCAAGACATTCCCCGTTGTGATAGATGCGCCCCGCACTCTGACTCCCGGCGAAGTCGCCACCATCAACGCGGGAATCGGTCCGATGGAGGTTCCTGCGGACTTCACATTCCGCCTGACATTCCCCGGAGCAAGCTCACAAAACGATTTGCCGCAGCTTGCGGTCGATCCGTACCGCAACTATGAACGCACCCTCATCAACGGGGAAACATTGGGAGCGGAAGCAGTCATCACGCTCAAACTGCGAAAGGAATGAGGGGGAGCGGATTGTTTCCCCCGAATTTTTCAAAAAAAAGAGACAAAAAAATGGCATCCCCGCCAAGATTCGAACTTGAACTAAGTGGACCAAAACCACTTGTGCTACCGTTACACCACAGGGATGCGCTTATTCAGTCAGAAATAAACTGCATTTTTTAATGTAGCACAAAAATCTGAAATTTCCAGTAAAGCTTTTGAAAAAGCCCCATATTTCATGCGGGAATTTGCATTTTGAGAGTATCATGCTATAGTATAGGAGCTTATTTCAAAAGTTTACAAGGAGATGTATCATGTCATCCGTCATTTTCGGTCTCTACAAAAATCCAGACGATCCCCGCATATTCGTTTACAAGCACGAAACGCAGAAATGGCTGGGCGTAACGCTGAATTTCGCCCATCGCAAAAGCTGGCTGTACATGACGGCACCGTTCGGCGGACTGCTCGTCATCTTCGGGATCATGTCGGCACTGTGCAAACTCGATCCGAATTCGATTCCGGCGGTCATTCTGCTGTTTTCGTATGTCGCGGTGCTGATGTGGGTCTATTATCACGGGGCATACGCAGACTTGAAAAGTCATCCGGGGAACGCTTCCGCGCGACCAAATTCCAGCGTGTTCTCCACGAAATAAAACTTCGTTTTCCGCAATCAAAAAATCACCGGAAGCAGCCTTGAATCGAGGCCGTTCCCGGTGATTTTATTATTCGGGGCATCTCATGGAACGAGACGCCCGTTTTTTTGAGGGCTGCTTACCTGATTTCAAATGTAAACAGGGTCGAATTGCACTTCAGTTCCGGCGCATACAGACCACTTCCGATTGCGGGCAGCGAGGTGAAACGTCCGTTGAGCTGGGCGCGAATCTGATAGAATACATTCGTATCGCCGCGCGCCATGCTGCGCAGGTAGAACTTCGCGCCGCGTTCGCGGTATTCGCGATAAATCGGGGCACCCCACTGCCATGAATAGCCGCTGACCGGCTCCACGAACTCGAAACCGGCAGGCATACTGTCGGCAAAGCACACATAGTCGTAGTCATTTTTGGCGGTGGAAATCAGTTCCACTTCCACAAGTTCGCCGGCGCGCAGGAAATCGCCGTCTTTCAGCAGAGTGCGTTTGTATTTGTCGCGCTTCAGCTGCTGGACGCTTCCGCTCACGCCCGCCGCCAGATAATCTTCGGTGGACGGGGTCAGGCGGTAGTAATTGCGCTTGATTTTCATTTCGAGGCCGGCAGGTTCGATGACGTCTTCCATAGTGAAGTAGTTCAGGCGGGTGTTCACATACAGAACGCCCGTGCCGTCCATGGAGAGCTTCAGTTCGTGGTCGCCTGTGGTCATGATTTCAGGGCCAGCAGAGAAGACAAATTCGCCGTCCCAGACATTGTCCGAAGTAATGCGCCAGGATTTCACTTCCTTGCCGTCCAGCATCACGCGGACGGTCATATCGGGCTTGCTTTCGGCAGTCGCGACGATGCAGCGGGCAAGAGAACGGACCACGGCACCGATTGCGCGGGTGCTGTTGCGCCACGGCGAATTACGGATGTTGGTGACCAGATAATTAGCCAGTTTCGGGGCGACTTTGTCAGCCGGATTGTCGGCGAGCAGGAGGTCGAGATAAGCGGCGTTGGTTTCGTTTTCTTCGCCGTACCAGAACCAGCAGAACGACGCGGGGATGTTCAGATATGCGGTCTGATTTTCATCGTCTACTTTCAGGAACTGGGTCAGGTTGCGCACCACCATGGCACGTTCATCGGATTTTTCGGGGAGAGCGAGAGCAAGCATCGCGAGTCCGTATGGGGCAAGATGGTCGACTCTCTGATCGTACAGGAAATTCAGGAGCTCCTTGTTCGGTTTTCCGGCACGGGTCAGAACGCGGGCGACCAAAGCATCCGTATTGCTGACGCCCCAATCGGGATGGTCTTTCAGTTTTGCCACGCGCTCGGCGGCTTCATTTTCCAGCCATTTCACGCCGCCGGAGATTGCGGATTTCACGCTGCCGTCGCCAAATTCCTGCACATCCATGAGAGCGTTCACCACGTATGCGGTGGTGTCAGGCCAGGAAACTTCGCGATAGCCGGAGAACCAGCCCCATCCGCCATCGGAATTGACCATACCCAGAATCATCTTCAGACTGTCAGCATTCACTTTAGCGAATTGAGCGGCCTCGAAAGACGGCACGGGCTCGTTGTTCCAGCAGTAGCGATCCATGTATTCCGCATACAGCTTGTCGCGGTTCGTGGGTTTCAGGTTCAGTTTTTTGAAGTCGATCCCCATTTTGGACAGGGCATAAGCGGTTGCAGTGGCAGGCACGAAGCGATTGACCACGCCAAACACATTCGGAGTTCCGTCGGCGGCGAGATACGGGAGGAGTTCCACCATAGCTTTTGCCGCGCCGGGAGCGGCGTTCACGGTCAGGAACGTGGTTTCGGGCTTGCGCTGTGCGGGGACTTTCAGGGGGATGACTGCGCCGTGAATATCCTTGTCAAGACGTGCGAAACCATTCACCTGCTTGTCAATGCCCTTGACCAGGACGGGCATCTTCAGTTCCAGGGCATCGGTCTCATCACCGGCTTTCACAGTCAGAGTGAAAGTGGTTTCTCCGACGGCCTTTGAGGTGAGTTCAAAGGGGCAAGCGGTATGACTGTTCGGTGCAATTTTCACGGATACAGAGGGCACGGCGACGGCCACATTGGAGTTGTCTGTCTTGAGAGCGACCTGAGCATTGATTTCCCTGCCGGTATAATTGTGGATATTGGCAACCGCACTGACTTTGTCGCCATTGACCATGAAACGCGGGAGTTCCAGACGGGCAATCAGATCTTTGCTGACGGTAAATTCAGCATCGGCAGTTCCCACGGAAGCATCCGGAGCCAACGACCATGCACGGATTCTCCAAGTCGTCAGGTTGTCCGGAGCAGGGATTGTGAAGGAGGCGCGACCATCGGCATCCAGTTTCACCATGGCGGACCAGAATGCGGAATCGAGGAAATTGCTGCGGACGAAATCATCGTTTTTTTCCGCAGAAGCCGACATATCTTCTTCTGCCTCCGCCATATCATCCGATGCCATCTCCTTTGCGGCGAAGGTCATTCTCGCCGCCGCAGGGGCAGGAGCGGCCTCATCCATCATGAGAGCAGCGCCGCCAAACCCGCCCATACCCGCCATCGGCATGGATTCTTCCATCGCCATATCAGCATCCGCCGCCATGGATTTCATCATGACGCCATTGGATGCAGAACGAGTTTTCACGCGCTCTCTGCGAACCATTCCGACACTTTGCTGAAAGAGAGTGTCTCTGTCGCGTTCGAGCGGGAAATAATATTGGAGGTACGTATTCATGCACAGCTGCCATTGCGACTGCCGAAACACCATACACCTGGTGGATTTATCCAGATTCGAGCTGTAATTCTCACTCTGGTAACGCTTCCAGTTCCAGAAGAACGAGTTGATTTCGGGGATGCGGCTGGATGCGACGGCATCCAAAGACTTGTCGTAAACCGTCATGGTCATGGCCCCGGAAACCGGCTTGCCGCTGCTGTCCGTCACGCGCACTGTAACAGGGACATCGGCTCCCGGTTTGACATTCGTCTTCGGGCCTTCGATTGCCACGTTCAGCATTTTTGTAACAGGAGGCACAGCCAGCATCTTGCTCAGGCGCAGGATTTCGCCGTTGCCCACAGCCAGTACGCTCACATAAGTATTCGGGCGATCATCCGTGTCGATTTTCATTTTAAAGACAGTGGAAGAACCTTCGGCGCGGACAAATTCCCAGTTTGAAACGCGTTCACTGCGTGCGAAGAAATACAGAGAGTACCCCGGTTTCTTCGTATTGACGAGGATTTCCGCCTCATCGCCCGGCAGATATTCGCTCTTGTCGGAGGTGATTTCGACAGGCAGTTCGCTGAAGAGGTTTCCGCTCTTTTCAAAACCGGAAATCACCAGCGGATAAGTACCAGTGCAGGTTTCAGGTTTCGGCACGGCGGCTTTTTTCGGGTCGATTTTCGGCTGAGACGTAATTTCCGTGACGATTTCATAGACGCCCGGTCTGTCCATCACGAAACTGATTCCGTTTTCGTCACCGGCGACCACATCAACCGTTTTCAGAGGTTCGCCCACGCGTTCGGGCACTCCCTGAGCGTTCAAAGCCTTGCCGTAAATTTTCAGTTTGCCGCGCCCCTGAACGGGTTTTCCATCGGGAGTAACCGCCTTGGTAACGATAGTTACGGGCTTTCCGGTGTGCCCGAATCCGCACTTGGCGCTCATTTCCACGTAGAATGGCTGAGAAGCGGTGATGATGGAGCCGCTGCCTTTCACCACGCGGTTGGTCTCGTCGGTAACTTCGGCTTCGATGGAGTAACGATAATCATGTTCCCCGAACCGTCTCAAAGCATCCGCCGTGTCAATCGGCACCGTCAGCCTGCCGTTTTCATCGGCATCGCCCTCATCCGAGACGACGAGATCGCGACCGAAACCGGCTTCAGGCAAGCACCTGTCTCTCATACCGGTGGAGCAAATCCAGTACCCTGCACCGAACAGCCAGTCGAATCTGCCATAGAAGGGATAGACGCGGTTCGTCTGTTCCCGATAAACTTTATATTTGATTTTTGCGCCGCTCATCGGAGCGCCGAAATAATACTTAGCCTCGATTTCCGCCTCAAACATGCCGCCGGACTTCACCTGCATTTCCGGCATTTTCACGGACAGGAGATATTCAGGCTTCTTGTATTCCTCCACAGCAATGCCGATGGAGCCGGGCTGACCTTCCAAATGCAGATTTACATTTCCCAGCGTAATATCTTCCGGCAGCGTGAATTCGCCTTTGGTGGAATTTGTTTCGGCATCCACAGTCAGTTTTTCTTCACAGACCTTGCTGCCGCGCGCGTCGGTAACGATTACTTTCACAGGATTCGGCAGCAGATGGGTCTCTTTGAACGGCTCTTTATAGCTTGGAGTACGGCTGTACACGGCAAATTTCACGGTATCGCCGGGACGGTATGCCGGACGGTCGGGGATAATGAAGACTTTCTGATTGTCTCTCATGCTTCCGGCGCGATTGTTGTAGAAATATGCGCTTGGAATCACCGCGAGTTTGTCTTCGCTTTCCAGCAGAATCAAGGTGCGATTGCTGCTGGAAAGCTTACCGGCATCAGCCACGCCGTTCGCATCCGTAACGAACTCTTTTTCCGTAACCGTTACTTTGGTGCGTCCGCCGAACTGTGTGCGTTCCTGCGGAGTATTTGCATACCGAGTAACAAAGTTATAATATTTCAGAGTGCGTTTTGCCAAAGGCATTCCCGTTGAGGAATCATTCACGGTAAATATGGTCTTGTCCGGGAGGGAATTTGCGGTCAATATCTGCGGAGTAATCCAAACCAGGATTTCCGTGAAAGACCCGTCTACCGCGTTTTCGGGAGCCAGATTCACCAGATACGCACCGGGTTCGGTCAGAGGGAGTTCGATTTCCTGATCGGTCTCCCAGTGATGCGCTTTCGGCTTGAGCGCGACTTTGAATTCCGTTACCTTATCTTCAATTGCGACTTTCCACTTGTTGTTTTTCGCCAGCTGTCCATCCCAGTCATGGAGATACAGCTGGTACACGTCCGTGAAGTTTCCGCTGCTGCCGGAATCCGGCTTGCTCAGATTGTCGAGCATCACGCGCACGGCTTCCGCGGAATTGACCTTGTGAACCGATGCCACGACTTCTTTGCTGTTGCGGTAATGATAAGTCAGGACAGGTTTCTTCCCGAATGCGGTAACCTGAATATAGTCGGCGAAACCGACATTGCCTTCAATCATCGCTTTCATTTCGGCATCTTTCGCCTTATCGGCGTAATAAGCGGCCTTTTCGTACTGGTAACGAGCCAAATACAGAGACATCAGACTGCGCCAGTCTTCCGCTTCCGAGAAGAGACGGAAATAGTTGTACTCTTCCGGCAATGTGATTTTCCGTGTTCCGTCGGAAAGCTGAGCCACCGTCTCATTGTCTTTGAGACCATACAGGTAATCGCGGTACGTATCCGACTGAAAATACTCTTCACGCAGACCGTAGTCCACCTGGGAGAAATCGAACTGTTTCGCCAGGAATGTGGCGAATGCGATTTTCGCTTCTTTCGAGCCGCGCGCCATAGCCGCTTCCCATGCCCAGCGGATTCGTTCGCCATCGCTCCCGGCAGACGAGAAATCAGCGGGTTTCGCATACAAAACAGGCGAGCCATCGGGATTCACAGGAGGACGGGAGGAACTGCGGACAGGATGTTCATCATAATCCGGGAGTTTGGTCAAATCGGTCAAAGCCTGCAATTTCCACGACGTCATGGAACTGCTTGCATCCTGAATCAGGAAATTAGCCAGTCTCAGATAAAATTTAACCGCCAAGGCATCCTCCGCCTTTTCAGCTGCCGGCACAGCCGCGACAAGGAGTCTCAGTATCTCCACGCGATCCCGGTATTCGCATGACACATATCGGCCGCCGTTTCCGCGATTGTTTCCGCGGCGGAATTTTCCGTCAATCATATATCCCCACGAATCTTCGGGAGACAGTGTGCAGAGGAAATTCAGATTGTTCTTGAATTTTTTCGTCGCGAATGCGAAATTTTCATCGTATTCCGCGATGCGGTTATTATTTTCCAGCGAAATGACAAGATAGTTCCACAAATCAGCAACTTCCTTGTCGTGAGCGTTTTCCGGAAGAGTTTCCAGAGCCTTTTTCGCTTTGGTGAAGGCTTCTGCGAAATTGCCATCGCCCACCAGCTTCTGAACAGCCTTCGTCTCGGATTTCACATCGAACGAACCGCCCTGTGCGAATACCGTGACTGCTGCACACCCGGCAAAAATCAGCATTGCCGCTGATTTAACAAGTCTTTGAAACAGCATAATGTTCTCCTTTGTTGTTATAGATGATACCTTGTTTGATTTGTTTCCGTGCGGGAAAAGTTACTTCATCCGAGTACATTTCAAAAGACGTTTTTGAAATCCGCTCCATTAAAATTAGACGGACATTTCATCAAAAACTTATCGAAAGAAAGCATATTTCCGAAAAAAACTTTTCCTCCGGGCTGATTTCAAACGTCCTGCGGGGAGCTTTGAAATAATCTTCGGAATTTGCAGGAAGAGCGTTGTCGGCGGTCAGACGCCTCAAAACTACCCCGACAACGCGCGAAGATTCCCATCAAATCTTTTCGCCAATGACTTTTGAAATCAGCTTCTCCGTCAGAATAATATAGCTTCTTTTTCCCGTCATACAACCCATTTTTCAAAAAAACATTTCGGAGGAAGGAGACTTCCATTCATCGGGAATCATGTTTTTCTGAACGGATTTCAAAAAGTTCTGCCGAAAGCCGATTTTCCGGAGCGTCCGGAGCATTCCCCGCCGGAAAGACATTATTTCACCTTGTAAAAAAGATATTCGGATGTATAGTAATAATATAAAGCCAATTTCAAAACAGACCGACAGATTTTGGAATCGCACCAATCCGCACAACCGGCATTCATATTCATGCCATAACACAGTTCACATTATTTTATCAGGAGGTTTGCTCCATGCCAGAAGAAAACGTTTCCCCCGAAGTTACACAGCAGCAGCTCGACAATATTTTCGAGCAGCGCAAAACGAAAATGGAGGAGCTGAAAGAATCCGGTATTTATCCCTACGGCGTTTATGTTGAAAATATTGTCTCCACCGCCGCTGCCAAACAGGCGGAAATCAAAGAAGAAAATCCCGATATTTTCACCGTTGCGGGCCGTATCATGACCTTCCGCGTTATGGGCAAAGCGACCTTCCTGCACATCAAGGATCAGGCGGGTTCGCTCCAGCTGTATGCGCAGCGCGATCTGCTGGGCGAAGACGAATACAAACGCTTCAAAAAGCTCGACATAGGCGACATCATCTCCGCCACGGGGCACATGTTCGTAACCAAAACGGGCGAAGTTACCCTCAAAATGGAGTCCTACAAACTTCTTTCCAAGTCGCTCCGTCCGCTTCCTGAGAAATTTCACGGACTCACCGATATGGAACAGCGCTACCGTCAGCGTTATCTGGACCTGATTACCAACGACATCAGCCGCGATCTCTTCTTCAAGCGCATCGCCATCATCCGTGAAATCCGCAACTATCTGGAAAGCAAAGGCTTCCTCGAAGTTGAAACACCGATGCTCCAGTACATTCCCGGCGGTGCAGCCGCGACGCCGTTCAAAACCCATTATCAGGCACTGAACTGCGACATGTTCATGCGCATTGCCCCGGAACTCTACCTCAAGCGACTGCTTGTGGGCGGCTTTGAAAAGGTATTCGAGCTGAACCGCAACTTCCGCAACGAAGGCATTGACCGCCGCCACAATCCAGAGTTCACGATGGTCGAAATCTATCAGGCATTCGGCAACTGCAACACCATGATGGAACTCATCGAAGACATGGTAACCAGCATCGCCATGAAGATTTTCGGCACACTGAAAATCCAGCTTCCCAATGACAAGGTCATCGACCTCACCCGTCCATGGAGACGCGCCCCCTACCGCGACCTCGTCCGCGAAATCGCCGGAGCCGACTGGTTCGAGCTGCCGCGCGAAGAAAAATACAAAAAGGCCAAAGAACTCGGCGCAGAAGTCATGCCCGACTGGACAGACCTGGAAATCACGCACGAAATCTACGAAAAACTCATCGAACACACGCTCATTCAGCCGACATTCGTGACCCGTCTTCCAGCGGAACTCGTCCCGCTGGCGAAAACCTGCCCCGACGATCCGACCAGCGTCGACGTCTACGAACTCGAAATCAACGGACAGGAAATCAGCCCCGGTTACTCCGAACTCAACGACCCCATCGAACAGCGCAAGCGTTTCATGGAACAGGTCGCGCTCTCCGGCAAAGACCCCAAACAGGCAGTGGACGAAGATTTTCTCACCGCACTCGAATACGGTATGCCTCCTGCGGGCGGCATGGGCATCGGCATTGACCGGCTGGTCATGCTTCTCACCGGCACCGAATCCATCCGCGATATAGTGCTGTTCCCGCAGCTGAAGCCGAAAGCCTGATTTTCAAAAAACTTAAGACAAACAACTCAATATTTTTAAGGAATATTTACCATGTATCTTGGACGAATCGTTTGCGCCGGTATGACCCCCGACGGAAAGCCCTGTGTCGCCTACCGTGTCTCTTCCCGTTCATTTCCGAACCGCAGTGCCATCACACTGTCCGATAAAATCGCGATTCTGCCCCGCGCGGGCTTTGAAAGCGACCTCGCGAAAAACCCGTACATCGCTTACAACTGTGTTCGTCTGAGCGGGACCATCGCATTGGCAACCAACGGCTCCCAGACCGACCCCATCATCGAAAAAATCGCCATGGGCTACCCGATGCGCGATGCACTCGCTTCCTGTATGCTGGCCATGGATTACGAAAAAGACCACCTGAACACCCCGCGTGTTTCCGCCGCAGTGGACGCCGCCGCGAAAAAGCTCGTCCTCGGCATTATCCGCCATGACGCGCTCCTCGTCCGCGAATTTCCTCTGGCGGCAGGTGAAATCCGCTTTGTTTCCACCTACACCATGGACCGCCCCTGCGATGAAAATGTCGACCAGCTCACCGCCAGCACAACCGATGAACTCACACAGTTCGTCATCCGAGGCGGACGCTTCGCCGAATTTGAAAACGCAGTTACCGCAGCCGCGGCGATCTGGAACGGCACCTCATTTGACCTCGCATCTCTCGACGCCTGAGGTTTCCAGTGCCGTTCAAACCCATTCATGAACTTCTTGCGGGGTTAAATCCGCCGCAACGTGAGGCGGTCCTTCACACCGAGGGGCCGCTTCTTGTTCTGGCCGGAGCAGGAACAGGCAAAACCCGCGTCATCACCACACGAATCGCGTACATGATCGGGCACGGAATCCCGCCCGGTCAGATTGCCGCCATGACCTTCACCAACAAGGCCGCCGCGGAAATGCGCGAACGCGTGGGGAAACTCGTTTCCGCCGAAGCCGCCAAAGAAGTTACACTCGGCACATTCCACGCATTCTGCGCCCGCATTCTGCGGCGCGACATCCATCTTGTCGGCAACTACAATTCCAACTACAGCATAGTGGACGACGCCGACCAGACGGGAATCGTGAAGCAGGCCTGTGCCGAGCTCGGTTACGGCAAAGATGAAATCCAAGCCAAGGAAGTGCTGTCTTTCATCTCCAAGTGCAAAAGCAAGATGCTCTTTCCCGATCAGGTTACGAATGGAGATCTGGTCGGGACGGGTTCCGCGGGGACAGCATATCTGACCGTCTATGAGCGTTACCAGCAGATTCTGGAGCTTCAGAACGCCCTTGATTTTGACGACATGCTTCTTCTTACGCTCAAACTTTTCGAGACCAACGAAGAATGCCTGAAACGCTATCAGGACAAGTACCGCTATCTCCTCGTGGACGAATATCAGGACACCAACGCCGCCCAGCTCAAACTGCTCCAGTATCTCACGCAGTTCAGACAGAATATCTGCGTCGTGGGGGATGATGACCAAAGTATTTACGCATGGCGCGGCGCCGATGTGGGCAATATCCTCAACTTCCCGACGTATTTCCCCGGGTCCCGCGAAATCAAACTCGAACAGAACTACCGTTCCACCAACAATATCCTGAATGCCGCAAATGCCGTAATCGCTCACAACGGGCAGCGTTTCGACAAAAACCTCTGGTCAACCAAGGGAGACGGCGAAGAAATCAAAATCGCCGCCCTCGATGAGGCAGAAGCAGAAGCAGATTTTGTGGTCAACATGATTGAAAATCTGCGGCGCGCCAATCCCGATTATCTCTATTCCGACTTCGCGGTGCTCTATCGTTCCAACTATCTTTCACGCGTCCTCGAACAATCCTTCCGCACCCATGGCATCCGCCCGAAAATCATCGGCGGGCAGGAATTTTTCCAGCGCAAGGAAGTCAAAGACGCCATCGCCTACCTGAAAATGCTGGTCAATCCACGCGATGACCAGAGTCTGCTCCGCGTGATTGCGGTGCCGCCCCGCGGGGTCGGTGAAAAAGCCATTCTCAAGCTCCGCGAACTCGGCAAATCTCAGCACCGCCCCCTGCTGTCCCTGCTGAATGATCCCGGATACACGAAAGCCGTTACCAAGCCCGCCGCAAGTGCCTGCGCCGCGCTTGCCGGAGCAATTCAGGAAGCGAAAGAGAAATTTGCCCAGCCCGGCGGTCTCGCCGGAAAAGTGACGGAATATCTCGAAGCGGTCGGCTACCTGAACGGATTCCAACGTATCTACCGAGACGCAAAGGAAGCCGACGACCGTCGCGACAACGTCTACGAATTCATCAACAGTATTTCCATGTACGAGCATAATCTGGCGCCCGGAACCGAGGCTTATCTCGTGGACTGGGTCGAGAAATTCTCCCTGATGGACGACAATGACCGCACAGACGACGATGACGACCGCGATGCACCGATTTTTTCCACGATTCACGCGGTGAAAGGACTGGAATTTCCCATCGTTTTCGTGGTCGGCATGGAAGAAGGACTCTTCCCTCACTCCCGCTCCATGGACGAATCCGTCCACGGGGTCGACGAGGAACGACGGCTTTTCTATGTGGCCATCACACGTGCCAAGGAACGCCTTTTCCTCACGCTTTCCCGCAAACGCTTCAAATACGGCGAATACGAGTTCCACTCCCCGTCGCGCTTTCTGAAAGACCTGCCCGGCGACCTCGGAAGCCGCATTCAGGAAGAAAAAGAGTTCTTCCATCAGGCCTCCGAAGAGGAACAGCGCAAGGCATTTGAAGAAATTCTCCGCAACCTCCGCAGTAAACGCAAAATCTGGTAATCCATACTCCACAAGGAGCATCCATGAAAAGCATCCTGATTGAAGGTCCGTCCAAAATATCCGGACACATCACGCCCGGCGGCAACAAAAATGCCGCATTGCCGATTATTGCCGCCGCCTTGCTGACCCCGGAACCGGTCATTCTGCACAATATGCCAGTCATTCTCGATGTGGAAAACATGCTTGCCATAGCCGAAGATATCGGAGTATCTGTTCAGAGAAACGGCACGGATGTAACGATTTGTGCCGAAAAAATCACAAAATCACGTCTTCCCCGCGCAAAATGCGCCGCACTCCGTGCCTCATTCATTTTTGCGGGAGCGGTCGCGGCCCGATGCGGCGAATCTCATATCGGACTTCCGGGAGGCGACTTCATCGGACGCCGCCGTCTGGATTCACACTATTACGGGCTCGGCAAACTCGGCATCGCGGGGAAACCCCGCAACGGATGTGCAGATTTCAAGGTGGAACCATCCGGTCTTCACTCCGCCGACATGTTTCTGGATGAAGCCAGCGTTACCGCCACTGAACATATCGTCATTGCCGCCGTTCTGGCGAAAGGGACAACCTTTCTCCGCAACGCCGCAATGGAACCCCATGTGCAGCAGCTCTGCGAAATTCTCAACCAAATGGGTGCGAAAATCAGCGGCATCGGTACCAGCACTCTTTCCATTGAGGGAGTTCCGTCGCTTCACGGCACGGAATACACCATTGATTCCGATTACATTGAGGCCTGCGGCTTCATGGCAATGGCGGCGGCAACCGGAGGAGAAATTGAAATCACCGGGAAAATTCAGCCCCGCCATTACTGGATGGCCCGCCGCGTTTTCGAGCGATTCAACATCAATTTCACGCTGGAACCCGACCGCATATTCCTCCCCGACGGACAGAAAATGAAGGTAGTGAAAGACATAGGGAGTGCCATTCCCGTCATTTCCGACGGTCCATGGCCCCAATTTCCAAGCGATATGATGAGCTGCATGATTGTTGCCGCCACGCAGGCGAAAGGAACCGTCCTTTTCTTTGAGAAAATGTTTGAAAGCCGCATGTATTTCGTGGACCGCCTGATTGCCATGGGTGCAAATGCGATTGTCTGCGACCCTCACCGCGTGGTCATTTCCGGTCCTGCGAAAATGCGCGGAGGCATCATGTCCAGTCCCGATATTCGCGCCGGCATGGCAATGATTGCCGCCGCAGCCATGGCACAGGGACAGTCCCGCATTCTCAATGCCGATACCATATTCCGGGGTTATGAAAACCTCATCGAAAAGCTGAATGCCCTGCACATCAAGGCAACTCTCCAGGAGAATTAAACAGTGAACAGAACAGCCCCCAGACAGGCTTCCGCCCGCACCAATTCCCGCAAAAATCAATCCACAACCAGCCCCCGCAGAGATTTCCATTCCGAAAAAAATTCTGTTCTGCTGAACCGTGCAGGGAAAAACGACAATGAGTTCCGCCGCGGCAAGGATTCCTCTGCCGATTCCGCAAAGAACCAATCTCAATATACCTTTTCCGATGCTGTGGGGCTTGCCGCGCTGAATGCAGGAGTCCGCGAACAGCTTGACACCGCCGATCCCCACTGTCCCCTCACTGCAATTTCCTACGAAGATGAACTTAAGCTCAAACTGGATGCCGTGAAAGCATTCTGGAAAGTCGGACATCTCCCCGAAGCTCTTGTCCGCGAAATCATCCCCTCCCCCATGGGGCGTCCCTGCCGCATGACCTCGAAACGCCGTGTCGTCATCACAAAAAACGGACGAGTGCGCTTCACCATGGGTTATACAGGAATGAACCGCAAGGAAACCATTGAGTCCCCCATCGAACCCGCCATGCACGGCGAACTTTACCAATGGCTTCATTCCATTCTGGTATCTGCGCCGTATGCACCGCTGGCCCGCCACCTGAATTTCATCGTCATACGCGGGAATTATGAATCAATAACCCTCATTCTGAATCTGTTCCGGCTGGATGCGCCCACCGTGCGCAAGGTCAAACAGCTTGCCGAACGAGTTCAGGCAGAATGCCCGTCCGTCCGCTCCATGTTCATGTTTGTGGATGAATCCCGCTCGGAATTTTACCTCGAATCCAAGGCGACGACTCATCCGTTCCGCAAAGTTTTCGGTCCGGAAATGATGGATATTACCGTCAATGACGGCAAGTTTCTCTTCCCTCCCGGAGCTTTCTGTCAGGTAAACGGCTCAATCCTCGACCGTTTTGTCGGGGAAGCAGAAAAACTTCTGAAACCCGATGAAAATTCGGTGCTGTACGATATGTACTGCGGCTTCGGTCTTTTCGGGATTGCCGCAGGAAGCCGGGCCGGACGTGTCATCGGGATGGACTTCAATGGACCTGCCATTCAGGCGGCCATGGGCAATGCCGCCCATATCGCCCCGAACCGCAGCATCCGTTTTATCGCCGGTGCGGTTACGGCAAATGCCGTGATGGACAAAATCCCGCCCCGCGATGAAGAGGACGGATCCACCGAACTTTTCCTGCTCGACCCGCCCCGCAGCGGCATCGCCGCCAATGTCATTGCCGCGATTGCGGAACGCAAGCCCAAACGAGTTCTCCATATCTTCTGCTCCGCAGATGAGGTTGCGAAATCCGTCAATGACTGGCGTCATAACGGCTATATTCCTGTTCAGGCACGTGTTTTCGATATGTTCCCCGGCACGCCCAACGTGGAAACCATGATCCTGCTCGAACGCAAAGCAGAACAGCCCCGCGAACCTCGCGCAAAGTTCAGCACCGCCCGCAAATCAGGCCGTTCCGAACGTATCGAGAAAGCACCCGGTGTGTCTCATCGAGCTGACCGCAGACGCAAACGCGGCATCCCGGAGCACAACGATAATCAGCATCGCGGCAGAAGCGGATTCCCCGCCTCGAAACGATCCGGCGGCAAGCGTCCTCCCCGCGGTCAATTCTGATTCTCTCCCCCCGAAGAATCAGTTCCGCCACCATGCAAAACAGGCTGCTGCATCCAATGATGATGCAACAGTCTGTTATTGTTTTGCAAAAATCAGCCGGAATCCAATATCCTGACTTTCTAACGCTGTAGGTTCTGCCGGACGACTTCGGAATGCACAAAAGGAGAATTTTTTTCAAGATATTCGAGGGATACATCGTTACGAAAATACTCGTCAAAATGCCTTATCCTCATTTCTTTGTTGCGGGACTCATTCAGACCTAAAGCACAGATTGTATCTCTGCACCTTTCCTGATAATCGGCATCCTGCGCCGGATTCGGGCAGATTTCCCCATTGCTAAAATTAATTCGGAAAGAATCAGGGCGAAGTGCAAACGGGTCTAAAACATTTTTCCGTGCTTTTTTCCGGTTCATCCCCCATGAAGCCAAACGATAATTTGACCATTCGTATGCCATCTGCTTATTTCTCGATTTTGGAATAAAATGATCGATTGTACTTCCAATCGCGGAATCAAAAAAAATGGCAAGATAAGCACAGATTCCACCGTAGGCCTTCCACAAATTCTCCGACATACTTGTCCAATAATCCGGCAGTTTCGATGCTTTCACGTCAGGATGCTGCTGCAGATATTCATTCCCCGGTCTGCGGACTTTCTCATCAAAGTCTTCCGGTTCTCTCTGCTGCACGACCGGTATCATTTGTACACAATCCCCTTCTTTTCACAAAGATAACGGAAACGGAACAAAAAATCATCTTTCGGAGAAAGATTTTTGAGAAGTTTCTTATAAACTTTTTTCGCATTCTCCTCTGACACACTTCTGTCCAATGACATCTTACTGTCATATTCCCCAATCAGATTCACTGCATCATTCATGGCTTCTTCCGCTTCCAGTGAACAAGATGATGTCAAATCAAAGGCATTGCTTCTCAACCACATATCCGCATTCCCCTGTTTTTCATAATCGCGACGAGAAAAACACACCTTTCCTTTTTTATCCTCGTCAAAATCAAACCAACAGTCTTCATCGGGATTGAATCTGCTTTCCAAAGATGACATAATCAGCGGGGAATGCGTTGCCGCAATAATCTGAATCCTGCGCTCTTTTTTTCCTGCCACGGTGCTGAGCAATGTTTCCAAAACATCAAGAAAACCGCGCATAATCTGTCTCTGCCATTTCGGATGCAGATGCGCTTCCACCTCATCAATCAAGAATGTAATTTGTGAAGTCGGCTGGATTCCCAGCACATCACAGGCCATACGGTGTTCACTCATTGCCCATGTCAGAAAATAAGTCAATGCCAGGATTCTCCGAATCCCTGCGGAAGCAAACAATACAGGTACTTCACCATAAGGCATTGTAATCGTCGGTATATCGCGCGAATCATCCACTGCAATACGGGTTAATGCACCGGAACATAGTTTCAAATCTGGCGGAGAGAGGCGTTCCAGTATTTTTTCCAGTGTTTGAAATTCCCATCCATGGTTATTTTGCCATTTTGACCAGTCTTGAAGCAATCCGTTGCACAGATATTTTCCATCGTCTGTTTTCAAGCCGTTCCAAACCTCCGCAGGCGAAAAAACGAATGCCGGATGGCGTTCCTGAATATCTGCATCGCCTCTTTTATCCCAGTAATTTCGCGCGGGGTCCCACACGGAAAAACTGCCATCAGCATGGGCATAGATGACCAATCCCGGACTGAACGGGCGTCCTGAAATTCCTGTCCATCCCTGCTGAATCCGATCAAAAGTCGCTGTATAATTATTGTTTTCTTTTTCGCCATCAATATCAAACGTAATTTCCGCAGTTTTTTTAGGGTCAGCGGGTCTTGCCATATAGCCGGAAGTAAGTTTCGCATTCACTTCTGCCGGCCATTTGCGCGTCAGAACATACCAGACGATATCCAGCAGAAAAGTCTTTCCCAATCCATTATCGCCCGTGATAATGTTTAAGCGTTTCCTGAATGAAATGCTTTTATCCGGAATTGGTCCCACGTTTTTCAGTTTGATTGTTTTCAGCATACTCTTTTCCTGTAGACATGCCTGCCTGGTGCAGACTGGAACTTAGTTGACTTCAGACGGTTGCTCTGTTGTCTTCTGAAGCAGTTAATTACTATAGCATTATTTGCTCTCATTTCAACGTTTTTTTTCTATTTCCCATGAAAAAGTTGAAAAGATTCGTCTCATCCGATGTATGATGCATCCACCAAAAAGGGAAAAGAAGAAATTGGAACGGATTTTGGAAAGGCGGGAAATGGGAATTTGAGACAGCTTTCCTCGGCGGAAACAGCCAAAATTTTACGATTCCCGCCCTTTTACAAGACAACCAAAAACGATTCTTTCGTTTGGGCAGGGGCGTATTTTCTTCCATCCTCACACAAAAAATATCTGCACAAAAGCACATTTCAGAACTTTATGTGCAGATACAAAAACAGCAAAAGGAGACAGATTAATCCTTATGATGATTCAGCCATTCTTCGAGGGTGCTGACAGTCTCGTCCGCCTCAACTTCACCGGAATCCGTCCACGCAGAATCAAGAATCCTTACGCATTTCAGTCCAGCCCGGTATCCCGCCCTCAAAGCAAACGGAGCATCGTCGAACATCACAGAACCATTCAGAGAAGCACCTAATTTTTCCAGAACACGATAGAAAAATTCAGGGGAAGTCTTGTCTGTTTCCAGCGTTGTGGAACTGAACACAGGTCCGAAAGAATCAGTCAGATTTTCCCGTTTCAAAATCATCTTCACCGCACTCTGATCGCCTGCAGTGGCAATGCAGGGCAGAAGTCCGTGCGACTTCAAATAGTCTGCCATGGCAAATACGCCGGGCTTCAATTGACACGCCTGATACGCAGTGGTCAGCAAATCCGAAAAACGCTGTACCGCTTCCTCACGCGAACACGCTATCCCGTATGCGTCCCGCAAATAGATAATGCCGTCACGAAGTCCCCAGTCTTTCAGCTTCTCCGACAAATCAGGACGCGGCACTTTCCCGCAGGAAATCAGGAAATCATCCGCCAAATGCGCCCAGATACTCATGGAATCATACATCGTGCCGTCAAAATCCAGAATAAACGCCCGTTTCGCCTCCGCCCGGAAATCCGTTTCTTTCGTCAGTTTGTCCAAAATCCGAGCTGCCTTCACAATGTCCGGCTGAGAGAAGACAGCCGACACCACTGCCACACCGGCAATTCCGCTCCCCGCCAGTTTGGCGATATTATGTTCCCCTATCCCGCCGATGGCAACCACAGGCACAGGAACCGAAGTGCAAATCGTTTTCAGCGTATTGTATTCCACATACTCCGCATCCATTTTGGTAGTCGTGGGGAACATTGCACCAGTCCCGATATAGTCCGCACCATCCGCCACGGCCTTGAGAGCTTCCGTCAGATTTCCCGCAGATACACCGACAATCGCATCCTCGCCGAGAATCCGCCGCGCCTCAACCGCCGAAGCATCACTCTGCCCCACATGAACGCCATCCGCGCCACAGGCTTTCGCCATTTCCACATCGTCATCCAGCACAAACGGCACATGGTATGCCCGGCACAAATCCCGCATTTTCACTGCGGTATCAAAATCACAGCCACCTTTCGCGCGGTACTGGATAAAGGTCGCGCCGCCAGCCAGAGCCTGTCTGACTTTTTCCACCTGATTGCCGTTTTCATCCGTAACGGCATACAGACGCAGAGATTCAAATAAATTCATAATCCGCATATTCCTGTAGTGTTTTGGTATTCATAAGATTAAAAGCGTCAATCAGACGCATCTCAAAGCTCCCGCTGCCTTCGCCCGGAAGCAGATTTTTCTGTGCAATCTCCCCTGCCGCACCGTATGCCGCAAGCATCACGACAACAGCCTCGAACCAATGACCGGGATTCGCCGCCGCAAACGCACCAGTCAGGGCAGAAAGCATACAACCCGATCCCGTTATGTCCGCCATCATAGGATGCCCGTTGCGAATCACCGCGACACGCCCATCCGGCGACGCGGCAATATCAATCGCGCCTGTTACAGCAGCGACACACCCATAACGGCGCGCCAACTCCGCCACATTCGCGCAGGCTTCGCCCAAATTCGCTTCCGAAACCTGATCCGCCATTGCTGCATCCACACCGTGAGCGGCTGCATTCAATCCCAGGAGAGCTTTTGCCTCGGACTGATTGCACCGCATAATACTCACCCCTGACTCCAAAAGCTCCAGCGACAAACGTGTATGCGATGCCGCCGCACCGCACCCTACAGGGTCCAGTACACCGGGAATCCCCCGCTCTTTCGCAATCGCCAAAGATGTTTTCATGGCCTCGCGAACCCACGGAGTAAGCGTCCCGATATTCAACACCAGAGCATCCGCAATCCGCGTAAATTCAGCCGCCCCCTCAATATCATCCGCCATAACAGGCGATGCGCCTGCCGCCAAAAGCAGATTCGCACAGCCATTCACGGTTACATAATTCGTGATACATTCCACCAGAGGACGCTCGGACCTCACGTTTTCAAAGCAGGAAGAAAGATTATGTGCCGTTTTGTTTTTTTCTGATTGAAGACAAGTACCTTTTTTTTTGTCGGAGTTCATTCTGTGTTTCCTTTTTCAGTTGTTTTGAAACGGGGCTTCATTTCTTTGCTCATGGAAGGCTTTTTGAGATGTTCAGAATGCAGACATAAAAAAGCCGCCATTTGCAGGGAATTGGTTGACCCGTAAAAAAGCAAAGGCGTCCGGCATCGGGTTGAGTCTTCCTACGTTGGCATGATCCAAATCAGGTTGACGGCATAGGCGTAAACGCCTGCACGGTTAGGGTCGAAACTTTCAGCATCAACAGAATCCCCCTGTTTCCGCAAAGATTCCAATCTGCTTGTTCTGTTTCCTCTCAGCCCTTTTCCAAAGGACTCCCCTGCTCAAAATCGGGCATTTCAGCCCGTATGTTGTTTGAAAATGTTTTGTTTTGAATGAATCAGCTGCACTCCAGCGCGGTAAAAACGCAAAGAGGAAGCGTCATTCCATTCGTCAAGACGGGGCACTCTCCTGAAGTTCCTGCTGTTTCTCGGCTTTTTCCTGAACTTTGCTGTCCGCAGGGAACGGCTTGGAAATGCGAGTACGCTCATCCAGCGAGAAAATCCAGCCTTCTTCCTTGCCTTCTTCGATAAAGCTCTTTTCAATCTTCCAGCCCTGACTGAAAAGCAGACTGGCATGAGGCACGCGCGGCCACAAAATCACGGCATATTTTGTCCCGAATGCCCGGTAAATATCCATCGGATAAGTTTCCCCGCCATGATTCGGGCGTGTTTTCGTCAGAATCATCGTTTTTTGAGGTTCCACCATATAGGAAAACACGGGGTCCATGCCCCATTGCCACAGGTGATCGCGGTCATAATAGAACACCATCGGGAAATCACTCCAGTCGATATTGACAACAGCTTCTCCCGCGGGGACATGTTCCTTGAGAAACGCCGGAATCTCTTTCAGGCGCGGGGTAATCGTCTGCGGACAGTCTCTCATAAATTTTCGGGACGACTCAAGCGCAAACGCCACAGAAATCACCGCAAGGAAAATCGTATACCCATGCTTGAACTTGCCAAACGGCAGTTTCACCCCGCATTCCATCGACCGCTCCGCCAGCAGAAGCACCCACAGCGTAACAAACGGCTGCGCATATTCAATTGAGCGCACCGCAATCCAAATCCCGCACGTGAACATCGCGGACAGCAGACACAGCGCATACAGATTGGCATCCGTCCTGGCAATTCCGACCTTCTCCATGATTCGTATCAGACGTGCAAGAGAACACCACGCAAGGACATACAGAGGCAATGTCAGCTTATTAAATCCAAACGATGCCGGCATCATTTCCGACGGCAAACTCAAATTTGCATCTTTCATCATCGGACTGATCAGTGCGTCCCACGACTGGATTTTCCAAATAATAAACGAGTTCGGGAACTGCGGATGAATCAGCAATCCCAGCAGGACGGCCCCCAGCGAAGCCAAGGGAATCAGCAATTCGCGTTTCCCCCGGAACGGGGCCTGACATGCAGCAAAAAACAGCGGCACAATCACGATGAAATGCGGATTTGAATACGTCCACGCAAAGAAAAATGACAGGATTGAAATTGACAGGATTCTTGTTTTGAACGACTTAAAACACATCAAACCACAGACAGTCATCAGGCACGCCAGCGACAGAACATGCGGTCGCAACAACGAAAAACGGAACGTAAATCCCGGCGACATCAGGCAAAACAGCACCGAGCCAGCCAATATAAACTGCGGACGCACCCCCAGCTGACGTGCGGCAAAAACAAATCCCGCCAACGCCAAAGCCATGTAAAACATTGCCGCGAAATGAAACGGCGGCGCTATTCCGACTCCGAACAACCGTTCAATCCTGAAAATCAAATCCATGGAAGCATGATACAGAAGTTCCTTGTCTGCAAAATGATCCCGCCATGCAGACATCTGGGTCCACGGAAATTTTTTCGCCATATATACCGACGGGCCCATTTCCGCCATTCCTGCGTGATACAGCCCGTCCTGAGAATTTTCACCCACCGAAAACGCCGAGGTACGCAGGATTGCCATCCATACCAACGGAATCAGGAATGCGAGGAAAAGCATCAACCATCCGGAGCGGCGTTTCCACGAACGTTTTTCCGGTGCAGCAAGCACTTCAGGCTGAGTTTTTTCCGATGCCGCAAGCATCTCGTTTTGGAGTGAGTCAGGATTGTCTTTCATAATCATTTTCGGTTAAATTCGGTAACGACATTATCTTTTAAAATACAACATTCTGCACAAAGATTCAAGCAAAATTCCGAAAAAAAGCCTTAAATCGAAAGACATAATTGTTCAAAAATCTGAGTTTCTTCTTTTTTTTCATCAACATCATAATTCAAAAACAAGGCTTCTTCCATGGCATGACGATTATCAACAAATCCGCCAACATGGTAGTAATGTTTTTGTGTGAAAAAATTAAAACATTGAGAATATTTTGCAATGTACTTATTCTGTCGAAATTCATTTTCCTTCCATGTTGACAGAATAAAATGACCTGATATTTTCTTCAGGTTATTAAGCAAATCTTCTTCTTCAAATTCTGACCACTGAGAAAAATAATCCGCATATCTGTCAATATAAGGAGGATCGCAGTAAATAAAATCCTGAAATGTCGTTTTTGATAATGTAACTCGGAAATCCTGACAGGAAAACTCGAAATTTTTTGAATGAATAATTTTAGAAACAGAAGATATTTGATTCACTATTTTCGTAATATATGCCGGCGCAAATCGATTGTTTTTTCGACAAAACGGAACATTAAATTCACCTTTTGAATTGAATCTCATAATTCCATTAAAACACGAACGGTTTAAAAAAAGGAAATCAAACGGGGAATGCTTTTCATTAAATCTTCTGCGAACTTCATAGTAGTATTCTGCACCTTCTTCCAAGAGATGTCCCCCCTCTTCTGTTAAAAAGCATCTTGCAGAATCAGGAGTAATAACATCATTTTTAATTGAATTATAAAATTCTATTAAATAAGGATTTACATCACATAACAAAGCATTGTCCGGAATCAAATTGAACGCAACCACTCCAGAACCCATAAAAGGTTCAACCCACCTTTTGTATGAAATAGAAGATGATAATGAAAGAATTTTGGGAACTAATTTACTTTTAATCCCCTGACATTTTATAGGAGGAATGATGATACTCATTTTTTTATTCCCCGATAAACCAAATAATCTTTTAAAGAAGTAATTTTCTTCTGTTCTCCTTTCTCATTTGTCATATAGTTTTTCCCATAACTCATCCAATACTCATCAAATAATCTTTCCCTGTATTCTGTAAACATTCCTTTACCTGCAATTATTTGATTGATATTCTTGATACTTCCGATATTTGCCGTATTCCCGCTTCCACTTTTATCACTTGCAATTTTCCATTTTTCCGCAAAGAAAAATTGGAAATTACGAATCACAGAGACAATTGTCTCAACTTCACCGATTTTTTTTGTTTCAGTTTCAGAAATATTGCTTTCTTTCTCACGATTGTAAATAATTCCCAAACAAAAGTGGCCTTTATATTTTGAATACGGATGTTGAATATTTTTATTACTTTTCCTATGAATAAAATATTCTCCATGGGAACCTAATGTAAAACCATTGCATTCTTCCGGATTGTCAGGATTTCGGTATGTAGTTTTCAAATCGACAGCGAACATAATAGACCTGTCTTCTTTGTAAATGAATGATAAATCAGGATAATAATTTTGTTTTGAAGCCAACTCAATTTCAAATCCATTTGCATCAGCAAATTCTTTGATTTTCGGGAAAAGATGTATTTCAAGAATTTTTGATATGATTTTCGTATCGGAGGAAATGGTATAAACATTCCGATGTGCATCAATGAACCCTTTGATAGACCACTGCCCATCGGTTGTTTCGACATAAGATTTCAAACCACTCACGAATTGAGTAAGTAATCTGAAAAACTTTCTTTTATCCATTTGAACCTCGCTGTTTTTCTGAACATATTTAATTTATACGTTTTTTTTGAAAAATCAAGTTAATACGGATTTTTATTACTTTTTTTCTAACTGAAAAAACTTTTTCAAAGATATAACCGACTATTTCTTGATTTCTCACCAAATCCGGTGTATTTTAAACAGATAAGAGTTCACGATGATTCATTCGACAACTCTGTTCCCGTGCATTCCCGATGTATCTGTACGACAAGCACCTGCATCTTCGGAATATCGCCCGGCTCACCATCTGTTCCTCGAAAATACCTACCATACAGGAGGCATACCCCATGCGCTGTCCACACTGCGGATGTCAGGAAGACAAAGTGATCGATTCCCGTACCTCACGAGACGGTGCCGCTGTACGCCGGCGCAGGGAATGCAATGCTTGCGGGCATCGATTCACAACCCACGAAGCCATCATTCAAGCGGAATTGAAGGTCATCAAGCGCAATGGCACACTCGAAGACCTGGATCGCACAAAAATCCGTTCCGGCATCGAAAAAGCCTGCTGGAAACGCGACATTACGCCGGAAGTCATCGACCAGATCGTTGACACGGTCGTTGCGTCCATCGAAACCGACTTTGACCGCGAAGTCCCCACCAGCGAAATCGGACGCCGCACCATGGAGGAAATCCGCAAATATGACAAAGTGGCATACGTCCGCTTTGCGTCCGTCTACCGCGACTTCAAAGACATCGATGAATTTATCGAAGAAATCCGCACCATCGGGCATCATTCCTCCCCTCTCCCGAAAACGCTCCATAACGGGCAATAAATTATGACATCCGGCATTGTTTTTTTCCTGTGGCTTCACCGGAAACTCCTGCAGCTGATTAACCCTGCACAAAAAATTCTCGGCGAACAAAATTACATTCTTCTGGTCAGTGTACTGGTCGGTTTCCTCTCCGGAACAGCCTCAATTCTGATGCGTCAGGTGGAAAGTTACAGCGAAAAAGCCGCCTTACTGATTGTTCCTGACGATTCTCAATGGATGCCATGGCTCGTTCCTGCCACGCCTGCCATCGGAATTTTCTTCTGCATTTTCGTTACTCAGGTCATTGCCCGCGGACACTACGAACGCGGCTTGTGCGGGGTCATCATGGGTGTAGAACGCCGTGAAGGCAATATTCCTCTTCACAAAATCTTTTCTCACATCATTACCAGCGGCGTCAGTGTCGGATTCGGAGTTTCAGCGGGATTGGAAGCCCCGATTGCACTGACCGGGGCCGCCATCGGCAGCAATCTCGGACGAGCTTTGCTGCTGGGACGTCAGAGCCGGATTCTTCTGCTTGCGTGCGGCAGTGCCGCCGCCATTTCCGCCATGTTCAACAGTCCTGTAGCGGGAGCTTTTTTCGCGCTTGAAATCATTCTGCCCCATTCCACGAATGCCATTGCCGCCATGATTCCCCTGATTCTGGCATCGGCCACATCGCTTGTAGTTTCCCAGCAAGTCATCGGGCCGCATAATTTTCCGATGGAGCTGATGCAATGGGACATCAAAGCCATGCCCTACTACGTCATTCTTGGGATTGCCGCAGGGCTGGTCTCTGCATTTGTCATTCACACCAATATTTTCATCTCCCGCAGGATGAAAAAAATCGGGAATCCGTGGCTGAAAGGTCTTGCCGGATTTTTCTGTCTTTACGGGGCGTTTCTGCTTTTTCCAGCGGTACGAGGTCAAGGCTACCATTTTCTCTCCATGCTTCTTAGCAACGACACGCTTCATTTTTCCGCAGGAAGTCCCATCGCCGATTTGTTTCAGTCCCCCTGGTCGTTTCTTCTGCTTGTCTTTGCCATGGTCTTTCTGAAAGCCGCCGCCTCTGTTACCAGTCTGGAATCCGGTGCGGATGGCGGTATTTTCGCACCATCCATGTGTATTGGCGCGTTTCTGGGCTTTGCCGTGGCGCGGTTCATCCACCTGGCGGAACTGCCCGGATGCAATAATATCAGTGAAATCAACTTCCTTGCCATTGGGATGGGCGGCGTTCTGGCGGGTGTCATGCACGCGCCGCTGACCGGGATTTTCCTGATTGCCGAGCTGACAGGCGGTTATGTTCTGCTCATTCCGCTGATGATTGTCGCCGCGCTTTCCACATTCTTCTGCCATAAATTCTGCCCGTACAATGTCTACAAAACCCTGATTGCGGAAAAAGGCGACAATCCGGACAGCAAGCAGGATGCCGATGCGCTGTGTGTTTCGTATGTCGGAGAAATCATCGAAACAGACTACCGCACGGTTCTGGAATCCGATTCTCTGCGCAACCTCTTGAAAACAGTCATGAGCACACATCACAATCTTTTCCCCGTACTGGACGAAAACGACAATCTGTCCGGGCTGATTACCCTGAATGATATTCGTAAATTTCTGCTGGAAACCTCTCTGTACGATGTTGCACTCGTCTTCGACATCATGCGTCCGCCGCAAGCTATTCTGAACAGTACCGACACACTCGGACATGCCATTGAAGTTTTTGAACAGCAGAAAGTTACTACGATTCCCGTCATTCGCAACGGCAAATATGCAGGCTGTATCTCGAAAAATCGCGCGTTCGACCTCTACCGCTATCATATCGAACACCGCAAGGAACTTTTCTGATGATTCGCATTTCCGAACACACTATATTCCTGCGCCGCCCCGACGGGACAGCCGTTCCGTTCGATCAGGACAGTTTGATTCAGAGAATACGTGCCACTCTGCCGGAAACGCGTGATGATCCCGATTCTTTGGCGCACAGTGCAGTCAATGCGGTCGAATTTGCCCTGCTTCACAATCATCCGCAAAAGACAAATGACGAATCACCGGTTTATGTGGAGAGCTGGTCTGTGGATGAAATGGTTGTGAAGGTCCTGCAATCTGTAGGGCTTCATGATTCTGCGGCGGCATATCTGCGAAACGGGGAAAAGGATTTTTCTGCGGAGCTTTCCGGCGAAGAATACATTTCCTCTCTGCTGGCTTCCGGACTTCCCGGCATTGAGCCGTTTCTTTCTCAAATCACGTGCAAAGTTGCCAATACGCTGCGTTCCATCGGAGCAACGCCCCACGGGCAGGAAATCCTCATTACCGAGCTTGGTCGTCATTTTCTGAACATTTCAGGCACGTTAAACAGCATTCCGATTGAACTTCCCGAAATTTCCGAAGAAAGCAGCTGCCGCATTCAGCCGGAAGACATCGTGCGTTCTCTGCCGGATGAACTCAAAAAATCGCTTGACAATCATTCTCTTGCGTTGAAAAAGATTGATTTACGTATTTTTCCCGCGATTCAGATTGAAGTGCGCTTCTTCCCCGTTCTTGAGCAAAGCAATCTGGACACCCCCGTTACCGAATTGTCTCTTGCTTCAGGACTTCGTCCAATGGCAATGTGCATGAATGAATTATGCCTGGCAGCCGATGCCGTTTGCAGAGCGCAGGGAAATGATGCAGTTACCCCGCTGAAACTTGTCCTCGAATTTCCCGATGTTTCGGAATTTGCCGCCAATGCGATGAAATGTTCCGGCAAAAAAGAGACCATCCGCACCATTGAAAGCCTGATTACCACGCTGACGGATATGCTGTCGCGTCTTCCCGAAAAAATCACTTGTTCCTGATTTTCCCGTTTTATAGAAATCGTTTCCACAAAAAAAAGACCTGTTTCCAGGTCTTTTTTCATGTTGGAACACTGCGTTCAGTTTCGAGTTTTCGTTGAACTTGTCGTTCGCTTGACCGCAGCCGTGGTCGTTGTTCGCGCCGGAGTCGTTTTACTTGATGATGCGGAACGTGCCGCAGTCGCTGCGGTCCTGGTGCTTGTTATTCTCTGTGATGATGTTGTCGTGGTCTTCTTCGTCGTCGTTGAAGCACGGCTCTTTGCCGCCGTTTCTGCGGCCTTCTTCTGGCGTTCTTCCGCAAGTTTCGCATCTGCTTTCAGACGGCTTTCACGGTATTCGCGCTGAATCTCCTTGCGTTCGGCAAGCCACTGCTCTTCCGGCAAATCGGGCGATACATTCATGTACCGCAGCACACGGTCGGCAATCGCGGAGAAAGTGGGACCGGAAACAGGACCTCCGTTCCGGTTCTGATCCCAGTGCGGCTCATCGCAGGTTACGACCAGCACAAATTTCGGATTGTAGGCCGGTACAAATCCCGCAAAAGATGAGAAATATATTTTTCCTGCAGCATATCCGCCTTTGACGGCTTTCTGCGCCGTCCCCGTCTTGCCTGCCACATAGAATCCCGGTACAGCGGCAGTCGTTCCGGTTCCGCCCGGTTCCGTTACACTGCGAAGCATATCCGTGATTTTTTTTGCGGTATCTTTATTTTTGAATACGCTTTCTTCACTGTAAACGTATGGCATTTTGATGATGTCCGTTCCACGTTCCAGACGGTCAACCAGACGCAAATCAAGCATGTGCCCGCCATTTGCAATCATACTGTAAGCACGAGCCAGCTGCAGCGGAGTAACCGCAATCCCCTGACCGATGCACAGGCGCGCCACCGACAAATTGCTCCACTGGTTCAGCGGATGGAACATTCCGCGGCTTTCAGGCTTCAGCTGCACATTGGTGCGTTCGCCGAACCCGAACATGCGCAGAGCATTGTTCAGCTCCGTTTTTCCCATCTGCACGGCAACCTTGGCTGTTCCGATATTGCTGGACTGACGGATAATTTCCGACACGGGCACAGTTCCCAGATAGTGGGTATCCCCCAAAAGCTTCCCTGCATAGAACCATGCAGAACGTTCACAGTCAACCGGAGTATTCGGAGTTACAAAACCACGGTCCAGCGCGTAGGAAATCACAAATGATTTCATGATGGAGCCCGGTTCAAAGGCAAACTCGGAAAGACGGTTTACGATTGCATCCTGAGTGCGGCTTTCCGTTTCATTCGGGTTAAAAGTCGGGCGCTGTGCCGCCGCAAGAATATCGCCGGTAAACGGATCGACCAGAGTAATCATGGCGGCATTGGGTTTGACGCGCTCCATCAGCTTGTCGATTTCCTCCTCAACAATCACCTGAATCGGCTCCTTGATGGTCAGGAACACATCATAACCATCCTGGGCAGGCTCATAGAAGTCATTGGCATACGTTACATGCTTTCCTGTTCTCGTCCGTTCATACACCATCTTGCCGGGCTGGTCGGTCATTTGTTCATTGAGAGTGCGTTCGACCCCTTGAATCGCGATAAAGTCTTCATCATCTTTGTTGGTGAACCCCAGAATATTGGCAAGCAATGTTTTTTTCGGATAATTCCGCCGGTAGTGAGAACGGAAACTGATGGTCTTGTATTTTTTTGCGTCCTCCTGAGCCTGCTTTTTCATCTCTCTCATGACTTCGCGTTCTTTTTCGGACAGTTTCCTCAGATTTGCTTCTTTGAAACGGGACAGGTCGGGATCTGCCAGCTTGCTGATTTCCGCTTTGATGAAATCCCCCTGCTCCAAGTCCACTTCTGCAATCAGGGCATACTTGCGCGGTTTTGTTTCGACGGTTCCATCTTCGTGCTTCACCTCAATCGTCTTATTCATCATGCGCGAGAAAATTTTGAATTCATTGACGTCCGGAATCCGTTTGGCAAACCAGCTTGCCAGAATTCTGCAATCCGCTTCCGTTGCGATAAGAGACGGATCGCAAACGATTTTGACGGTCGGGTAATTGCCTACCAGAAGACGCCCGTCGTTGTCATAAATTTCACCTCGTTCCCCCTGCTCCACCAGCTGCGTGGTATAACGCTTTCTCGCTTTTTCAAGGAGTTCTTCATGCCGCACGATTTGCACATCATAGAGCTTATATCCGATATAGCAGAATCCCGCGACAATAAGCAGAAAAACGACATACATGCGGAAGATGATATAACGGGATTTTGTCATGGGAATCAAATCTTTCGTGATTGGCAGATGAATATTGGATGAAGAGGATTACATGTCGAACAGATCAGAACTCATAATTTTTACGGTTCATTCGGAATGTTTTTTTGGAAACATGCAGGAAAAACATTCCGAATTAAAAGAGATGCCCGTAATTACTGCGGTATTCGATGGAAGCCACATCGGTATTGGCTGAAATTCCCGCTGTTTCTTCCCCTGAATCGTCATCCATCGTCAATACAGCTTCATAGCGCATACTGTCAAAGTCATAACGGTTCATATATCGAATTTGTTCAGGACTTCTCTTTTGCAGAGCCAGATGATGCTCATTGATTTTCCGGCTCACGTTCTCCCACGAACAGAGACGTGCTTTCTGGTTTTTCAGGCTTTGAATTTCCAGTTCTTTCTGGTTAATCATCGACTGGATTTTGTAACCCTCGGCTGAAAGTTTCTCGATCTTGTCCATCAGACGTACACGCATGACAAAAGTTCCGAAGATGCAGCTGATCGCAAAAATCATGACAAGCAGCATTTTACCGGTCCATGTGTTTTTTTTCTGTTTGTGCAGATTCCCTTTCTGCACACTCTTGCGATTCACATTGAATTCGTTCATTTCTTCGGTCCTTTTATCTGTCGTTGTCTTGCCTGGTCAATTTTTCTGCAACACGCAGTTTTGCACATGAGGCACGTGGATTCACTGCAATTTCATCTTCGTCTGCCGTAACCGGCTTGCCTGTTATCGGCTTCAGAAGAGCCCTCCACGAGCAAATACAAACCGGAAGTCCCGGCGGGCATTTGCAGTTCATCGCCATTTCCCGGATAAAATTCTTCACGATCCGGTCTTCCAGCGAATGGAACGTAATCACAGCTATGCGTCCGCCCGGCGTTAAGAGCGACACAGCGGCATTCAGTCCCCCGGTCAATTCGTCCAGTTCGCCATTCACCGCAATCCGGATTGCCTGAAACGCCAGCGTCGGTGCAGGAGGACCTTTGCGTCCGTGTCCGTGGAACCGCCCCAGGACTTCATCGCACACAGCCGCGAAATCGCCGCATTTCATGAAAGGATGGGTCTTTCGGACTTCCGCGATACGCATTGCCAGACGTTTGGCTTCCTGAATCTCTCCGTATTCCGCGAAAATGCGAATCAGTTCAGCAGGTTCCAGCTGATTCAACAGGTCTGCGGCAGTGCGGCCGCAGCTCCGGTCCATGCGCATATCCAGCGGGGCTTCCGGATAACGGAACGAAAAACCGCGTTCCGCTTCATCCAGCTGCAAGGAGGACACACCAATGTCAAGCAGAATCGTATCCGCCTTGTCCCAGCCGACAGACGCCGCCGCTTCCGCCATGCGGGAATAGTTCGCGTGCTTCAGCGTCACGCGCTCCCCTGCGAATGACAGGCGCTCGCGCGTATAAGAGAGCGCAGTTTCGTCCCGGTCAAGACCAAGCAGACGTGCTTCGGGCTTGCGTTCCAGAAGCAGTGCACTGTGTCCCCCGAAGCCAATCGTCCCGTCAATGATCCGTTCCACGTTCCGTTCGGGCGGAACGAGGAAGGAACACACGGCATCGGGGAGAACCGGAATATGAGGATGTCGTTCGGTATTTGTCATCTTTTCACCTCATCATTCCAGAATATCCAGGAAGCCGTCGCCCATGCTGAGCATGGCCGCTTCTTCGGCTTTCCAGCGTTCGCCGTCCATCAGCTGCCCGAAGTCTCCCGACCCGATAAACGCCACGGTCTCATTCATCTTCAAGTGAGCGTAATCGCACAGTTTCTGCGGAATCTGGATTCGCCCTTGTTTGTCGCATTGCAGTTTATGAGTACTGGAGTACAGGAAACGGAGCTTGTTCTGTTCGCTTGCATTCACGGGACTGATGCTCTGCAGTTTACTCTTGAATTTCTCCTGATAGACGGATGGGGTATAAAGCTGCAGGGTCTTGTCGCGTCCCGGCATCAAAACGAAAACACCACCCGGATTTTCATTGCGCCAGTCTGCGGGCACAGCAACGCGGTGCTGAGAATCGAGCTTATTCTCAACAGAACCGGAAAAAAGTGTGAACTTGCAGGTGTTTTCTTCGTCAGGCATTGCAGGATACATTCAGACTTGTCTGTCCGCAGGAAGATTTCGCTTTTCGTGCTGTCTCAATTCATTTGGAACATCGTTTTTTCGATGCGGAGTTTGGCTTTCGTGCTTCCCGATGGCGACCTTTCGATCAGCCATCCTCGAAGTTCAAAAACGGTCTTTTCGCACATTCATAAAAAAATTTGTTCCGAATGAATGGAGATTGCCTTTTGTGTCTTGTTAAAGAACCGGGAATCATGAATTTTCAGCAGTTGCCGCAGAGGTCAGTTCAGCTCAAAATTCCATATTTCCGTCTTTTTCACAATTCACTCGAATTACTTCATCCTCGTTCTCGACAGATACGTCCATTCATGGTTTTTTGCGGGAGATTTTCACCTAATCTCCCCTTTTCTCATACAATATACCCCTTTTCTCCCCTATTTGCAAATAAAAAAACAGATTTTTTAAAAAATTTTCGATTTTTTTTGTCTTCTCCCGAATATTCGGCAGAATTTATCCCGAATCGCACCGAAAAGCAAAAAAAAGCACCCAAATAAGACCGACTATCGGGTGAAAAAAACAGGCCGTGATCAAGTGAGGGGAAATGACCTGTTCAGGGCACGAGAAAGGCCGTGATCAAGTGAGGGGAAATGACCTGTTCAGGGCACGAGAAAGACCGTGCTTAAGCGAGGTGAAATGACATCTCTCAGAGTACGGGAAAGACCGTGATTAAGCAGGCAGCATGAATGAGGGGAAATTGAGGTTGCCTGCGCAGACCAGTGAAAGCCCGGCGGAGATTTGTATGCCTTGCTGAATATCAGGCTTACTTGCTCAAACTGCGAAGAGCCTGACGGATGATATTCTCGCTGGAACGCTGATTTTCAGGCAGAGTGGCGACCAAATCGGAGACCGCCTGCTGGATTTTGACACGAACGAAGCCAAGCTGTTCCAATGCGAGGAGAGCGTCTTCCAGTTCCCGAGCATACGGAAGCGCCTTGTTCGCAGATTCGGAGGTGCCGAACGTGAGTTCAGGGAACATCTTATCGAGCTTGTCGCGAAGCTCAACAACGATACGTTCGGCGGAACGAGGCCCGACCCCGCTGATTTTCTTGAGAGTCTTGATGTCGGCTTTCACCACGGCAGTGCAGAACATCGGGATGTTCATACTGCTCAGAATCGTAAGTGCAGTCTTCGCGCCAATGCCGTTCACCGTGATCAGAAGTTTGAAGACTTCCAGCTCATTTTTCGTGCCGAATCCATAGAGCTGTATCGCATCTTCCCTCACCGCCATGTAGGTCAGCAGGGTAACATTCCCGCCGAGGGGCGGCAGAATATCATAGGTACTGACGGGAATGGACAGCAGAAAACCTATGCCATTCACATCCAGAATGACTTCGGTAAACGAAACGGTAACAACACGACCTGTAAGCTGGGCAATCATGAGGGAAAACTCCGGAAAAGACAGAAAAAGAAGCCAATGAGTCTGAAATCCGGCTCATCGGAGCACAAATTCAAACGGTGCGATATACAATACACGTCTTTTGTGAAAAAACAAACAAAAGTGCAGTTTTTGAGGTAAAATCGACATATCCAGGGAATGAAAGACTGATGCGGACAGAGAGACACGACGCAGAAACGGGAGCACAATGCGGGAAGCGAAAGGTGCGACGGAGGGGGACGGGAAGCATTGTTTTTGAGCTTGAGCATTATCGGAAAATCAGTTTTATATCAGAAAATTACAGTTTTAATTTGAATTATTACATTTTGAATGTAACTTATATATAGTTACAAATCTTCAATCAAAAAAAAGGAATACCATGAATCCCCTATTCAATAAAATGAGAAATTACGTTTCCTCGCTGGGAGGAGATGTCATATATCAGGCGGAGGAGCCCGGATCAGACACAACGGAAATATTTTCATCAGAAAAACTTCTGCGTAAAAAACTGCCGCTGTTCATCAGTACATGCTATGACTTCTGCCGTGCAACAGTATTCGGCAGAGCTTGTCTTCTGGTGATGAGCAAACATCAAAAACAACTGACGCCAGAACAAATCATCGCACACAAAAAAATACTGGAGAAGATGATTCCCGACAATCTGCTGTTTGTATTTCCGAGGGAGTCCAAAGAATTCTGTCAAATCCTGCTCAAAGCACACATTCCTTTTGTAATTCCTGAAGTACAAATTTATTTTTCTGAAACAATGATTGCGATTCGAGAAGACAAGTTCAACACAAAAGTGTCCCCAAACAGAGATTTTCTTTCACCTTTGGCACAAGTAATTCTGCTCCGGCATTTATTATACAAAGAGCACGGGAATGAATTGTCTTTTCAGTCTCTGCAAAAAAACATGAACATTAACAAAGTATATATTTCACGTTCAGTCAAGGAATTGGAACAGTCCGAAATCGTACAAACGGCAACTGTCCGCAAAATGAAATCACTTGTATTCCTATACGATCGACATAGTCTCTGGGAAAAAATGCAGGACAAACTAACTTCTCCCGTCATAAAGCGGATTCGTATTGATAAACCGCAGGAAAACAGTGTTCTTGCCGGAATTTCCGCCTTGTCAAAACTCACGATGCTGAATGATAATGAAAATCCGACCTACGCCATCTATGGACGCGGCAAAAAATTTGGACAAAACGAAATACGCGAGTTCAGCGGAGATTATCTGGAATTGTGGAAATATAATCCAAATTTACTGTCTGAAGACGGTAAAACAGCGGATAAACTTTCGCTTTATCTTTCCTTAAAGGATGATTCGGATCCACGTGTCGCAAGCGAACTACGAAATATGATGGAGGCTTTTCAATGGTAAGAGGGATTGACCTTTTTCAGGGACATTTTCAAAAACACACAGAACATTTTATCCTCATCGGAGGAACAGCCTGTGAATTGCCCCTGTCCGAAACAGGCGGATTTCGAGCGACAAAAGATATTGATATGCCGGTGCTGCTTGAAAATGTAAATTTGGAATTTGCCGAGAAATTTCATGAGTTTATTCGAAACGGGAAATATCAATGTTATCTTTCAAAGGATGATAAGCGGCATTTCTATCGTTTATCGTTTTGAGAAGCCTGAAACCGATGGTTATCCACCTCAAATTGAATTGCTGTCTCGCAGTCTTTTCCCTGAGTTTTCGGACTTGAAATACACCCCTATTTCGGAAGATGATTACATCCGCAGTATGTCCGCTATCATATTGAGCACTGAATACTACAATTATGCTCTTGCTCACTGCATCGCACAACAGGGACTGCCCTGTCTGAATACAGAAGCATTAATCGCATTCAAGGTCTGTGCCTATCTGAATTTGGAAGCTCAAAGTGAAAACAATCCAGCTTCAATACGACACGATGATTTACGGAAACATCGAAACGATGTATTTCGTTTACTGGGAACGCTTATCGGGAAGTCTGAAACGAATCTTCCTGATCAGATTCGGGCAGATTTAAGGAAGTTCATTCAGATATTTTCAGAAGAAAATCCTGAATGGAAAGCGATTTTCCAATCACTGAGATTCTCCTCCAGTCAAGAGATGATTGACCAGTACCGCACGAGGTTTATTGATTATTACGGACTTTAACTGATTAAGGCTGCAGGAAACAGGATTTGGAGACTTGGGAATCTTGAGGAAATCGGGGAAAATAGTGCGAAGGAAGCGTCGACTACATGCGGAGGCGGACATCGCCGCAGGAAAGGTTCTTCACTGTGCCGTCCGCAAGATGCAAAACAGCAGAGCCGTCATCCGCAATATCGTGGAATGTACCCTCCAAAACAGTGCCGTCAGCAACATCGAAAACGACCTCGCGCCCAATCAGAGCATTCTCGATTTTCCAGCGATGAAAGACGGCGGCAGGCTCCGTGCGGAGCAAAACGACATTCTGGCGCAAACGGTGTTCAAACATCAGGAGCGTATCCATCAAGTCGCAGGTACATCCGGTCAGAGAGAACATGGAAACGGCAGGCTGTCCGATTTTCGCCAGGTCTTCTTCCGTCAGAGAGATATTAATGCCGATGCCGACCACCAGCCCGGACTCAGCAGTAGTGCGGACAAATTCGGAAAGGATGCCGGAAATTTTCGAGCGCCCATGGAAGATGTCATTCGGCCACTTGATATAGAAATCATGATCCGGACATAAATGGCGAATCAAATCCAAGGCAGCCAGAGAAGAAGCCACAACGCCAAGAAAAGGATTGGAAAGATTTTTGATCACGAAACTGGCAAAGATGTTGCCGCGGGGAGATTTCCAAACACGCCCAAGACGTCCGTGTCCGGCGGTCTGCTCGCCGGCGGCAATCAATTCGCCATCGGACAATTCAGCAAAATGCTGTTTGGCGTAAGTATTGGTTGAATCAAGGACATCAAAAAACTGCATTGCAGGGTTTACTCCTTTTTTTGAGCTGAAATCAAAAGAACCGCCGAAAGACTTGATATTTCATCATGAATGACTTTTGAAATCAGCATTTCTATAAAAAAAACGGGGAAATATGAGAACCATCTCCCCGGACATGCGGAATCACGTGGAAGGGGTACGTGCTTTACGTCCGCAAGGGACAAACTGCACAGAGGTACAATGACCTTCGCCGATTAAATCGGCAACCCGTGCGAGAATGGCATTTTTCACGCGAGGCGTATTCAATGCCATCAGATAAGCCGGATGAGCGATTTCCACCAGAAGAGTTTTCTCAAAGAGAGAAACGGGGATGGTATGTTTTTCCGCCACACTTCCCGCAATGGTACTCCATGAAGCCGCAATCTGTGAGAAGAACCATACGCTTTTCGGTAAAGTCTTCCCGGTAACACGGGACATCACATCACCGATGGACTGAAACTGCGGCAAATGTTTCAGCATTTCACCGCGTCCGGCATCCTCGCCATACCATTCTTTCATCATGGACGCAAGTTTCATGCGGGTGAAATTTGTGGAATTTCCCTCAGGCGGGAGATTATCTTCTTCTTTCATGTTCGGCAGCGGGGAACTCCGCTATACCCCGATGCCGAACGCCGCGACAGGCAAAATCAGGATATTCCCCGCGAAGCAGCAGATACCCCAGAAGCCCTGCGCTATATGAACGACTCCGCTCCGAAAGAACCACAAGGCACCAACGGTGCTTTCCAGGACACCCAGCGGGATTTTGAAAACGGAAATCAAGTGCTTCAGGGAACGCAGAAACACAATTCCCATATTCTGAAGCCCGCGAAGGACATACGGGGCAAGTATCTGTGCGCCCTTAATGGCAATCGGGGTCAGGATGGCAAGCGTAACCGGGTCGATAGCTCTGGCTTTCGGCTGAGGCATAAAGTAAAATGATGTACTTAACAGGATCATCATGATCAGAATAAATCTGCGGCTCATTGTTTCTTTCCTTCGTCATGGATGGATGGTTCGATATGTTTTTTGAACAAAGCGTATTCCACAGAGTCCACAAGGGCAATCCAGGACGCTTCAATAATGTTTTCACTGACTCCGACGGTATCCCAGACACCGGTGCTGTCGCGGCTCTGAATGCGGACACGTGTCTGAGCGGCAGTGCCGTTTATGGATTCCAGAATCCGCACTTTGTAGTCAATCAGGGAGACGTCGCGCAAAGCGGGATAGAAAACTTCCAGAGATTTGCGGAGAGCCAGGTCAAGGGCATTCACCGGGCCATCGCCTTCGGCGGCGGTCAGCTGAGACTGTCCATTGACGGTCAATTTGACTGTCGCTTCCGAAACGACCTTGTCCTGTGCCGAGCGTTTCTCAATGATGACACGGAACCCGTCCAAAGTAAAATAGGTGGGCCACATATTCATCACGCGGTGCATCAGCACAATAAACGATGCTTCGGCGGACTCGTACTCATACCCTGCATTTTCGCGGCGTTTCAGTTCTTCCAGACCGGCATTGCCAATGCGCGCATCCCGGAGGTCGAAACCAAATTCCTCGGCTTTCATGGAAAGACTGCCGCGCCCCGATAAATCGGAAATCAAAACGCGTCTGCGGTTGCCGACAAGTTCCGGTTTGACGTGCTCAAACGTCATGGGATTTTTTGATATGGCATCCACATGCAGCCCCGCTTTGTGCGCAAATGCACTGGAGCCGACAAAAGGCGCGTGCAAATCCGGGCGCATATTGCATTTTTCACAAATGAAATCGCTGGCTGGCTTCAGCAGGGAAAGATGACCGACCGGAAGACATGAGAAATTGGTCTTCAGTTCAAAATCAGGAATAATCGTGCTGAGATTGGCATTGCCGCAGCGTTCGCCAATGCCGTTGAATGTGCCTTGCACAAGCTGTGCGCCGCTCCGAACCGCAACAATGGAATTTGCAACCGCCACACCGGAATCGTTATGACAATGGATCCCCAGAACAACATCCGACGGAATTATCCGGGCGGCTTCCTTCGTGATTTCCATAATATCAATCGGCAGCATTCCTCCATTGGTGTCGCAAAGAGTAACGCAGGATGCACCGCCGGAAACAGCTTCCAGAAGAACAGCTTTAGCGTATTCACTGTCGAGACGCCAAGCATCAAAAAAGTGTTCCGCATCAAAAATGACCTCGCGTCCCGCCTCCGAGAGAAAACGGCAGGATTCACGAATCATCGCAAGATTTTCGGCACGAGTGGTCTCCAAAACACGTTCAACATGCCATGGCGAAGTTTTGCCGACAACCGTGCAGACAGGTGCGCCGGACTCCAGCAGCATACGAAGATTCGGACTGTCTTCCACCCGAATATCTTTACGGCGGGTACAGCCGAATGCGCATAATTTCGCATACTGGAATTTCAGCTTGGAGGCTTCCTGAAAAAATTCATCATCGGTGGGATTGGAGCCGGGCCAGCCGCCCTCAATGTAGGCAACTCCAAGTTTGTCCAGAAGCACCGCGATTTCCAGTTTGTCGCATTTGGAAAACGACACATGTTCCCCCTGAGCGCCGTCTCGGAGCGTAGAGTCATAAATTTGGATGACCGGTTTGGTGGACATGTGAAAGAAAATCCTTGAAAAATGATGCGGGAAAATGCGTGGCTTCTTTAAAGAATAAAGAAACCTTTAAAAAAATATACTCCAAATTTCAAAGAAAACAACTTATTTCTTCTGAATCGTCTCTAAAAAAATGAAAAAAAGATTGCCGGAACAACAGGATGAGTACAAAAATGATGATTTTTTCATCAACATTTACATGCTGAACAAAGAGCCGAGCTTGCGTCCCAGCAAAACCGATGCGGCGGCAAGCGACGATGCCAGAAACAGCATTGCCCAGACACCAAACGCCGCGGCAGTACATGGTCCTGCACCAAGATACGACGACAACTCGTAAATGGCTTTTGTAATCGGATAAAACTCGGTTTTCTGTGCCAGAATCAGGGAATCGGATACTTCCAGCATGGAGAAGCTGAACGCAAACAGAGCCCCGACAATCAAATTCGCCATCACGAGGGGAACCGTAATGCGCAAAACAGTGCGGAAAACACCGGCACCGGCATTGCGGGAGGCCTCCTCCAAAACGATTGGGGTCTGGTCCAATCCGCCCGCCACAGAACGCAGAACATACGGCACACGCCGCACCGCATAAGCCACGGCAAGGAGAATCACCGGATCTGCAACGGGATCAAACAAAACATGTGCCCAGCGATAGCGCAGTGTCATTCCGACAAACCCCACCGCCATTACGATGCCGGGAATCATCAGCGGCGACATGGCGGTCAAATCCAGAAACCAGCTGAAGCGAAGACGGGAACGTTTGCACAGAAACGCCGTAACCGCACCGATTGCCACCGAAAACACGACCGCAAGCAGAGAATAACGGATGCTGTTCAGAATGCCGGGGACGACAAGTTTGTCCGACAACGCATTGCGATAATGCATAAGCGTGATTTTTTCGGGCAAAATCGTTCCGTTCCAGCTGGAAGAAGAAGCCGTAAGGAACAGACAGACGTGCGGCAAAACCGAAACCATGGTGAACAGAATAAACACGGTCAGAGGTAGATATTTGCGCCATCCGTTCAAGGTCTGAGCCTGCGCACCCGGTGCGCCTTTCGACATGGCGGCGGTACTGCTGTGTCCAAGAACGAGCTTGACCAGCATATACAGCAGACAGGACACGGCAAGCATGATAATCACGAGCGAATAGGCGGAGGGATTTGTGCCAAGCTCCATGACACCATTGAAAATCTGAACCGGAGTAACGGTATTGAAGCCGAACATCAGCGGCGTACCAAGCTCCGTGAAGCTCCAGATCAGGACAAGACTGCCGCCCGCGAGCAAGCCCGGTTTCAGCAGTGGCAGAATCACCGAACGGAAGCGCATCCACGCCCCTGCTCCGCAATTCCGGGCCGATTCGAGCTGTGCCAGATCAATATTGGCAAATGCGGCAATGAGGTTCATGTACATAATGGGGTACAGGTGCAGTGCCTCAATCACGCAAACCGAAAAGAAACGGCCTGATCCGCCCAGCCAATCCACCGGAGGAAGTCCGCAGGAAGTGAGAATGCTGTTCAGCACACCATAATGTCCGAGCAGCTGCCGGAATCCCAGAGCTCCCACAAAAGGCGGCAGAATCATCGGTGCCATCATCATGACGGAACACGCGCTTTTGCCGGGGAAATTCCATCGGTCATACAGCGATGCCAAAGGAACGGAAATCAGCGTTACCAGAGCTGTTGTAACCAGAGAAATCAGCACGGCATTGAGCAGTCCCTGCATGTACAGACGGCTGCGCAGGACTTCACGGAATATTGCAGGATCGCATCCCTCGCGCACGACCGTAAAAAGCGGAATAAAGAGGAAAAGTACGAAGAAAATCAGCGTGAGACAAGCAAGAATATAGCTGAAAAATCGATTCATGGACGAGAACCTCCCTGAACGGACGCCGGCAAATCGTCAGAAGCATCAAGCTGTTCCCGAATGCGGCGGTAACTTTGCCACGCGTTTTCCGTCCATATCCGTCTGGTTGTGGTAGCCTCGACCGCAGAACCTGCCAGCGCAGATGCCCCCTCTGCCGCCTTTTCATACGGGACAGGCAGCTCAAGAAGTGCATTCATGGCATCCTGATTTGCCTCCGGTCCGCCATGCGCTAAAATGGATTGCCATGCGGCACGAAGTTCATCGGCGGGGTCAAGGACGGCACACTTGATCAGAACGCGGATTAATGTGAAATATCGACCCGTCCATTCGCCATGATACACGAAACCGCCGATTTCCTCGTAGGGACGGTAATCGGGGAAACTCATTTGGGCAGGATCAAGTTTCGCAGGTAAATCCTTGCGTATCGAGGGGCGAAGCTGGGCATATTTCACGGGACCTCCCGGCACCCCGGCTTTCAGCAGCCACAGTGCAGAGCCTTCCGGAGACAGGAGGAAATCAATAAATTCTTCGGCGGCCTTGCGATTCGGCGCACCGCGCAGAAGCTGGATGGGATCGGCGGAAACACCGGACCCGCCCTGCGGCATCTGATAAATCAGTCTTTTTTTGCCCGAAGTCATCAGCGTCCATTCGGCTTCGCTCAGCCCGTAAAAGTCAATGCACATGCCCGCCGCTGCCTCACCGGAAGAAACATCGGATACAATTTTGCTGGCACTGTCGGTAATGGTACGCGCATTGGCGGTCATGAGTTTGATGCGCCGGAAGCCTTCCGCCCAGCCTTTTTCAGGACCGTGCTCCTGCATCGCCTGCTGAATAATCATCTCATAGCATTTCGTAATGGACCCGGATTTCGTGGGGTCGGAAAGCGACAGTGTGCCGTAGTATGCGGGCGAAGTCAGGTCTGTCCAGTTTTTCGGCGGCGCGAGATTCATTTCCCGGATGCGCTCCGGGTTGTAAGCAATACCGAAAGACGCCAGACAATACCCGTAATATCCGCCGTTTTCGTCGTAGAGCTGTTCACCGCCGAAGGTCATGGGAATGACCTCATCGGTGAAATATTCGGGATGGCGGTCCTTCACATGGGCATCCACGGCATAGCCGATTTTCGCGAAATTCGACTGATCATACGTCCCTCCCCCGAAAAACAGGTCAATCCCGATTCCGATAGCGGAGTCGAGGAAAAGGTCGCGAATTTCATTTTCACCATGTTTCAGATTCTTGTTTTTGAACGTCTTGTGAACATTGTCATCCCAAGCGATGCCGTGGTCTTCCGCATAGCGGTTGAATGCTACGGTGAAACTGTCGTCAATGTACCGAACAATGTCGCTGGACCCGCCGGGACTGCGCCAGTCAATGGATATATCATGTCCTGTTTTGGCTTTGTAATGCCTGCGGAACGCATGTTCAAATTCATACTTGATTTGAGCGGAATTAGGCGTGATGATGACAAGTGTTTCCGAGGCAGGTTCATGTACGGCTTCTTCAGGTCGCATCAGAAACGGAAAAGCAACAAGTATCAATGGAATCAGAAAGACGGCAATCAGACGAATACGCATCATAAGAGGCTTTATGAAATCAATGAATCTTCCTGAGGCAGAATCGTCAGGTGCGAGGGGGCAATCCGGCAAAGGCAGGGTGTGTCGGGAACTCGGTCGGGGGCAAGCGTTTCATTGGCATGAAGCGTGAAATCGCCGCATTTCAGCACGTAGCAGGTGATTTCACCGAGGAAAACACTGTCCGCAATCGTGCAGATGAAGGAATTTGAGGACCGGACAGGCACGCCGATTTCGACCGCTTCCGGACGGAACAGAAGATCGTATTTGTGTCCGGCTTCGGGCGCAATGGGCTGAGAGGCAAGTTCAACCGTAAATTCGCCGATGGCAGAGGTAAAACGGGCGGTTACGCCGTCTGCAGACATACATTCCGCAGGGATAAATCCGGCATCGCCGAGGAAAGATGCAGAAAAACGGCAGGCAGGACGGCGGTATAAATCACGCGGCGAACCATACCGGAGGATTCGGCCGGAACGCATGATGGCAATTCGGTCGCCGATACTCAGCGCTTCGCGGCGGTCATGGGTTACGTAAAGTGCGGTCAGAGAACGCTCGCGGCAGATGCGGCGGATTTCCAGGCGCATTCGGTCGCGGAGTCCCGCATCAAGGTTGGAAAGCGGCTCGTCCAGAAGGAGAATGGAACCGCGCAGAGCCAATGCACGGGCAAGAGCAACTCGCTGCTGCTGTCCTCCGGAAAGGTCATTGACCTTGCGTTTCGCGAACTCGGACATGCCGGTAACTTCGAGCATTTCCTCAACGGTTTTGCGGATTTCGGAAGCGGGAAGTTTGCGGGCTTTCAATCCGAACGCCACATTATCAAAAACATTCAAATGAGGCCAAAGAGCGTAATTCTGGAATACCATGGGGGTATTCCTGCGTTCCGGAGGAAGCGAAGTAATATCGCGCCCGTCCAAAATAACAGTGCCTGAATCAGGGAGAATCAGCCCCGAAACAATGCGCAGAAGTGTGGATTTGCCGCAGCCCGATGAGCCAAGCAGGAAGACAAGCTCACCGGCTTCTACATTCAGGTTGATGGAATCCAAAACGACGGGTCCGTTTCCATAACGCTTGGAAACGTTTCTGACCTCAAGCATGGACATGGGAAATTACTTGGATTTTGAGGTAGTGAAACTTTCAAAGGTCAGATCATCGCCGCGAAGGTCAATGAAGAAAAATCCCAGAAGCGCATCCGCGATTTCGATGGGGTGAATGGAGACATCCGCCTCAATGACGGCGGCACCGAGAGACCCGCCGATTTCCCAGAAGTCAATTGCTCCCGTGTGCGGGTCATAGACAGGGTCTTTCGGGTCAAGGATACCATCGGTTTTCAGCCAGAAATCCTTGGCAAGCAGATAGGCGGGACGACGATCCAAATCTTCGTAAACGAGGGGTGAAAGATAGCCGAATGCTCCGTTCTGAAGCGCAAAACCATACTGGCGGTTAAAATCTTTTTCGCCGCGGAACGTCCATGAAACGCCGCCGCCGATTTGAACAGCTCGCGTTGCGCGAAGTTCGGCATGAGCCGTGGGACCGAGACCGATATTCAGTGTAAAGGCATCCATCAAATCAAGGACGCGGTTCGGAACGTAAAGCGTAAGTTTGTCAACCCACTGCGCATGAGCTGAAGCCGCATTGAAAAAAAGAAAAAGACCGATGCAGACGGCAGATAAAGTTCGCAGATGTTTCACGGGGGTTCCTCCTGTTGTTTTTCAGTTTTGAAATTAGTTTATTTTAATAAAAATACAGCTGAATAAGGAAAAAGTCAAGGCGAAAATGAAGAAAGAGAGTTTTTTTCCATCTCAAAGAATCTCCATTGACACGCGGCTGACGGAAAAACAAGTCCCCCATATCTCCGAAGAGATGTCATCAAACCTCCGTCCCCTTCGGGAAAGTACGAAAACCGGACTTTTGCACAGGCATAAAGAGGCAATGGAGAGAGAAGCCTGTAACTCATTGCCCCGACGCAACGAAACCGCCCGCAGACGACTCATTCACATCAGGGCTGATTAATTGGTCGAAACGGAACGCACCGCCCACGACATCAACCTGATTCCCGATTTTTTGCTGAATATCGCTGCAATACTGGAATACGCGCAAGCGGAAATTCGGCAGTACGGCCAGCAAATGTTCCATAATGTCCGATTGAACTTTCTCATAGGGAATCCACGAAGTCTCCTTGGTAAAACAATAGATTTCCAGCGGAACACCGGAGCTGGATGGCTCAAGTTCACGAACTACCAGCGGCAAATCGGTACGAATATTCGGATTGTGCGACAGAAAATACTGTGCATAAATGCGAAATGTGCCCAGATTGGTCAGGTGCCGGGTATTGAACTGCGAGCGTCCGCTGTTATAATTGGTGATTTCCTCCTCCTTTCCGTCAAGATATTTTTTCAAAATGTCAAAGCCTTTGAGCGTACCAACCTCTTTCTTGTTCAGGAAACGGATGCTTCGCTGATCGATCAAGATAGAAGTTTTAATGCGTCGACCGCCTTTTTTCTCCATTGCAGTATAATTGACGAAAGGCTTGTTGACCAAATCGCAGACAGGCAGACAGACCAGCGTCATATCCCAGTTGCGGACCTTCACGGTATGCAGTGTGATCTCTTCAACCACTCCGTCAACACAGTTGGACTCCATCGAAATCCAGTCGCCGATTTCGACCAGATGATCGGCATTCACTTGAACACTGGCAACCAGAGAAAGGAGGGTTTGCTGGCAAAGCAGAAGCAGGATGCCTGCAATTGCTCCCAGCCCGGAAAGAAGATAAATCGGGCTTCTGTTCAGCATGAAAGAAACAAATACAATGATGGCTCCTGCCCATACGAATAAGATGGAAATCGTCAGTAAGCCGTCTATAGGACGCTGTTCTGAGTTCTTCTGCTGTTTGTACCACAAACCGAATGACCGTATGCCATAAGTCAGAGCCAGCGTCAGACAAAAAATCAGCATTCCCTCCATCAGTTTCAGAATCAGGATCACAATCCACTCGTGAACACCGTCAACCCATACATTATACACGACCGAAAGAATCGGCAGACAGCTCACAAATGAAAAAATCATTTTGCGGATGCACTGCAAAAGTTCAGGACTCATTTCACAGTGCCGGCGATAGAACCTCAGCAGAATGCGGTGCAGCAGGAAAAAGAGCAGCAGTGAAAGAACCGCTCCGATTGCAAATGCCAGCAAAAGGACGATAATATCGACAAGATAGGGATAGGAAGAAAAACTGGAAAAAGTCTGTTTGATCCAATCCGCAGTATCTTCACTTTGAAGCAGTTTTGAAAAAAACATTGTTTTAATCCTTTAGGTTGTGATGGATTCCAATATTCTCAAGAGCTGATTTCAAAAGACATTGTCAGCTCTCAAAAATGAAACTGAAAAACCAAGCATGTTTCGTATCTTTGCAAAACGGGGAAAGCAGAATCATATTAATTTATGAAACAATAACCCGGTACTCCAATCGTAATATAACACAGAGTTTGTTTTTTTCAATCTTTTCCTCATCAAAATGCCTCATCTTCATTATGGCAGGTGCATCAAAATTGCTGAAATCATGTTTTTTTCGTCTTTTTTCAAGAAAAAACGCTTTTTCGATTTGCCTTTCCTTTTATATTGTGGTATATTTGTAAAAATATGTAAACAAATGGCTGATTGAATGCGATTCTTCCGCAGTCTTTCAGTTGAACCTACGATCCATAGAAGGAACGATGTCATGACCGACATGAATACATCGAACGAAGCGGCAGAAGCTACTCAGAAACCGACTCTCAAGCTGAAACCGATTACACGTCCTGAAGCCGCTCCGGCTGCACCCGAAGCGGTGAAACCCGCTTCGATGGGAACCATTAAGCTGAAACCGATTGCGTCTCCCAATGCGGAAGCCGCGGCAGGCGATGCCGTGAAGCCATCCACAATGGGCACGATTAAGTTGAAGACAATGACACCTCCCCCCGCAGAACCTGCTCCGTCAGCAGAAGAAGCGGAAAAGGCTTCTGCAATTCCGATTTCCGCTCCGGCATCATCCCATATTCCGGGTGTGAAGCAGACCATCCGACTCCGTCCTCCGGTATCTTCCGCAGCGGCACAGAAAAACGAACAGACGGAAACAGGTGTTCCGCAGGAATCCTCTGCACCGACCATCCAAATCAAGAAACCTGAATCCTCCTCTCCGACCATCCAGATCAAGAAACCTGAATCCTCCTCTCCGACCATTCAGATCAAGAAGCCGGAATCCTCCTCCCCGACCATTCAGATTAATAAACCGAATCCCTCTGCGCAGACGATTCAGATTAAGAAACCCGAACCTTCTTCTCCGACCATTCAGGTCAAGAAGCCCGAAGAAAACGGCACAGCAGAAGATGCCGGCACGCACAGCCGCATCATGATTAAGAAGAAAGACCCCAGGCAGGAAGAATTTCACGGGATTCCCGGACTGAATATTCCGAAGGAAGCTCCGGGAGAACAAAAGCCGGAAGAAACGGCTGAACCTGCCGCGGCGGAAACAGAAAAAGCTCCCGAAGCAGCAGAAAAAGCTCCCGAAGCAGCTCCGGTTAAAGCCGCTCCCGATGCCAAGCCGATTAAGAATGATGCCGGTAAGAAAGCGAAATTGCCGAAGGTCAGCAAAGTTACCAAGTCGGATGAACCGAATGCGTTCTTCCTTGTTTGCTTCTGCCTGACGCTGATTGCCGTCATTGCCCTGACCTATCTGGTATTTGCTCAATATATGAACTTCTATCAGGAAGAAAAAGTTCAGGTACCTGTTCCGCAGATTCTGATGCCGAAGCAGTAATACGGCAGGCAGACACCCCGAAAAAACGGACTCGGATTGAATCACCCGGGTCCGTTTTGCTTTTCAGAAACAGAGACAAAAAAACGGACTTGGATTCTTATGAAATTCAGGTCCGTTTTGCATGAAAAAAGGCGAATCATATCTCTGTTATTGATATGAAGCCCCTGAAAAATCAGCCGCCGTGATTTTCTTCTTTGCCGAGGGGTGATTTGTATTCAGGATCGCATTCTTCCTCATTCAAGGCAAGTTCCGCTGCATCGCGTTCAAGTTTGAAACGCGCTTTCAGCTTTTCACAGTATTCCGCCTGTTTCGACATGGGGTCATACTTCAGCTGACGCCAGTTCCAATGGAAATTGTCATCACTCCAGCGCGGAATGACGTGCAAATGAGCGTGCATTACAACTTGACCGGCTGTCGTGCCATCGGAAAGATGGAAATTGAAACCGTCTGCATCCAGAGCATGACGCATTGCCGCACCGACACGGGCAGCGACCAGAAACATGCGTCCTGCCGTGGCTTCGGGGATAGTCGCCGCACTGGTGTGATGTTCCTTGGGAATAACCAGTACATGACCGTAATTGATGGGGAACAAGTCCAAAAATGCGTAGACGAGGTCGTCTTCATAGAGTTTGGCGGAGGGGACTTCGCCGGCGATGATTTTGCAGAAAAGACAATTTTTCATAGTGTGCTTCTCCTGTTTGTTGAGACAGCTGAATCAAAGGAAACGGCACAGCCGCGTTTGAACTCAGCTTCTATTGGATGTGATAAAGATTCAGTTTCCGGTGCAGAGTGCGGCGGCTGATGCCAAGTTTTTCCGCTGCACGGCTGCGGTTGCCGCCGCATTCATTCAGTGCCCGTTCAATCAGAACGCGTTCGTTGCTCTCCAAATCGCATGAGGGAGAAGACAGCATATTTTTGACAATGCCCGGATTGGAAACTTCGCGGACATTTCCCGGCACATTTTCCAGCCCGATTTCTCCGGTGCGGCTCAGAACGACCATATTCTCCACACAATTGCGGAGTTCGCGGATGTTGCCGGGCCAGCGGGCGGCACAAAGTGCAGCCATGGCGGGTTCGGTGATTGTCATATTCTCTTTGCCGTTCTCGGCGGCAAAGGTCGAAAGAAAATAGCGCACAAGAATCGGAATATCGCCGGGACGTTCACGCAGCGGAGGCATCTGGATGCGCACGACATTCAGGCGGTAATACAAATCCTCGCGGAATGTGCCTGCGGCAGCCATTTCTTCCAGATTCCGGTTGGTGGCGGAAACAATACGGACATCCGCATTCAGTGTCTCGGCACCGCCCACTCGCTCAAAAGATCGGGTTTCCAGCACGCGAAGAAGTTTTACCTGAATGGACGGAGGAACTTCGCCGATTTCATCAAGAAAGAGCGTTCCCCCGTCTGCCAGCTCAAAACGTCCCTTCCTGCGTTCCACGGCTCCGGTAAAGGCTCCGGCCTCATGCCCGAAAAGTTCGCTTTCAAACAATGACTCCGGCAGTGCGGCACAATGAACCGCAACAAAATCCCCTTGCCGTCCGCTGTATTCGTGAATGGCACGGGCGACAAGCTCCTTTCCCGTCCCGCTTTCACCCTCGATCAGGACACTGGCACGCGTGGAGGCGACCTGCTCCACTGTCTCCATAATCCTGCGTATGGCCGGAGATTCCCCAAGGATGGAGGGTGCCTTGCGGATGTCTTTCAGCTGCCGTTTCAGCTCTTTATTTTCCTGTACGATGCGGCGATTCTCCAGCGCGCGTTTCAAACGGAGTTCCAGCTGATCGAAATCGACCGGTTTTGTTACGAAATCAAATGCCCCGCTGCGCATTGCCTCCACGGCCGTCTCAATCGACCCGTAAGCCGTGAAAAGAATGCAGGGGGGCGGATCGGGCAAACTCAATGTTTTCTTCAGAATATCAAAGCCGCCTGCACCCGGCATACGGATGTCGGTCAGGACAACGTCATATTGATAGCGGTCGAGCAGATTCAAACCGATCTGCCCGTCTTCCGCCACAGTAACATTGTAGTCGGAACGCAGAAATTTCGTCATGGTATCGCGAACGCCGCGTTCGTCATCGACAATCAGCAGGGATGGTTTTTCCTGATTTTTTTTGTTGTTTATGGTCATTTTGTTTCGTCCTCAGCAGAAGTGATTGCGGGATTATCCTCAGGCGGAGGCAAGCCGCGTACAAAGCGATAGCGGCGCGGGAGACTGATGATAAACGTGGTTCCCTCATTTTCGCGGCTGTCGATGGTCAGACTGCCGCCGTGATCGCGGATGATGCGCTCCACAATCATCAGCCCTAACCCCGTCCCCTTCGTTTTGGTGGTGAAGAACGGATTGAATATTTTCTGCATATTCTCGCGGTTGATGCCGCAGCCGCTGTCCGACACGGACAGCATGACGAAGGAATCGTCTGCCGTGCAGTGAATTTTCAGTTCACCGCCGCTGGTCATTGCCTGCATGGCATTTTTGACGAGATTGTAGAATGCCTGCTTCAGCTGGTTCGAATCGCCGTCAATGCGCGGTACATTCTCCTCCCAGTAAAAACCAAGCTGTATTTTACGGTCTTCGATTTCTCGCTGCATGAATTTCAGGGACTCCAATACGATGGCTTTCAAATCGACCGGCTCAAAAACCGGTTTCCCCGGACGAAGAGCCTTCAGAAACTGATTGATAATCGAATCCAGACGTTCCACCTCGCTGCGCGCAGATTGGAGTTCGTCGATCACTTCCTCTTTGTCAAAGTCATCCCGCTTCATTTCCCGCTGGAGAAACTGAAGATGCAGATACAGGCTGTTCAAGGGATTCCCGATTTCATGCGCCACCTCGGCCGCCAGCATCGAAACAATTTTGCCGCGTTCCTGTTCCGCCTCGCCCTCGGCCCGGTCAAGCGTATCGGTAATATCATTGAGAATCAAAGCATAAGGCGCATCGACCCGCTCCACAGGTAGCGCATACATATCCACAATACGGCGTTTCGGGTAGTTCAGCTCAAGCTCCTGCCGCATGGTGCGGTTGCGTCCCGTATCGGCGTGATTGAGCAGAAGATTCCAGTTCATTCCGGGCAGGAGCCGTTCAACCTGAATGGTCTGGAAATTGTCGGGCAGTCCCAGCATTTTTTTTGCGGCGGCATTGTGATACAGGATGGTATGGCTGGCTGAAACCAGAAGAACAGCTTCGTGGATGCTGTTGAACAGGGAATCCAGAAAGCCATGCTCTTTGGACAGCATCTGCACAAAATTATGCAAGTTGACCGAATCCAGTTCATTGATTCGACCAATGACACGTTCCTTGATTTTCTTGGGATTCATAAAAATGCCTCGTGAGCCATTGTTGAAATTCTGACTCTTTCGTTTATTTCCGTATGAAATAAATTCAACAGTTGCGACGTTTTGTCTCATTTACTATACAGCAAAACAGAAAAAAATCAAGAAAAATCTGGCATTCATGTAAAAATTTTATCCCCGATCATGTTGACTTTCGCTCAAAGCAATGCGGCATTAAACACTGTTTTCAAAGCTCCTGAATCCACTCCGCTTTATCACAAGGAAAAAAGAAATCAGTATGAAGTCCATCATTCAATGTTTCCCGATGGAAACCGCTACGCTTTCGCAAACTGTGGATGCGCTGGAACACGATGACATTATCGTGCGCAGAATCCCCTGCAAAAACAAACATCAGACCTATCTTTCTCTCACGCCGAAAGGCCTGTTTCTGAAAAAAATCAGGGATTACTTCCTGCATATCATTAACTTGTCAAGAAAAGAAATCGGGAATGAAGAAAGCCGGATGCAATTTCTGAACGCATTTCAGAACCGCATTCAAAAATGAAATCACGCAGCAGAGGATAATCGAAAAAACAGAGTGACAGCATTTATTTTCATGAATCTTTCATTCCTCTGCACAGCAGGAAACGCCTGAATCGAACGAATCTGAATCAATTCAGGAGTTTTTGCATAAGAGTTTGAAAAAAACGATGGATAATATCAAAAATATTACCACGGACTCGCTGTGGGGAAACGCATTGTGTGAAAATCAAAAGTACTTCGCTGTACATTGGATATATCGATTCCCAAATAACTCGGACGGAAAATCTCATAGATGTAGAATGTTTCTCCGTAAGGACTCCACAGAGGCTTCTCCTCATTGCCGGAGAAGTATCGCAGATAGTAATTCGGAGGCGCATTATTTGGATGTTCATTGCCTGAGAAAACCGCCAGCACAGCCATGGATTCGGGAGGAAGTATTTTGAATATTTCATCGCTGAGCATCATCATATTTTTCGGTTTTACCTTGCCCCATTTCGAGAAAGACCCCATTTCACTGCGGTCAAAAATATAGGACTGATTGTCCAAATAGGCGAGCACGGAAACAGTCTGACGTGCTGTGTAGCAGCAGACCAAAACGCCTTCCGGATAGCGTTTCCTGATAAATTCCGCCGTGGCACGTCCATGAGAAAACGGATATAGTATCTCGCTGACCATAAACAGCACGGAAAGGATGATTTCTTCGGCAAAAATCAGAGCCGCCATGCACCACGCTGTACGGCTGATCAGACGGCGCAGACGTGTTTCAGGCTTGCACATGCCGGAAGAACGCCGCTCAATACGTTCCAGCGATTCCAGCCAGCAGGCGACCACGGCTCCGACCAGAAAAAAACCCACGTGCCGCATGGAATGAAACTGCCCGTAATACATGAGGGCGAACACATAAAGCGTATTCGCAAGGTAAAAAACGAGTGCCCGCCAGCAGCGCGAGAAATATGCGATGGCTATGATGGTAACGATGAGACCTCCGAGCATGGGCAGTTTGAGTGTCTGCGCATAGAAGTAGCAGGCGTGATACAAATACCGCATCGGCTCCATTTTGACCGAAAAACTGGCTCCCGAAACAATCTGCGCGGAACCGAAACCGCCGTGCCAGTTGTAGATTTCCAGTGCCGCCGCCCCGAAGCCAAGCGCACAAATCAGCATGGCGCACCAGATACGCCAGCCGAAACGCCGGGCGATGATACATTCAATCAGAATCACGAGGCACATACTGCCGAGGCATCCCCAAATCGGAAGATTTGACGACGCGGCAACCGCCAGAATCGCGGCAAAGGTCAAGGGGCGTTCGCAGCGGTGCTTCCAGAAAACCAGAAGTACCGTCAGAAGAAAAATACCAATCTGATAGTGCCGCGTTATGACCGTGTACTCAAAGAAAAACGGCATGGAAAAAAGAATCGCGGCACGGGCAATCAGGCGGAACGGTGCATGGCGGATAATCAGAAATGCGGTGAAACACGCAATCATCCAATGCAGAGTGCTGAGCGCAAACATATTGAAATGCAGAAGATGCACAAAAGGCCATGAAAAAAGATACCATAGGATAAACTGGCTTTCGTGATTCATGTGGGCAAATAAGCCGGGTATCGATAAATCTCGCGCCAGCAAAAAGCCCTGTGCCTCGTCGCGCCATGGTTCATGATACCATAACGTGATAAAACTCAATATGATAAAACAGCCCCATACAACGGTCTCCCCGCGAGTCAGTTTCCAGCCCGAACGGTTTGGGCTTGGGATCTCGGAAGAAGTCAGAAGAGAACGTATTTTATTCAGGATTTTTTTCATAACCGGAAAAAATTTTGCAGAAACGAACTTTTGCAGAAATGTTTTATTGTCCCGCTTTGTCGGATTCTTTCACCGAAATGGAGTTCAAATCAATCACGGAAACAACCGATTTATCCGCCGATGCGGATGAAGTGCTTTTGGTGTTTTTCGAGCTTGACGAAGTTGTTTTGCCGGAAGTCGTTTTCTTCTGCGTGGAAGTCGTAACCGTATCCGCTGCTTTCTTCATGTAGCTCTGATACGTTTTGCCGTCAGCGTCTTTCAGTCCGGGATTTGCGCCTGCACTGATCAAAAGGTTCACAAGCTCCTGATTTCCGCTTTCGGCGGCAAACATCAGAGGAGTTTTTTTCGCCGCAGTCGCAGTGAGATTCAGGTCTGCACCAAGTTTGATAAGTGTTTTCACGACTTCGACCTGATTGGGTTTCGCCGTTTCCAGCGCATAGCTGAGCGGCGGCAGTTTTCTGACCGGATGCTTGACGCGCAAATCAAGCTGATAGGAATGCCCCTGCGAAGCCGCAAGAAAATCCGCATACCCCAAATCAATAAAGGCAAAGACAATGGGAATATTCTTGTTCACGACCAGCTGGTTCAGATTGCCCCCCATTTCAATGAGTTTGGAGAATGCCTTGATGCGTTTCAGAGACACCGCCAATGTCAGATTTTTGTTCAGCAAAGGCGCGAGATACATCGTTTTCTTGCGTTCTTCCAGAACAATTTTCTCAATCATGTCAGGACGGTTCTGACGGACAGCCTGCTCCAAAGTAACGCAGTCGGGCATTTTGGCACCCGCGGCTTCCAGCAGCTCAATCACGGGCTGGCAGTCATTCATTTTGGCATACGCCAGCGCATTGCAGAACAGCGTGTCTTCCGGTTCGCACGAGGCTCCGTATTTAAGGAGGAGCTCAACGGCAAACGGACTGTTCAGATAAGCGGCGCGAATCAGCGGAGTCTGGTCAAGTTTGTTGTCGGGGAGAGGCTTGTCCAGAGAATCCAGAATCCCCATGTACTTGATCAGTTCCTCTTTGTTTTTGTTGGCGACAGCCTGATCGAACGTCAGTTCAGGATGCCCTGAATACGCCGGTTTCAGCGAAGCGGCGGTATCTGCCTTGTCTTTCCGCTGTTTGGCATTCGCACGGGCGGCAATCAGGAGTTTTGCCCCCTTGTCGTTTTTGTTGGATTCGAGATAATCCAGAAGATTCGGAGATTTGAAATCCAGATTGCCGGAATCGATGAGAAGCTGCAGTTCGTCCAGCATTTCACGTTCGGCCAGAATCAGTGCGGGCGGCTTGCTCTCTTTCCGTTCATCTTTTTTGCTCTTTTTGGAGGATTTGTCGTCATCGTCCGACTCTTCATCCCTTACCACGGCATTACAGTCTGCTCCATTTTTCAGAAGCAGCTCTATGATGGCGCGTGTGGCTTTCCGGTCGGACGAGGAGACACTCACGCGCGAGCAGGCAAATGAAAGAGGCGTATAGCCATACTCATCAACCTTGTTTTTGTCAATGAAAACCGATGTAACTTCCTTGGTGAAAGCCCGGTATTCCTTTATGGTAATCGCATGGTTCGGATTCGCGCCGTACTTGAGGAGCAATGCCACATTGTCCGGCTTGTTGGCATTGATGGCGTAATACAGCGGGGACATCAGTGTGGGGCTGTTCAGCTGGGCTTCAAGAAGTTCAGGATTCGATTTCAGCGATGCCAGCGTTTTCGCCAGATTATCGGATTTGGTCCGTTCACAGCCCTTGATGATTTCACGATAGTAGGGATTGCTGTTTACTTGGGACTTGATTGGATTCACAGGAACTTGACTGGCACCGTTTGAAACGCTCATGCCGCCCATGGAAAAACTCTGGGCAAACAGCGGGCACAACGACATGGCAGACAATACAACAGCAAGAAACAAAGTCTTTTCAGGCATGTCAAAATCCTTTCATGATTTCAGGATGCCCCGATTTCAATCCACCGGGATACCCTCAGGTATATTTGTTATCTTCAGGCGTGGAACATCTCTGCACCCTGCGCAAAAGATTTGTTTTACGGGTGTTTTCTGTCAGACCTCCGAATCCAGCGCAATGTCGTCCCAAAGGTCTTCCAGGTCGTCAATGCGGGCGGAAAGCTGTTCACGTTCCTCGCCGTCGGGCAGTTCATCGTCCGTATTCAGCAGCGCGAGTGTTTCAATCAGAGACTTGTGGAAATGGCGGAGTTTCGGCGTGATTTCCTGCAAACGCGCCTGATTGTTGGAAGACAGAAGTTGTTTGGAGAACTCAATACGCTGTTCGTCCAAATCCAGGAGACGGGTGCGGTACGGCATCTTATCGGCATCGGCGGACGGACGGTATATTTCTTCGCCGTATTCCCAGTTCTCTTCGAGAAAATTCAGGAATGCGACTTCCTGCGCATCGTCCGCAAAATCCTGATCGATACGGTCAAGGATGGAGGCCCGGAAGGCTTCAAACGAGACGGAATTTCCAATGGAATCCAGCACCATGGCAAATAATTCCGTCGTACCGATGGGGGCATTGACGTCTGCCAGAATCGCATCCAGCGAGTCGATTTTTCCCGTCGACACGGAGAAATCACTGCCGGAAAGACCGGGAACAACTTCCCCGCTTTTGGGTTCCTGTCCGGGTTTCATCACAGGAGCATGGTTGTGGTCATGACCGCAGGTACACGGATGATCGTCATGGTCATGATTGCAGGTGCATGGATGGTCATCGCGGTCATGTTCGCAGGAAGAATCATCAGAGCCCGCCTGACGCACGGAATCCGCAGAAACAAGATACCATTCAGGGGTGTCCGTATGAATGGTGATGTCAGTCATATTCAGATAATATTCCTCGGCGGAAACGACAGGTTCGTTCAGCAGATTGTGTCCGTTTTCCCTGGCGAAAAAGAAACCATAGGCGAATTGCTCGGGAATTTCAAAAAAGTCTTCGTAGAGATCGCAGACGCGTAAAAGAGCTTCTTCAAAGGCGGCTATCCAGTCGAACATCTCCGATTTGGAGGGCGCGATTTCTTTCGGACGGTACTCAAGCGAGAATTTGCAGGCACCCCAGTCTTCAACGGTTACGATAACCGCATCCCCGAAACGGAAATGGTTCTTCAGATAGAAATCAGATAAATCAAAAGCGGAAATTTCCACAGCCGTCTGAATGGGATTGTGCGCGGCATGGAGACGGCGGCGGTTTTCCTCCGATTCGGCAACCACAAGATCGTAAATGCCGGAACGTCCGAGGAACGTATGAATCGGGATAATGCTTCCGAACGATGCGGAAAATGGAACGATTTCAAACTGTTTTCTGCTCCCCTGCCCGAACAGCATATATTCATCGGGGAAGACTTCACTGTTGCAGAATGGCGCAAAGCGGTCGCCGGGAATCAGAACATTGTTCTGCAGTTCCAGCACGGTCGGAACAATACGAAAACGAGCCCCGGAAAATAGGGCGGAACGGCGTGCAACAGAGGCCTTCTCCACATCATAAAGCAGTCCTGAATCCCCTTGCAGCAGCATATCGACGTTGCGTTCGATACGGTCGAAATCATCTTTCCCCGCATCGGTCCGGGCTATGATATACTGAATGATTTCATCTCTCTGAAAAACCGGCTTGCGCCCCGTATCCAGAAATTGATAGAAAAAACGGTCAATCGTATCAGCGGTGATTTTCATTATCGTATCTCTCCTCCCGCGTCATGCGGTACAGTTCAGAAAATAAAACCGGGGGTCTTGCACAGGATATGATGCTGGAAATAAGAAAGAGAACGGGACAGGTCTGCCTGTGTCCATTCGCGAACCTCATCCAGCGGAATTGCATCGTTCAGGTGAAAACTGCCGCTGGCAATGCGGTTCAGACGGCAGAGAACAGCACCGCAGCCGAGTTTTTCGCCGATGTCGGAAGCCAAAGAACGAATGTATGTGCCTTTGGAACACGACACCGTGAATTCGGCATACGGCAGTTCGATTTTGTCAATTTGAATGGAATGAATCGTAATCGGACGCGGCTCCCGCACAACTTCTTTGCCTTTGCGCGCCAAATCGCAGAGTTTTTTGCCATTCAGCTTAATCGCGGAAACCATGGGCGGAACCTGCATACTGTCGCCGAGAAACGACATAACGGTTTCCCGCACCTGTTCTTCCGTAAGACCGGAAATATCACCGGTACGGATGACTTTCCCGTCCATATCCTGTGTGTCGGTCTCCGTGCCGAACAGCACTTTTGCCTCGTATGCTTTGTCCTGTCCGGAAAAATCAATGCTGAATTTGGTATAAGCTCCGAATACGACAATCAGAAGTCCGGTCGCCGCAGGATCCAGCGTGCCGCAATGCCCCACTTTCGAGACATTGAAACGGGCACGCAGAAACGACACGACATCGTTGCTGGTCCAGCCGGACGGCTTGTTGATCAGCAGAATGCCATTTTCCGTAAAGGGCGGAAGCTGTGGCCGTTCCGGACGACTTGAATCACGGTTCATGCCGCAATTCCCTCCTGACATAACGGCGCAGCGCATCAAAACAGTCATTCGGCGTAGCGGCGAAAATCGAGCATCCCGCTGCCGCTTCATGTCCGCCTCCGCGAAGCTGACGGGCGATTCTCCCCACCGACACAGTCGGATCTTTGGAACGCAGGGAAACCCGGAATATGCCGGGATTGGATGTCGGTTTGACCACTGCGGCGACTACCACGCCTTTCAATCCCCGCACCATCTCAATCACCTGCTCAATGTCTTTCAGATTGATGCCGTACTTGTCCAGCAGTTCGCGGGAAGCCCATACCCAGGCCAATGCCCCGTCGAAATCAAACTGAATATTGCTCATCAGCTCTGTTTCAAATCGCAGCATCGAAACCGGTTTCGAGAAATACACCTCATTGATGACACGTTCCTGATCGGCTCCGCATTCGAGAAGTTTCATGGCGGCCTCGTGGGTCCCCGCTGTGGTGTTCGCAAAGCGGAAGCATCCCGTATCTGTGGCTGTGCCAAGGAAAAGTGCTGTCGCGGCATCAGACGGAATCGTCCATCCCTGATTGACCGCAAAACGGCAAACCAGCTCACACGCGGACGATGCTTTCGGGTTCACACAGCTCATCGTGCCGAACATTTCATCATCGGGATGATGGTCAAACGTCAGAAACGGAATGGTAATCGACTTGAACTCTGCTGTTCCGAGTTCCAGCCTGTCCACCGTGGACGCATCGGTATTCACTACCATGGAATATTTGGTATTGATGTCCTCATTGCTGAACACAGCAAGTTTCTCCGGCACAAAAGAACGATAGGCATCCGGAATCATTGCCGGAAGATAAACTTCTGCTTTCCATCCGTTTGCATTCAGCAGAGAACAAAGCCCCACAGAGGAGCCGACCGCATCGCCGTCGGGCCATTCGTGGGTAATCACCAGAATCGGCTTGTCGGAATCTTTCACAGACTGAAGCAGTTCCGACATGGCGGCAAAATCACCGGCCGGCATCTTCGACCTCCCCCGAATCTTCCATTTTCATAATGAGTTCCAGCACATGGTCGCCTTCTGCAACGGAATGGTCCAAAACAAAGTGCAGAACGGGTGTATATTTCAGGATAACTTCCTGAGACATCAGCATTTGAAGTTCACTCTTCCTCTTCAGTATTTTCTGAAGAATCGCTCGTTCTTCCTCTTCATTTTCCGCACCGAGAACGCTGACATAAACGGTCGCATTCTTCAGGGAAGAACAGCAGTGAACGCGGGTAATGGAAACAATCTTCCCGTTTTCATTGAAACCGAGCGTTTCCATATTATCGGCCAATGAACGCTTCAAAAGTTCATTGACACGGGCTATTCTGTCGATGGATGCGACAGGATGCCGGCTGTTATGACGGCCCATAATGACCTCCTGTATCTTTATGATGCCTCTGCCGCTGATTTCATGATGTCATCATGACCGGGGAAAACTTGAACAATGAGGTGCGGCGGCTGATCACTCGCCCGCCTCATCCCTCGTTTTCTTCACCGGCAATGACGAAACCATCACCCGTTCAACAGCAGAGACACGCTCTACATAAGGAACCTCCGTCCCATGCCGGGAAAGTCTTTCTGAGCCATCTGAAGTCCGTTTTCTGAACTCCGGACACCCTCAGTTCCTTCCCGTCTGCAAAGAACAGAGATTCCTGCAAATAATCAAAGAGTTGCTTTTTTCAGCTCAATTTCGTAAAGCTGAATTATGTCGCCTTCGGTAAAGTCGGCGAAGTTGTCCAAACGGATACCGCATTCCATTCCGGCGCGAACTTCCTTCACATCGTCTTTCAAATGACGGAGCGAACGGACTTCTCCGTTGAACAGCAGTTCTCGGCCGCGGAACACGCGGGCTTTCGCGCCGACCTTGGCTGTTCCTTTTTCCACCAGACAGCCGCAAATGTCCTGACCGTTGGAAAGATGGAAGATTTTCTGAATACGCACGGTCGCAACGTCTTTTTCGCGTTTTTCGGGTTCCAGACGCCCCGCCAGTGCATCCGTAATATCTTCCAGCAGTTCGTAGATGATACTGTACAGCCGGATTTCGACTTTTTCCTTCTTGGCAAGCTCGTTTACACCCGGATTGACGCGGACGTGGAAGCCGATGACAATAGCTCCGGAACTGCTCGCAAGCAGAACGTCATTCCCCGTAATCGCGCCGACGTCGGAGTGAATCACTTCGATTTTGATTTTTTCGGAACTGATTTTCTTCAGCGATTCCACGATGGCTTCGGAGGACCCGCGCACGTCTGTTTTGACAATGACTTTCAGGTCGTTGCGCTTGCCGTCTTCCATCTGGGAGAAGAGAGCTTCCAGATTGGTGCCGCCGCTCTTCTGTCCGAGAGCTTCAATGCGGCTTTCCGCTTCGCGGGCTTCGGCAAGGGGTTTCGCCACTGCAAGTGATTCGCACACAGCCAGTTTGGTACCGGCATCGGGGACACCGGACAATCCGACTACTTTCACAGGCATACCCGGACCGGCAAGCGGAACGCGTTTGCCGCGGCTGTCAATCAGGGTTTTGATACGCCCGTAATACTGACCGCAGATTACAGCGTCGCCGACTCGGACAGTTCCGTTTTTGACCACAATGCTGGCTGTCGGGCCGAGACCTTGTTCCAGCTGAGATTCCAGCACATACGCCTGTCCCGGATTCTTCGGGTTCGCCTTCAGTTCCAGCATTTCCGCTTCCAGCAGAATGCGTTCCAGCAAATCGGGGATTCCCTGTCCGGAACGTGCGGACACCTTGATTGCGGCGACATCTCCGCCCCAGTCTTCCGGCATCAGCATGTGCTGCTGCATATTCAGAAGCACCTTATCGAAATTGGCTTCCGGCAGGTCCATTTTATTGACGGCCACGATAATCGGCACATTGGCGGCTTTCGCGTGATTCATGGCCTCAATCGTCTGCGGCATGAATCCATCGTCTGCGGCAACCACCAGCACGACAATATCAGTTACATTCGCACCGCGTGCGCGCATCTGCGTGAAGGCTTCGTGCCCCGGAGTATCGACGAACGTAATCGTTTTCCCGTTGACATTCACCACGGATGCACCGATATGCTGGGTGATACCGCCGGATTCCGAGGCTGTAACATGCGTTTTTCGGATTGCATCCTGCAATGATGTTTTGCCGTGGTCCACATGTCCCATGAATGTTACAATCGGAGGACGTTCCTTCAAATCATGGGCGGAACTCTCGTACTCGCGTTCTTCGGGGGCGACCTGTTCCGTCTCTTCGGACATTGCCTGGTGCATTTCCTTGTCGCGGCGGTCAATCAGCAGTTTGCAGCCGAATTTGGCGGCGACTTTCTGCGCGACTTCTGCGTCAATATTCTGGTTGATGGTGGCAAGCACATTCATCATCATCAATGTGGTGATGACTTCGTTCGCTTTGTGTCCCATCGCATCGGCAAGTGCTTTCACGATAATCGGGGATTTCAGATGCACTTCGCGCTCTGCGCCCTGATCAAACGTTTCTGCTTCGGACCGCGGTGCTGCCTGCTGACGGCGATCATTGTTGCGGTCTTTCCGATTGTCGCGGTTATCGCGATTGTCCCGGTTGTCGCGGTTGTTGCGGAAATCACGGTTGTCGCGGCCATTGCGGTTGTCGCGGCCGCCGCCGGAGAATCCGCCCTGCTTGTTGCTGCCATGACCGATTTTTTCACGGTGCGAATCATTGCCGTGCCCGCCGCGGGACATCATCTCATCGTCATCATCATCGCGGGAATGTTTTTGATTGTGCCCGCCCTGATAATTATTTTTCGGCGAATTGCTGTTCTTTTGGGAAGACTGCGGCTTGCTGACCTGATTGGAAAACTGCGGAACGGGCTTCTTTTCCGCCACAGGCTGAACCGCAGGTGCCTCAGGCTTCTTTTCCGCCACAGGCTGGACCGCAGGTGCCTCAGGCTTCTTTTCCGCCACAGGCTGGACCGCAGCAGGTGCCGCCTGTTTTCCGCCGAAACGCTGTTCCAGTTTCGGCAAAGCCTCAGGGGGAATATTGGAAGCCGGCACTTTGTTCGGGAAACCGAATTCTTCCAGCGCGGCGATTACATCTTTATATTTCAGACCTTTTTCATCGGCCCAATTCCGGATACGGACGTTTGCCATAATAACATAAACTCCTTTCCTTAGAGAAACTCAGCGGGTGATTGCGACCCGGTGCATTACTGCAGATCCGCCGGAGCAGATTCCGGGGTCTGAGATTCTTCATTTTCAAAAGCGGCACCGTCTCCGACAGAAGCATTTTCTTTCGTTGCACGATATTCGTTCAGTGCATTCTGAATCTTTTCAATGTCTTCGGGTGTCAATGCTTCCATCTGTGCGAAATCGTCTTCCGTGGCGCGGGTCAGCCCTTCCAGGCTCAAATAGCCGTGAGCCACGATTTCAGATGCCGCATCCACGGAAATCCCGATTTTTTCAGCAAGATAGTTGATGGTGCCTTCTTTCTGACGGAGGAAGGCTTCTTCTTCCGTTTCGGGAATCTTCACCGTGATATTCCAGCCGGTGATTTTGCTGGCCAGACGCAGATTCTGTGCGCGGCGGCCGATGGCGAGGCTCGAATTTTCGCGGTCGACATATACCGTAACGCTCTTTTCCGCTTCATTGAATTCTGCATTCAGAATGCGCGCTGGGTGCATGGCTTCCGTCAGATAAGTCATCGGATCATCGCTGTATTGGATGACGTCAATGCGTTCATTGCCCAAATCTTTCATGATGTTGCGAATGCGCTGACCGCGAACTCCCACGCAGGAGCCCACCGGGTCAACATGCGAATCATGTGAGAACACTGCCACTTTGGCCCGGCTGCCCGGATCACGCACGATGGACACGATTTCCACGATGCCGTCATGGATTTCCGCGACCTGAAGTTCAAACAGACGGCGGAGGAACAGTGCGGAACGGCGGGAAAGAATCAGCATCGGATCGGTTGCTTTCATGCCCACCTGCTTCAGCAGACAGCAAATGCGGTCGCCGTTTTTGAAGTGTTCCGTGTTAATGCGTTCTTCGGGGGTTACAACGCCCTGTGTGCGGTTGCCCAGATCGACCACAATCCCCTTGGAATCGGAGCGCAGAACTGTTCCGGCAACGATTTTGCCTACTTTGCCGCGGAATTCATCCAGTGAAAGTCTCCGCTGGAGTTCGCGGATTTGCTGCGTGATGTTCTGGCGGCCTGCCTGTGCGGCAATTCGTCCGAAATTCGCGGGGGTTACTTCCCAATCTACGATGTCGCCAAGTTTCACGTCATATCTTTTTTTGAGGACTTCGCTCAGCAGAACTTCATCCGGCCCCGCATCTTTTTCCACGACTTTCAGCTTCGCCCACGCTTTCAGCTCTCCCGTTGTCAAATCTAATTTTACCGAAAGATCGCTTGCCGGATGGATACTTTTACGCGCAGCAGTCAGAATGGCATTTTCCACTACTTCGACCAGTTGCTCCTTTGCTATTCCATTGCTCTGTGCGATACCTTCCAGCATTGCAAGCAAGTCATTTCTTTCTTGTCTCTTCATTTCAGCACCTCCGGAAAAATAGGTTGATTGAATCGGCATCCCTTCGGTTTTCCGTTCCTTGCGGGACGCCTGTTGTTTGCGCTTGAAAGCCTTTTCCCCCGAAAATCTCAGGCAATAAGGGTAAAAAGCACCTTTCCAGGCCTCCGAAGTCTGAAATCCCTGAATCGGAAACAGCTTTTTTTGCTGATTTGCCGATTTCGGTCGTTCATTCTCCGGCAGTCCGGTTCAGTAGCCGTTACTGCCTGAAAGACGTTGTTCGGGAACTCTGTCTTTCGTGTCGTGCACTGCCATTGGGAGGCCTCCTGTTGGCTCATTGTCTCCAATGATACGGGGATGCCCTTTCAGGTTTGGCGGTACACTGCAGAGCTGATTTCAAAAGTCTTTGGCGGGAGCAGTTTGAGGCGGCTGCTTGGAAAGTAACCGCCGGAAACACTCTTCCGGCAAATGCCGATGAATCTGTCAAAGCTCCCGGCAGGACGTTTGAAATCAATTCTATAATATAATGTACATCCTTTTTAGGGATGTTCAAGTATGTTTCCCGAAAAATCCCCCTTTTCATTCGTTTTTCACGTTTTTTATCACTTTTTTCATTTTCCGGCTTGATTTTTTACTATACTGTGTGCTATATTATTTATTCAGAAATTCAATTTCTTTTCCTGATTTTTCAATTTTATTTCAAACATATCCGAAAGGAACATCCAATCATGCCGAAAACCGACATCAGAAAATCCGCTGTCAAGACCCAGCGCAACAGCGAAAAGGCTCGTATCAAAAACAAATCCGCACGCAATGCTCTCGCCACTCTCGAAAAGAGCTTCCGCGCAGCAGCTGCCGGCGAAGACAAGGCTCTTACTGCAGAACTCTTCCGTAAGGAATGCTCCGCTCTTGATAAGGCTGTCAAAGTTGGCACCATCCATTCCAACAAGGCTGACCGCAAAAAATCCCGCCTCGCTGCCCTCGTGAATGCAGACGCGGAAAAGGCTGAATAAGTTCAGTTCCTTTGTTTTTGTACTGATCATCCGGTAAGGTTTCTTGCCGGATGTTTTTTTATGCGGCGGTCCTTTTAATTTGAGCTGATTTCAAAAGTCATTGGCGGAAAGATTTGAAAAGAATCTTCGTGCAGTTGGCGGGAGTAGTTTGAGTTGGCTGCTGGAAAGTAACCGCCGAAAACGCTCTTCCGGAAAATGCCGATGAATCTGTCAAAGCTCCCGGCAGGACGTTTGAAATCAGCTCTTTAGCCGATCAGTTTCGCGGCGGCAAGTACTCCGCCACCGCACGCAAGAAGCCCCGCCCCGTTTTGCAGGAGCAGATTTGCGGCACATGCGGCATAGCGGGCATCTCAAACAATCGCACACTTTCCGGCGTATATGTGCTGAATGTCGTAAAGGCTCCCGGAAATCCGGGAAAAACAATCGGGAAATACTCCTGATATGCGGCAAAACGTTCCCGGCAGTACACAAACAGGAATCCGGCGGCAAATGCACCGATTGCATTGACCGGCAGTGTTCCCCATGGGAAACCGCCGGAAACATGCTCCGGGGCACGTACACATGTATAACGAAGCATTGTTCCCGGAAATCCGGCACAGCCGGTAAGAAGCAGTAGTTTCATGATGGTATCTTTCATAGTTGGAGATGAAAATTAGTTCGGCAAGTTTACTAATGTAGTTTTTTTCGGCAAAAATCAATCAAACACCAAAAAGAAACCTGAAAAAAGACGTTGATGAACAGAGAGACACTGATGAGTGTGTATTTGAATACCGTCCTTTTTCCGTGTTTACGGGCTTTGAATGACCGTTATTTCGCATATTTGTGTACATTTTTTAAAATTTTTGAGGTTTTGGCTTGACTTTTTCAAATTTGAGTGTAAATTAAATTATGTAGTGAACGATAAAGTTCGTCGCTCGGGTGGCGGAATGGCAGACGCGCTAGCTTGAGGTGCTAGTGGGGCAACCCGTGGGAGTTCAAATCTCCCCTCGAGCACCATTTGATGCTCAGCACCGGATTCGTCCGGTGTTTTTTGTTTTAAAATCACCGCGGGTTGAGGATGACCGCAGACGTTCAGGCATATTTCCGTCTGGAATCTTCGCCGAATCCCAGTTCATCCATCATTTTGGAAAGCACAAGCGGGTTCGGAATCACATGATGACTGCGGAGGAAAAAGCGGTGGTCTTCCCGGTTGCGGCGAAGCCAGCAGTTGAAATACCAGTCCAGCACCTGCCCCACTGCCCCTGAACGCATCAGGGTATCATCGCAATGAATCAGCACCGGCATGGAATCGTCATCCACGAATCGGAGAATCTGTCCCGCCATTGCCTCATCGAAAAGTACGGCGTTTGTACTGGCGCAGAACGCTTCATGTTCCCCGGAAACGTTGTCAAAGGTCAGACGGAGCAAATGCGGATGATTGATCAGTGCCTCGGAAAAAGGCGGCTCGGTGTCTTGTCCGCAGGAAGACTGAATCGAGATGATTTTGTACGAATCGAGCATGTTTTTCTCTTCCGGTGTTCCTTTGAACCATTCAAACCATTTGCGGGATGTAACTGTGATTTTCATATTGGTATCCTGTTCCGGATGTTCTTCAACATCCTTGTTGTTTCTGTGAATTTGCCATATTAAAGCAAGTCTCATGCCAACTTTGATACGGATACGGGGAAATTACCCGAACACCCTCAAAAAAGAGTCGTTTCATTTCCACGGGGACACAGATTCAGCCGCATCGAAGAAAAGACAACTGCTCAAATTTTGAACACCGATGCTCAAAATTTGAGCAGTTCAGAATATTTTCCCTCTGTCATAAAACCTTTAGACTGCTTTCAAATGACGATTCTTTCTTTTTGGCAGATATGTCCAATCTCCCTCTTCTGTGCTTTTTTTCAGAAAACCACAAGGAAAAAATCGTTTATATGTTGAAAAAAACAAAAGCTATGCTATTTTAAATATGTTTTTTGAATGAGGCAATTTCAAAAGTCGGCAGCAGCAGACTGGAATGTGATTCGGCCCCGTGTTTTGTGAGGACAAGTTTCCTCGCAGAAGAAACACCGCAAAAGATGCCGCACACAGGAACGGAATACGGTTGAAGACCTTTGAAATTACCTCAAATTCCAACATTTCACCTTATGGAGAATCATCATGGGAAGACAGTATAACAAGCATGAAAAGCGCGCTCGCCACAATCGTTACCTCGCACGTCTGAAAGTCCGTGAACAGGAACAGATTGCTCTTCGCGGCAAAAAGAAAAAAGCGGCCAAAGCTGCTGAATAAGCAGTTTGACCTCAGGACGAATGGAGCATTCTGATATGGCGAAGATTCATCCTACTGCCATGATAGGCGAAAATGTCCGGCTCGACGACAGCGTCGAGGTCGGACCTTTTTGTATCATTGAAGATGACGTTGCCATCGGAGCGGGGACCGTTCTGCTTGGTCAGTGCCGCATTTGCTCGCACACGACCATCGGAAAAGGCAATAAGATTTATCCGTTTGCATACATCGGGGGAGACCCGAACGACTACAGCTACGACCCGTCGAAAGGCGATTCCGGCACAGTCATCGGCGATAACAACCTGATTCGTGAATCGGTTACAATCCACCGCGGCGCACATCCCGGCGATGTAACCAGAGTCGGAAGCAGCTGCTTCCTCATGGCAATGTCTCATATCGCTCATAACTGCCAGATCGGCAGCCATGTCATCATGGCCGTCAATGCCGTGTGCGCAGGTTATGTGCAGGTCGGCGACCATGCTTTTCTCTCCGGCAATACATGCGTCCACCAGTTCTGCCGCGTGGGACGCTTCGCTGTCCTGTCCGGCGGTTCGGCCATTTCCATGGACTTGCCGCCGTTCATGATCGGAGACGGTCGCAACGGCGGTGTCCGCAGCTTCAACAAGGTCGGGGTTTCCCGTGCCGGATGGAGCCGCGAAACGATTCGCATCGTTCATAACCTGTATAACACGTTCTTCCGCAGCGACCTGAACACAAGCAACGCGATTCAGGAAGTGGAGAAAAACTTCCCGCAAATTCCGGAAGTCCTTGAGTTTCTTGATTTTGTGAAGAGTGCCAAACGCGGCATTCTGAGCGGCGGAAGCGGACGCAGAGCCTGAGCTCATTTCCACCTCATTTCTGCAAGAAAATAATCCTGTACCGAAGACCAAACGGTACAGGATTTTTTCAACCTCAAAAATCAATGATTTATGAAAGAAAATCAGCCTTTTTGAGAGCAGCTGGTCGATTTTGCTCGTATTAATCGACCTGTTTGCCAAGCAGAAATTCGAGGTCATCAAGTTCAAGAGATGCAAGACCTTCAGAAGAATCTTCCACAAGTGCATCGAAAAGACGCTGTTTGCGGTCATGAAGCGCAAGCACTCGCTCTTCTATGGAGTTATGCACGGCAAGACGGACACAGTTGACACTGCGCGTCTGCCCGATGCGGTGAGTACGGTCGGTCGCCTGAGCTTCCGCAGCCGGATTCCACCACGGATCGTACAGGATTACGGTATCGGCTGAGGTCAGATTCAACCCCACTCCGCCTGCTTTCAAGCTCAAAAGGAAGACTTTGACCTCATCATCCTGATTGAAATGGTCGATGCGGGCGGCACGATCACGCGTGGAACCATCCATATATTCGTATGGAACTCCCATATTTTCCAATGACTTGCAGATGATTTGAAGCATTCCCGTGAACTGGCTGAACAGCAGAACCTTATGCCCGGAATCGAGGGTTTCCATGAGGAGCTCCATAAGCAGTTCCAGTTTTGCAGAAGGCAATCCGGCTCCTTCATTATCAGGAAGAAGCGACGGATCACAGCATATCTGCCGCAGCCGTGTGATGGCCGCCAGAATGTGCATGTGCGTGAGCTTGCCCTGCCCCCTGCGGAGAGCCTCGCATTCGGCAAGCGTATGTGCTTCCATTTCATCATAGATACGACGCTGTTCAGGTTCCATTTCACAGAACAGTACCTGCTCCTGTTTCGGCGGAAGTTCCCGGCATACATCCGCTTTACGACGACGGAGCATGAATGGAGCAATACGCCGTCCGAGCTCATATTTCAGCGAAGCATCACGGTCGATTTCGCTGTATTTCGCCCGGAATGAGGTGAGATTGCCCAGCAGACCGGGCTGGAGGAAGTCGAAAATACTCCACAAGTCCACCGCCGAGTTTTCCAGCGGAGTTCCGGTCAGCACAATACGGTGTTTTGAGGGTATTTGGCGGCTCATGCGCGAGTTCTGACTGTGGGGATTCTTGATGTGCTGAGCTTCATCCAGAATGACGGTCGCCCACTCGCGGGAGCAGAGCTGATCCTGATCGCGTTTTGCCAGGGAATACGAGGTTATCACGACCTCATGCAAGCCTGCTTTGTTCCAGAGGGTATCGCGGTTGGAACCAGAGATCACCAAAGCTCGGAAACGAGGGAGAAAACGCCTGATTTCCGCCGCCCAGTTGCTGAGCAGGGTCGTCGGGCAAATGACCAGCGCAGGAAGATGAGTTTCCGGCGAGGCGGCAAGATAGGCAAGCATCTGAACGGTTTTTCCCAAGCCCATTTCGTCGGCGAGAATCACATTGCATCCGCGGGAAGTCATTGCATTCAGCCATGCTACGCCATTTTTCTGATAGGGACGCAACGAACCTGTGAAAAGGTCGGGATTCAGTTCAACTTCGCCCGGAACTTCATGAACATTGTCATAGTCGAGCTTAATACGCAGGAAATCAACCGGCACTGCTCCGGGCAGCTCCGAGGCGGCATCCGCCCAATAGTACGCCGCTGAACGCGGAATACGGATGATTTCCGCCGTGGGCTCATCGTCCGCACCGGGGAAATAGGTAATGACAGGCTCCAGCGAGGCGGCAAGTTTCCGCAAGGCAGCGGGAATACGCACGAACGGATGACCACGGAAACCGGTGGAAAGAAAACTCTCGTTGCGAAGCGCAGACGAGGTCAAATCCTGCCAGCGGATGACGTCATTGCCCACGGTGAGACGCAGGGCAATCTCAAACCAGTCATCACCTGAATCATGGAGTTTCGCGGACAGCCGCAGAAGCGCATCATCACTGCACAATCCGGCAAGTTTTGAGCTGAGAATGAAGCTTCGCCCCTCGGCATTCCAGCGGGGAATCACCTCATCAAAGAACATTCCGGCGGCCTCGCGGTCGCTCAGCGTGAAGACAATACTCTGCACCGTGCCGCGTTTGCGCGAATGCTCCGTAAAACCGAAGTTCACAAGCTCGGCGATATAGCGTTCCTCCTCCTCGCAGTTGCGCATCCAGAAGAACGATTTCGCCGCAGAAGCGAGGCGACTGCTGTCCGCCGCACACAGGCTGTTTCCGTAGTTGAAGAAAAGCTCAATTTCGAGGGTGCCATCCTCGCGAATCCCGCCATCGTAAAAGGCGCGGAATTTGCGTTTTTTCACCGTAACGCCGGTAGAGGGTATGACTTTCAGCGGGAAGTCGTGAGCAGAAAGCATGATTTTCGCCGCCTCGGAATCGCAAAGCTGAACAGTAGTTCGCAGGAAGTTGCGCAGCCAGGCCACATCCATACGGGCGGGAAGCCACCAGTATTCGCCCATCAAGCCCGCCCAACAACCGTTTTGACCTGAAATGACCTTGACGTCTTTCAGCGGAAGCGGGGAGCCTTTCACCATAATTGCGGAACGAAGCAGGTAGCTGTCCTGCATTTTTTCCAGAAGAAGCACGGGCTGAGCGGGCTCCTCGTGAATGACAATCCCCTCGCCAAGGCGATTGAAGTACCGGAAGCCAATCAGACAGTGGAAGAAATCGGCACACTGCTCCGCCGTTAATATGAGGTTGGAACCATCCTGCGCGGCATTGTTCGCAAGGAAGCGGATAATCTGCTGGTCCTGCTGGGGGAACTGCGACAACAGCAGAGACGCGACTCGCTTGTCGAAGTGAAGCTGGCGCAGGTTGTGGAGATTTCCGAGAAATTCACGATTGCCGAGAATCAGCTTGACATTCAGGGCGATATTTTCCCATTTGCTGGGAACATGAGGGAAATCCTGCACCGTGATGCTCACGTGCGCGGGATGTTCATTCAGCAGCTGTGTCAGGAGTTCCGGCAAGCCCGCGAACCGCAAGCCCGCGAACTGGGGCGGCAAGTCAGGAATGACCTCTTTTTCCTGCTGTTTGATGGTGTATTTCGCATGGTAGAGCGCTGCCGCCAAAGCATGAGGGCAGAAGCCGGGGAACTCGCGTTTACAGGTGCATGTGCCGGAAAAAGGTCCGTTCGGGAAGCCGCGCAGCTCCGCATGAGACACAAATCCATCGGGGTCGCGGCAGATGGCATGAAGCACCCCCGGAGAGACTTCGTGACAGCACAGAAGACCTTTTCCCCGGACGATTTGCTTGGCCTTTTTGAAGACCTCTTTTGAACTTGCCGCGATTAATTTCGCTTCAAAACTCTCACCCATGAATACCCCTGAAAACGGTTATGCATATTTCTGAAAGAGATTGGAAAAGACAACGCCGATTCTTCAACCAATGAAACAAGCGCAGTCAAATCTTTTTTGATGGAAAACGGACTTCTAATATACACCCTATCCGCAGAAAAGTAAAGAGGAAAGGTCAGGATTTTTTGAAAAGCAGAGGATTTTTACACGAAAGATTTGGGAACATGTCTTCCAAACACTGTTTCGCAAGAAATGAATGTATCCATTTACAGGCATGGCAAATCTGAGAATCGGGATGTTTGAAGATTTCTTGTTTGTTTTCATTTGATTTTTTGATTTATTCATGGTATATTAAAAGAATTTGAATCCAACGGAGGAAAAAATGAAAAACACATTGATTATTGATAATTTTCTGATTATCAAACATGTCGAAATTGACGTGAAACGTTATAATGTTTTGATTGGTCCTCAGGCTTCCGGCAAGAGTATCATTGCGAAGCTGCTGTATTTGTTTTATCAATTGCCTAATAACTCATTTAAGTTTTTAAGTTGCGGGAAAGATATTAATGATTTCAAAAAAGAAATGATTGAAACTTTTCAGAAAATTTTTCCTGAAAATGTTTGGAATAATCAGGATTTCAAAATAGAATTTTCCACTGGGAAAGATTCTTTTTTCTTTGAACATCAGAAGACAAAGGAACTTTCATTTTCATGTTCCAATGATTCATTTATTGCAGGTGCAATAAACGAATCAAAAAATAAAACAGTATCCACCTCAAAGGATGAATTATTGAAATTCAGACTTTCAAATGGTTTTGAATCAAGTTTCATTAACTGTGGCAGCAGTTGTACCTTTATTCCAGCCGGACGTTCAATTTTTGCAACTATCTCCAATAATATTTTCATGTTGATTCACTACAATCAAAGATTTGACTATTTCTTCACACAATTTGCTTCCGATTATGAATTACAGAAAATGCTTTATTTGGGAGATGCGGTATTTGAGTTATTCGGAAACAAAGAGGAATGTTTGGAAATCCAGCGAAGTTTTTTAAATGGAGTTTATGTCAGGAAAAATGACATCGACTACATTCAAATCACCAATACTTCCGGTGAACCTGTTGATGTTGAAGTCTCCAAAGCTTCATCAGGACAACAGGAATTATTACCTATTCTTTTGATGCTCTCGGATTATGTTGAATCCTTTTTTATGATTGAAGAACCAGAGGCACATATCTTTCCAAAAGCACAATATGATTTGATTAAATATATTGTTTCAAGAAGGATTTCCAATACACTCAAACAAGCATTTCTGTTTACCACGCACAGTCCCTATATTCTGACGGCAATGAACAATCTTGTTTATGCAGACATACTGGCAAAGAAATTCAAAAAAACAGGAAATGAAGAAGCTCTGAAAAAACTGAATGAAATTTATTCAGAACGCGAAAGAATCCCTGCGGATGAATTATCCGCTTATTATGTGGAAGGCGGAGAAGCAAAAAATATTGTAGATACCGAAACGGGGCTCATCTGCGCTGAAGAACTCGACCGAATTTCCGGCATGATCAGCGAAAGATTTGATCAAATGATGGATTTAGAATCGGAGAATGAAAAATCATGAAAATGATTGATTTATTCCCCGAACATGCCGATTGTATTCTTGGTGCTGATTATCCGTCTTTCTCATTGAAAGAACAAGGAACCAATCATTCCGTAGTTGTTGAAGTCGGACAAAGGAAATGTGAAAAAATCCACATTGATGAAGACAGGAAAAAGACTCCGCCCCAACAAGCACTGTTTGAAGGTGTACGGTGCGACTGGTGCATTCGTGATTATGAAAACGGGGAGTGTCTTTTCGTGGAACTGAAAGGTTCAGACATTGAACATGCCATTCAACAAATAGCATGTTCAATGGATTGGTTTAAGAATCACGTAGAAAATTTTCACAGCTATAAAGAATTCTATATCATTTTAAGGCAAAACAGCCATTGTCCCGAAATATCTTCTTTTGGGCAAAAACTACTTCTGTCAATTCGCAGAAAACATCACAGCGAAGTAAAAAAAGGTCATTTTCCCAAAATCATTTTTGCACAATAAACTTGCTACAGACATACGCCCGCTGTTTTTCAGACAATCAAAACGATAAATGACCGAAGATACAGGATTGCGGGGGGACGAAGTCAAAGGGCTTTGTCCATGACGTAATCGTCCATGAAGAAGCCGCCGCCGATGTCATTTTTCACAGACTCGGCAGTGATGAAGCCGTTACGCTCGTAGGCGCGAATGGCGCGGGCATTGTATTTATTGACATTCAGGCGGAGGGTACGGAAGCCCCAGCCGCGCACGACCTCCATCACATGATTCAGCATCAATGTGCCGAAGCCCTGCCCGTGGTATTTGCTGAGGAGATAGAGCTTGTGGAGTTTGACCGTGCTTTCTTTGCCATCGTAAACCGCATACACCATATAGCCGGCAGGTTCGCCGTCAATTTTCAGGACGTCGAAGCGATAGCCTTCGGCAAGTTCGCGCTCCATCACCTCGGGTGCATACATCATCTTCATCATATAGACGATTTGTTCGGGAGAAAGGATGTCGCGGAATGTTTCAGGCCAAATGGAATCGGCAATTCTGCGAATTGCGGCGAGTTCAGACGGGGCAACAAGCTGTTGAAAAGAAGTCTTCATTTGAGTTCCATTTTTTGAAAGCCAATTTCAAACGCATTTGAAATCAACTGCATTTTTTTGAGGTATCGCCGGAGATGACCTGTCCGCGCAGGATGAGCATGTACAGAGCAGTCAGAAAATTAAAACCGGCTAACAAAAGAATCACGCCTGAAGACGCCATTATGCCAGTCGATGTGAGGAGCATAACAAGGAGTGTCCCCAACGCAATGGCGGCAGAATTGACAATATTGTTTCCGGCAACAATGCGGGCGACTTCATGACGGTCGGCACGTCCCTGCATCAGAGCATTCAGAGGGACGGAATAGAAGCCGCCGCAAGCGGAAAGCCCCATCAGGTCAATACAGGCACGCCAGAACGCAGGAATCACGGCAATTTCGCGCAGTGTGAAGAGCGATTCGGAAGAGCCGCTGCGGAAGACACCGGAGGTAACGGCAAAATAGAAATCAACGGTAAACAAGCCCATCAGAAGAAGCGCAGGAGAGACGAGTTTCATGATATTCGTGCGGGCACCAATGCGTTTGCAAAGCAAAGAGCCAACCGCCACACCGGCAGAGAACAGAAGATAGAAAACAGGGACAAGCGACGACTGCGCATGAAGCATCTCTTTACAGCCTCCGGCAAGGAGAGACACATACAGGGCCGCCGTCATCCAGAACATGGAAAGCCCCATCACGCAATGCGCGACAATGCGGTCGCGGAAGACAATTTTCAGGATGTGCCAGGTGGCAACCGAACAACTGCGGTCGAGTTTCAAATCAGGTTTCAGACCGGGGAGCTTCGGGATCAGGAATGCGGCAGTACATCCCAGCACCGCGACAATCAGAATGATTCCGCCGGTAATGGTGCCGCCATGGGGAAGTGTAATCAGGCAATTGCCAAGCACAGCACCAAGAATGATGGCAAAATAGGTCCCGGCATTCACATAGGCATTGCCGATGAGAAGTTCGGAGGGGGAAAGCACCTGCGGAATGTAGGAGTATTTCAGGGGGCTGAACAGCGTGGACTGCGTGCCCATGAAAAACAGAAGGCAAAGCAGAAGAGGAACATTTCCCATGCGAAAGAGGAAGAAAACGGGAATCATCAGGACAAGCTCCATCATTTTCGTAAAACGGAACAGGGCAGTGCGGCTGTATTTATCGGCAAGCTGTCCGGCAGTGGCGGAAAACGGAAAATAGGGAAGCATAAGCAGGCACATGGCAAGGAAACTCAGCGTAAATGAAGTTTTTTCCGAATAGCCGGACTGATAGGTAATCAAAATGACCAGCGCATTGCGAAAGATATTATCGTTGAATGCGCCAAGAAAGAATGTGGCGAAAAACGGGAAGAATTTTCTTGAGAAAAACATATTATGTCCCCGGAGCTAATTTCAAAGGTCCTGCCGAAGAGGATTTCAAATCGTTCCGTCAATGACGTTTGAAATCAGCTCACTGAAAAGGCACAGGCGATGCACCAATGAAGTGAAAAGTCAAAAGAATGCGATACCGCAAAGAAATCAGACGAAATCAATATACACCATTCCGGTAATTTTTGCAAGAAAAAACCGCCCGATTGATGAAACCGGACGGTACAGAGGTCAGAGAGACAACCCGATTATTCCCATTCGATGGTTCCGGGAGGCTTCGGAGTAACGTCATAGACGACACGATTGATGCCCTGCACTTCGTTGATGATGCGGGCGGTCATCTTGTCGATGAGTTCCCACGGCAGACGCACGACCTGAGCGGTAACGGCGTCAATGCTGTTGATGGAACGGATGGCAATGACATAATCATAGGTGCGGAGACCATTCTTCATGCCGGTGGCTTTCACGGGCAGGAAAACAGCGAAGGTCTGCCAGGTCTTGTGATACCAGTCGGCCTTGATAAGCTCTTCTGTAACGATGGCATCGGCTTTGACCAGCATTTTCAGGGTATCGCGGCGAATGGCGCCAAGATGACGAACGCCCAGAGACGGACCGGGGAACGGATGACGGTCAAGAACTTCCGACGGGAGCCCAAGCATACGACCGACCTGACGGACTTCATCCTTGAACAGACGATCAACCGGTTCAACCAGTTTGAACTTCATGTTTTCGGGGAGGCCGCCGACATTGTGGTGGCTCTTGATCACGCCCTTCGGATTGCCGTCCATGGGGATGCTTTCCAGAATGTCAGGATAGATGGTACCCTGAGCCAGGAAAGGAGCATTGACTTCGGCAGCGGCTTCGGCGAAAACGTCGATAAATTCCTTGCCGATGATTTTGCGCTTGCGTTCAGGCTCGTCCACGCCGGCGAGCTTGTCGAGGAAACGATCGGAGGCATCGATGTATTTCAGATTGATTTTGAAGTTGCGCCCGAAAATCTGCTGAACCATTTCGGCTTCATTCTTGCGAAGGAGTCCATGATTGACAAAGACGCAGGTGAGCTGATCACCAATGGCTTTGTGAATCAAAGCGGCAACGACCGAAGAATCGACACCGCCGGAAAGGCCGAGAATGACCTGTTCCTTGCCGACTTGAGCACGAATGTCCGCGACAGCTTCATCAATGAAGTTTTCCAGTTTCCAGGAACCGGTGCAGCCGCATTTGTCGGTGAGGAATGCAAGAATGGCATTCAGGCCGGCAACAGGATCGGAGTCCACGACAACCGACATGACGGGGAGATTGCATTCGGAGATACGGGCAGTATCATCCGCAGTGGGAGCAGGCATGGAAGCATCGCGGCAAACCAGAATACCGACCGCCTGTTCAGCGAGGATACGTTTTGCGTCAACTGTCTTCGGCATGACCATCGTGTAGATGTGATGATCACGGATAGCACGTGCGAGTTTCTGGATATCACGGCATCCGAAGTTCAGAAGAACAACAGTTTGAGGAGTGATTTTCATTTGTGATCGACCTTTTCGGTTGAAAATGGATTAATCAATTAATATACACTATTTTTCGAGATAATTCAAGAAAAAAAGGTAAAAAAAGACGATGTTTCCCTTGAGAAATCCACGACTTACAACAGAGGAACGGACGAGGGACGACGAAGGGGACAGCGTGTGAGACGATTCGCAAGCTCCGGCATGATTTCACGAAGCGGAATCAGCACGAAATCACGTTCGGCGGCGCGCGGATGAGGGATGGTCAGCTCCGGGGTGCGGATTCGCCGCGAACCAAAGAGAATGATGTCCAAATCGAGGGTGCGCGCCACATGATAGCCGTGATTATTCGGACGGCCATTGTCCGCTTCAATGCGCTGACAAAGATGCAGCAAATCTTCGGGAGAGCCATCCCAGAATCCGGTCAAAACGGCATTTGTGAAGTCGGGAGTGCCCGGAGGACAGTCAACAGGAGAAGTCTGATAAAAAGACGAAAGGCGCAGGACGTAAAATCCTGCGCCGGAAAGAGCTGAAGCGGCACGGCGGAAAGCCGCAGGGACATCCCCGATATTTCCGCCGAGCGCAATCACGCAAAGTTCAGACATCAGCAGCTGAAAGTGAACGAATTCACTGCGCTGACGGAGTCGCTGATCTGCTTGAGCAATTCAGCGGAGACCGGAGCATTCACTTTGGCAACCAGCAGAGAATTGGTGGAGCCAATGCCCTGCGGAGCACGGATGTCTGTGATGTTGATGTTTCTGCCGGCAAGGAGTCCGCCGATACGGCTGATGACACCCGGAGCATCCACATACTGAACGAAGATGGTTTCGCCCTGCGGCTGGAGATAGATGCCGTCGAAGTTGTTGATGCGGGAAATCATAATCTTGCCTTCGGTAATGGTACCGCGGACAGAGCAGCTGCCGCCGGCGACCTTGAAGTCAAGAGTAATGGCTTCGCCGTAGTGCTTGGTTTCATCGGTTTCGCGATTTTCAAACTGAATGCCGCGGCTTTCGAGGCACTTCATGGCTTCATCCGCACCGCTGAACGCGTCAAATTCATGGCAAATGGCAGAGGTAATCGGGGCAATCATCCACTTGGCGAACTTGTGGAGTTTGCCGTAACAGCTGAGCTCAATCCTGGAAATGGCGGCACCTTTCAGATAGGCAGCACCAACTCCGGCAAGCACGGATGCAAGTGTCTGGTAATCGGGATCAAGACCATCGGGAACGCCCTTGTTGACCACGCAGGCAGTAACGCCGTCTTCAAAGTAGGCAACCATCTGTTCCGCCGCGCGCTTGGCGGCAAGGAAGTTGGCTTCCTTGGTACTGGCACCGAGGTGCGGGAGCATGATGTCGGCAATGTCGGCAACCGATTTGTCGCCTTCGGCATCTTTTGCGTAAACATCGTTGCAGAAAACGATTTTCTTTTCCTCTTTGGCGGCGCGAATGGCATTTTCATCCACGATACCGGCACGGGCGCAGTTGACGAGCATGGCACCGGGCTTCATGAGGGAGAGCAGAGAGGCATTGATCATGCCGCGGGTCTTGTCATTTTCGGGGATGTGGAGAGAAATGATGTCAGACTGAGCGAAGATTTCTTCCAGCGTGCAGAGCCTGGCACCCAGAGAAGCCGCCAAGTCGGAGGACAGGACAGGGTCGAAGCCGAGGATTGTAACATCGAAGCCGGAGAGACGCTTGATCAGAAGACGACCGATATTGCCGAGTCCGAGGATACCGATGGTTTTGCCGGTGAGTTCGCGCCCCATGAAGCTCTTCTTTTCCCATTTGCCGGCACGTGTGGAAATATCAGCGGGGACGATGTGGCGATAGGCGGCAAGAATCACTGCGACGACTTCTTCTGCAACAGCATTGGAGTTGGCACCCGGTGTATTCATGACGTCAATGCCGAGTTTGCGGGCATGACGGATGTCGATGTTGTCGAAACCGGCACCAGCACGAACGACAAGTTTCAAATCCTTGAGTCCGTCCATGATTTCCGGTGTAACCTTTTCACTGCGAACGATGATGGCATTGGCATCAGGATTTGCGGCAGCGAGGTCAGCGAGGGGAAGATCAGGATTCTGGACGACAGTGAATCCTTTTTTGCCGAGGATTTCGGCGACGACTTTGTCGAGTTTGGTCGGAATCAGAACTTTTCTCATGAAAAAATCTCCTTCAAAGATTTGTGAAATACGGATTTTATAAAATATTACTATACACCTGGAAAGGGAAAAAGTCAAATAAAAAGAGGGAATAAGTAAGAAAAATATCGATAAGAAAATAACCATGGATTATAAAAACAGAAAATAAAGGGAGAATACAGGAGAAAAAAGTGAGAAAACGGGGGAAGAACGGGGTGATATGGAAGAGAAAAAGGAAGAGAAAAAGAAAGAGAATGGGGAAGAGAATGGGGAAGAACGAAAGAAAACTTGAAAAAGGGGAAATAAACAGGGTAATACGGGAGGAAAAAGGGTAATGTGAATCAGCGGGGGAAAGTGTCGATGAGGTGTTGAATTTCAAGTTTCAGGGAGGCCATTTTTTGAGCTGGAATGCGGGCACCATGGGAGGAAACGGCAGCGGCCCCCATCATGGAAGCAATACGCCCGGTCAATTCAGCAGGGAAATGATTCAAATAACCATAGATGAATCCTGCCTGCCAATAGTCCCCTGCCCCAATGGTATCAACCGCTTTCACGGGGACAGCAGGAATGCGGGCGATGTCGTCTTTGATACGAACCAAGGAACCTTTTGCCCCCAATTTCAAGCCGACAACGGGGAAATCGCTTTGAACGGATTGAAGTATCTCTTCGGGGGCGTTTTTGCCGGTGTAGAGTGCAAATTCCGTTTCATTGCCGAACAGGATTTCCACAGAATGAGGGTACATGGCGTGCATGATTTCGCCGCAGGAACGCACCATATTCGGAGACGCCAAATCCATACTGACGGGAACATTCTCCGTCTGCGCACCGGACAAAACGGCGGGGATATGACGGGGAACGGCCAGCAGATAACTCTCCGTATGAACCAAAGACGCACCGCGACACAGGGCGGGAGGGATTTCATCAGGAACAATCGCGGCAGAAGCACCAAGACAGGTAAGGAAAGTGCGTTCAGCATCCGGGGTTACAAAAGCGAGACAACGCCCTGTTTCGTATTCAGACGTCCTGAGGAAATAATCGGAGCAACCGCCCTCCTCCTCAAACGTCCGTGCATAGAAATCGCCGAACGAATCGTTTCCGAGCTTGGTAAACATGGCGGTGCGAAAGCCGAGCCGGGACAAGCCGCACAAAAGATTTCCCGTAGAGCCGCCGGGATTCTGCACAACGGGGATACCGGCTTTCTCCAGACAATGAAGTGAATGATTCAGGCGGGCGGCAGACACATGAACCGTACCGCCTTTTCCTTCGGGGACGAGTGCAGAGACAAAAGAATCCTCCACATAAGCAGTCAAATCAACAATCGCAGTACCGACACCGACGACAAAAGGCTGATTATGCGGAGGCATCATGACAGACCAGAGAAAAAGGTCAAATCAAAGATATTTCGCAGCGGCTTTGAGCAAATCCGCAGTACGGGAAGTCTGCTCCCACGGGAAGATACTGCGTCCGAAATGGCCGTAGGAAGCAGTCTGATTGTAGGACCATCCTTCCGGGGTCTTCAGTTTCAGTTCGCGAATGATTCCGGCAGGAGTCATATCGAAGACTTCGGAAACGATTTTTTCCAGCAGGCCGTCATCCGCAAGTTTTCCGGTGTCAAACGTATTCACGTAGATTGAGACAGGTTTCGCCACGCCGATGGCATAAGCGCACTGGATGGTGCAGCGGTCAGCAAGACCGGAAGCGACAATATTTTTCGCAATGTAACGCGCCATATATGCGGCAGAACGGTCAACTTTGCTGGGGTCTTTGCCGGAGAATGCACCGCCGCCGTGAGAAGAAACACCGCCGTAGGTATCGACGATAATTTTGCGTCCGGTCAAGCCGGTATCACCGGCAGGTCCGCCAAGGACAAAACGCCCGGTCGGGTTGATGTGATACAGCGTCTTGTCCGTCAGCAAAGCGGCAGGAATCACATTTCCGACAGCAGTATGGATGGCATCTTCCAAAGTCTCTTTTGAAACATTTTCGTCATGCTGATGAGAAACGACAATCGTATCAATCGCAACAGGCTTATTGTTGACATACCGCATGGAAATCTGACTTTTCGCATCGGGACGGAGGAAAGGATACTTTTCCGGCATAGTTTTGCGCATACGGGCAAGTTCGGCGACAATGCGATGTGCATAATAAACCGGAGCAGGCATAAGAGCATCGGTTTCATTGCAGGCATAGCCGAACATCATGCCCTGATCGCCGGCTCCCTGCTCCTTGTGGAGACCTTCGCCCGCAGTAACGCCCTGCGAAATATCGGGAGACTGCGTATGAATAAAGACTTCGACTTTGCATGTATTGCCATCGAACCCAAGTTTCGGGTCATTGTAGCCGATTTCACAAGCGATAGAACGTGCGATTTTCTCATAATCGACGACGGCGCGTGTGGTAATCTCGCCGGAAATCACAATCAGCTGAGTCGTACAAAGGGTTTCCACGGCGACACGGCTTTCGGGGTCCTGCTTCAGGCAGGCATCAAGGATAGCATCCGAAATCTGATCAGAGACTTTGTCAGGATGCCCCTCAGAAACGGATTCCGAGGTAAAAATGTACTGGGTGCGAATATTGCTCATCGTAAAACCTTCGTCTTTTTTTCTGCTTTCAAAAGATTCTCCGGCAAATCGAGATTCCCCCAAATGACTTCTGAAAACAGGTATTGAAGAAAGATGTGGAAAATATAAAAACAAATCACTTATGAGAGACAAGTCTCAAAAGCAATGGACAGAACGATATTAATATTACTATACCACCGTTTCGGGTAAAATACAAGAAATATCCGGGAAAAAGCACGTTTTTGAAGTTCCCGGTCTGTCTTTTGACACAGCCGGTCTAAAGTCCCCAAAAGCAAAAACGGAAACACATCCCATAAAAAGACATGTTTCCGTTTCATCTTCTCCCTATGAACAAACACGGGGAGAGTATTCAGAACGTTCAGAGTCTGGTCTGAGGGGCGGATTCGCTTTTTTCAGCTTTGTCCGCTTTCACGGAGCCAAGATACTGCGGGAGTTCCACGCCAGCCATTGCGGCGACATCGTGAATGGGAGGAAGACTCTGCATCATGCCGCTGAGGAAATTGGCAGTCGAAGTCTTGCCATCGCCTTTTCCGGCAGAATCCCAAACCGTAATTTTGTCGATTTTGATATTCTTAATCGCTTCGGTCTGGAGCTTGACAATCTCTTCGAGTTTTTCGATGAGGAGCATTTTGGTAGCCGCATCCGAATTATTGCCGCAGGATTCGATGATTTTGCGATAACCTTCGCCCTTGGCACGGAGGATTTCAAAGTTGCCTTTTGCTTCGGCTTCGTATTTCTGGAAGATGGCGGACGCTTCACCGCGTGCTTCTTCTTCGAGTTTTGCGGCTTTCGCCTGAGCTTCGATGACAATTTGTTCTTTGTCAATCTTTGCGGCGACGATGGTTTCGGCGCGCTGTCTTTCTTCTTCCATTCTGGCACGGGCGACCTGAGCCTGTTCTTCCGCTTCAAAGTTTGCTTTACGGATGTTCGCTTCTGCAACTTTTCTGGCGGCTTCCGCTTTGAAGAATGCATCGGCTTCCTGTTCGGCACGTTTTGCATTGGACTGAGCAATCTCGATGGCCGAAATATTTTCACCATCGATTGCGGTGGCCTCCGCCTGCTTCACGGCGATACGGCGTTCCTTATCGGCATTGGCTTCCCCGGAGAGAGCTTCCGCTTCCGCCTGCTTCACAGCGATACGGCGTTCCTTATCGGCGTTGGCTTCACCGGACTGGGCTTCCGCTTCCGCCTGCTTAATGGCGATACGGCGTTCCTTATCAGCATTGGCTTCCCCTGACTGGGCCTCTGCTTCCGCCTGCGACACGGCGATACGCTGGAGTTTGCGGGCTTCGGCTTCACCGATTCCGCCTTTTCGCTCTTCTTCCGCCACATCGATACGGGCTTTGTTGATGGCTTCGGCAGCGGCGCGCTTTCCGATTGCATCAATATAACCGCTTTCATCGGTGATGTCGGTAACGTTGACGTTCAGGAGCTGGAGACCAATCTTGTTCAATTCTTCCGCCACATTGTCTTCAATCTGGCGAAGGAAAGTTTCACGGTCGGAGTTAATCTGCTCAATGGTCATGGATGCAATCACGAGACGCAGCTGACCAAGGATAATATCGCGGGCAAGTTCTGCAATGTCATCCTGCTTCAAACCAAGCAAACGGTTGGCGGCGTTTCCCATCAGGGTTTCATCAATACTGATACCGACGGTAAAAACGCTGGGGACATTGATTCGGATGTTCTGGAGGCACAGAGCATTTTGCAGATTCACATCCAGCTGGACAGGACGAAGAGAAAGGAAACCGTAATCCTGAATCACGGGCCAAATGAAAGCGGCACCGCCATGAATACAGCGTCCGGCACGCTGACCGCCCGTCTTACCGTAAATAACCATGACCTGATCGGAAGGACATTTTTTATAGCGGGAAACGAATGTAACAACGATTACAAAAAGGATGAAAAAAAGAGCAGCAATCAGCAGAGCGACACCGCCGAAAGAAGCTGCGGCGAAAACGGGAGAAATCATAGATGTAACTCCTATCTGTTTAAGTTTTTCAGGACAGTCTCCGCATCAGTCCGAAACGGACGGAATACAAGAGGACGAAAATTGATAAAATATATATCGCAGGGAGGCAAGATTCAAGTAAAAACCAAGAAAAAAAATGAAAAGAATACAAAAATATCCATCTATCTCTTGATTATTCGTTTTTTTAAGGTATATTTATATAATTTAATCAACATTTTCACAACATTTTTTCAGGAGCACAAACATGGCAAATCCCCAGGTATTAATGGAAACCTCTCTCGGCAATATCACGCTCGAACTTTTCGAGAAAGAAGCCCCGATTACAGTGGCAAACTTCCTCGCATACGTGAAATCCAACTTTTTCGCGGGAACCGTATTCCATCGAGTCATCAAGGGATTTATGATACAGGGAGGCGGACTCGAAGCCAATCTCCGACAGAAGCCGGCCATGGCTCCGATCAAGAATGAAGCAGGCAACGGTCTCTCCAATGAAATCGGAACCATCGCAATGGCCCGTACCTCTGTTATTGACAGTGCAACCTCACAGTTCTTCATCAATACCGAAAACAATTATTTTCTGAACCACACCGACAACACGCCTCGCGGCTTCGGCTACTGCGTGTTCGGCAAGGTTACGGACGGAATGGATGTCGTTCGCGCCATCGAAAGCACCCAGACGACCTCCGCCGGCATGTATAGCGATGTGCCGGTTACTCCGATTCTGATTGCACGCGTTACCGTCATCGGACAATAACCGACCAAACCATACGGGAACACCTTTTTTCGCGAATGAATCATGGATGATTCAGAAAACGGGAAACGGGGAGATTAGCGAGGTGTTCCCGCATCCAGTCAAAACAAATTAAGAGGGGATAACCTTTCCGAGTTCATTTCAAAACCTGAAAACAGCTTTAAAAAATGAGTTTTTCAGGAGAGGTTCATCAATAAGAATCAGACTGATTCATTCAGCAAGTCATTTCACAAAGCAATTTTTTGATTGAGAGAGAGTTCTGCTGTATTCTGAACATCATCGGGACTGAATCAAGAGAAGAATTGTTTCAAACGAGTTATTCCGACTATGGATTTCCACACATTACTGCTCGTAACAGTCGGCGCGATTCTCGTCAACAATGTCGTATTATCGCGCATTCTGGGCATCTGCCCGTTTTTGGGCGTTTCCAAGAAAATCGAGACAGCACTCGGCATGTCCGGGGCTGTGGTTTTCGTGATGACGCTCGCATCCTTTGTAACAGCATTATTCAACCGTTTTCTGATTGCGACGAAATTTAAGGTAAACGGGCAGGAAATCGACCTGTCATTCACCCGCATTCTGCTGTTTATCGTGGTCATCGCGGCACTGGTTCAGATTGTGGAAATCATCATGAAAAAATTCACGCCGTCCCTGTATGTGGCACTGGGGATTTATCTGCCGCTGATCACCACAAACTGCGCCGTACTGGGCGCAGCAGAAATGAACGCAGACGAGGGACGCAGCATTCTGGCATCCACACTTTTCGGATTCTCAACAGGAGCGGGATTCGGGCTGGCACTGCTTCTTTTCGCAAGTCTGCGGGAACGTCTCGCGGCCTCCCGCACCCCGAAAGCCATGGAAGGTCCGGCAATCGCACTGGTTACAGCAGGGATTCTGGCACTGGCATTCATGGGCTTTTCCGGACTCGTGAAATAAGGAGAACCGGCAATGCTGACTGTTCTTATTTCAACGATTGTACTGGCGATTGTCGGGCTGGCACTCGGACTGCTGATCGGATTTGCGGCAAAAAAGTTTGACGTGGAAGTTGATCCGCGCGTGGAATCGGTGCAGGAGCTTCTGCCGGGAGCGAACTGCGGCGGATGCGGCTATGCCGGATGCGCAGATTTTGCGTCAGCCATCATTCACCAGAATGCCGATCCATCCAATTGCAACTCAGTAAGCAGCGAAGCGCTTAAGAAAATAGGGCTGATTGCGGGGCATGAAATCACAGTCCGCGAACGCAAAGTCGCCGTGGTGTTCTGCAGCGGGTCTTACAGCCATACTTCGCACCATGAAGAATACAACGGAATCATGGACTGCCGTTCCGCGTCACTGGTGGGCGACGGCGACAAAGAATGCCACTACGGATGCCTCGGCTACGGGTCATGTGCGCGCGTCTGCAAATCGGGAGCCATCGAAATCCGCGACAGACTGGCATTTGTGCATCCTGAACTCTGCATCGGATGCGGACGCTGTACACAGGTCTGCCCGCGCAAGCTCATCCGACTGGTTCCAATCACGGCAAAAGTTCATATTTACTGCAGTTCCCTGAACAAGCCTCTGAAGAAACGCGCCTCGTGCATGAATCCGTGTCTTGCCTGCAAGAAGTGCGCCCGCACAGACAGTTCGGCAGTGGTAATCCAGCCGAATCTTCTTCAAATCAATTACAGCAATCCTCCGGCGCCGGACTTCCCGGAACGCGTCAAATGCCCCACCGGCGTGCTTGCCACCGCAGAACAGCATCTGAAACTCGAACTGCTTCCGGCGAATTGCACCTGCGGAAAGGAGACAAAGAAGAAATGAGCCTCACGAATTTCAAAATATGGCATTTCCGCGGAGGCGTACACCCTTACGACGGGAAAGAGCTTTCCAATCAAGTCCCCGCACAATATGCGCCGCTGCTTGAAAAATATTATGTGGTCCTGCGCCAGAATATCGGGAAACCGCCGAAACTGATCGTTGAAAAAGGTCAGCACGTGGCAAAAGGTCAGAAAATCGCGGAAGCAGACGGATTTGTTTCGGCTCCGCTCCACGCACCGACCAGCGGAACCGTCGGCGATGTTGCGGACATCCCCGGAGCAAACGGACCGAATGTGCCCGCCATCGAAATCATTGCCGACGGCAAGGATGAATGGGACACGGGTCTGGAACCAATCAAGGACTGGCGACAAGCGGATATAACGGACTTGAGACACCGCATCGCAGAAGCAGGCATAGTGGGCATGGGCGGCGCGGCATTTCCGTGCCATATCAAACTCACTCCGCCGATTGAAAAAATCATCGATACGCTCATACTGAACGGTGCGGAGTGCGAACCGTATCTGACAGCCGACCACAGGCTGATGCTGGAACGCACAAAAGCAGTCCTGGAAGGAGCGGCGATTGCGGCAAAAATACTCAATGTGGAACGGATTCTGCTGGGAATCGAAGACAACAAGCCGGACGCGATTGAGGCACTGAACAAACTCGCAGACCAATATGGTGTTACCGTCGTGCCGCTGCCCGTCCGCTATCCGCAGGGCGGCGAAAAACAGCTGATTTATGCACTCACCGGACGCTGTGTCATGACCGGAGGTCTGCCCATGGACGTGGGGTGCGTAGTTCAAAACGTGGGGTCGTGCGCAGCGATTTACGATGCCGTAGCAGAAGGGCATCCGCTGATTGAACGCTACACCACGATTACGGGCACACCGGTCGTCAATCCGTCGACATGGATTGTGCGAATCGGGACGCCGGTGCGTGAAGCTCTGGGATTCGCGGGAGGGACGAAATCTCATGCGGCGAAACTCATTATGGGCGGTCCGATGATGGGTTTTGCCCAGATGACGCTGGACGTAACAGTTACGAAAAATACCTCCGGGATTCTGCTTCTCAGCGCGAAGGAAACAGGGGCATATACCTCCGATCCGTGCATCCGCTGCGGCAGATGCGTGGACAACTGCCCCATGCACCTTCAGCCGGGTTCCATCAGTGTCATGGTCGAAAGCGAACATTTCCACGAGGCGGAACATCTCAATGTCATGGACTGCATGGAATGCGGTGTATGCGCCTATGTCTGCCCCGCGAAACGTCCGCTGGTTCAGCACTTCCGCCGGGCGAAATCGGAGATTATCGCAGAACGTCAGGCGGCGAAAGCAAAAGCCGCGATGAAACATTCGTGAGGTAAGGCAAGATGAATGATACAATGAAACAAAACGAACAGAAAAACATGCCGGGCTGTGAAATGCTGGTCATGAGCACATCGCCGCATGTGCATGAAGGCTCAAGCATTTCCAAAATCATGATGCAGGTGGTGCTCTGCCTGCTTCCGGTGATTGCGGCTTCCATCTGGCACTTCCGTTTTCATGCGGTGCTGGTCATTTTCTATTGCAGTGCATTCTGTTTGATTTTTGAACAGCTCTGGGACATGGCACTGCATCAGAAATCCACACTGAAAGACGGGAGCGCACTGGTTACGGGTCTGATTCTGGCATTGAATCTGCCTCCGACGGCTCCGTGGTGGCTCTGCATGACCGGCTGTTTTTTCGCAATCATCATTGTGAAACAGCTTTTCGGAGGACTCGGACAAAATCCATTCAATCCGGCGGCTGCGGCACGCGCAGCACTGCTTGCGGGATTCTCCGGTCCCATGATGACATGGACCATGCGGGCACCGGCAATGCTTCCTCCGACGGTTCAGAAAGCGGCGGCGGATTTCGTTACATCCGCGACCAAACATGCGGCGGCGGCAGATTTCCAGACAGGAGCAACGCCGCTGGGACTTGCGAAACTGGCATCCGGTTCGGAAAGCGTCATGGATGCACTGTCCACATCTGAAATGTACTGGAGATACTTCATCGGCAATACGGGAGGATCTCTGGGGGAAACGTGTGCACTGGCCATTTTAATCGGCGGTCTCGGACTGATGTTTCTGCGCCTCATCAAATGGCAAGTGCCGCTGGGAATGCTTGGCTCCATCGCACTTTTCACAGGGATTGTTCATGCTTTTGCACCGGAACTGACACCGGGACCGGTCTTCCATATTCTCTCGGGCGGCGTCATGATCGGGGCATTTTTCATGGCGACTGATATGGTTACATCGCCGATGACCGGCTGGGGAAGTCTGTTTTTCGGCATTATGATCGGGATGCTGACCTGCATCATCCGCATCTGGGGCGGCTATCCTGAGGGAGTGAGCTTCTCGATACTGTTCATGAATGCGCTGGTACCGCTGATTGACAGGATTTTCAGACCACATCCGTTCGGCTGGACCTCGACCCGCGCCGCAGGCGTACAAATGCGCAGAGGAGAAATCAAATGAACGACCTCAGAAAAGCATCCAATCCATTTTATCTGGCATTTTTTCTGTTTATGGTGTGCGGGCTATCGACATTCGTAATGGCCGTAACGGCAATGAAGACAGCCAAGCCAATCCGCGACGCCCAGGACAAGGAAACCGCAGAATCGCTTGCGCTGATTCTGCCTGCTTTCGACAACAATCCTGCGCAGGAAACAAAAACCATCACAGACAGCAACGGGAATCCGCTGAACATGTACATCGCACGTTCCGGCGGAAAGATTGCGGGCTATGTGGTGGAGTCCTCCGCATACGGATTCGGCGGCACCATCACAGGTTTGGTGGGATTTGAGCCGGACGGCAAAGTCGGCACGGTCATCATCAAATCCAACCACAACGAAACACCGGGAATCGGCACACGCGTAACCAATCGAGAAAATCAGCGCACGATTTCGCAGGTCCTGCGCGGGGAAAAGCAGCCTGAAGGACTGCCCGCCAACAAGGCACTGGATTCCTACAAGGGAAAAACCGCAGAAGATACCCCGTGGACCAAGAAACAGGTTGATTTTGTTTCCGGCGCGACCATATCCTCCACCGCAGTACGCAATCTGGTGTGGAATGCCGCGACCGCAATGCGTGATTATCTGAGCAATGAAGCGGAGGAAAACAAACAATGAGCTTTTTCAAAGAACTGACCAAGGGACTGTGGAAAGAAAACCCTGTTCTGGTGCTTGTGCTGGGGATGTGCCCCACACTGGCGACTTCCTCGGATGCCATCAAAGGTTTTTCCATGGGGCTGGCAACGACATTTGTGCTGGCAGGCAGCAATCTGGTGATTTCGCTGATTCGCAAAATCGTGCCGGATAAAATCCGCATTCCATGCTATATTGTTGTGATAGCGACATTCGTTACCGTGGTAAAACTGCTGCTTCAGGCCTATTTTCCATCCATTTTCCACGCACTGGGGCTTTTCCTGCCGCTGATCGTAGTGAACTGCATCGTACTGGGACGAGCCGAAGCATTCGCCTCCAAACACGGACTGATCAGCTCGGTCGCCGACGGAATCGGCATGGGGCTTGGTTTCACATGCGTACTGGGGACACTGGGATGCATTCGTGAATTTCTGGCATCCGGTACCATATTCTCCATTCACATGCAGCTGTGGGACACCGGGTTCTCCATCATGAAGCAGGCTCCCGGCGGATTTATTCTTCTGGGACTGGTTCTCGGCGGGATGAATCTGCTGAATATGCGCAAAGCCAAAAAGAACGGCGGGAAATACACACCACCTGCGGATTTCGACTGCCGCCACTGCTCCATCTGCAAAATATCCGACGAACAATAACAATCCGCATTCCGCAGGAGCTTTCCGGTGATTCTGCCCGTCAACAATCCCGATTTGACACAAGGCCCCATCGCATCCGATGCGCTGGCGCGCACACGTGCCTTTTTCGGGGAGGATACGCCGCTGAAACATGCGGAAGAAGCGGGCGGACGCCCCTACGAACGGCGGGAACAGCAGGAACAAATGTCGTTTGCGGTGGCGGAAGCACTGGCGGATCGACACAACCTGCTGGTGGAAGCCCCGACGGGAGTCGGCAAAAGTTTCGCGTATCTGGTTCCGGCGATTTATCACGCCCGCGCCATGCGCCAATGCGTGCTGATTACCACGGAAACCATCAATTTGCAGGAGCAGCTGGTCTCGAAAGATCTGCCGATTCTGAGCGAACTCATGGACGAGGATTTCACCTACGTCATTGCAAAAGGACGCTCCAATTATCTCTGCAAACGCCGTTTGATGATGGCGGGCGGAGAACATCGTGAAGAACTGATTCCGGCAGACACGGCAGTTACAGACATCCAGCAGCTTCTGGACTGGGCGCGGACCACCGAAACGGGCAGCAAATCCGAGATTGAATTCAGGCTTGATCCGCAGCTGTGGACCTGTGTTTGCAGTGAGGCATCGTCCTGCATGGGGCCCAAGTGCAAGCATTTTCATTCGTGTTTTTACTGGAAAGCGAGGCATACGTGGGACAAGGCGGACATCGTAGTAACCAATCATGCACTGTTTTTCACGGATTTGAAAATCAGAGCCATCGAACAGCAGGAAAACTGTCCGCTGCCGCAGTATTGTGCGGTCATCTTCGATGAAGCCCATACTCTGGAAGACAATGCGGCAAGGCATCTGGGACTGCAAGTCCATTCCGGCATGATTCGCGCCATGCTGAACAGGCTTTTCAACCCCGTCAACGGACGCGGACTGCTGATGAAGCCGGGTTCTGACTCCATGTCCATCCGCGGAGAAGTGTCCGAGGTCCATGAGGCAATGACCGGATTTTTCGCCCAGTTCGACGAACCGCTGGACAAAAGTCCCGACCAGATTATCCGCGTTACGAAACCCGGGAAATTTGAAGACAGCCTGTCCGGCAAACTGGATATGCTGGGGCGGCATCTGAATGAATTCATCAAGGCACAGGAAGAAGCCGGGCTGAAAATCGAGCTGGAAGCACAACTGGAACGATGCAACTGCACGTGTACGGAAATCGACCAGTTCATCCACATGAGTCTGCCGGACCAAGTGTACTGGGTGGAAGGACGACAGTCGCGCTTTTCGCGTTATTCACGGCAAACAGAGCTCATATCGGCCCCGCTGAACATCGCCCAACTGCTCGGCAACATTCTATTTTCTTCAGGAAAACCGGTTATTCTGACCAGCGCGACGCTGGCTGTCCGCGACTCTCTGACCTATTTCGCCAACCGGGTGGGCTTTCATCACGGAGATGGCCTGATTCTGGATACACCGTTCAACTACAAACATCAGGTCAAACTTTTCGTTTCCCGCACCATGCCGCAGCCGAATGAGCAGAACTATACGGAAAAAGCGGCGGAACAAATCAGGACATTCGTGGACAAAACAAACGGAAACGCATTTGTTCTGTTCACCAGTTTCAACATGCTGAATTCATGCGTTTCACGACTGTCCAATCATTTTCTTGCGCAGGGAATCAATCTGCTGGTTCATGGAGATACCCTGTCCCGCTCCGCAATGCTGTCGGAGTTCAAAAAGGTCAAATCCTCGGTGATTTTCGGGGCATCCAGCTTCTGGACCGGAGTGGATGTGCCGGGAGACGCACTCAGCAACGTCATCATCACGAAACTTCCGTTTGCAGTACCGAATCATCCGCTGATTGAAGCGAGATGCGACGCCATCCGCAAACTCGGCGGGGAACCGTTCCGCGATTATTCCATTCCAGATGCAGTGCTGAAATTCCGGCAGGGAATCGGGCGGCTTATCCGCAGTAAAACCGATACGGGAATTATCGTGGTGCTCGATCCCCGCATCATCACAAAATATTACGGGCGTTCCTTTCTGGAATCCATTCCGGAATGTCCCATCGAATATTTCTGACGGCCTCTGATTTATCAGACGCGGAAGTGCTGTTTCATTTTCAGAATTGTCATTTTCCGAACAGACAGCCAGTTCAAAGCATCTTCCCGATTACGGAAAATACCTTCCAGCTGCAAATCCTCGGCTTCGCCCAAAATCACCTTGAAAACAGGTCCCGGAACAATCCCCTGCCCGATTAAATCCTGTCCCGTAAGGAAAGGCGCGACCGGAACGGGTTCCCGTTCAAGCTGAATCATGCGGTCAAGCATGAGGAGATAATTCTCCATCAAGCCGTGGCAGGCCATGCAATCCAATCGATGAATTTCCAGTTCGACAGGGAAATTCGGTTCACGAATAATGCGTTTCCATTTGGCAGGCTTCATCTCGTCCACATGGGAAAACCGCATGTGATTGCGAACTGTCGTCGAAACACAATCCATCAGTTCGCGAGAAGCGCGCAAATCACGCATAACATCCTCCGCCATCGCCGCGCCGACTGCTTCGTGTCCGTAAAAATGAGGCACGCCGTCTTTCCATGACTGAGTAACGCCTTTCCCGATGTCGTGAAGCAATGCACTCCACATGACCTGCGGAGTACGCCAGAACGCATGACGCAGCAAAAGCATGGTATGCTCAAACGCATCGCCTTCGGGGTGGTATTTCGCAGGCTGCTCCTTTCCATGCAGGGCAAAAATACCGGGCAGGACTTCTCTCATAATATCAAGCTGATCAAGGAGACGCATTCCGCATTCCGGGTCCGCACCTGTCAGAATTTTTTCCAGCTCGTTTTTGACCCGTTCTTTCGCAACTGAATCAATACGGTCAGCAAAGTGCTTTGCGGCAGAAGCAGTGGCTTCATCCGGTTCAAAACCAAGCGAGGCTGTGAAACGCACAAAACGCAAAATACGAAGCTGATCTTCCGAAAAACGCACAAGCGGATCGCCAATCGCCCGCAGATAACCGCGTTTCAAATCCGACAGTCCGCCCACGTAGTCATAAACCATTCCCGCAACCGGATTCAGAAGCAGACCATTCACCGTGAAATCGCGACGCGTAACATCAAGTTCCTCCTGATCGGTGTATTCCACATGGTCGGGATGCCGTCCATCCGAATAGCCGCGCTCTGCCCGGAAAGTGGCGACCTCCACAGGAATCTCATCCATAATGACCGTGATAATTCCAAAAGACGCCCCAAGAGGAATGGCTTTGTCAAACAACGCAGATATCCGGTCAGGCAAAGCAGAGGTAGTAACGTCAATATCATCCGGAGTGCGTCCCAGCAGTAAATCACGGACTGCACCGCCGACAAAAAAGGCTTTATGCCCGGCTTCCTGCAAGCGACGAACGACAGCATAAGCCGCTTTTTCCATGGGTGTGCCGGGAATGAACCGAAATTTCAAGAAGTTTTGCATTTCAATTTGCCTTTTCTGCGCTTTGAAGCTATTGTATTAAGGAGTGAAATTTTAAAGTCCTGCCGGAAGATTAAAAACAGAAATTCCGCCAATGACTTTTGAAATCAGCTCTGAGGATAAAGATTTTCTTCCGGAAACACATCATTTTCCGGAAACGTTTTTCAAGGATGTCTCTCATGATCGGGAACTTTCCAAATTCACAGAGATACCCTAAACTATAACACAAATCCACCGTTTTTACAAGCTCAATTCATGAAAATCGCACTTTTCGGCGGAACATTTGATCCGCTCCACAAAGGTCATACCGGCATAGCAGAATACATTCTCCATGCAGGGTATGCCGACCGTGTGGTCTTCCTGCCTGCGGCATGTCCGCCGCACAAAGCAGGGATGCTGAAGATCACACCGTTTGAAGAGCGCATGGAGATGATCCGGCTGGCGATTGAGGGCAAAGACGGGATGGACGTCAGCGATTTCGAGACGAAACGAGCGGGAAAATCCTATACGATTGATACATGGAATGCAATCTGCGGGGAATACCCGGAACATGCGTTCCGCTGGGTCATCGGAAGCGATTCGCTGTGTCAGCTTCACACCTGGTATCATGCGGAGGAACTTGCCGAAAAGTGCAGTTTCCTCACCTATCCCCGTCATGATTTCCCGGTCAGCACGGCACTGCTCGCAGAACACTGGCCCATGGAAACGGCAAAGCGACTCCACGCAACCATACTGAGCCATGCACCGGAGTATCATTTCGCCTCATCAGACCTCCGGGGCATGATTCAGGCGGGAGCGGATGTATCGGAATGTCTGCCGCCGGAAGTGCAAACATACCTGACAGAACACAAACTCTACCTCACGAAATAAGGAAATACAATCATGCTGCAAAAAACAACCAAAGAACAAGAACAGCAAATCATTGAACTCTGCGAACAGGTCGCTTACGACCGCAAAGGCGAAAATATCCTGCTTCTCGATATGAACGACGCAGACGGCGCAATCGCAAACTACTACATGATCTGCACAGGTCTCTCCGATCCGCATATCGGAGCAATCGCAGAACACATTCAGCGCGAAGTCCGCAACAAATACGACGTCCGCCCCATCACAGTGGACGGCGCACCGCAAAGCCAGTGGGTCATCGTGGACTACGGATTCCTGCTCATCCACGTGATGACAGGAGAAGCCCGCGAACGCTATCAGCTGGAAAGCCTGTGGGGCGATGTCCCGGCAGTCGACGTGGTCGCCCGCCTCGATGAAGCACACCGTCTGCGCATGGAAGAGCTTGCCGGGAAACAGCAGGAGCAATAACCACATGTCCGATTTTTTCGATGGCGATGAGGACAATCGCAGCGAATTTGAATGGGAAAAAGAAATCCGGCTCGACGATGAGCGCGTCCACGACTATCTGAAGGAACTGCCGCGCTACATCGATTTGCCCGATGAAGACAAAGTCATCTACAAACGCATACGGCACAACGATCCGCAGAATTTTCACGGAGGAGATTTCGGCGGAGATGATTTTTCGCCGGACAATCCGGAGGATGAGCCGGATGTTACGGATGAGGATTTCATCAAGCAGAAAGACGGAGCGGATGTGTACAATACCGCATCCAGACTCGCTATGGAGCTGTGCGAATATTTCGCATCGCTGGAAGACAAAGACGTCAGCCGAACCATGGTCCGGGCAATGACGCTGGTCGGCAAAATCATGGCGCGATCCGTGGATATTGTGCGGCTGGATGAGGGTGATTTGCTCACATTCCGCATTGCATTGACGAAACGTTTTCTCGCAGACGTCAATGATTTGCTGGGCGAAATTGAACAGCTGCCCGATCCGGTACGTGAAATCTACACGGACGAAGTATTCGAACTGCGTGATTTGATTCTGAAAAAGCTCCGTGATTATCGACATTCTGTTTCGGGGAATGAGACGAAACAATAATGTTTTCAGTTCAAAATCGCGCGACAAAAAAGCATCTCCCAAACTGAAACGGAGATGCTTTTTTCATCGTTGTAAAAAATTTTCAGGACTGCTGACGAATCAGCAGGAAACGGGAGGCACCAAGCTGGCGGATTCCCATTAAATGCCACGGCGCTTTCGGCGGCTTCAAATCACAGGGGAAATCAGGAAGTTCCCAGAATAAATCCGCACAGGATGCCCACTCCGTAAAAACAGAATCGCCGGTCAAGGCTTCCAAAAGGCTCATGGAAGCAGCATAGGGCGGATCCGCAAACACGATGTCAGGCCGGGGAGGAAGCACACGCACATGAAGCGATTTCGGAAGAGTACCGGGGATGAGATGAAACCGGGCTGTGATGCCGGTCCGCTGTACACGCGCTGAATTTTTGCGAATCAAAGCAAGAACTGACGGAGATTCTTCCGCAGAAATCACCTCAGAAGCACCGCGGCTGGCGGCTTCCAGCCCCATAATGCCAGACCCGGCGAAACAATCGGCAAAAACTTTGCCGTCAAGAGTGCCGAGGCTGTCGAAAAAAGCACGACGAGAGCGAACCGAAGTCGGACGAACAGGGTACTCTTCCGGCAAATCCGCCAATTTCAGTCCGCAGGCAATTCCAGCAGTAATTTCCATGATATTTGAACTCCATGTGAGGGTATTTGATTGATACGAAAAACCGATTTCGGCGGGATTTGCAAAGACCCCGCCGGACAGGATGGAGAATGACCGGAAAAATGCAATCCACCCCTAATAATATGCCGTTTGTGAGCGTCATTTTCAACAAAAGAGGCAAAAAAACTGTTTTTTTCCCGAAAAATGACTTGCATTCCGCCGGAATAGCGTTATGTTAGCAGTAGAAAAAGCAAAAACTACCATCTGACAAAAACAAAAATCCAATCACTCTTTACAACATTCAAGAAAGGAATCTTCCTCATGGTAACAGCAATCATCCTGCTCAATGTGGAGCGCCACAGCCTTGCCAACGTCATCAAAGAAATTCTCGCAGTCGACGGCATCGCAGAAGTCCACGCTGTCGTCGGCGAATATGATTTGGCGGCAATTGCACGAGTCAGAGACAATCAGCAGCTTTCCGGCATCATTGCCGACAAGATGTGCAATCAGATTCCAGGAATCACCCGTTCCAAGACTCTGATTTCTTTGGATTCGCAGTACAACTACAATGAAAAGGCCGTTTACGGACTTGAATAATCTGTAACGGAAGCCGGTTCCTCTGCAATGCATCGGTGCATTCACAGATGGAATCGGCTTTCATCTTTTTCCGAATCAGGGACGATCGCAAGAATGATTCACGATGTTTTGACAGAGAATGCACAAACGATGTTTTGAAACGAAAATTCAGCTGATAAAAACATTTCAAACGATTTTCATTTCAGTTTGTGCAAACACGATGAAGATGATTGCATCCCCGTTTCATACGGCACCATCCACCCCAACCAATGCAAGAAAAAACGTAATCGAATGCCTTTTTTTGACGAAAAAGAGTTTTTTTTGGAAAAATACGCAAAAAATACATCATTATGATTTGAAAAGAGCGCATTTCGGATGTAGTGTACTTATAGTATTTTGAAAAACAAACAAGTACACATGACAGGAGATTCCGGTAATGAGTAAAGCAAGTAAGATCATTAACATCTTTATTTTGGTATTTGCAGCTGCCGCTACAGCACTGGGCGTGCTGCTGTTCCAGAAGAGAGAAGACAACAGACTGGCTCGTGAATACGTCGGCGATGCTGTGGAAAAAGTTACCCAGCAAATCGATCCGGCTGCCAGAGTTCAATCTGATGAGCTCAAAATCAACAAGACAGCAGCTGAAGTCAAGGAAGCCATGATCAAGCTGGAATCGAATGTTGATAAGCTCGTCAAGCAGAGAAATGCCATCGCGAAGGCACTTACTGAAGGTACAAATACCGTCCTTGAAAAAGCATATATCGGGGAAGGCGATGAAGCCTATACGGCAGATCAGGATGTTATCTCCGCATACAAAGGCACCAATGCCGAGCTCGAAAAAATTCTGAAACGCATCAATGACCGCATTCAGTATGTGTATGTCCGCGACCAGTACCTCGCAGACTACATGAAAAAGAACGGTTCTGCTCTCGAACTTGAAGAACGCGTCTATACCGCATCTCCGGACAATGCCAAGCTGTCCAATTCTTTGATTGCCATGAATACCAAGACGGCAGATACCGTTACCCGTATGAAAGCATTCCAAGGACACATCGTCGCCCTCACAAACAAGATTTCTCCGGACTCTCCTGAACTCAATCTGACCATTCAGGAATATCCGCAGCTTCTGAATCAGAACCTGACCACCATTCAGGATTATGTAAACGCTCACAACAGTCTGCTCAAGGAACGCGAAGAACTTCTCGAACGCGTCCGCAATGCAGAATCTCTGGTTGACAGTGCCGAAACCAGCACAAGCGAATACAAGAAAGTCGCAGAAGAAGCTGAAAAGAAGCGCATCGAAGCTGAAAAAGAAGTTGCCCGTCTGAAACGCATCATCGACCCGACCGGTTATGACGAAGAAGCCATGGCGAAACTGAACGTCAACTTCAACCTGCTCAAGGAACTCACGGGTAAAATCGTTTACGTCAATTCTGAATTCGGAATCGTTACCATCGACCTCGGCTCTGAGAGCGAAGTCGTTCGCCGCACCGGGGAACATCTCCGCGTGGCCCTGCCCGATGGTGCCCTGCTGACCGTTGCCACCTCCATGGATCCTCTGACGGCCAAGTATGTCTGCAAGCTGCAGGCAATGCGTGTTGACCAGAAGGCATCCGTGGCGGCCGTCCTCGCAAGCCCGTCCGGCGACATCAGACTGCCGAAGATCGGCGATACGGTCTACTTCTCCGAATCTGATATTAAACAGATGAAAGAAATCCGCGATGAACGTCTCCGCAGACAGGCCGAAGAACGCGCTGCTCTCGAACGTACACGTGCTGACAGCGAATTCTCCGAACTGCTTCCGCTGGAAGACAAGGTCGAAGATGTCGGAATCGAATCCGATGACGATTTTCTGAACGAAGAAAATGATACTCCGATCGATGAAGAATCTTCGGATTTGGCGGAAAGCGCTGAACCGGACGAAGAAGTCATTGAAGAAGAAGTCATTGAAGAGAAATGATTCTTGAGCGAAAAGGAAAAAAACCATGTTCAAATCCAAACTTTTTCTCGTGATTGCATGTTTGAATCTCATCGCACTCATCGCTGTTATAACCATGCAGCTCATGGAAATGCGTGAATACCTGATGTATCCATTCAAATGAAGATTCATTCCTCATTCCTCTTCATCATCTTTGCGGCGGTGCTGATGCTTGTCAGCACCGTCGCTTGTTCTACAACGGAACAAAATGTCAGAACAACAAAAAAGAAAAGAAGTTCCCGTCCTTGGAGCGAACCTGCTGCGTGGGAAACAAACCCGTATTACGGCGCAGGCAATCTTTTCCAAAACTGACGATGCAACTGTCCCCGACATCGTTCTGCAAACGATGTTTCAATCACACGGTTCAGATTCTTTTCTGCTGATGACCTGCATTATTTTATAATCATTTGTTCAATTCATCCGACAAAAGATTTTTATTTTGGATCTGATTTCAAAAGACATTGGCGAAAAGATTGGAAAAGAATCTTCGCGCAGCCGACAAGAGCAGTTTAAGGCGGCTTCAGGGAAAGCAACCGCTGAAAACGATTTTCCGGCAATTCAAAGCTCTCGCCGGACTTTTGAAATCAGCTCTTTCTACAGCAGCACAAAAAATCAGCGCGGGCAATGCCGCACCAACCTGCCATTGAACATATCTTCTCTGCAACTATGAATCAATCATCCATGAAATACGCTGTAATCGGTGATCCGATTTCACATTCGCTGTCCCCCATCATGCACAATGCCGCCTTTCAGGCACTGGGCATGAATGCAGTTTATTCCGCAGAACATGTGTTGAAAGACGGAGATGCCTTACCGCAATTTCTTGACCGCGCACGCAAAACACTTTGCGGATTTAACATCACGGTTCCTCACAAAACAGCAGTCATTCCATTTCTTGATGAGATTTCAGAGCGCTCGCGCCTTGCCATGAGCGTCAACACGGTAACCGTGAAAGAAGGACGACTGATTGGCGATACAACAGACGGCACAGGGTTGGAACTTGCCGTGCAGGAAGCCTTCGGGCTTGAGCTTACGAAACGCCATATCTGTATCATCGGCTGCGGCGGAGTTGTCCGGGCACTGGCATTTCATCTGGCAAACGCCGGAGCAGCTTCCATTGCCATCATCAATCGCACACGCGACAAAGCAGATGCTCTGCTGGAACTTGTCAAGGTGCATTTCCCAATGGTCGAATGCGCCTCCGCCGCGCTTGCGGATACAGCTTTATCGGGGGAACTGCTGTCCCGCGCAGAATTGATTCTGCAATGCACCAGCGTTGGTCTTCATGAGGGAGATCCGACACCGATTGATTCACAGCTTCTGCCTGTTCAGGCATGTTATTTCGATACGATTTACCGTGAAACAGAACTATTGAAAGCGGCTCGTGCCCGCGGGCTTCGTGTGTCAGGCGGCATGGGAATGCTGCTTCATCAGGGTGCGGCATCATTCCGCATTTGGACAGACCGTCAAGCACCGGTAGAAGTTATGCGGCAGGCACTGCTGAAGGCATCTTCGCCCCATGCCAATTGAGATTATGAATGTTTTTACTGTTTTTTCGATGGGAAATTCAGAAAAAAACTTGCAAAATCCCACATTGGTGTTATATTAAATAATTCAAGGTTTACTGTGTCATTTTATTATCTTTAACATAAGGAGTCATTACCATGGCAGTACCCAAACGCAAAGTATCCAAGATGAAACGCCGTCAGCGTCAGGCGGCCAACCGCTACGAAGGCGTCCAGGCCACTTTCTGCAAGAACTGCGGCAGCCCGGCTGCACCTCACGCCGTCTGCCCGACTTGCGGCATGTATAAAGGTCGTCAGATTATCAAAGCTGCAGCAGCGGAATAATCATTCAAGCACGGAATAAGAGGCATTCGAGATGAGAGTCGCAGTCGATGCAATGGGCGGGGATTATGCGCCTGCTGTTGTGCTGGAGGGCGTCGCCGAAGCGTTAAAACTTTTCCCTGATGTCCACATTCTTCTGGTCGGTCACCAGGAAAAACTGGCTTACTATCTCCAGAAAGAACACCTCAAAGAAGGTCCCAGACTTGAACTTGTTCATGCAGAACAGGTTGTTGAAATGGGAGAACCGTCTACCGCCTCTCTCCGTGCGAAGAAACATTCTTCCATTACGGTCTGTGCAGAACTTGCAGCCCGCGGACGTGCCGACTGCGTTGTCTCCGCCGGTCATACCGGTGCAGCCGTTGCAGCCACAAAAGTCAAAATGCGCATTCTCAAGGGCGTTGACCGTCCTGCGCTCTCCACGATTATGCCGGCTGTCGATGGACATTTCGTCCTGGTGGATGCCGGTGCAAATACCGACTGCACACCTCTCAATCTTGCACAGTTTGCATTGATGGGCGAAGTGTATGCCCAAATGCTTCTGCACATCGAAAATCCCCGTATCGGGCTTATTTCGGTCGGAGGAGAAGATTCCAAGGGCAATCATCTGACCAAAGAAGCATTCAAGATTCTTTCCAATATGCCGATTAATTTTGTCGGCAACGTGGAAGGTCATGATATGTTCTTCGGCGGTGCGGATGTCGTAGTTTGCGATGGTTTCTCCGGCAATCTCGTGCTGAAGACTTCGGAAAGCATCACATCCGCTGTCGGTCATTGGCTGAAAAGCTGTCTGATGAAGAACACATTCCGCAAAGCAGGTGCCTTGCTTGCACAGAATGCTTTCACGGAATTAAAGGCAATCAGCAACTTTGAAGAATACGGCGGAGCACCGCTTATGGGCTTGAACGGTATCTGCATCATCGGTCATGGAGCTTCCACGCCGAAAGCTGTCCGCAACGCAATCCGCGTAGCAAACGACTTTGCCAAGATGGGGTTCCCGGAAAAACTTTCTGCCCGTATCTTTGAGTGCGGTGTTCAATATGCACCGCCGCCGTCAGGAACGGAAGAAAATAAACCTGCTGAAAATCATCCGGATACTCCGGCTGAGCAGTAAATGAACCGATATGAAGTCTTTCTTCCAAACGATTCTGATTTATGCCGTAACTTCGTTTACGGCTTTTTTTGTTTTTGCACAAGAATTTTCCATGTCTCCGGCGGGGACACAGCAAGCTCAAATGAATGACTTGTCAAAGCTGGAAGTCCCGCCTGAAGATAATCCGGCATTCCGTTCCAATGTAACGATTGCCGAACATGACGTCACGGAACAAAACTCAAATCCGGCATCCTCATTCTCTGTTCAGCAAGTCAAACAGAAAACCAATGAAGTATTTCAAGGGATTGTATCCGGAGACATCAATGCCACTGAGCCTGCCGAAAAATTCGATTCTTTTCTGTCAGCCACATTTATGCGCATCCGCGACAGTTGGTTTCTCTGCAAACAGGAGTTTGCACTGGCACAGGAAGCCGCCGTCCTGAAAGCCCAAAAAACTCAGGAACAACTTGAAAACAAGCTCCAAAATACCATTGATGCGGCCAAGCAGCAGTATGTGGATGGCGTGCTGGACGGTACTTCGACCGTAAAAACAAATATTGAAGGCATGATTCAAAATTCGATTGATTCAGGAACTCAAGCCATCAATCAAATGACGGAAAAAGCGTCTTCCGCCAAAACACAGATTTCAGACAAAGTCAATGAGCTCAAGGAATCCGGCATTCAGCGTTATGAGAGCATCAAAGATACTTCCATTGAGAAATACGAAACAATGCGTAACTCCTCCAAAGAAGCGTGGAATGGTCTCAAAGACTCCACAGTTCAGCAGATTGACACTATCAAAAGCAGTACCTCATCGTTCATGCCGACAAACTCATCTTCATCGGGGAACACGTCTGCCGTTCAACCATAATCGTATGCATAAAAGCATATTTACTCTATTAATCAGTCAAAATCGAGCTCAAAAGCATTTCTTCAGCCGATATTTGCTTTCTGCTCTGCCATTCTCTCTTTCATAATCGAACCACAGTTGAAAATCAGTCTTTTTTCGGACTTTCTTGCGATTTTTATTTGACTTTTTTCGGAAAAGGTGTATATTAAAATATACAAGCAAGAAAATGCCCGATGGTGTAATGGCAGCACAAGTGATTCTGGTTCATTTAGTCTAGGTTCGAGTCCTGGTCGGGCAGCCATTGAGTTTCAGCCGGTTTTCCCGGCTTTTTTTGTGTTCGGGAATCAGCTTTTTCCAAAAGCCAGACACTGTTATCAGCAGGTGGCATTATGCTCATTCTGAGCATGGAACAATGCGGTAAAATCGATGGGGCGTCCCCCGTATCGCCCCAAAAGCTCTAAATATTCACTGCGTGAAATCAAAAATGCGCCAAATGCCCCGGTCAAATTTGTAACCATCTGCGTATCAATCAATCTCACTCCACCCTGTCGAAAAAGTTCCGCCGCACGGACGAAAGCAAATTGCGAAGCTCCGCTCACCCGGTGAAACATGCTTTCGCCGCAGAAAACACCCCCCAGCGAAATACCGTACAAACCGCCGGCAAGTTCACCTGTCTCGTTGTCATACGCTTCAAAGCTGTGTGCAAACCCCATCTTGTGAAATTCGCGGTACACCTTGCGCAGTTTGTTCGTAATCCACGTCGCGTCCGACTCGCCGTTTTCGCCGATGCGGGGGACACTGGCACAGGCATCAATGACCGCCCCGAAATCGCGGTTCACTGAGAAAGAAAAGCGGTTCTGTTTCATCATGCGCTTCACGCCGTGAGGAATATGAAAATGTTCCATCGGCAAAATACCGCGTTCCGCAGGCGAACACCACAGGACGCTTTCTTCCTCGAAAGGCCAGGGGAAAATCCCGTGGCAGTACGCATCGGTGAGCATCGCCGTATTGATTCTGCGGGATATGCACAACGCCCCGCTTCCATCATCATCCGACATCGAATCCACGGGCGGAAACATGGACGGCAGGCGCGTCAAATCAATGTGCAAACCCGGTTCCGTTTTTCCGGAAATCTTTGCAGAATCGTTTGCCATAAACGCACCGGTTATTTCTTCATGAGGTCAGCGAAGTCAGCATGAAGATACGCGGCCAGCGCCTCGGCATTCACGCCTGCATTTACGCCGATTTTGCCGCCGCTGATTCCGATAAAATCGTACAGCTGAGCGGTCTCATCGATTACCGTGGGAAACTGCTTTTTCATCCCCACGGGCGAACATCCGCCATGCACATATCCGGTCAGCGGGAAGAGCTGTTTCTGAGGGATCATGGCAATACTTTTCACGCCGGCGGCTTTCGCGGCCTTCTTCAAATCCAGTTCACCGGTTGCCGGCACCACGAATACAAAATGCTCATGCGCAGGAGTCTCGGTTACCAGAGTTTTGAAGCATTGCTCCTCCGGAATCCCGATTTTTTCGGCGATGGCAACGGCATCCACACGTCCGTCATCCACGTTGTATTCGCGTTCTGTATATGCGATTCCTGCCTCATTCAGCAGGCGTAAAGCATTGGTCATAGTCATCTGTTCGCCTTGTCAGTTTGATGATGTTTCATGCAGCGGCCTGTCCGTATTCCGCCGAACGGCTGCCGAAAACGTTTTCCCGCCTCTGTACTTTCTTCGCGCGGGACACATCTCTCCGCAATGAATCGGGGCACACGTCCCGGAAACTGCGGAAGAAAATCGCAGCGGTCATTATACTATAGCAGGGAAGAGGCTATTTTCAAATCGGCGGGCGTAAAATGAGGTGTTCTTCCCCTCACTTCAAATTTTTTTCAAGAAAAATGAGACATGTTTGCATAAAAAAACACTTTTCCGCGAATAAGTTTATAGACAACAAACTTTTTTCACAACCGTGAAAAGTTCTCACAACAACACTCTTCAAAAAAGGAATCTCACCATGAAAGCTACAACCGAAAAACAGAAAAACATCCTCAGCTTCATCGAACGTTTTCAGGAAGAAAATGGAATGCCGCCGACCATTTACGAGATCGCGGACGAATTTCATGTGAAAACATCCACGATTTTCGCCCACTTGCGCGCACTTCAGAAGAAAAAACTCCTGACTCGCAGTTCGAAAGCCCGCAGTATCACGCTGTCTCTTCCCGTTCAGCACAAAAAAAGAAACGCCTCTCTGCGGACAATCCCCTACGTCATCAGCAGAAATAATTCCCTGATGAAAGACGGCAGCGCCATTCTGTGCGACGTCTCCATGCTGGGGCACCACGGCAAACAGTCGGATGCCAATGATCTCTGCGCTCTGCGTGTCAGCGGCGACCAGTTCCGCAGCTGCGGCATCCTGAACGGCGATGTGGCGATTATCCGCAAATCCCCGGTGGAATACAGTCAGGATGACATCGTGCTTACCGTGCAGAATGGTATTTGCGAGCTGCGCAAATGCAGCGACATCGCGGTCAAAGACCTCCCGGCGAAAAGCGATACAAACTCATCGCCGAAACCGCATTCCGGGGCAATGCGTCATGACATGCCGGTGAAAGGCATTCTCGTCGGCATTCAGCGTTCCATCTGATACGCGGACATGCACCGCACAACCAAGGAATTAACCGGTATGAAAAATGATGATTTTAACAGCATACGGGGAAACTGCTGCGGGAAATGCCTCAGGAGGGTTGTCCGTCTCCGGTAAGACGGCAAAATGGGTTCCGCTTCGCCGGATAAAGTTCCGATCTGAGCTAACAGAACGGGATTTATCCGGCGAAGCATTTATGTTTTTCGGGCAAATCCAATCCCCCTGCCCCGATTTTTCAGGCGAATGAATAACCTTGTTCTGGCATCGTTTTTTTTGCAAAATATTAACCCGCAGACACAACGAAATAACCACAGAAAATGAGATTTTCGCAACATCTCTGCACAAAAGAGGAATCTCCGGGAAACATCGACTGAAACATCTCTGCTGAGCTCAAAATCAGGAGCTGATTTCAAAAGTCATTGACGGAAAGATTTGAAAAAGATTCTTCACGCAGTTGCCGAGAGTAGTTTGAGGTGGCTGCATGGGACGCACCGCCGAAAACGCTCTCCCGGCAAATGCCGAAGAGACTTTCAAAGCTCCCGGCAGGACTTATGAAATCAGCTCTCAGGACAAAAAGAAATGAAATTCTTCAAAGCCGGACTTTTGAAAAGGCTGATTTACACCTCATTTCTGTACTATTTTCAGGAAATCTTTCGGTTTTCACTTGAAAAACCCCCTTTCAATGCTATATTAATTATATCAAAGAAATTGCGGGGTAGAGCAGAGGTAGCTCGTCAGGCTCATAACCTGGAGGTCAGTGGTCCGATTCCACTCCCCGCTACCAATGAATTTTTCAGAACTTGTTTTCGCGCAAGTTCTTTTTTTATGCCCGGATTTCAGGTACAAAAAAAGACGGCTATTGAAGCCGCCTCAGAGGTCTTCCCTTAGGAAGTAGCCTGCAATGTCCTTTTACCAGGACTTGTAGAATTCAAATATAATATACTTCGTAATAGATAAAAATCAAATAAAATTTAAAAAATAGAGCCAATTTCAAAAGTTTTGGC
>DCIG01000060.1 GCA_002315855.1 Lentisphaeria bacterium UBA1732 | reverse complement strand
CACTGAACAGTCCAGCCGTACCGCCGGCCTCTTTCATCACTCTGAACAAGGCTTCCGGCGTGGCATCATCGGCGATGAACCGGGGATTGCGGGGCGGTTCCCCGATTTTTTCTTCCAGCGTATCGTACTGCTTCTGATATTCCTCCCGTTTCTTTTCCGGGATGTCGGGCTTGCAGATCATTGCGTTAAGATTCCCCAGCAACGCCCGCCGCTGAACGTCTTTGCGCAATGCCTTCCGGTATTCCGGTTCTTTGTCCTTCATCCATTGGAAAAAGGGAGAGAGTGCAGGCTTAAAGGTCACGGATTTTCGTTCGCCACGGGCGGCAAAAACCATGGAATAGAGATTCGCTCTGCCTTCAAAACCGCGTTTCCGGTAGAAGTAAACATTGCGTCCGATCGCCGTGCCGACTGCCGCGAGGAGAGCCGTTGCCGCCATTGCCACCGGGACTTTGCGTGACTGGCTGATCCCCAGTGCCATATCCCGCAGAACGTCCGGCAGGGAATCGGTCGGAAAGACCGGAGGATCGTCCAGAATCAGGGAGTCTTTAATCTCTCCCCATTGGCCGTATTTCATTTCTTCGGGGATGGATTTTTCCAAAACATCAAGTGCATCGTTGACAGACATTTCACTTTCCTTTCATATCAGGGTTGAGGTAAAGAAGGCGCTGACGAGCGCCGTTGGCACGAAGCGCACCGGGAGTCCGTGAACAGCGTCCCTCGTTCTTGCACGCTCCGTCACAGCCGAGCGGTTCAAGGTAATTGCGGAAGAGTTGCTCTTCGACCTTCGTTTTCCATTCTTCCGCATCGGCACAGTTGACCGACAGCAGGCAATGGATGGATTTGTTGCCGGAAAAGGTCAGCGCCGCAATGGGGAATTTCCTTTCCAGCATGGCCATATAAAAGGCATACTGCCGCTGCAGACTTTCTCCGTCAAATTCCACGACAGCATAGCGGAAGTGCGCCACGCATTGGTCACTCACATACGATGGCTTCCCGTTGCGGATGACCGCAGTGCCGGTCAGCGGATTGGGACGGAAGAATTCGGCCGGAGCCGGTTTGCACAAATGCTCCCGGACAGTGCGGATGCTCTGCTTCTGCGTTTGGGCATCGGCACGCACTTTCCCGATGAAAACACACTCATCTGGGTCATAGAGCATTTCCAGCAGAGAGGTCAAATCGAACTCTCCCGGCTCCCGGTCCAGCCGATACGGGGAAAGTTCCCACAACTCGGCATCAAGATCGCTTTCGGAGTATTCCGCGAACGGGGCGATGATGGAATCAAAAGCGGTTTTGCCATCGAATCCCTGCTGCGGACGCTCGTCAAGCTGCGGAAGCTTTCCGGAATCCTGCCGGGCATAATGACAGAGCGTTCCAATCGTATGATTGCCGTGCAAATTTTCCCACGCCCGCCGTATCTGGTTGCGGTCATGATATTTCCCCGTCAGGCTCCATTGTTCAAAAACGTCATACGGGACGCCGCAGTTTTTCAAGGCGACGCAGATGGATCGCCATGCCGAGGTCTCTTCCGCACGATGCCGGTTGATGAACGGCAGAAGTTTCAAGGCGTTTTGACAGTCAGTATTCATTTGTACCTCCAATGTTCAACGAGTTTGTCAACATTTGTGAAGGTACAGACGGCTCCGCTGAAACGGTCAGCGGCGAACAGATAAAAGGGCGTCTTCAAAGGACACCTCCCCGGTTTACGGATGATGCGTCATTGCATCTTCCTGCCGGGAGATAGCGCGGCCTCCGGCTCTCTCCGGGTCATTCCCCGAATGCAAAAACAAAAAAGCCCGCAGGAAACGGCTTCTGCAACCAGAAATAAAAAGTTGAAAAATCTTTTGTTTTTCCCGGGATTTCCGGCTTTTCTCCGGGTCAAAGGCTAATGGACGGCTTCGGAAGTCAATTCTGTCGATTTTGTCGGGCAAGATTGATTGCGTCAGTCATTCTTTTTCCAAAAAACGAAGAGTAACACAAAGTAAAACTTGATTTCTTTATTAAAAGTGCTATCTTATTTATAGTTATAACAAAAATGGAGATTAAAATGCCAAAAAGAATACCCGCATTATTTCCGAAAAACATTACAATCTTGAAGGAGTTCGGGGAAAACATCCGTATGGCACGTTTGCGCCGGGACGTTACGGCAAAATTGACAGCAGAACGTGCCGGGATCAGTGTTGTAACATTGACAAAAATTGAACAGGGATCCCCAACTGTTGCTCTTGGGAATTATGTGCAGGTATTGGTGACGCTTGGGCTGGAGCGCGATATTTTGAAAGTCGCTGCTGATGACGTACTGGGACGCAAACTGCAGGATTTGGGGCTGAAAACCCGCCGCCGTGCCAGCAAGCGAGGGGAAGATTAAAATTGAGACCCGGTCACAGCGTCAGTCTTGCTTTGGAAATAGACCTTGAATCAATGGCATGGGCGATGTCTTCGTCCGTTATCATTTCCTGATTTGTTGCCTGAAATGCCGAAATGATGTTTCCGACCGGATAAAACTTTCTGCCCTGTCGCCCTTCAATCGGGGTTCCAAGGTCAAATTTCCCGTCTGTGACCCGCTTGCGCCAGGCATCGGCTTCCTTATCTATGGAGTCCCTGCCGTAGATTTTCTCAAGTACCGCGCGTGCGGCCTCCATGACTGTGATGAATGAACCGTCTTTCGCATCCTCATATTCCTGATTTTTCTTCATCAGAATGATATTGGACTTCTGATAACTCATCCGCAATTCTTTTTCCTCTTGCAGTTTTGCCCGAAGTTCCGCCTCGTTATCCGGCCATTCGCGTGTCAGCAGATATTTTGTCCAGTCGGCAAGAAAACTTTGATACAACACCGGCCATCCCGATGAACAAACCATAATGTATTCGTAGATAAGCGAAAGAATGGCTCGAAATTCCTCATTTTCAATATTCCACAATTCTTCTCGGATTTTAAGTCCATATCCCATTTCCCACGTTACGAGCAGATTTTGAGTTGGATCAATGCTCTTAACCGGCTCCGGGAAAAGATCATCAATTATTTTCGGATAACAGTTCTGTAACATACCACGGTAATCATCCTGAGTAATCTCAGAAAGAGAAACACCGCATTCGTCTATACTGCAATCATAAGCTTCACACAATGCCACCATAATGCGACGTTCAAAATCGATATGCGGCAGTGTTCCGGCTAACATTCTGTCCAAAGTCGGTGACGAATAATGTATTTCCGTCAGCAGAGACTGTACGTATGTCAGCAAAGAGCGAACACATTCATCGCCATAAGTGGAAATCGGATCTGCATTGGCAAAAATTTCCATCAAATGCCGTTGCGGGATCGTAAGATCAAGTTGTTGAATATTCATCTTCATCGCCTTTCGGTTCAATATACATTCTTTTACTGCCGTAGCAAAGGTCTTTCAGCCTTGGACGCAGTTTTTTGTAGATTTCTTCCAGCGTGGCATGAAGGCCGCGCTCCGTTCTCCGCAGCGTTCTTGCCGCCGCCTGGTAGTTCGGTTCGGCAGACGTGTAGAAAAGCATTCTGATGATGCGAAACTCCTCCGGAGTAAGTTCCTGCAATGCCTCTTCCACACGGCGAACCAGATAACACCGGGTAAAGGAATATTCCATACCGATGGAGTCCGGATCAATGTCCTCATCCCGTTCCCAGACAACGTGCTTTTTGACGTTCGCATAAATGTAACGGACGATGACCTTTTTCATGTAGGCGGCAAACGGAATTCCCTTCTCCGGCTTGAAACGGTCGAATCGCTCGACCATCGCAAGACTGCCGAGTCCGACATAATCCTCCATGGACAATCCGTAATAGAGGTCAATCGTCTGTTCCGCCATGGAAAGGATCATTTCAAGATGGGAGCAGATCATCTTTTCCCGTGCGGCTTCATAGCGTGACGAAACCTCCGGCTTCTTCAAGTCGGCAATGACGGAACGGTACTGTTCTTCCGTCAGTTCCGGATACTGCCGCAGTTCCTGCCGGTAGCGGTACAGTCCCGGATGATTGTCCTCATTTATTTTGCTCATTTTATCATTCGACAAATTCGACAGAATCGACAAAATCCTCTGTTTTTCCAATTTTGTACATAATATAGCATACGATACTGACAAATACTGTCAGTTTAGTTGCATTTCAGAATTTTTTTTGAAAATCTTTCATCGCATCCTTATTCTTTCTTCGATAAATCTTGCAAGTTCTTATGGATTAAAGCATAAGGTACACTTCATTAAACAACGGCGCAACACCATAACCCTAACAGAAAGGAAAACTGAAAATGGCGAACAACTGCATGGTGGGAATCACGGTCACGACCTTCACCGAGGCTGACGGCGGAAGACTGTACGACATCCTCACGGGAGCAAAAATCCTCGCGGACAAGAAAAAAGAGGGCATCTTCATCGGATGCGCACACCGATACCTGTTCGATGGAAAATTCTTCCGCGACCGCGACACGGTGCAAATCTTCGGCTGGGTCAAATGGGGCTTCAGCGATGACGATGTCAAAACCTTCCTTGCGTGGCTGATGGTAAATGCCGGGGTGAAGGAACTCCGCATGGACTACGATGAACCGGGCTGCCTCCTCTACGGCAACTACACCTACGCAGGACAGAAGCTGACAAAATGCAGTCTGCCGGGAACAAACTATCCGGAGGATGACGGCGACAGCGACTTCGGCATCCCCCTCGAATCCGCATTGAAAAGATACGGCGTTGCGGTCGAAGTGCCGATGGCATAAAAGATCGAAGAAAGTCCGGGAAATCACTGGATTTCCCAACTTTCCATGCTGATGGAAGAATAAGCGATAAATCTTCGGTTTAATATACGAAACCCATTGGATAATAACGCAT
>DCIG01000057.1 GCA_002315855.1 Lentisphaeria bacterium UBA1732 | reverse complement strand
GGTGAAGAATGAGCAAAAAAGACATATTCGTCTATTTCGACCACCTTTCGGCAAATGATCCTGTTCCGTTGGGCGTTTTATCGGCACAGACGATCCGCGGGAAAGAACTCTTTTCCTTTGCGTTTGATTCCGCGTTTTTGAATCAGTCCGCGTATTCTTCGCTGGATCCCGATCTGCAATTCTATGCCGGAGCGCAATTCACGGACAAAACGAATTTCGGTCTCTTTATGGATTCCGCACCGGACCGCTGGGGACGAAAACTGATGCAGCGACGTGAGGCTCTCCGGGCAAAACGTACCGGAGAAACTCCGGAAAAACTGATGGAATCGGATTATCTCATCGGCGTCTTTGACGAGACCAGAATGGGAGCATTGCGCTTCAAATCATCCCTGGATGGAGAGTTTCAGAACAATGACCGGCTGATGGCCGCACCGCCGTGGACCAGTCTTCGGGAATTGGAATCAGCCTGCCGCCATGTTGAACGGGAAGACACCGATAAAGACCATGAAAAGTGGCTCTCCATGCTGATCGCCCCCGGTTCTTCTCTAGGCGGTGCGCGACCGAAAGCAAACGTCAGTGACCCGGATGGCAATCTGTGGATCGCCAAATTTCCGAGTCATCACGATGAATCCAACGTTTCCGCATGGGAATATGCCGTAATGCTGATGGCGCGTGATGCCGGATTGAGCGTTCCGGAATGTCGTCTTGAAAAATTTTCTCAATATGGTTCGACCTTCCTCGTGAAGCGTTTTGATCGAAAGGGACAGAAGCGAGTTCACTTTGCATCTGCCATGACGCTGCTCGGGAAAACGGACGGAGCCGATGCCGGAAGCGGGGTGAGTTATCTCGAACTGGCGCAGTTCCTGACGCAATATGGGGCAAAGCCGCAGGATGATCTGCCCGAATTATGGCGCAGGATTGCGTTTTCCGTTGCCGTTTCCAACACGGACGATCATTTGCGGAACCATGGCTTCCTGCTGTCGAAACAGGGGTGGCGCTTAAGTCCGGCGTATGACCTCAACCCCAATCCGGAGGGAACGGGATTATCGCTGAATATTTCCGACATTGACAATGCGCTGGATTTCGATCTTGTCATGGAGGTCGCCCCGATGTTCCGGCTGTCCCCAGACGATGCCAAGTTCATGCTGAAGCGGATCAAAAACACAGTATCGCAATTCAGTTCTTATGCCCGGCGTTCCGGGCTTTCCCATGCTGAACAGGAACGGATGCAGTCTGCGTTCCGTTTTTGAGGAAATGTTGTTCGACAAATTCGACAGAATCGACAAAATTGCCCGAGGAACTCCGGTCACTGTTTCAGTTTTGTTTTGAGACGCGACCTTGAATCAATGGCATGGGCGATGTCTTCGTCCGTTATCATTTCCTGATTTGTTGCCTGAAATGCCGAAATGATGTTTTCGACCGGATAAAACTTTCTGCCCTGTCGCCCTTCAATCGGGGTCCCAAGATCAAATTTTCCGTCTGTGACCCGCTTGCGCCAGGCATCGGCTTCCTTATCTATGGAGTCCCTGCCGTAGATTTTCTCAAGTACCGCGCGTGCGGCCTCCATGACTGTGATATAACGACCGCCCAATGCATTCTGTAAGCGCCGATTTTCCTCCAGTGCATATTCCAAGGTCTGCTGACAGCTTTTCCGAAAGCCTTCTTCTTGCAGCCATTTCTCCTTAAAAAATGCTTCATTATCCGGCCATTCGTGAGTCAGCAGATAGTGTGTCCAACTTGACAGAAACATCTGATAGAATGACGGGAATCTGTTAACGCAAACCCAAATGTAATTGTAAATGATCAGCATGATAGCCTTCAGATCATCGTTTTTGACATTGGTCAATTCATCCCACCGTATCTTCTGTCCATACCCCATCTCCCACGCTGCAAGCAAATTTGTTGAGGGATTGACTGTTTTTACCGGCTTCGGAAAAAGATCAAGAAAAATCCTCGGAAAAAAGCGCCCCAACGCCTTCTTGTATTTTTGCAGCGATAATTCCTGCGGGGGAACAGCATGCTCTTCCCAGTCTTTTCCATCACGGATACGGGCTACTTCATGACGCACGGTCTTTATATAAAAACTTTCAAAATCAAGCGGAGATGCCTGCCCGTCCAACAGCATATCCAAACTCGGGGACGCATAGCCTGACTCCGCTAACAGAGAACGCATGTATGTCAACAATGCGTGAATACGTTTGTTCCCATAGTTATCATGGTATTTTTCATCGGCAAAAATTTCCATCAAATGCCGTTGCGGGATCGTAAGATCAAGTTGTTGAATATTCATCTTCATCGCCTTTCGGTTCAATATACATTCTTTTACTGCCGTAGCAAAGGTCTCTCAGCCTTGGACGCAGTTTTTTGTAGATTTCTTCCAGCGTGGCATGAAGGCCGCGCTCCGTTCTCCGCAGCGTTCTTGCCGCCGCCTGGTAGTTTGGTTCGGCAGACGTGTAGAAAAGCATTCTGATGATGCGGAACTCCTCCGGAGTAAGTTCCTGCAATGCCTCTTCCACACGGCGAACCAGATAACACCGGGTAAAGGGATATTCCATACCGATGGAGTCCGGATCAATGTCCTCATCCCGTTCCCAGACAACGTGCTTTTTGACGTTCGCATAAATGTAACGGATGATGACCTTTTTCATGTAGGCGGCAAACGGAATTCCCTTCTCCGGCTTGAAACGGTCGAATTGCTCGACCATCGCAAGACTGCCGAGACCGACATAATCCTCCATGGACAGTCCGTAATAGAGGTCTATCGTCTGTTCCGCCATGGAAAGGATCATTTCAAGATGGGAGCAGATCATCTTTTCCCGTGCGGCTTCATAGCGTGACGAACCCTCCGGCTTCTTCAAGTCGGCAATGACGGAACGGTACTGTTCTTCCGTCAGTTCCGGATACTGCCGCAGTTCCTGCCGGTAGCGGTACAGTCCCGGATGGTTGTCCTCATTTATTTTGCTCATTTTATCACTCGACAAATTCGACAGAATCGACAAAATCCTCTGTTTTTCCAATTTTGCACATAATATAGCATACGACACTGACAAATACTGTCAGTTTAGTTGCATTTCAAAATTTTTTTTGAAAATCTTTCATCGCATCCTTATTCTTTCTTCGATAAATCTTGCAAGTGCTTCTGGATAAATAGGAAACAAGCGCTTTAAGTAATAGCAGAGCGAGATAATAGCAATCAAACCGGAAGGAACAGAAAAATGGCAACACGGGCAGCAATCGGAATGAAGCAGGCGGACGGCACGGTCCGCGCGATCTACCTCCACTGG
>DCIG01000024.1 GCA_002315855.1 Lentisphaeria bacterium UBA1732 | reverse complement strand
TGCGAACTTGGAAACCTTGCTTCGAAGAACCTGGATTCTGTTTGCTTTCATTGACTGAAGCTGGCTTTCCGTATGAGAGTTTTGCTCCTCTTGATTTGCTTGTTTCCGGGTTTCCATGGTTTTGTTGTACGCTTTGTTGATGGACATTTTTCCATCGGAAACAGCGGCTTTGATATCATCGGAAGCATGAGAGTTGATAGTTCTGATTTTCTCAACTTTTCCTCTTGAGATACCAAGCAATTCGGCTGTTTTATCGGAAGAACGTCCGAAATTTGCCACAGGTGTGGCAAATTTTGAAGGACGCCCTGCAATTTTTCGCTTATCCAGTTCATTCATACATTTAATCAGTTCCGCATCGGTCAGATTTCGGCGATTGACCTGCGAATTGATGGCATATTCCAGAGCTACTGTTTCATCTTTGAATTCCTTGAGAATGACAGGAATCAAATTGAACATCAGCTTCTTCGAGGCGGCAAGACGGGTATGACCGTCAATCACGGTTGAATTGTGTCCTTTCCACACAATGATAGGATGAGCGGAATCATACCCTTTCGTTTCCATACTTTTCTCAATTCGTTCAAGTTCACCTGGTTTTACCGGAAACAAATCTTTGAAAGGAGATGCAGTATTGATTTCCATGGGATCGCACATCGAAATCGGCTCTGATGTCACGAAGAGAAAGGACGGATACTCCTTCATTTCAGTTGTGCAGCCCATCAGAGTACCTCCGGAATCGACTCGCTGCTGTTCCAGCGAATGACGGAAATATCTTTTCCGCGGACATACGCATTCCAGGCACGAATATAACTTGCAATTGTTTCCTGCACCGAAAGTTTTCGATGATTGATACGGTTGTCAAGAAGTTTGGTACGAAGCGTCATCAACGGATGTTTTTCGCCAATGGATGCTCCGGTCTTGAGTGTTTCAAAGAAAGAATAAATTTTCTCCTTGTGTTCCGTTTTGATACCGATGAGGCAGTAAGCAAGAGCCATATAGGATTTTACGAAATGGTGAGACCCGTGTTCCGCAAGGTCAGCGGCCTGTTCAATCATTTCTTTGCGTTCATCATAGAATTGCCGGAGAATTGTCAAACTGACGTTTTTTCTGCAGTTTTCCGGCGAAAGATTACAATCGCAGAAATCATGAATCCAAAGCAGTTTTGCCAGCATTGCCGCCGTGGTAGAATGTTCGGAATGTTCGATTTGCAGGATATGTCGTGCAGTACGCGTTTTCCCGATGTCAAGAGTTGTGATACTGCTTTTGGGAGCGTTGTAGACGACCAGAAACGCAATTGGAGTCTCTGCATCAATGACAGCCCATAGACGATGCTGACCGTCCAGCAAGGTTCCGTCTTCGGCAAAAACGATGGTGGAACCGTTCATTTCCCATGCGCCGGATTTCATGGTGGACGCATACTTTTGAACACGTTTTTTATCGATATTACGGTTCATTTTGTTCTTTTCCAGCATATCAAGTGCCATTTCGGGGGTGATGATGAGAGTTTTTGTAATGAGTTCGTTCATGATGGTGTTCCTTTCGGATTAATGGTTTTATGGTTAGAGAGAGTCGATGACACGGATTTCTTCATAGCCGGTCGGCCATGCGTTTGTTTCAAAACATTTCAGGCAGCGACGGATTGCGGCTTCGTTGTGCTTTTCGCAGATGGTCAGGACTTCATCGCCCAATTTCCAAATGCCGGTTGAAAACGGTTCGTTCTTTTCCACGGCGATGATGTGAACGGGAACGGTGATGCCGGACACTTCCCGGATGATAGCCCGGTAAAATGCCATTTGATGGAGATAGCCGTATTTCTTGCAGTCGCTTTCAAACCATTTGAGGCTGTCGCAGGTCTTGAGGTCAACAAGTCCGGCATCTTCGCTGAACCAGTCCATCCGAATCTGGCATGGCATCCCGCAGTATGTCGCGCGGACAACGCCTTCCGGTACACCGTTTGCCAGCAATTCGCTCGCTATGGGGTGCATCAGCACGGATGCCTGGAGCTTGGTGATGAATCCGAAATCTTTCCCGCTCACGACCTCGCGGTCAAGGCTGTTCTTCCATTCGGCATACGCTTTGGTATTTTTCCCGAAAGGCTCCTCGGTCTTCGAATTGATGGGACCGTCCGAAACTGCAAATTCGCGGTCAAACGCTTGTCTGCCTTCAAGGATCAGGCAGTGCGCCGGACGTCCGATTGCAAAGGCACGGGATTCTTTCTGATCGATCTCGCCGATGATTTCCTTGTGGTAGAGGGCGGGACTCTCGCGGAAATCAGCCAGCATGTGGCTGGACATGTATTCTCCGCTGCGGCTGCGGGCATGGTAAATGTCCGCCGGTTCAGTGATGATGAAGTTTGTGGTCATTGATTATCCTTGATTGAAATAGATATTCTTGTATGGTTCAGATGAAAGATTTTCTGAGAGAGATTTTTGTGTTCATGCAAAAATCTTCATAATGTATATTCACCTTTTTTGATGAAAAAATGCTTTAAAAACACGTTTTTTCGCAAATTTTTTTCATTTTTTTGTTTTCCCTATGATTTTGTGTCCCAAAATCGACAATGTTGTCAAAAAGCATTCCTTTTCAAAAACCGTTTTTGCGAAATTCTTCACGGATTGGGGAAATATAATGTTTCTGAAAATACCGCATTGAGAGATTCATTTTTTTCGCAGTCTGCGAGACTGAAAATCCGTCCATGATCAGGAAACACACTTTTTTTTGATTTTCCGGGAGTGTATTTACAACCGCATTCACATCTTTACGAAAACAATCATAATACACTGATTCTCTCGAAGGGACAGACTCCGCTTCATTACTGGTAATCGATAATGTGCAGTATTGCTTTGTTTTGTTGATGGAACAATATTTTTTGCACAGATTATGGATACGCCGGTCAAGAACGCCACGAACAAATGTCTGGATACAGGCTCCTTTGTCCGGTGTAAAAACATCTTTACATCGTTCTATTATTCCCCATAAATCTTGTTTGATTTCCTCTTCCCAAAAAATAAGGGAAGGGTATTTTTGGATAGCGCGCTCGGTTACAGCATTTACAGAATCGAGGATGTACGGATTGACGGACAACGTTTCAAATGAAACTTTTTGCATGATGGATTTCCTTTGGTTTTATGACTGCGCTTCCGCGTTGTGCGAGAGCTACGCCAATGTCGGGAAATTTCAGCAAAAAGCGGTGAAAACTTAAAAATGGGACAAAAATGAGCTTAAATATCCTGAATATTTTCATTTTGAAATTTCAGAAAAAAACGGCTTTTTGAAATTAATCGTTTCTGAAACAGATAAAAACAGTGAGCAAAATGACCGATATTCTATTTTTTCCCCCCAAAAAAAAGCAACGAACAATCATTGAGGACTGTTCGTTGCCATGTAAAACTTGTTGACTATTTATCAGAAAATATGTGCAAAAGAATGATTTTGACTTGCCCTCTTTCCGAATGCATAGGCTGTTTGAAATGATTGTGCATATTGCAGACTTTTCTTCAAATCAGGGTTTCCGTTGATTACCCTGCAAATCATTGTGTTATTTGTTTCGATTCTCTGTGCCAGCTCTTTTTGCGTCAGAGGTCTGAAATCATAACTGTGTCCCATTCGTTCCGCATGTTCCGCGGCAGAATACGTTTCCAGAAAAAAATCACGCAAGGCAAGCTGGACTTTTTTGGAACAGTCTCCAATATTTGCGTATTTCCCAGGTCCCCTGGTTTTCGGATGATTCATATGGATTAAAAGGTCAAGTGCCACTTTAATCGCAGTAATGTCGGCACATATTTTACAATTGTGAATCGAAAGAACAGAAGATAAATGAAATATGCGATTATTTGATATATCGCCATAATCGTGAAATATTTCCTGTTTCCCGACCACTAATAATAAAGAAGTTTTGTCCTTTGGCAAACTTTCGATTATTTTGTCGTCCATACATTCCCCAAGACCTCTGCAAACATAGATTTCACGTGATTGTCCTGATAGTCCGCATCTTCCAAGTTTCCACAAGAATCCGGGAATACACACTGTCGTATTTTCACAACAATGAAATTCGCGGTATAATGGTTCCAGCAATGGTTCAAAATCAAGAACCCATGTGTCAAGCATCCATTTCGGCGGATAAAAATATCCGCAATTTGGACAGAAAGCACGGATTTCCGGCTTCCCGTCATAATATGAAATTCCAATTTCCGCCGATTCATCGCATGTCGGACAGTCTATCCCGCTTGGAATAGGTGCCTTTTTCAGTAAATGCAGTTCTTCATAAAGAGGAACGTCTATTCCTGCTTTTTCAAGTGATTCTCGACTGAATTCAAATCCGTCCGGAATTTCAAGGTACTGTAAAAAAGCATTAAAGCAAGTTGGGCAAAGCATCAATCCCGCTCCTTTCAATGAATTGTTCGATAATAATACGAAGATCATCACTGTAATTTTTCAAAGTACTTGTATTCGGTGTAAATTCGATACATGCTTCTCTTGTTATGCTGTTCAATTCAATTTCAAGATATATTTTCACATATCTGACTTTTACCATGGATAACGGACTGAACAGCGTTTTTTTCATGTCGAATTCAATTACATCGTAGATATCATCTTCCGGGCTGCTTTTCCCCACAGATACACGGTGGGTTCTTTTTTTACAGTGATAAAGGTAGGATAAATCCAGACAAAGAAGTTTTACTCGTTTGATCCCCAAATCAGGAATAGGTTGAAGAATATTTTCTTTTTTCAGAAGGGGATCAAGCTCATAAACACTTTTATAAATGGCTTCTGTATCCAATTCATGTTCCAGAAAGACTTCACAAAATATTTTTTGAAGATTGGCTGTTATTTCATAGCCGCCCAAATTATAGGTATCTAATGTGCCATGTGCTGAATCATATGCAAAAACCATATTGATTGTTCTTGATTCGCTGTGATTCTCTAATTCACACGAATTTTCGCTCCATGTTTCATAGCTGTTCGCATAATCGCTTAAATACACGAAATAATAATGGAGTGAAGTCGAACGTGCCTGATACTCAACAATGAATTTTTTCCCGCGTACCTGTTTTTTCCACAAATATTCAGATATCTTTCCTCCGAATTCATGATTGGTCTTTGCGTCATGTGCCGGATTACGTTGAGGCAAATATGCACGATGCGTCCAAAAACGGGATGGTAAATTATCGGATTGAGAAAATACACAGGCTCTCTCCCAGATTTCAGGGCAGTTGAGGTACACATAAAAACCTTTATCATAACGACGTTTCAGATGTACAAGTTCATACACAAATTGTTCTGCATCTGCTCCGTAATACTGTCTGATTTCATCTATAATACGCGGCATTGTACATTCATTGCTGCAAAACGTAAAAACGTTCCGCATGATAACCTCCAGTTTATGCAGTTTTTGATCCGGTAACAGCATGAACGCATTTTGAATCTCATAAAGACGGTCTTTTTCAAAATTAATGAAATCCAGACAATGCTCGTGGGAAAAAAAAGCATTCAGCATATCCCTTGAACTCTGACGAATGACGGTAGCGGCATTATAGGCTCTCATTCACATCTCACTTTCTCACACATTCCATGTTTGTGCAAATTATCATTTAGTATTTTAAGGTGGCTGGGATGCATCGAATATGAATCCCGTTATATAATATATTCCTATTTATATCCTATTTCAAGACAAATATTCGTTTTTTTAAGCAATATTTTTAGAATATATTTCTATTTTAGGTTGAATTATTGCTTATTTGAGGTATATTATCTTCTGCATTCTTTTAGGAGGACAAAAAAAATGAACGATTCAGAGATTCTTGAAGCTCTCTTCAGATGGCAGGAAGAACATTTTTATTCTTCCTTACAACTTTGTCATGAACTGAATATTAATAAAAATACTTTGCTCAATTGGAAACAGGGAAAACCTCTTTCTCCTCGAACCCGTCAGAAAATCGTAAACCTCATTTCTTCAAAGTCCGACAAGGATGAGATTTCCAACATAAAGAGTAGAATCTTGTCTTTCCCTATTATCAGTGATGCCGCTGCGGCGACCGTCAATACCAGTTACTTTCCCGTAGGGGAATATGCAAGGACCTACGCAGAAGATTATGTTTCTTTTACGAAAGGATGTGAGGGAGATTTTGTAATACGGGTGATAGGAGATTCGATGTCTCCATGGTATCCTCCAGGAACACTTCTTCTTGTACGTCCCAACGCTGTCCTTCGTAATGGAGACCGTGTCATAGCCATTCTTACCGATGGTACGATTTTATTTAAGCTGTTTGCAGAAGACGACAGTTCTTTCTACTTATTATCAGAAAACAGGCAGAATGGGAAAGATTATAAATTCGCGAAAAATGATTTTAATGGTGTGCGGGCGATGTATCTTGTCATTCAGTCTATGAGAGATGAACGGGCATTGGATGATGCGAAAGAAAAACAAGGGATTGTTTCCGACTGGAAGGAACGCATAAAGAATCTGCAATAAATTCAATCCATTTTAGCTGATTCTACCATCATAAAAGTATTAAGCGGGCATCCATGCCCGCTTTTTTTTTTCCATTTGGCGAAAGAAGAGTGAATATACGGAACATATTTTCTTTCTGCGATAATTTGCTGATTATTTTATCATTTTTTTAAAAATTTTCTGTTTTTAAAGCATTTTTTCGATGAAAAAGGTGAATATACATAGTGGAGAGTTTTTTTTCGAGCAATCACAAAATTCCACGGTGCTCTTATTATACTGTACATTACTGTAATGATGTCACCCGCAGAGGGAATCAGATAAAATACATTGCAGTTCTTCAGAATGCCGTTGGTTTTATGTCTGACTGAACCACCTTGCCGTTCGAATAAAATCTTCACATTTAAAAACAGTTCAAATAAACTATATGGCAAAAAAAACAGGAAACAGACAATGAATTACGGAAGCATCTGCAGCGGAGTGGAAGCGGCAAGCCTCGCATGGAAACAGCTTGGCTGGAAGGCGAAATTCTTCGCCGAGGTAGAACCTTTTCCATCCGCTGTACTTCAACAGAAATTCGGAGCGACCAAACCGTTCCGTCCTCTTTCTTCGGGAACTGCGACCGGGGAAAAAGACCGCAAAGAGCGGGAGACATGGGCAAAGCAGATTGCCGAACTGCCGGACGGCGGTTCCGTTCCCAATCTCGGAGATTTCACGCAGATAACAACAAAGGATTATGATGGAGCAATTGACCTGCTTGTCGGGGGAACGCCTTGCCAGTCGTACAGCATCGCCGGATTGCGGAAGGGACTCGCCGACCCACGGGGTAACCTCGCCCTTGAATTTGTTAAACTGGCTTACCGCACAGGGGTACGCTGGACGCTCTGGGAAAATGTTCCCGGTGTGCTTTCAAGCTCACGGGGAGAGGATTTTGCCAGCTTTCTATCGCTGCTCTGCGGATGGGAAGTCGAAGTCCCAAAAGACGGATGGAGAAAGTGCGGGATCATCTCACCCGCCCCCGGATGTTTCGGACTGGCGTGGCGCATACTTGACGCTCAATATACCAGAGTTTCCCAATTTCCGCGGGCAATCCCGCAGCGCCGGAGACGTCTCTTCGTTGTCGGATATCTTGGTTCGTGGGAATATCCCGCCCAAGTATTATTTGACGGAGAAATGCGCGGAGGGGATTCTCCGCCGCGCAGAACGAAGAGGCAAGGACCTTCCTCCGGTGCTGAAGGCGGCATTGCTTCGGCAGATACAATCCGGATGCGCGCAGGCGGTGGGTCTGGAGGAAAAGGCGCGTTGATCGGCTGTAACCTGAGTCACACGCTTGCCACGGGAAACGACCAGACAATCGTGACGTTCAGCGTGAATCCGAGCGTGTGGACGATGGATGCCGACCGAAGCAATTCGATGAAAAGTTCCAATCCGAACTCCGGTTTTCACATGACCGATGTTGCCAAAACGCTTGACACAATGATTCCGACACCGCAGAAAGCACAGGGTGGCCAGATGGTCTTGGAAGAAAGACAACCCGTCATCCGGTTCTGGAATGGTGAAGACGTAGCGGGAACGCTCACAGTGACGGGAAACAATCAGCTGATGCCGGACAAGGGGCGGCTCCAATGCGTGGTTGAACCGTTGGCCGATGGCGAAGACTGCTTCGACATCCGGCAGGTGGAAGCCCACGAAAAAGGGATTTCACCGACGCTGATGGCTACCGATTACAAGGGCGGCAAAGCAGTGATGGAAGATAAGGAGCCGATATGTTTTGAGAATCATGGCAACGACAGCCGGGTGACGGAATCGGAAGGGATTTCCCCCACCATTACAAGCCGTTTCGGGACTGGAGGCAACAACGTTCATTTAATCATGACGGCAGACACCCCTATCGGTTTCATCAAAAACGATGCGGGCGGCGAACAGCAGGGATACTGGGATGGAGTCTTCCCCACGGTGCGGAGTCAGGTCATCCCCGCTGTTGCGTACAATGTTTCGTTTTGCGATGCCAATGGAACACGGAAGGATCGACCGGACGGAGGTCTTTACGTCACCGAAGCCGAGACCAGCAAGACGGTAACGGCCGGCGGGACAAATGCCGAAACCGTTATCGTTTCCCCTGTCGCCCTTGACGGGGACAAAATGGCAAAAGACGAGCGGAAAGGCGGTTCCGGTCTTGGTATCAGCACGGATGGCGTCATGTACACACAGACAGTCAAAGATGTTCATGCCGTGGCGTATGAGGAATGTGTTCCTCTTGATCTGCGGAATGCGACCCGCGATCCGGAGAAACACGATGAAATGAACCGGCAGGGCATTGGCGTGGGAGCTGACGGAGACCCCATGAACACTGTTACGGCAGGCGCAGTTCCCGGCATTGGCTGGCAGTCTACTGTGCGCAGACTTCTGCCGGTGGAATGTGAGAGACTGATGGGTTTTCCCGATGGACATACCCTCATCCAATGGAAAGGCAAGCCGGAATCCGAATGCCCCGATGCCCCAAGGTACAAAGCCTGCGGCAACAGCATGTGCGTCAATGTGATGGCATGGGTTGGGGAAAGGATTGATGCCGTGGAAAAGAAAATCAAAGCCTCACGTGAGGCTTCGAGGAAGGATGGTGAAAATCATGATTGATTCAGCAACAAATCTTGAGGAGGCAATTCAACAGAACGCATCCGGTCCCAAGTCTGCGGAAGTAGACGGACAGAAAATCGAACAGCATTCCCTGTCGGAGCAAATCGCGGCGGACAAGTACCTCGCCTCGAAAAAGGCGATGCAGTCGCGTACAAGCGGTCTGAAGTTCACGAAAATGCGCCATTCGGGAGCATGAAAAAAAAGAGTCGCAAAATAATTTGCCACACGTGTGGCAAATTTCAGACTGCAAAAAACATAAAGGAACGAAATGAAGAATGAGTGAAACAACCGAAGTGAAAGCGGTCCCGAAGCAAGTCTCAAGGATTCAGCTTTCATCGAAACGCATGGTGAAAGCCAGATTCGATGCCGCGCAGACAACACATGACAATGCACGGCATTGGAGCGCGGCAGACTGTCTGTCTGCGGATATGGAAGCATCGGCATCCGTTCGTGAAACACTGAGGCGCCGTTCAAGGTATGAGGTAAGCAACAATTCATACGCAAAAGGACTTGTTCAGATGCTTGCCAACGATACCATCGGAACGGGACCGCGCCTGCAGATGCTGACTGTAAACGAGGACTTCAACGATGAAGTGGAGTATGCTTTCATGAAGTGGGCGGAAGCAATCAGGCTTGCGGCAAAACTCCGTACCATGCGAATCGCGCGATGTCAGGACGGAGAAGCGTTTGCCGTTCTGGCAACGAATCCGAAAGTACGCCATGAAGTCAAGCTCGATTTGATGCTGGTGGAAGCAGACCGGGTAGCCGGAGAACTGACCTGGAACACGGATGTCAACACTGTCGACGGCATTACGTTCGACGAGTGGGGGAATCCCGTTGATTACCGCGTAACCAAATACCATCCCGGTGATTTGCGGTATGGAGCAGGACAGGACGCCGTTCATATTCCGGCAGAATACATGCTTCACATCTTCCGCCAGGACAGACCGGGACTGCATCGGGGTGTTCCGGAACTGACAGCAGCTCTGCCGCTGTTTGCGCAGCTGAGGCGTTACAACCTTGCCGTGCTCTCAGCGGCAGAGGCGGCGGCAGACTTCGCGGCGATTCTGTACACGGATGCTCCGCCGAACGGGGAATCCGAGGAAGTGGAACCGATGGACAGTATTCCGTTGGAACGGAACATGATGATGACGGTGCCGGCCGGCTGGAAGATGGGACAGCTGGACCCGAAACAGCCAGCGGCGAATCACAGTGAGTTCGTGAAGATCATTCTGTCGGAAATCGCGAGATGTGCCGTAACGACCTACGGATCATTGTCAGGCGACTTCAGCGGACACAACTATGCCAGCGGAAGACTGGACAATCAGATTTACCACAAAAGCATTCTGGTTGACCGGTCATTCTGGGAAATTGAGGTGCTGAACCGGATATTCGATGCGTGGTATCAGGAGTATCAGCTTACCTCGAAAGTGTTCCGGTTCCGGGAAAAGCACACATGGTTCTGGGACGGATTCCCGCATGTTGACCCGAACAAGGAAGCGACGGCACAGGAGAAACGTCTGGCGAACAACACCACGACACTGGCAGCGGAATGTGCGAAAGACGGACGCGACTATATGAGCGTACTTCACCAGCGGGCAAAGGAACTGAAGCTCATGCGGGAGCTTGGGATTCCCATCAGTTCCGAAAACACGCAAACACAGAACACAGAGCCGAAATCGAATGACGGCTCAGAACCAATGGAGGATGAATGAGTGAATTCAAACTGATCGAAGCGGCGGGAAGCAAGCCGAAGGTAACCGGCATTGCGTACAGCGGCGGCAAGATAGCCTTGTCGAACTGGAAATATCCGATTGTGGTAGACCTGTCCGGGCTGACCATTCCGGAGACAGTACCGCTGCTTACAAACCATGATAACAAAACGGATGCGCGTGTCGGCATCGTATCCGCCAGCGTGAAAAACAATCAGCTGGAAATGACCGGCGAAATCATTTCCGAAAGCAAGGATGCGCTGGACATTGTTGCGCAAAGTAAAGCAGGTGCCGACTGGCAGCTGAGCATCGGAGCGAATGCAACGGAAACAGAGCTCGTTCAAGGAAAACGGGTTGTGAACGGACAGGAAGTCGACGGACCGTTCTACCACATCAAAAAATCTGTTCTGCGTGAAATCAGCGTTGTAGCTGTCGGCGCAGACGAACATACCGCCATGAAAGTAACCGCCAAATTTGAATTGGCAAACAACATCGAAGGAGAAAACATGAACAAGGAACCCGAAAAGAACACCAGTGCACAGGAAAACAAGGACTCGGAACAGAACAAAAAAACTCCGTCTTCCGCGCCTGTCGTCAAAGACCGGGAACAGAAAACGGATGAACACTCCGATGCCGAAGCCAAGTGCGGCAGGGACAAGAAAACGAAATGTGAAGCCGGCATTGCCGAAATTCAGGCGAGCGGGGCAACTGCGATTCCATCTCCTGCCCTTGATGCGGCAGCCGCAGTGAAAGCGGAACGTGAACGCGTTGCCGCCATCCAGAGCATCTGCAACGGGGAGTTCCCCGAAATCGAAAAGGATGCAATCTGCGCAGGCTGGACACCGGAAGTCGTGACTGCAAAAGTTCTTGAAACCATCCGTGCCGAACGTCCCTCCTCAAGTGTGAACATCAGCGTCAAGCCGGAACCGGAACGCGATGACATGAAATCGAATCTGGAAGCGGCAATGTGTCTGCGGTGCGGGATTTCGCCGGATGAGCTGGAAAAAGAATACGGCGCACGCTCCGTGGAAGCGGGAATGCTCGATATGGATATGCCTCTGCGCGATTTGCTGATTGAATGTATGCGAATCGACGGCATTCCGTACAGTCGCGGCTTCGACAACTATACCATCCGCGCCGCATTCTCCAGCGTTACGCTCCCCGGCATTCTTTCCAACGTTGCGAACAAAAAACTGCTCCAGTCTTTTGCCGCACAGCCGGTTATTGCAACCAGGCTGTGTTCCACCGGAGACCTCAATGACTTCAAGGAAGCTGACCGGTTCCGCCTGACCGATGTGGGCGACCTCAAACCTATCGGAGCCGACGGCGAAATCAAGAGCGGAAGCGTTGTCGAGGAATCCGCGAAGAACCAGCTTGACAGCTATGGAAAAATGTTCTGTCTCACCCGCAAAATGATCATCAACGATGATCTCGGCGCGTTCATGAAAGTCCAGGTCGCCATGGGCAACCGTGCAGCTCGACTGGTTGACCAGCTGTTTTTCAGCCGTCTGCTGAAGAATCCGACTCAGGCTGACGGAAAGAATCTGTTCCACACCGGACACAAGAACCTGCTTACCGGAGCGAATTCCGCACTTTCGAGCGACAGCCTCAAGAAAGCAATCCAGCTGTTCCTCGATCAGGTGGATGCCGACGGTCAGCCCATCAGTGTCGAACCCCGCATTCTGCTTGTTCCGACTGCGTTGAAACATCTTGCCCTGGAACTCACCCGCGGTGCAACAATGATCATGGCCGGAGGAAGCGGAACAGAATCGGTTGTCCGTCCCGCACTGAATGTTCTTGCCGATGAAAATCTGCAGGTGGTTTCCAGCCCGTATCTCGGCAACAGTGCATACGAAGGAGCCAGCCAGAGTGCCTGGTATCTGTTCGGTGATCCAAAAACTGTGGACACATGGGAAATCGGCTACCTTAAGGGGAAACGCACACCGACCGTTGAACAGGGCAATACCGATTTCAACACGCTGGGAATGTGGTTCCGCGTATACTTCGATGTCGGTGTCCGCGAGCAGGATCATCGCGGCATGGTCAAAGCCAACGGGGCTGCCAACTGATGAAATTCCGGGAGGGGAACCTCCCGGACAATTACGACCTAACTATCAATTTTTACAAGGAGTAAAATATAATGACCGCACGTTATGTTCAAAAAGGCGAAGCTCTCGATTACCGTCCCTCTGAAAATGTGAATGCCGGTGATATTATCGTTCAGGGAGGCCTGATCGGCATTGCCAGACTCGACATCAAAGCCGGAGAACTCGGCGCTCTTGCCCTGACCGGTGTTTTTGAAATCAACAAGGCTTCCGGAATCCAGTTCGCCGTCGGTGATGCCGTTTACTGGAGTGCCGCCGACAAGGTTGTGACTTCCAGTTCCACTGGAACAACTTATATCGGTCGAGCTGTTACCGTTGCCGCCGCATCCGCAGACAGTGTCTGCATCCTCCTGAA
>DCIG01000058.1 GCA_002315855.1 Lentisphaeria bacterium UBA1732 | reverse complement strand
GAATCGGCCGCATTGGAAATGCTGGAATCCATCAAAACGGAACTGGAAATCAACGAACAGCTGACTGCCGATTTTCCGGAAGTGTGCTTTCCGATTTCAGCTTTGGACGGAATTGCAAACCGGTGTGCCGGACAGCTTTACAAAGGTGAAAGGACGAGAATCACATGGACATCCAATGAAATCGTTCTGCCTACCATCGCGAACAGTCCGGCATCGGGAATCATCGTCCGGGTGGCGGGGATTACAGGACGTATCCGCGGCATGAAATACAAACGTTCCGACGGAAGAAATGTCCGTCCCAGCCTTGTCATCATCGATGACCCGCAGACCTCGGAGAGTGCCGGCTCTTTGGAGCAGACCCGGAAACGGGTGCGCGTCCTTGCCGGGGACATCCTCGGACTTGCCGGTCCCGGTGAGAAGATTTCGGGGATCATGCCCTGTACCATTATCCGTCCCGGCGACATGGCTGATACCATTCTCAACAGGCAGACGCATCCGGACTGGAACGGGGAAAAGACCCGGATGTTGTATGAGATGCCGAAGAACATGAAACTTTGGGAACAGTATGCCGACATCCGGGCAGAGGCACTGCGGACGGACGGCAATTTCCAAGCAGCAACGGATTTCTACGTTGCCCATCGGGAAGAGATGGATGCCGGGGCGGTGGTGGAATGGGAGGCTCGTTTCAATGACGATGAAGTATCCGCATTGCAACACGCCATGAACCTCAAGTTTCAGGACGAGGCGGCATTCATGAGCGAATACCAGAACGAGCCTCTGCCGGAGGATATGGGCGATGAGGTGATGCTCTCCGTGGATGAAATTGCAAGCAAAGTAAACGGACTTCCGGAAGGGAAAGTTCCGCTTGCCTGCGATAGAATCACTGCCTTCGTGGATATTCAGAAAAGTTTGCTTTTCTATGCGGTTGTGGCATGGTCGGAGAATTTCACCGGGGCGGTTCTGCAATACGGCGCATGGCCGGAACAGCATAACCGGATGTTTACCCTTGCGGCGGCGAATCCGACCATTCAGACAAAGTTTCCGAATGCCGGACTGGAAGGATGCCTCTACGGGGCACTGAAAGAACTCATCGGTGATTTGCTTTCCCGCGAATGGGAACGGGAAGACGGGGCATTGCTGAAAATCGAAAGGGCAATGATTGATGCCAACTGGGGGCAATCAACGGACATCGTGTACCAGTTCTGCCGTCAGAGTGTTTACTCCGGTATTGTTTATCCGGCGCACGGACGGTATGTCGGCGCAAGCAGCAAACCCATGACCGAATACCGCAAACAGCCGGGAGACCGTTTGGGATTCAACTGGATGATGCCGAATGTCATCGGGAAACGTGCAATCCGGCATGTGATATTCGATTCCAACTTCTGGAAATCTTTCATCCATTCACGGCTTGCAGTACCGATGGGAGACCGGGGATGTCTTTCTTTCTACGGACGGTATCCGTCCTTGCACCAGCTGATAGCGGAACATCTCACCGCCGAATACTATGTGAAGACTATCGGTCGGGGCAGAACCGTGAACGAATGGAAACNNGGAAACTGCGCCCGGAACGGAACGACAACCACTGGCTGGACTGTCTCGCAGGATGTGCCGTCTGCGGTTCCATGCTTGGCGCGAGCCTGCCGGAACTGACTACCGAAAATTTGCGATTTAAGTCGCGTATCAAGCTGTCCGAACGAATCGGAGGCAACATTTCAAACTTATCAAAATCATCGAATAAAATCAAACTGTCAGAAATCCAAAAGGAGCATTATGGACACAACGAATCTACCGGAAAACATCCAGCAGGCAATTGATTTAATTGTTGCCGTTTTACGCAGAATGAAAGAAAAAAGACTTGCTAATAGCGGGATTTCATGCTTTAATACTGTCAGCAGAAAGGAGTCCCCAATCAGTGAATAAAAGCAATATGATGAAACGCCAGATGGATGCTCTTGAGAAGACATCCTTCTCGGACATGAAAGACAAATTTACCGAACTCTACGGTTATGATTGCGGACAGACGAATGTCCGCAATCTCAGAAAGCGCCTTGCCTACAAGATTCAGGAAATCCATCTTGGCGGCTTATCCGATGAGGATAAAAAGAAAATCAATGAACTGGCAGATGCTGACCCGCTGGCAAATATGATGAATGATCCTTCAAAGCCGCGCAAACTTACCAGCGGAACAAGGATTCGCCGCGAGTGGAAAGGAAAGATATATGAGGTCTCCGTTCTCGAAAATAATCGCTATGAATTTGAAGGTGTCAGGTATCGTTCTCTGTCTGCCATTGCCGACAAAATCACCGGAACACACTGGAACGGAAAGAAATTCTTCGGAGTAAAATAATGCCAATGATTCAAAGAAAACGCTGTGCCTGCTACTGTCGGAAATCCGTTGAGGAAGGGTTGGAGCAGGAATTCAATTCGCTTGATGCCCAGAGAGAAGCCTGTGAGATGTATATCTCCAGTCAGAAATCCAATGGCTGGGTTTGTCTTCCTGAACACTATGATGACGGAGGATTCAGCGGCGGTAACATGAATCGCCCTGCATTGCAGAAACTCATGGCTGACTGCGAAGCGGGACTGGTAGACATTATCGTGGTCTACAAAATCGACCGTCTGAGCCGTTCCATTTGCGACTTCGCTGACCTCACAAAAAAATTCGATGAATGGGGTGTTCAATTCGTCTCCGTTACGCAGGATATCAATACCAGTACCAGCTCAGGACGCATGATGCTGAATATCCTGATTACGTTCGCTCAATACGAACGTGAAGTCATTGCCGAACGCATCCGGGACAAGATGTCTGCATCCCGCAGAAAAGGCATGTGGGTTGGCGGACCAGTCATTATGGGGTATCGTGTTGTTGATAAAAAGCTGGTCGTCTATGAACCGGAAGCTGAAATCATCCGGAAAATATTCCGGCGATTCACCGAAGTGCAATCTCCGAAACTCATCGCTCAGGAGCTGAATAACATCGGCATCAAGAATAAGCAGGGCAAACTTTGGAATACGCAAATCATTTACCGTATTCTCAATAATCACACCTATATCGGCGAGGTCAAGTGTGCTGACGTTTACTGTAATGGCGAACAGGAAGCAATCGTTTCAAAATCTGTATGGGAGCGCACCCAAAAGATTTTGGCAGCCAACAACCCTGTATCCGACCGTTCCCGCAATCAGTCAATCATCGCCCCGCTTAAAGGAATCCTCCGATGCGGACACTGCGGATGTGCCATGATGCCGACATATGGCCGTCGCGGCAACAAGACCTATTATTACTACATCTGCAGGAATGATACCCTTGCCGGTAATTCCGAATGTCCCGTGCACCAGATTCCTGCCGGAGACGTGGAAGAAATAGTACGTGCTCAACTGCGGAAGATGTTAAGCGAGCCGGGATTCGTTGCTCAATTCGCAGAACGGACCGGCATGAAAGCAAAAGATATTCTCGATACTTTCCAAACGGATTTCTGGAATGCGATTTCGCCCGGCGAAATGAATCGTCTGGTTACGCTGCTCATAGAGAAAGCCGTTGTTTGGGAAGACCATCTCGAACTTGAAATGAAAACCAGCGGTATCAAGCCGCTCATGGAGGAACTCAAATATGGCAACCGTTGAAATGATGGATAACGGAAACGTCAAAATCAACATCCCGATTCTTCTGCGTTCCAATTCGGGACGCAGGAGAATCATTGCTCCGGAGGTCATTGACTCTCCGGCTGATCCGATTGTGCAGAATATTGCCCGTGCCTATCGCTGGCAGCAGCTCATTGACCAAGGCGTGTATTCCAATGTCAAAGAGCTTGCTCAAGCCATCGGCAAAGACAATGGCTATGTTGCCCGCACCATCCGTCTGGCTCTTCTGTGTCCCGAAATCGTTCATGCCGCCCTCACAGGCTCTCTCCCCGATTCCGTATCCCTCGATTCCCTGCGCAATGCCTCTGTCGATAACTGGGCTGAACAAAAGAAAATCGTGGGAATGGGGTAGGGGGGTATTTAACCCGTGAATGTTGCGGACGCATTTGAGGTTAAGAGATTTTTCATGACAATAAAAAAACGCTCTACGAATTTTAATTTAAAACTTGCAATCATTAGTTCTCCACGCTATATTATAGAAAGGAAGAATCCAATCAGAAAAGGTGATGTATGAAACGCTTCAACACAACTGGTACATGTTACCCTGAAGACCATTATATGGTTGACCTGACAGAACGCTGTCAGGAAATCAAAGCCATGGTTGATCGAGGGGACTATTTCTGCATCAATCACGGGCGGCAATATGGAAAAACGACAACGTTGGAATCATTAAAAAATATGCTGGATTCAACGTATTCTGTATTCTTCCTTTCCTTTGAAAATATAGGGAATAATCCTTTTGAGGACGAAAATACATTATCTTTAGCTTTCCTAAAGCTCTTGAAAGAACAATTGGACTGCGGGCTTGTCCAAAATGTTTCTGCGGAATTTTGTACTACTTTGAACCAATACCTTAATCAACCATTTATGGTTACGATGATTGAGCTGAATGTCATTATTCGTAAATTATGTTCAGTTAATAATGTACCTGTAGTTATATTTATAGATGAAGTTGATCAAGCAAGTAATTATGAGGCGTTTCTCAAATTTTTAGGTGTTCTCAGGGGAATCTATTTATCTAAGAAAAAATTTCCTACCTTCCAGTCTGTAATACTTGCCGGCGTCTACAATATCAAAAATCTTAAGCTGAAAATACGTCAGGAAGATGAGCATCAATATAACAGCCCGTGGAATATCGCAGCAAAATTTAAAGTGAACATGTCATTGGAAACTACGGGGATTGCCGGCATGTTACAGGAATATGAAAGTGACCATCACACAGGCATGGATATAAACGCAATAGCTCAAATGCTTGCGGATGATACTGCCGGATACCCATTCCTCGTATCAAGGCTTTGCCAAATCATGGATGAAGAATTAATGGAAACGGGTAAGTATTCCAATCTCTCCGAGTGCTGGACAAAATACGGGGTAATGGATGCTGAAAATATCCTGCTGAAAGAAAAAAATACTCTATTTGATGACTTGATTAAGAAATTAAACGATTTTCCTCAGTTATATGAACTATTGCGTTCGATTTTGCTGAATGGAGAAGAATTTACCTATTCCGCAGATGAGAGAATCCAAAATCTTGCATCCATGTTCAATTATATTCGAGATAATAATGGTAACGTTGCCGTTTCAAATCGCATCTTTGAAACAAGACTTTACAATTTGTTTATCCTTGAAGAAAATAAGGAATATCCTTCATTCCGACATGCTGCTGCGACCGATAGTAACATCTTTGTCTCAAACGGACACCTGAACATGGAACTTGTTTTGGAACGATTTGTTGAGCATTTTAACGACCTCTTTCCTGCCGGAAAGGATAAGCCGAAATGGGTTGAAGAGGATGCCCGAAAATGCTTCTTGATGTACATCCGTCCAATCATCAATGGTTCCGGACACTATTTTATCGAGAGCAGAACCAGAGATACTCTTCAAATGGACCTTGTCATTACCTACCTCAAGGAAGAATTCATTATTGAGATGAAAATCTGGCGTGGAAAAGCATACAACGATAGTGGTATTGAACAGCTCTGCGGTTATCTTGAATCCAGACATGCCACCAAGGGATACTTGGTCTCTTTCAACTTTAATCAAAAGAAAGAATCCGGTATCACGACAACTCAATATGGCAAATACACCATTGTCGAGGCTGTGGTGTAAATAATTTCAAGCTGGAGTATAATTCCTGGAGTATTCATTTATTCTTTGAATAATGCGCTGATCCCCAAAACCT
>DCIG01000031.1:10273-35266 GCA_002315855.1 Lentisphaeria bacterium UBA1732 | reverse complement strand
GGAAAATGAGGTGAAGTGAGGTGAAGTGAGGCGGAACGACTGACGGACGGCGGCACGGCAGCGGGGAATGAGGTGAAGTGAGGTGAAACGACTGACGAGGGCAGCGGGGAATGAGGTTATATGAGGGGCGGGGAGCTCAAAAACGGAGTTTTTCAGCACGAAATTTGCGTTTTTCCCTTGACTTTTCGGGAAAACGTGATAGATTAATTAGTATGATGCCTACGTAGCTCAGCTGGTAGAGCGCATCCTTGGTAAGGATGAGGTCCCCGGTCCGATTCCGGGCGTAGGCTCCATGTTTCCACAAACCGTATTTACCCCGTTCCGGGTTCACGGAACACGGCATTTTGAGCTCAAAATCAATGCCGCGGGGTACGGATGAATCCTCACATCAGCAGGTCAGCAATGAGTATTGCCGTTGTCATTCCCTCCTATGATCCTGATGCGGGGCTGTTTTTTTTTCTGGAAAAGCTGCGGACAAAGTGCGGTTGGCTGTTTCTGGTGGTGGATGACGGCAGCCGGCCTGAATCCAAGGCGGTTTTCGAGCGTGTCGCCGCCATCCCGAACTGCATTGTCCTGCGCCACGCCGTCAACCTCGGCAAAGGGCGCGCCCTGAAAACAGCCTTCAATGAGTACCTGAACCGTTTTCCCGACGGGTGCGGCGTCGTTACTGCGGACGGGGACGGGCAGCATGATCCGGACGATATTCTGAGGTGCGGCGAGACTATGATGCAGCATCCGCGCCACCTCACTTTGGGGGTCCGCGACTTCACCGGACGAACGGTGCCGCGGCGGAGTGCGGCGGGCAATCAGATGTCCAAACTGGTCTTCTCACTGCTTCTGCGGGAACGAATCGCCGACACGCAGACGGGGCTTCGCGGGATTCCGGCGCAGCTCCTGCGCGACCTGATGAACACGCGCGGGGAGAGGTTCGAGTACGAAACCATCATGTTATTTGACGTCAAGCATTACCGTTATTCGTTTTATCAAGTACCGATCCGCACGATTTACGAAGAGGGCAACCGCGACTCGCATTTTGCCCCGTTCAAAGACACCGTCTGCATCTGCCGCGCCGTCCTCATGACCGGACTGTCCCGCCTGAAAGAAACACTTCTTCGATAGGGGTATTCCTTTATAAGATTACCCAATTCCCATCATTTTCAGATAATTCTTCATAGCCTGTTTCCTTTCGTTTTGATTAAAGTTGGATTACAATAATCAATCATGGAAACAGACTTTTTTCAAGCCATCATTAGACAAATGTGCGCATTTTTTCGGACGTTATCTACATCCATAAAAAACTTCTATTCTGAATAAATAGAATGCCCCTTATCTTTGAAAAGGTAAAATCTATGGAATGGCACTAATTTTTTAGGTTATTCTGTAAAAAAAGTTAACTTTTTAAACAACAGGAAATATTGTTGTCTCTGATAATTTACCCTCAATTACATGTGCAATCTCATCAAATCCGATATTGGCATTTGCATTCAACCCCAACAGCTTTGAAATTCCTGCGCTATCTGTACTCAAACATTTATCAAGCATAAGTTTATTATCATTCTCACATTTTTTTAACTTATAAGAATGTATATGCATGGAGTCACCCAATGATGGTACAGTATTGATATGAGCACATGAAAATTCCTTCTGTATGTAATCAAGAAGATAATCCTGAATAACAAGTACAAAATGTTTATTGATACTCTCGAACGTATCTATTTTATGATGCAATTGAACAAGAATTGTCTTTGCCGTCATTTTCCAATTCATTCCGAAGTTTTTATCTGACGGAGAAATACTTTTCCTTATTCCCAGCTCCTGCAAAGTACGTTCACGTTCCGGCCAAACAGTCCCCGTTGTATCAAGTGTTTGCAGTTCGATTCCCACGAAATCCTTTACTTTACGATTAGAATCAGTTGAAACGAGGAAATAATCAACACTCCCTCCAGGGATAGTAACTTCAGAAACGAGATGAAGTTCATTACCCGGTTGATGAGAGGTAAGCAGATGCAAACAATCTGAAAAAATCTGTTTCCTTTCAAGGAGCCGATGCGGGCATATAATAATATTCTTTTTATCCTCACCATATTGCACAGTACACGTTCCAATAGAAACGTTTGGTTGACTTTTACGAACCTTGAAACAACGTTTACCAGAAAATCGGCAATATTGCTTGCGAACAATGGATGACCAATTAATATCATCGCATTCTACGGGAAAGGTAAAAAATTCTTGGACTTTTGACATATTCGTTGCCTCGCTAATTTAATGTATTCATCCGATAAATCTATTCCTACCGACTTGCGTCCCAGTTCATAGGCAACCTTCATAGTTGTTCCAGTACCACTGAAAGGATCAAGTACAATACCGTTTTTCGGGCAGGTAGATTTAATAGGAATTATGCAAAGTTCTTCCGGATAAGGGGCAAAATGAGTTTTACGATGCTGTGTATCCTCTGGAAGAATTTCCCAAACATTATTTGGCATGGTACCTTTGGGATTGTAGAAAAGAAAATAAAAACCTTTCTCCTTCAATTCTCTTGCTCTGCCAGACAGTTTTACAGAATCAGAATGAGTAGTACGCTGCTCATTTCGAATAACCATGCGGAAATCGGAAATTTCTCCACGATTGATACGTTCAAGTGTCAAATTCAATTGTGTCAAAGCATTCGTTTTTTCTACATCTGATAAACTTGTAGAAAGCTCTATTTGACGTTTATAACGAATACCACTTACACCAGTAGCAGAAATAACAGCACCATTCTTAACGAAAGCCTGACGTGGTTTTGAGCGAATTGAATCAGCATCAAAATAATATTTATCGCACTTTACAAAAAAGAAAAAATCTTCAAATACTGATCCGAAACGGTCAGAATTCGGAGTAAAACCGCCTTTATGCTTATTCCAAACGACATCATTACGGAGAATCCAACCATTATCTATCATCCTCAGTGCAACACGCCAAGGAATACCTTGCAAAGATTTGTTATGGTATGAATCACCAATATTCAGCCAAAAAGCACCGCTTGGCTTCAAAACACGTCGAACTTCCTCAATAACTTTATAAAGATTATCAATATATTCGTTTGACGTGGATTCAAGTCCAATTCCACCATTCTCGTACTGACGCTTCTGCCAATAAGGCGGACTTGTAATACAGCAATCTACAGAATTGTCTGATATTTTCTTCAGAATATCCAAAGAATTTCCCTGAATAAACAGCGGATATTGGCTTTCTTCAGCAAGATATTCAGAAATTAAGCACATAAAGAGAATTACTCCGTGATGCAAAAAAAAAGGAAGCGGAAAGGATATCTTTGTTCTTTGTCCTAATCGATGGTCGAAATATGATGCAATTAGAACAAAGACCCGATACCTCGTTTAATATAGCATGTTTATTCATAAAATCAAGTTGAAAATTATTATTCAATGACACTGTTCAGCATTTCATGATGTCAGTTTTGGGGGTTCTAAAAAAAAGGGGACGGCGCACAGGTTGGGGGCTGTGCGCCGTCGGAAATCAAAAAGGAATCTGTAATTCTCAAAAGAGAGAATCAATCATCCGGGGGGAAGGTTTCTTCACGAGGGAGAAAGTTTTCTTCACGAGGGAGAAAGGTTTTCTTCACGAGGAAAAGGGTTTCTTCACGAGGAAGAAAGGGTTTCTTCATGAGGGAGAAAGGGTTTCTTCATGAGGGAGAAAGGGTTTCTTCACGAGGGAAAAAGGTTCTTCACGAGGGAAAAAGGGTTTCTCATGTGTTCATGTGTTGAAAAGTTCCCCGATGGGAGAGGCGGAATTACTTGATGTACTTTTCCGCGTAAGGACGGATGGAGTCTGCCCAGATCTCATAGCCTTTCGCCGTGGGATGGAGACGGTCATTCATGATTTCGCGGGTGAGTTCGCCCTTTTCATTGAGGAATTTCGGGCCGAGGTCTTCGTAGAAGACGTTCTTATTGTCGGCGAACTTGGAAATGATGGCATTGACACCGTCGATTTCCTGCTTGAATTCAGGACGGTATTCCTGGCTGAACATGCTGCCGCGCGGGAAGATGCCGTAGAGGACGATTTTGGCATCGGGGAGCTGTCTGCGGACAGACAGGACAATCTGACGGATGCCTTCGGCTGTGGCTTCCACGCCGCCTTCATGTGCGCCGAAGTTATTGGTGCCAATCATGATGGTAACGAGCTGGGGTTTGATCTTGTTGAGGATGTCGCACTTGTCGAGGACCCACAGTGTGTGCTGGGTGCGGTCGCCCGCGAAACCGAGGTTCAGCGGATGATATTTGCCGAAGTTGGAATCCATGACGGACTTGCCGGCATTTTCCCAGAAGTGGGTGATGGAGTCGCCGATGAGGAGGAGCTTGATGTCTTTGGCTTCCTTATCAACCTGAGCCTGTTTTTCTTTGATACGGCTTGCCCACTGGTTGTTCAGAGCGGCAGTGGTAACTTTGGCAAAGCCGGCATCATTGGCAGTATTGGCAATCGGCTGTCCGAGGGTGGATTTCGTGCCGGAGAGGCAGCAATTGCAGGATGCAAAGACGAAGACGGCGGCCGCCGCGGCGGTCATGCAGAAAATCTTACGAATCATAGAGAAATCTCCATTGTTAGGGATTGAGTTCATCCCGAAACATCGATGAGGGAAACATCGCCCAATCGAGTTCAGAACGACAAATGATGAAAAATACGGTGTTTTCACCCATAATATACATGCGGAGTGATAAAAATCAAGCGAAAAAAGTTGTATTCCAAACAAAAACGTGATATATTATTTCATCAAATCAGAGCTGATTTCAAAAGTCCTGCCGGGAGCTTTGAAATCAGTTCAACAGGCAAACATGAAACAAACCTCATGGAAGCACACATTTTCCAACCATCAACATACAAGGACGCGACATCATGGCTCAGGAAAGTTTTCTCCAGCAAAATTTCGCCGCACGAATCGGCGGAACTTCATTCGGGAAAGACACCAAAATCTATAAATTCGAGAAAATCAAACGCGCGAAACGCGCCGCAGCAGCAGAACACCCCGGAGTGGAACTGATTGATATGGGCGTGGGCGAACCCGATGACATGGCATTTCCCGCCGTGGTGGCACGTCTGACCGAAGAATGCGCGAAGTGGGAAAACCGCACTTACGCAGACAACGGGTGCGCAGAATTCAAACAGGCGGCAGTGCGTTACATGAAAGCACTCTACGGTGTGGACCTGGACGCCGATACGGAAATCGTTCACGCAATCGGCAGCAAGTCGGCCCTGACACTCCTGCCGTCGTGCTTCATCAACCCCGGCGACATCACAATCCTGACCGTGCCGGGTTACGGCGTAATGGGAACCTGGACCGAATATCTAGGCGGCGAAGTGGTGAAACTGCCGCTTCTGGAAGAAAACAATTTCCTGCCCGATCTGGAAAGTCTGACCGCCGAGCAATGCAGCCGAGCAAAACTGCTGTACCTGAATTATCCGAACAACCCGACGGGTGCATGTGCCACCGCAGAATTTTTCAGCAAGACCGTGGCATTCGCGAAAAAGCACAACATCCTCATCGTGAGCGATGCGGCTTACGCACCGCTGAACTTCAAGGGAAAGCCGCTGAGCATCCTGTCCATCCCCGGCGCAAAAGACTGCTGCGTGGAACTGCACAGCATGTCCAAGGGATTCAACATGACAGGGTGGCGTCTGAGCTGGGTGTGCGGGAACGCGCTCGCCGTCAAGGCATTCGCAACCGTGAAGGACAACGCAGACAGCGGACAATTCCTGGCAATTCAGAAGGCCGCCTGCGCCGCACTGGACGATCAGGCCCGGATTACGCCGGAAATCTCCGCGAAATATGAACGCCGCCTGACCAGCATGGTGGAAACACTGAAAAAACTGGGATTCAACGCGAAAGTGCCGGGCGGAAGTTTCTACCTGTATGTGAAAGCCCCGAAGGCAACCGCCGACGGACTGCAATTCGCATCGGGCGAAGAATTCAGTCAGTGGCTCATCAAGACCAAACTCATCAGCTCGGTGCCGTGGGATGACGCCGGACACTTCGTGCGCTTCAGCGCGACATTCGTCGCCCGCGGAGGCCGGGAAGAAGAAGATCGCGTACTGGCAGAATTTTCACGCCGTCTCGGCGACTGCAAATTCGTATTCTGAGAGAAGAGGGTCGCAAGAATGCACTTCTTCCGTTACGATGATTTGAGCGAAGTCCGTGCCGGCGATGTGATTGAGCCGGACGATGCCGAAAGCACCCATATTTTCCGCATACTGAGGATGCGTCCGGGCGAACACGCAGGACTGCTGGACGGACACGGAATGCGCGCAGAAGCGGAAATCACGGCGCATGAACAGCTCAAAATCATCACGACGGAACAGGTGCCGGAACCATCCCGAAAGATTCATCTCTACTTCGCACCGCCACGGAAACAAAAGCTCGATCAACTGCTGAAGCAGGCGGCGGAACTGGGCGTGTGGCACCTCGCGCCCATGCTCTGCGACTGGTCCGTGGCAGAACCGCATGAAAAATCCGTGGCGGGACGCTGGCAAACGCTTTTATTCGAGGCGTGCAAGCAATCGACCAATCCGTATCTGCCGACCGTCGCCGCGCCAGTGCCGTTCAAAGAGGCATTGAAAACAGCCCCGGAGACGTGTTCGCTGCTGGTTACGGGGTCGCCAAGAGAAAGCGGACTGCCGGATTTAAGCGGGCAGAAAGACATTGCATTTTTCGTTGGACCGGAGGGAGGCTTCTCCCCCGCAGAACTCAAACAGCTGGAAGAAGCCGGAGCAAAACCACTGCGAATCGGGCAATGGATTCTCCGCGTGGAAACAGCCGTAACCGCAGGGCTGTCCGTCCTGCAAACGATATAACAGCAGGGGTCTCCCTTTCTGAGACGCCCATATAAGACAAGTTCCAAACTTGCAAATGCACAGGAGGCATTCTCATGCAAGAAGCAGCAGCGGCACAAGCCGCAGAAGCAACAGCAAACGTTACAGAAACAGCACAACCGGCCATTTCCCAAAGCGAACAGGCACTGACGGAACTTCTGGAAAAGCTGAGACAGGCAAATCTCCATACAGCTCCCGCAGGATTCTGGGAAACCTATCAGGGAAGCATTCTGCATTTCGGGAAACTGCTTGTACTGGCAGCCATCATCGCAGTGCTGGCGTATCTGCTGAAAAAAATCCTGCAAAAAGTGATGAAAAGAACCGGAAGCAAGCTCAATGAAAAAAATCCTGCTCTGGTTACCCTGTTTTCCAAACTGGTGAATTACGCAATCACATTCATCACGCTCATGATTCTGCTGGATTTGTTCGGGTTCAATACGAACAGCATCCTGACGGTATTAGGGACCTGCGGACTGGCAATCGGTCTGGCACTGAAAGATTCGCTGGCCAATATTGCCGCCGGCGTGGTGCTTCTCGGCATGAAAGCCTATAAGACAGGCGACTATGTGGATTGCAGTTCGGTCAGCGGGACCATCAAGGAAATCGGATTTTTCTGCACCATCCTGACGACCGTGGACGGGATTGAAATCACCGTGCCGAATACCGCGATTCTGGGAAGCCCAATCAAGAATTACTCCAAGAACCAGATACGCCGTTTTGAAATCGAGTTCGGAATCAGCTACGGGTCATCCATCGATGCGGCAATCAAGGCACTGATGGAAATGGTCCGGAGCGATGCACGAATCCTGACCGATCCCGCACCGACCGTGTACGTCAAAGGACTGGCAGACAGCTCCGTTACGCTCATCCTGCGCGGCTGGGCAAAAAATGAGATTTTCTGGAACACTTACTGGGATACACTGCGCAAGGTCAAACCTGCAATGGACAAGGCAAATATTGAGATACCGTTCCCGCAACAAGTCATCACGTTTGCCAATCCGCTCCCCGTGAAGCAGGAAGGGGAAAAAGAGTAATCAGGAGAACTGATTTCCCGGAACGAAATCAACGGCACAGAGTATCTTCAAGAGACGCTGTGCCGTTTTTGTATTTTGAGGGAAACGGAGAAAAACCATGAAAGTGTATCTCCATCCATGGAGCAGAGATATGTTAAAAACGGGTTATTTTGACAATGAAGACAGGATTGTGTTTGTTTTTTGATAAAAACGCTGTATAGTATGACGAAAAATCATCTGAAATCAACTTCATAAAAGCCAACCAACAGGACAGAATATGCAGCACCTGAAATCACTCTTTCTGATTTGCGCATCCGCCGCAAGTCTCCAAATGTCCGTCATGGCGGCACCGAACTACAATGATCCCGGACTCACACCTGAGCCGGGAAAGGCATTGTCCAACGGGACCAGCCCACGCATGGAATACAACTTCAACCGCGAATGGAAGTTCCAAATGGGCGACATCACGGGAGCGCAGGCAACCGCGTTCGATGATTCGCAGTGGAGAGGCATCCACCTGCCGCATTCGTTCAGTATGCCGTACTTTCTTTCAGAACGCTTCTATGTGGGATTCGGCTGGTACCGCAAGACACTGAACGCGCCCGCAGACTGGAACGGGAAACGCGTCATGCTGGATTTCGACGGAGCATTTCAGGAAATCCAGGTATTCGTGAACGGCGAACTGGCAGGGACCCATCTGGGCGGGTATACGGGCTTCCGTTTCGACATCACCAAGCTCGTGAAGCCGGGGCAGAAAAACGTGATTGCCTTGCGCGTGAACAATCTGTGGCGTCCGACACTGGCACCGCGAGGGGGAGAACATACGTTCTCCGGCGGCGTGTACCGCGATGTGCACATCCGCGTCATGAATCCGGTTCACGTGGACTGGTACGGGACATTCGTAACCACCCCCGTCATCAGCAAGGAAGCGGCGACGATTTCCGTGAAAACGGACGTGGTAAACGACAGCGAAAAAGATGTTACGGCATCGCTGAAGACGCTCATTTATGCGCCGAACGGGAAAGAATTGACAAGTGTCTCCACCACCATGAAAATCGATGCGGGAAAGACCATCACATTCGACCAGACCGCGCCGGAAATCAAAAATCCGGAACTGTGGACACCGAAAACACCAAGTCTGTACACGGCAGTGTCCGAGCTGACCATCAACGGGAAAGTCGCAGACACCTACAACACGACATTCGGCTGCCGCTGGGTCAAGTGGGATAAAGATACAGGATTCTACCTCAACGGCGAGCGTCTTTATCTGCGCGGAGCAAACGTCCATCAGGACCGCGCGGGCTGGGGCGATGCCGCAACGGATGCCGCATTCGCACGCGACGTGCAATACATGAAAGACATCGGTTTCGAGATTATCCGCGGAAGCCATTATCCTCATGACCAGGGTTTTGTGCAGGCCTGCGACAAGCTGGGGATGTTCTTCTGGAGCGAAAACTGCTTCTGGGGGACAGGCGGATTCAGCGGAGACGGTTACTGGGGAGGAGCACCTGCATATCCGGTGCAGACATCTCAGCGTCAGGAATTTGAACAGAGCGTCCGCAACAGTCTGCGCGATATGATACGGATTCACAGAAACAGCCCGTCCATCCTGTGCTGGAGTATGTGCAACGAAGTATTCTTCACGCGGAACCAGGAACTTGGCGAAGTGCGCCGCTTCCTGAAAGAACTGGTGGCATATACGCACGAACTCGACCCGTCGCGTTTGGCGGCAGTTGGCGGAGTACAGCGCGGACAGATAGACAAAACCGGCGACATCGCAGGTTACAACGGGGACGGGGCACGTCTGCGCGAATATCTGAATCCGGGAATTCCAAACATTGTCTCGGAATACGGTTCAACGATATCCGAACGTCCCGGCGATTTCATCCCCGGATTCGGCGGCGACGGCATTCAGGGAAAGCGCGTCTATGAATGGCGCAGCGGCGAAATTCTGTGGTGCGGAATCGACCACGGAAGCGTAGGCGGACGGTACGGCTGGATGGGCACGATGGACTATCACCGTCTGCCGAAACGCCTCTGGTACTGGTACCGGGAAAATTACGCAGGCGTAAAACATCCTGAATGGCCGACGGCAGGCGAAGCATACGAGGTCAAACTCACCGCCGACAAGAATGAAATCAAATACGCAGACGGAACAGATGACGTTCAGCTTTTCGCCACCATCGTGGACAAGAACGGGAAAGCACTCAGCAATTCACCGGATGTAACCATCCGCATCGTCAGCGGACCGGGCGAACTGCCCACCGGAAGCAGCATCACATTCCAGAACAAAGGAAGCGACATCAAGATCATCGAAGGCAAATGCTCCATTGATATGCGCGCCTATTACGCAGGTGAAACCGTGGTGGAAGCAACGTCTCCGGGGCTCAAGAGCAACCGCATCACAATCAAGTCTTCCAATGCACCCGCCTACAAGGGCAAAGAACAAAACCTGAAGGATTTGCCTTACGTGCGCTACACAACCGATCACAGCAAAGTGCGCGACACCACAAACGATGATCAGGGGATTTTCCGTCCGACCTACGTTTCATCCACTTCAGGGGATTATTCTCCGGCTTACGCAGTGGATCAAAATCCGGCAACATACTGGATGCCTGCCAGCACCGATAAAACACCGTGGTTCACGGTAACACCGGAACGCTTCACGCCGGCCAACAGACTGGAAATCGATTTGACCAAGGCAGTACCGTATTACCTGCTGGAATCAAGCATGGACAACAAGGAATGGAGCAAGGTCAGTGAATATTCGGGCAATGCGGTAAAGGAAATCCGCTTCAACTCGAATACACCTGCAACAGGACTTTTCTTCCGAATCAGCTTTAAAGAATCCACAGGAATCAGCCGTTTCTCCGTCTACGTCAATTCCAAGTAACGGACAAGAAACATCAAGGCAAGTCAGCCGCTGTATCACGTCCGATACGGCGGCTTTTTTCACGCAGGAAGAGGGGGAAAGCGATGCAGGGGAGAGATTTTGCAATAAAAACGAAAATTTTTTGTGAAAAATGGGGGATTTTCGATTGATAAAATGAAATCGTGCATTATAATATATAGAAGATTTTCAAATCAAAAAAAACAACTTATTTTTCTCATACATTTCTCACGACTTTTTACCGGAAGCATGGATGCGAACCTGAAAAAGGATTCGCAGAAAATGCAGACGGCAAAACGTCCAACCCAAAGAGCCGATTTCAAAAGTCAGAGACTTTGAAATCAACTCCAAAGAAAGAAAACAACAATGTCCTCACTCAAACACAGAGCATTCGCACTCGTCTGTGCAATCGCCTCCGCCGCGGCGTGCTTCACGCTCACCGCACAGGAAGTCAAGCCAATCGGTGAATACAAGCCCACCGGAAACCCGATGTTCAAGCACAAATTCACCGCAGACCCGGCTCCGGTCGTGATCGGCGACACCCTGTGGCTCATCACCAGCCATGACCACACGGCAGAAAACGGACGTCCGAACGGAAACTACGTGATGAAAGACTGGTGTCTTTTCTCCACCAAAGACATGAAGACGTGGACCGAATATCCGACGCCGATTCCGATTGAAGGATTCAAGTGGGATACCACCCACACCGCTTACGCCGCCCAGATGATTCCCCGCGACGGGAAGTATTATCTGTACATCAGCACCAACGGTGCAGGCATCGGCGTGGCAGTGGCAGACAAGCCCGAAGGTCCGTACAAAGACGCAATCGGGAAACAACTGGTCAAGCCGTCCGACTGCTTCGCGACATCTCACTCGTGGGCCTGCATCGACCCGTCCGTACTCATCGATGACGACGGACAGGCTTATCTGGTGTGGGGCAACGGTGCGTGCTATTACGCCAAGCTGAAAAAGAACATGGTGGAACTCGACGGCGAAATCAAGCTGATGAACGTCAACTGGAACGGCTACCGTTTCACCGAAGGACCGTGGATTCACAAGTACGGCAAGAAATATTATCTGACGTTCCCGACCGGATTCAACCCCAGCAAGATCGCCTACGCCATGGCCGACAGCATGGAAGGTCCGTTTGACGTCAAGGGACTGCTCTGCGACGCCAACAACAACAGCAGCACCAACCACCCCGGTATTGCCAATTTCAAGGGGCAGTGGTATTTCTTCTATCATGACGGTTCCCTGCCGGCAGCCAACGGGCTCCCGAAAGGCGGAAGTTTCAACCGCTCTGTCTGCATCGACAAGCTGACCATGAACGCCGACGGGACCTACAACAAAGTTACCATGACCAAAGAAGGCATCTGGGGCGGAGCCGCCGCAGCTCCCGCGAAGGACAATTCCAAGGTAACAGAATTCAAGTCTCAGGGCAACCCGATTTTCCGCGACGTGTGGACGGCAGACCCGGCCACCCTCGTGGATGGCGACACTCTGTATGTGTACACCGGTCATGACGACGCCGCAGACGGACAGATGTTCAACATCGTGGCATGGCGGTGCTACTCCACCAAAGACCTGGTGAACTGGAAGAGCTACGGCGACCTGCTCGCATCCAGCGATTTCGCAAACGGCAAACCGAATTCCTCGTGGGCATCGCAGGTGGTGAAGAAAGACGGGAAATACTACTGGTACTGCACGATTCAGAACTCCAAGCACGGCGCGAACTCCATCAACGTGGCCGTGGCAGATTCTCCGACCGGACCGTTCAAACCGGTTGCAGAACCGATCATCATCGACAACCTCACCAACGGATTCATGTGGGGCAACGACATCGACCCGACCTGCCTCATCGACGACGACGGAACCGCATGGCTCTGCTGGGGCAACGGCAACTGCTACCTGTGCAAGCTCAAACCGAACATGGTTGAACGCGACGGCGAAATCATCGATCTGAAGATGACAAGCTATGAAGAAGGTCCGTGGCTGTACAAGCGCAACGGCAAATACTACTGCATCTACGCGTCCCGTACTTACGGCGACGAAGCCAACCACAAGAATCCGCAGGGCAACGAAGTAATCGCCTACGCCACGGCCGACAAAATCACCGGGCCGTGGACTTACAAAGGACAGGTTACCGGGTCCGCCCGCAACAGCTTCACAATTCACCCCGCAGTGGTGGATTTCAAGGGCCGCACATTCCTGTTCTACCACAACGCCGACCTCACCCTGAACGGCAAGAGAGGCGCACTGGGACGCCGCGCAGTCTGCGTGGATGAACTCTTCTTCAATGAAGACGGCAGCATCAAACGCGTTGACCAGACCAAAGAAGGTCCCGCCCCAATCAAATAAGTTCAGGCATTTCAAGAAAAAAACATGAAACATTCTCTGAATACTTTCAAACCTGCCGCCGCAGCGAATACGGCGGCAGGTTCTTTGTCCCGCCCCGCAACATTCTGCAACCCAATCAATCTGTCCTACCGTTTCGCGCTGGAAGACTATCAGTTCCGCGGGAAACAGTACGGGCGTGAAGCCGCAGACCCGTACATCGTTTCACGGGACGGCGAATACTGGCTTTTCCTGTCGAAAAGCGGGGGTTATTTTCACTCGACTGACTTGATTCACTGGGATTTGATTATCCCCGAAAACTTCCCTGTGGAAGATTATGCACCGTCCGTTACAGTGGTCAACGGGAAGTGGATTCTGATGGCATCCAACGGATGCGCACTGTATGCCACCGACGACCCGCATACGGGGAAATGGGAAAAACTGCGCGATTTCGAGAAAATGGCAGACCCGGACCTCTTCACCGATGACGACGGACGCGTCTATGTCTACTGGGGGTCTTCTCCCGACCAGCCGATTTACGGACAGGAACTGGATGCGGCCAACAATTTTGAACCAATCGGGGAACCGACGGTGCTGATTGCCGCCATCAATCCGGCTGAACACGGCTGGGAAGGCCGCAACCTGATTTGCAAAACGGGGTCAAGAATCGATTTGCCGCCGTGGATGGAAGGGTCAACCATGCTCAAGCACGGCGGACGCTACTATCTGCAATACTCCGCCCCCGGCACCGAGGACCGCGAATATGCAGACGGAATCGTGGTGGCAGATCATCCGCTGGGACCGTATACCTATACGGATTACAGCCCCGCCGTGTGGAAACCGGGCGGATTCATCGGGTCAGCAGGACACGGCAGCTCGTTCTACGCGAAAGACGGTGTCTGCTGGCGCGTGGTTACGATGGTCGTGGGCGTCAATTTCGACTTTGAACGCCGCATCGGACTCTTCCCCGTCAAATTCATTTCCAACGGGGACGGAACAGCCGATCAGTACTGGTGCAACACCTATCTCAGCGATTATCCGCAACTTTTCCCCGGCACAACAGCCACCCCCGGCGACAACAATCTCGCAGGGTGGATGCTCGTGTCGCTGAACAAAAAATGCACCGCATCATCTGTCCTTGACGAGGTGAAATATCCGGCGTCAAATGCGTTTGACGAACAAGTCGAAACCTCATGGGCGGCGGCGACCGGAAAACCGGGCGAATGGATTGCCGTTGATTTGGGCAAAGTATGCCGCGTGGATGCGCTCCAAATCAACTTCGCCGACATCAATGCGAAACTTTTCGGTCCGCTGAATGACGCATACCGCTACACCGTGGAAGTCTCGAACGACGGCGAAAACTGGCAGATTCTCGTCGACAAGAGCACCAATACGCAGGACGCACCGCATGACTACATCCAGCTGGATGCGCCAATCATGACGCGACATCTGCGTTTGACGGCGGTGCATACGCCCGAAGGCATGGTATTCTCCGTCTCCGGCTTCCGTGTTTTCGGCAGCGGTCTGAGCGCAAAGCCCGGTGAAGTTTCCTGCGTAAAAGCAGAACGCTGCGAAGATCGCAGGATGCTCCATGCAAGCTGGGAACCGGTCGAAAACGCCGATTTCTACATTGTACGCTACGGAGTGAAAGCCGACCGGCTGAATCTCCACTGGCAGGTTTACAACTGCACAGAAATGACAGTATTCGGGCTGAATACCGACTCTGAATATTTCGTGGCAGTGGATGCGGTCAATGATTCCGGCTATACGCTTGGAACCCAAGTCGTTCCCGCCAAATAAAATCAGAATTTTTGAAAGAATTCTGAACGATATTCCCGGCTTGCGAGCCGGGATTTTTTTTGAAACGTTTCAAGGGAGCGTGAGTTATTTTCCCAAAAAATACAGCAGAGAGGAAACGCCTGTCGCCTCCGGACAGACCAAACAGGAGACATCAAAAAAAGGAGAGCAAAAATCAAAAGTCATGCCGGGTGCTTTGAAGTCAGCTCAGGGCAAAAAAAGACCTCCATACGGAGAACCGCAAGGAGGTCGAGGATAACACTCGAAGTGTTGTACCGGACAAACTGATCAGACAGTCTTGCCGGAGACGACGCCGTGACCTTTGAAGGTACGTGTCGGGGAGAACTCGCCGAGACGATGTCCGACCATATTTTCAGTGATGAAAACGGGGTTGAAAACCTTGCCGTTATGCACATTGAAGGTATGACCGACAAATTCCGGAATAATCATGGAACGACGAGACCAAGTCTTGATCGGAGCCTTGGTGCCGCTCTTTTCCATGCGTTCGATTTTCTCGATGAGGTGATAGTCCACAAAAGGACCTTTTTTGATAGAGCGTCCCATAGATTACTTCTTCCTGCGTTCGACGATGAATTTGTTGCTGGTTTTCTTCGGATGACGGGTGCGTTTGCCTTTGGCAAGCTGACCCCACGGAGAGACGGGATGACCGCCGCCGGAGGAGCGGCCTTCGCCGCCGCCCATCGGGTGGTCGACAGGGTTCTGGACAACGCCACGGACATGAGGACGGAAACCGAGGTAACGCTTCTTACCGGCCTTACCGAGGGAGATGTTCATGTGGTCGAGATTGCCAACCTGGCCGATGGTGGCGAGGCAATTGGCATGGAACAGACGAACTTCACCACTGGGAAGTTTGACCTGGCAATAATCGCCGTCTTTGGAACGGAGAGTGGCATACTGACCGGCAGCGCGAATCAGTTTGGCACCGCGACCGGGAACGACTTCCAGGTTGTGGATGCTGGTACCGACGGGGATGTCCTTCAGCTGGAGGGCATTGCCGGGCTTGATTTCAGCCTTGGAGCCAGTGGAAATGATCTGACCGACCTTGAGGCCGACCGGGGCAATGATGTAAGCCTTTTCGCCATCTTCGTATGAGATGAGGGCGATGAAAGCAGAACGATTCGGGTCGTATTCGAGGGCCTGCACCTTAGCGGGCATACCAACTTTGGCACGACGGAAATCGATCATACGATAGGCGCGCTTGTTGCCGCCGCCACGGAAACGAGTGGTCATGCGGCCAACGTTGTTGCGAGCGCCGGTAGAGGGCTTGCCAAAGGTCAGAGACTTTTCCGGAGCTTTTTTGGTCAGTTCGGCGGAGTAATCAATGGTTTCGATGTACCGACGGCTCTTGGTCGTAGGCTTGAAAGATTTGATCGGCATGATTAGACTCCTTATGCAAGCGTAATCGTACCCTCAGAAAGGGCGACGACTGCTTTTTTCCAGCTGGAACGACGGCCGGCCTTGGGGCTGCGTCCGACGCGTTTAAGCTTGCCGGTATAGTTCATGATATTGACGGATTTGACTTTAACGCCATAGATTTCTTCCACGGCGGAAGCGATTTCCTGCTTATTGGCGCAGGTGCAGACTTTGAACACGAACTGGTTCTTGGTGCTGCCGGCGGCTTTGGCACCGCCCTGCATAAGCAGATTGCACTTTTCAGTCATCATAATATTTTTGATGATGTCGTATGCGGATTTAGCCATGATGAAAACTCCTTATCCAATGCGCTTGACAAATTCATCAACGGCGGCTTTGCTGCAAACGAGCTTGTCCGCCCAGACGATCTGGTAGGTGTTAATGGCGGAGGCCTTCATAAGCCAAACCTTGGGCAGATTGCTTGTGGCGAGGATTGCATTGTCTTCGTAATCTGCGACAACGCAGAGGACCTTGCCGGAAGCATTCATGGCCTTGAAAGCCTGAGCGGCTTCTTTGGTCTTGAAGGTATCGAACTTCAGGTCATCAACGACGATGATATTGGAAGCCTGAGCGGCTTCGGAGAAAGAACGCTTCAGAGCGAGCTTTTTGACCTTCGCATTGATTTTGGTAGCATAGGAGCGAGGTTTCGGACCAAATGCAATACCGCCGTGACGCCAGGAGGAGTTACGGGTAGAACCGGAGCGGGCGCGACCGAGACCTTTCTGCTTGAAAGGCTTGCGGCCACCGCCGGAGACTTCGCCGCGATTTTTGGTAGATGCGGTTCCGGCACGACATTCATTGAGGAAGGAAACGATGGTGTCCTTGACAGCCTGCGCACCCTTCTCAAGTTCGAGGAAGGAATCGGGAAGATCGTAGACACCGACCTTTTCGCCCTTCATATTGATCATATCGAGATTCATGGTAGTCACCTGTGTAAGTTAGGGTTATTTCTTTTTGGCTTTCTTGACGAGGACCGTCCCGCCGTTGGGGCCGGGGATAGCCCCACTTACAAAAATCAGGTTCTCTTCGGCATCGACTTTGACGATGCGGAGATTCTGAACGGTGCGTTTGACGCTGCCGAGCTGACCGGGAAGCTTTTTGCCCTTGATAACGAGACCAGGGGTTTCGCGGCAACCGATTGAACCCGGTTTTCTGTGCCAACCGCCGCCGTGACCATCACGACCGCCGTTGAAGTGGAAACGAACCATGACGCCGGAGAAACCACGACCTTTGGTGATACCTGTAACATCGAGGAATTCGCCTTCAGCGAAGATACCGGCATTGAGTTCGGCACCGATTTCAAACTTGCTGCCATCGGTGATACGGAATTCGCGGAGGCATTCGGGAACGAACTTGGATCCGGCTTTTTCAGCCTGACCGGCGATAGCCTTACCAGCGTTTTTCGCTTTGCGCGAACCAAAACCAACGAGAACGGCAGAGTAGCCGTCACGTTCCACAGTTTTAACGTCGACAACGACGCAGGGGCCAGTCTTAACGACGGTAACAGGAGTGAGGACTCCTTTGTCGTCATAAAGCTGGGTCATCCCAATTTTCTTTCCGATTAAACCTTTCATTTCGATCTCCTTTCAGGCACATGTCTCTCGGAATAAGACCTTGGTGCCGGATTAGGTTGAGGAAGCCGGTGCGGATCAGGCACCGACTTTGAGAGAGACGTCCACACCAGCGGGGAGGACAAGCTTTTTGAGCTCATCGACAGTTTTGCTGCTCGGGTTGATGATGTCGAGCAGGCGCTTGTGTGTACGGATTTCAAACTGTTCCATGGACTTTTTGTCCACGTGCGGGCTGCGGTTCACGGTGAAGCGCTCGATGCGGGTCGGCAACGGAATCGGACCTGCAACGGCGGAACCTGTGCGCTTGACAGTTTCGAGGATCTCCTGGACGGACTGGTCCAGAATACGATGATCGTAGGCCTGAAGCTTGATGTGAATCTTCTGAGCCTGTTTAGCAACGGGTTTCGTGCTCATTTTTTGGTTTTCTCCACGATTTTATCTTGGATTGCTGTTGGAATTCGTTCAAAGTGCTCCGGTTCCATCGTATAGCTTGCGCGACCGCGCGAAAGAGAGCGGATAGCGGTAGCATAGCCGAAAAGTTCGGAAAGCGGAGTATTGGCAGTAATACGGACAGTACCTTCGCGCGTATCGACCTGAACGATCGTACCACGGCGTCCGCTAAGGTCACCAATAATATCACCCATATTCTCTTCGGGGGAAGTAACTTCGACCTTCATGATCGGTTCCAGGAGAACGACACCGCCTTTGCGGGCAGCATCTTTCAAGCCCATCGAGCCGGCGATTTTGAAAGCCATTTCGGAGGAGTCGACCGGGTGGTAAGAACCGTCGATGATGTCCACATGGAAGTCAGTGAGAGGATAGCCGGCAAGGACGCCGGTGGCGGCGGCTTCGCGAATACCCTGTTCAATCGGCTTGATGTATTCTTTGGGAATGGCACCGCCGACGATTTTGCTTTCCACGGTAATACCATGACCGCGTTCCATCGGCTTGACATCGAGGACGCAATGACCATACTGACCATGACCGCCAGTCTGACGAACGAACTTGGAGTCGGACTGAGCAGGCTTGAGAATTGCTTCGCGATATGCGACTTCGGGTTTGCCGGAGGAACATTCGACCTTAAATTCACGAACCAGACGGTCGAGGATGATTTCGAGATGGAGTTCACCCATACCGGAGATGATGGTCTGTCCGGTATCGCCGTTGCTGTTGATGGTAAAGGTCGGGTCTTCATCGGACAGAGCAGCAAGGGCATTGAAAAGTTTGTCGCGTGCGGCACTGCTCTTGGGTTCTACTGCGATAGAAATCACAGGGTCGGGGAAAGACATGGATTCGAGGACAATCTGATTGCCTTCATCACAGATGGTATCACCGGTGGTGCTGTTTTTCAGACCGACGATTGCAGCGATGTCGCCGCAATAAATCATATCACGTTCTTCGCGGGTATTGGCGTGCATCTGGAGGAGACGACCGACACGTTCACGGCGTTTGGTACGCGGGTTGATGACGGTACTGCCTTTTTCAATGCAGCCGGAATAGACGCGGATGAAGGAAAGTTTTCCGACATAGGGGTCGTTCATCAGTTTGAAGACGAGAGCAGAGAAAGGCTGATCATCGCCGCAATGACGAGTTGCGGGAGCATCCGTATCGGGGTCAGTACCTTTGGTTTCCCAAATATCGACCGGGGACGGCAGATAATCGACAACTGCATTCAGAAGGAGCTGGATGCCTTTGTTTTTGAAAGCGGTACCGCAGAGAGCGGGAACGAGCTTGCCATCGATAACGGCCTTACGAAGAGAATCTTTAATCTGTTCTTTGGAGGGGACTTCACCATTGAGGTAAAGTTCCATGATGGCATCATCGTTTTCCGCGAGGCATTCGACGAGATAATCGAACGCTTCTTTTGCCTTTTCCTGCATGGATTCAGGAATATCAAATTCGACAACCTGAGAGCCGTCATCACCGTCATAGCGATATGCTTTCTGGTCGATGATCTGGACATTGCCTTCGAAGAAACTTTCCGCACCAATCGGGAGACTGATGGGAACAACGCAAGCACCGAGTTTTTTGCGCATATCTTCCACCACGCGGTAGAAATTGGCACCGGTACGGTCCATTTTGTTGACGAAAGCGATGGTCGGGACATGATATTTTTTAGCCTGACGCCAAACGGTTTCAGTCTGAGGCTGAACACCGCCGACAGAGCAGAAAACAGCGACAGCACCGTCGAGGACACGGAGAGAACGTTCCACTTCAGCAGTGAAGTCCACGTGGCCCGGTGTGTCGATCAGATTGATGCGATGATTTTTCCAGAAGCATGTAGTTGCGGCAGAAGTAATGGTGATACCGCGTTCCTGTTCCTGAACCATCCAGTCCATGGTGGCAGCGCCTTCATGGACTTCACCGAGCTTATGACTTTTGCCGGTGTAATAGAGAATACGCTCGGAAAGAGTGGTCTTCCCGGCGTCAATGTGCGCCATGATGCCGATATTGCGAGTATTCGCAAGAGCACACTTGCGACCCGGAGCTTCATGGTAATCCTGATTATTAATGTGAGTGGGTAATGTCATTGTAGTAGTTATAAAAAACTGCAAAAATACTTCTGCTGATTACCAGCGGTAGTGGGCAAACGCTTTGTTGGCAGCGGCCATCTTCTGTGTATCTTCTTTTTTCTTCACAGAAGAACCGGTGTTTTTGTAAGCGTCAAGAAGTTCAGTAGCGAGGGCAATCATCATGGATTTGCCTTTTTTCGCCTGAGAATAGGTCGTGATCCAGCGGATGGCGAGGGCGACCTGGCGTTCTTTGGGAACTTCCATGGGGACCTGATAGGTGGCACCGCCGACGCGGCGGGACTTGACTTCGAGAGCGGGCTTGACATTGTCGACGGCCTTCATGAAGATTTCCATCGGGTCAGTTTCCTTTTCAGGGTCTTCGCTTTTTTCGTTGGCCTTGATGTAGTCAAGAGCGCCATACACGATTTTCTGAGCGATGGACTTTTTACCACATTTCATCAAGGTATTGATCAAACGAGCGACGAGCTCGCTGTTGTATTTGACGTCGGGAATGATTTCCCGCTGAGTTGTTTTGCGTCTTCTCATGGTGTTGATTCAGCCTTTATGCGTTAAAATTACTTCTTTTTGCCTTTTGCGCCGGTATCTTTTGCCTGTTTTGCGCCATACTTGGAGCGACCCTGACGACGACCATCGACGCCGAGGCTGTCGAGGGCACCGCGGACGATGTGATAGCGGACGCCAGGAAGGTCACGGACACGACCGCCCTTGACGAGGACAACGCTGTGTTCCTGGAGGTTATGACCTTCGCCGCCGATATAGGCAGTTACTTCGAGGCCGTTTGTGAGGCGAACGCGAGCGATTTTACGCATAGCGGAGTTCGGCTTTTTCGGGGTTCTTGTCGTGACCTGAAGGCAAACGCCACGACGCTGGGGGCAGCTCGTAAGTGCCTTCGATTTGCTCTTGCTCTGTTTCGGTCTGCGACCGGCTCTGACCAACTGGTTGATTGTGGGCATTCTTTGTTCCACCTGTTAATGGTTTGTATTTGAAAAAAAGATTTGTAAATATTAGAGATATTAATATACTCCGTCAACAAAAATTATTCAAATACAGTTTTGTATTTTTTTGTGATTTTTCCAAAAATTCTGTTAAAAACTGAACAGAAAAGCCGCTTCCCGGCTCGCAAGGATTCACGGAAAGCGTCTTTTCGGGGAGAATTCAACAAAAATCCGTCAGAAATCGGAACCTCCGATGTCATCGTCGCCATAATCTTCTTCGAGCATAGACATGGAGTCGAGTTCACTGTCATCGACCATGAGATCCTCTTCGAAGTGTTCAGCATCCTCATCCGAGATAGCCTCGGTGGAGTCATCATCAAAGCCGAAATCGACTTCGGTGATGTCGCGACGATTCTTGCGTTCTTCCATTTCGTCCTTCATTTCGGGGTCAAGCACTTCGGGCGGCAACTCATCGACAAGGCGCTTGACAATCAAATTCTGGAATGTGGAGGAACCTGTTCCTGCAGGAATCAGGTGGCCGGTGATAACGTTTTCCTTGAAGCCACGGAGGACGTCTTCACGGCCGAGAGTAGCTGCATCGGTGAGGATACGAGTGGTATCCTGGAACGAAGCAGACGAGATAAAGCTTTCTGTTTCCAGAGAGGCTTTTGTAATACCAAGCAGAACGGGTTCAGCTTCGGCAGGTTTGCCGCCGATTTTACGAACACGCTCATTTTCACGGGCAAATTCATAGCGGTCGACCTGTTCTTCATTGAGGAAGCGAGTATCGCCCTGGTCCGTGATTTTGACTTTCTGCATCATCTGACGGATGATGATTTCGATGTGCTTGTCATTGATTTCCACCCCCTGTGAACGGTACACGGTCTGAACTTCATTCACGAGGTAGCGCTGGAGTTCCTGGGGTCCGCAAACCTTCAAGAGCATCTGCGGGACGATGGAGCCGGTCGTAAGTTTCTGACCTTTTTTCACGTAGTCGCCGCGGGAAACGATCAAGTGCTTGTTGTTGGGGATGGGATGTTCCGCACGATTGTCGGTATCCTGATCAATGATATAGAGCATACGGCGACCGCGCACCTGCTGACCGAATTCCACATAACCGTCAATGCTTGCGATTTCCGCAATTTCTTTCGGGTTGCGAGCTTCGAACAGTTCGGACACACGGGGGAGACCGCCTGTAATATCTTTGTTTTTCTGCTGCTGACGGGGAATACGTGCGAGTGTCATACCGGGTTTGACTTCATCGCCCTGTTTGACCATCAGGATGGTACCGGCAGGGAGCTGATAGCTGTTCGCCGTTTCCATGGAATCCGGATTCTTGATGATAATCTGCGGATGCAGGTCTTCACGGTGTTCCAAAACGGTAACTTCCTGAACGGCACCACGGCGGGAATGGCTGTACGTTACGCCGTCAATCAAGTCGTGGAGTTCCACGATACCATACTCTTCGGAAATGGTCGGCATCTGAGAAGCATCCCATTCGGCGAGTTTCTGATTGGCCGTGACGGAATCGCCGTCTTCGCAGAAGAGCTGAGCGCCGACTTCCACAGAGTAGCGGTCGACTTCGGCATCTTTACGGGCATCGGAAGCAAAATCGTAATCGGCATTGTACTGAACGCCGAGCAAAGCGGCTTCTTCCATGGCAGCCTGTCTGGCACTGGATTCCAGGGCTTTTGCCTTGGCATCATCGTAGACCACGATAGACCCGTTCTTATTGACAATCAGGACATGACCTTCTTCGTCTTTGACGCGGCGGATATTTTCGAGGTAAACCTTACCTGCGTTACGGGCATTGATTTTCGGGTCTTTGTAAGCACTGGATGCGGTACCGCCGATGTGGAAAGTACGCATGGTAAGCTGAGTACCGGGTTCGCCGATGGACTGAGCAGCAATGATACCGAGAGAATCGCCGATTTCAGCATCTTTGTCGGTGGCGAGGTTTTTACCGTAGCACTTCACGCAGACGCCGTGTTCGATGTCGCAGGTCAGCACGGAGCGAATCAGAACGCGGTTAATGCCGCACGCTTTGATTCGGTCGCAGATTTCGGGGGTAAACGCTTCGCCAGCGCGAACGATGAAAGAACCATCGTTTTTGAGGGTATCGCGAATATCGACGGCACAATAACGTCCCAAAAGGCGATCACGCAGAGAAAGCATTTCACTGTCGCCATCCATGATTGCACTGACCCAGACGCCCTTCATGGTGCCGCAGTCTTCGCAGCGGCAGATGATGTCCTGAGCGACATCGACGAGCTTACGGGTCATGTAACCGGAGTCAGCAGTCTTCAAAGCGGTATCGGCCAAACCTTTGCGTGCGCCGTGTGTGGAAATGAAGTATTCCAGCACGGACAGACCTTCGCGGAAGTTCGACAAAATCGGGCGTTCGATAATTTCGCCGTTCGGTTTTGCCATCAAACCGCGCATACCGGCGAGCTGACGAATCTGGTCTTTGCTGCCTCGTGCACCGGAGTCCATCATGGAGTACACGGAGTTGATTTCGTTTTTACTCTTGGCTTCGCATTCCGCGAACAAGTCATTTGCGACCTGCGCACTGGTACGAGTCCAAACGTCAACGATTTTGTTGTGTTTTTCGCCTTCGGTCAGGACACCTTTTTCAAACTGAGCATTGATTTTTGCGATTTCTTCACGGGCGGCCTTAATCAAACCGGCCTTGGAAACCGGCACAGACACATCCGCGATGGAAATGGAGAAACCGGCAACGGTGGCATATTCGTAACCGAGGTTTTTCAGCTTGTCCAGCAGGATAATCGCCTTGTCATGTCCGACGTGTTCGTAGCATTCCGCAATCAGTTTGCCGATTTCTTTTTTCTTGGCCTGCTTGTTGTAGAAGCCGAGGCAGGGGTCCCAAATACCATTGAAGATGCAGCGACCGGGGGTCGTGATGATGAACTTGTCATCCTTCGAGCCGCGCGGAGTCACTCTGCCGTAATCGGGGTTCGGAATCTTGATGGCATCATGGATTTTGATATGGTTGGTATCGAGCGCGAAAAGCACTTCGTGAATATCGCGGAAGAGACGGGGACTGCCGGGATTGGTCGGCGGGAGTGTAAGGTAATACACGCCCAGCGTAATATCCTGAGTCGGGGTCGTAATCGGCTTGCCGTTTGCAGGCGAGAAGATGTTGTTTGTGGACAGCATCAGGAGCTTGCATTCGAGCTGAGCGGCAGGAGACAGCGGCACGTGAACAGCCATCTGGTCACCGTCGAAGTCGGCGTTGTAACCGGTGCAGACGAGCGGATGCAGACGAATGGCGGAACCTTCAATCAGCACGGGGTCAAATGCCTGAATGGACAAACGGTGCAGAGTAGGAGCACGGTTCAGCATGACCGGATGTCCCTTGGTCACTTTTTCGAGAATATCCCAAACAACGGCATCGCCGCGTTCGATGGTCTTTTTGGCAGAACGAACGGTATGGCAGCCTTTGTAATCTTTCAGATAACGGATGATGAACGGCTCAAAGAGCGTCATAGCCATTTTTTTCGGGATACCGCACTGCATTAATTTCAGTTCGGGACCGACGACGATGACGGAACGTCCGGAGTAGTCAACACGCTTACCCAGCAAGTTCTGACGGAAGCGGCCCTG
>DCIG01000031.1:1515-10260 GCA_002315855.1 Lentisphaeria bacterium UBA1732 | reverse complement strand
TTGCCTTTCAGCATTTCGCTGAGGCTCTTCAGAGTACGTCCGCCTGCACCGGTAACGGGACGGCCATGGCGGCCGTTGTCAAGCAGAGCATCCACAGCTTCCTGAAGCATACGTTTTTCGTTGCGGATGATGACATCCGGGGTCTTGGTCTGGAGAAGCTGTTTCAAGCGGTTGTTGCGGTTAATCACGCGGCGATAGAGGTCGTTCAAGTCGCTGGAGGCGAAACGGCCGCCGTCAATGGCAACCAGCGGGCGCAGGTCAGGAGGAAGTACAGGGAGAACCTGCATAATCATCCATTCCGGGCGGGAACCGCTGCTGATGAAGCCTTCGACGAGGCGCAGACGCTTGGAAAGTTTTTTACGAGTGGCTTTGTTGCGAGTGGAAGCGAATTCGACTTCCAGTTTTGCGCGGAGCGGTTCCAGATCGATGCCTTCGAGCAGAGAACGGATTGCAGAAGCACCCATTTCGGCTTTGAAGCTGTCGCCGTATTCTTCCACGGCCTGATCGTACTGGAGTTCGGAAAGGGACTGTCCCAGCTGGAGAGGAGTATCGCCCGGATCGGTAACGACATATTCTTCGTAGTAGAGCACTTTTTCCAAAGAACGGACGTTCATATCGCACATGTGCCCGATACGGCTGGGCATACACTTGAAGAACCAGATATGAGAAACCGGAACCGCAAGTTCGATATGTCCCATGCGTTCGCGACGGACTTTGGAAAGGGTGATTTCGACGCCGCAGTGTTCGCAGACAATACCTTTATTTTTCACGCGTTTGTAACGTCCGCAAGAGCATTCCCAGTCATGAGTCGGGCCGAAAATCTTTTCGCAGAAAAGACCGCCTTTTTCAGGCTTAAGAGTACGGTAGTTGATGGTTTCCGCGTTCTTGACTTCGCCATGACTCCAGGAACGGATTGTTTCCGGAGCGGCCACTTTGATTACAACAGCCTCGAACTGGCTCAGAGGCTGATATTCTTCACGGGTGTAGGAACTGTCAATCATAGTTTTGTCTTTCCTTACGTTAAGTTAGCGCGCACTGGATTCGGTACGCTTTACCGTGCGAACGTCAAGGCAAAGCGACTGCATTTCCTTCAGCAGAACGTTGAAGGATTCCGGACGACCGGGCTGGAGAATATTCCTGCCCTTCACGATGGATTCGTAAATGCGGGAACGACCGGTGGTATCATCGGACTTCACGGTAAGCATTTCCTGAAGCGTATGGGCGGCGCCATAGGCTTCCAGTGCCCACACTTCCATTTCGCCGAAACGCTGACCGCCGTGCTGAGCTTTACCGCCGAGCGGCTGCTGTGTAACGAGCGAGTAGGGACCGACCGAACGGGCATGAATCTTATTCGCAACCAAGTGGTCAAGTTTGAGCATGTAAACCACGCCGACCATCACACGCTGGTCAAAGCGGTTGCCGGTACGGCCATCGTACAAATCAGTCTTGCCGTCGAACACTTCCTGACCGTTGATCATGCGGAAGCCCCAGTGGAAGTTTTCACCGCATTCTTCTTCGACCTTCTGATTGGCTTCGCGGAGCATATCGATAATCTTTTCTTCCGGGACGCCATCGAACACAGGAGTTGCGACCTTGATACCAAGCATACTGGCAGCCCAGCCGAGGTGAGCTTCGAGAACCTGACCGATATTCATTCGGGACGGCACGCCCAGCGGATTCAGGACGATGTCAACCGGACGGCCATCGCTGGTGAACGGCATATCTTCCACCGGAACGATTCGGGAAACAATACCCTTGTTGCCGTGGCGGCCGGCCATCTTATCACCGACCTGGATTTTGCGTTTGGAAGCGATATAGACTTTCACGCGCTTAATCGGGCCGTTTGCCATCTGGAATTCAGGATCAGAGGCATCCATGGCATCTTTGTAGTTGCGTTCAATCTCATCGAAGCGATAGGAATATTTTGCGAAGATTTTATCGAGCTGTTCGTGAACATCGCACTCATCCATACGCCAGTTCTTGTAGGAACGGGCGAGCTTGCTGATGGAGGGCTTGGTAACTTTGCGGTTCTGGGGAACGAGGACAACTTCGTTGCCTTCTTCATCTTTGGTATAAATCGGAACCGGGAGTTTGGTATGTTCAAGGAAGCTCAATTCGTGAGTCAAATCAGTGATGATGTCCGCAAGCTGAGTCTTATGAGTTTTCTTGGCGTCTTTGACTTTCTGCTTCAGGGCAGATTTGGTCTTGATCTGAGGCGTGGTATCCTTGGCATAGTCGATGAGGATATCCATGACGATTCCGCCCTTGCCGCTGGGCAGGCAGAGGCTGGAATCTTTCACATCCTGTGCCTTGTCGCCGAAGATTGCGCGGAGAAGACGTTCTTCCGGAGCAAGTTCGGATTCCAGTTTCGGGGTAATCTTACCGACGAGGATGTCGCCGGGGCGGACTTCCGTACCCAGACGGACAATACCATTGGAGTCGAGGTTGCGCAGCTGGTCTTCACCGACGTTCGGTAGGTCAGCAGTGATTTCTTCGGATCCGAGCTTGGTTTCACGGGCGATGATTTCAAATTCATCCACATGGATGCTGGTGTAAACGTCTTCCTTCACAAGTCGTTCGCTCAACACGATAGCGTCTTCGAAGTTGTATCCGCACCACGGCATGTATGCCGCACGGACGTTCTTGCCGAGAGCAAGTTCCGCATTGCTGGTGGCCGCGCCATCGGCAATCGGATCGCCGACTTTCACATGATCGCCGGAACGGACAATCGGACGCTGATTGATGCAAGTGCCGGCATTGCTGCGCAGGAACTTGATCAAATCGTAAACTTTCGGATTCGGATCGGACGTTTCGCCGGGAACTTTGCCATCGGTGGTAACAATCACCTGACGGTCGCACACGGCGGCAACAATACCATCGGTTTCGGAAGAAACGACAGCACGGGAATCCACTGCAATCTTGTGTTCCAGACCGGTACCGACATACGGAGATTCCGTAACCATCAGCGGGACGGCCTGACGCTGCATGTTCGATCCCATCAAAGCGCGGTTCGCGTCATCGTGTTCCAAGAACGGAATCAGGCCGGCAGCACCGGAAACGAGCTGTTTTGGAGAGACGTCCATGAGCTGAACTTCTTCTCTGGGATGTTCGCCGGATTCGCCTAAGTAACGGGACATGACAGTCGGGTTCACGAAACGATGTTCCGGAGTCAGCGGGGCGTTGGCCTGAGCAATCACATACTGCTCTTCCTTATCGGCGGTGAGGTATGCGATTTCGCTGGTAACAACGCCATTGACGACCTTGCGGTACGGAGTTTCAAGGAATCCGAGCGGATTGACGCGGGAATAAAGCGAAAGGGAGGAAATAAGACCGATGTTCGGACCTTCCGGAGATTCAATCGGGCAGATGCGTCCATAGTGGCTGGAGTGAATATCGCGGACTTCAAATCCGGCACGATCGCGGGACAAGCCGCCGGGACCGAGTGCAGAAAGACGACGCTTGTTCGTGAGTTCGGACAGCGGGTTCGTCTGGTCCATGAACTGAGAAAGCTGACTGCGGGCGAAGAAATCGCGGATATGCCCGGAGAAAACTTTCACATTGATGATGGAGGACGGCATAATGGTGTCGGAATCGCCGGAATTGTTCTGGGTCATGCGTTCACGGATCAGACGTTCCGTGCGGAGCAGACCGACGCGGCAATGATTCTGGAGAAGTTCGCCGACAGGACGGACACGACGTGCGCCGAGATGGTCGATATCATCGGTCTGACCATTGACATTATACAGGTCGATGAGGCGTTTTGTTGCGGCAACGACATCTTCTTTCGTCAGAATGCGAATCTGCGGATCGACATTCAGGTTCAGATGTTCATTGATTTTGAAACGACCGACGGCACCGAGGTCATATCTGCGCTTGTCGAAGAAAAGATGTTCCACAAGTTTGCGGGCATTTTCACTGGTGGTCGGGTCGCCCGGACGCATACGGCGGAAAATTTCCTTCACAGCTTCATCGCCGTTGTGGGTGGGGTCTTTGAACAGACAGTGGATAATATAATCTTTTCCATCGGGGATATAAGCGAGTTTGACCTTTTTGACGCCGGCGTCAGAAAGCGTTTTCACATGGCTTTCCGTCAACTGAATGAAGGGTTCAATTACGGGATTGCCATTATCATCGAGGACTTGTTCAAAAGTATAATATTCGGAAATATCATCGACTTTCAGGAGCTTGGCAGGAGTCATTTCGCGGACTTCATGCAAAGCCTGGATAATATCTTCGTTGGATTCATAGCCAATCGCGCGCAGGAATGTCGTAATGAGGAATTTTCTGCGTTTTTTGCGGCGGTCAAGGAAAATATACATATAGTTGTTGATGTCGAACTGGACTTCGACCCAAGAACCGCGATCCGGGATAATCCGGTATGAATACAGTGCCTTTCCGGTAGTGTGGCGACGTTTCTCGAAACAGATACCGGGAGAACGGTGCAGCTGACTGATGATGACACGTTCAGCACCGTTAATTACAAAAGAACCATACGGAGTCATGAGCGGGATTTCGCCGAAGAAGACGCGTTCTTCGGTTTCCATGTCCTGTTTGTGGAGCTGGAAATTGACATACAATCCGCCCGAATAGGATTCACCCTCTCTCAGACATTCGATGATTGTCTTTTTCGGGGGCACGACTTCGTAGGAAACAAATTTCAATAGGATTTGCCTATCAAAGCTCTGGATGGGGAACACCTCGTTGAAGACCTCCTGAAGGCCCTGGTTTTTACGTTGTTCGGGAGGTGTGTCCCTTTGTAAGAAAGAAGAGTAAGAGTCAAGTTGGATCGCAATCAGGTCAGGGATCTCAAGTACTTCTTCCAGTTTTCCAAAATTCACGCGTTCAGGCATATTCCACCCTAAGTCTTTGAAATGAGGCGGGGCATCCCGAAAAGGGAAGAGTTTCTCCGGATAAGAAACCCGTCTTACCGCCGTAATAAAAAAAATGGCAGCCGATTTCAGAAAGTAAGAAACATAAGCATATAAAGATGAACACTTTATATATCACAGACGGCCAACCTGTGATTTAAACATGCAAAGGACGGGGGGATTCCGAAACCGGAATCCCGCCGTCTTGGAATATCTTTTCAGAGATATTGTCCAGTCATTACTTGACTTGGACCTTGGCGCCAGCTGCTTCGAGCTGTTCTTTAACCTTGGCTGCGTCTTCCTTGGCGATGGCTTCTTTGATAGCCTTCGGAGCGGATTCGACGAGATCTTTGGCTTCCTTAAGGCCCAGACCGGCGATTTCGCGGACGACCTTAATCACGGCGATCTTCTTGTCGGCCGGAACTTCAGCGAGGATAACGTCAAATTCTGTCTTTTCTTCTTCTGCGGGAGCAGCGGCTGCGGCTGCAGGAGCAGCTGCGACTGCGACCGGTGCTGCAGCGGAAACGCCCAGACGGTCTTCGAGAGCCTTGACGAGCTTGGAGAGCTCGAGAACGGAGAGTTTTTCAACGTAGGAGATGAACTGTTCCATTTCCTGCGAAACTTCCACGGTTGCCTGTTCAGTCATTGTATGACCTCCATTATGTTTGATGATTAGTTTTCTTCAAGTTTGTTTTTATACGCATTGATGACATTGACAATGCTTGAAACCTTGGCGTTCAAGACACTGACAAGACCGGTGGGCACTGCAACGAGCAGACCAAGCAGCTGAGCTCTGAGAGAATCCTTGCTCGGGAGATCGGCAATTGCAATAACTTCAGCAGAAGAGAGCATCTCGCCATCGAAATAACCGGCTTTCGCCTGCATCACATTCTTTGTAGATGCGCAGAATTCTTTCACTGCTTTGGCGACGAGACCGGCATCGCCCTTACCGGAAACCATAGCAGTGTCGCCGGAGATACGGCTTGCTGCAAGAGCTTCCATGCCATTGAGTTCCGCAATTTTGCGGACGACTCTGTTCTTCAAAACGTGGCATTCGGCACCCAGGGGGAAGAGTTTGCTTTTGAAAGCATCCATTTCCTTGACCTTGAGTCCCTTATAGGACACGAAGAAGAGATAGTCAGAATTTGTCAGCAGGGCTGCAATATCCTGACCGATCTGAATACGTTCTTGTCTCATTCAGCACTCTCCTTTGCAGATGCTTCACGGAGATCGACCTTGATACCGGGGGTCATCGTTGCCGACATGGTGATCGACTGGATGTAAACGCCCTTGGCAGATGCAGGTTTCGCCTTCAGAAGAGCTTTGATTACGGCAGATGCGTTCTGAACGATTGCATCAGCTGTGAATGAGAATTTGCCAATGGGAACCTGTACGCAGGCACCGCGGTCGGCACGAAATTCAGCGCGACCGGCTTTTGCTTCGCGAACGGCATCACCGATGCGTTCGGTAACAGTACCGGTTTTGGGGTTCGGCATCAAGCCGCGAGGACCGAGCTGACGACCGAGGGGACGAACTTTCGCCATAGAAGAGGGAGTTGTGATAAGGATATCGAAATCCATCCAACCGCCTTTGATCTTGGAGATTACATCCTCGAAACCAACTGTTGCTGCACCGGCTGCAATTGCTTCCTGACAATACTTGTCATCGTCGGCAATCACAACCACGCGGACATCCTTACCGGTACCTGCCGGAAGAGCAACCGCGCCACGAACCGTCTGGTCCGTCTGCTTGGGGTCAACACCCAGCTTGAATGCGAGTTCAACGGTCTGGTCGAACTTGACAGCCGGGAGAGACTTCAGCAGGGTGGCAGCATCAAGAAGGGAATAACGTTTCGCCTTGTCGATCTGTCCGAGCTGAGCTTTGTAAAGTTTACTTCTTTTAGCCATCAACCACCTCAATTCCCATACTGCGTGCAGTGCCTTCGATGATTTTCATCGCGGCAGCTTCGCTGCGGGCGTTGATATCGTTCTTCTTCATTTCAACGATTTGCTTGATCTGTGAGCGAGTAATCTTGCCGGCGCTTTCGCGTCCCGGGGCATGAGAACCGCTGGGCAGATTGGCGACCTTCTTAATCAGATTGGCAGCCGGGGGCGACTTCGTGATGAAAGTGAAAGAACGATCTTGGTAGACGGTAATCACGACCGGAATAACCATCCCGGCCTGCGACTGGGTCGCTGCGTTAAACTGCTTGCAGAATCCCATGATGTTCACACCGGCACCACCAAGGGCGGGACCGATCGGCGGCTGCGGGGTCGCATTGCCGGCGGGGATTTGCAGGCGGATTTCCGCTGTTACCTTTTTCGCCATTTCTTTCTCCACACCGTAACCTGGTACGAAAGAGCAGGGCTTCTTCCAAATTACGGAAACTTGTTAAGTGTAAGTTACTCCGAACAAACGGTCATTCACCGATCTGTTCGACCTGCTTGAACTCCAATTCAACCGGGGTGTCGCGTTCAAAGATTGTAATCATGAGTTTGACCTTGGCGCGGTCCGAATCGATTTCAACGATGCGACCTTCCAACTCATTGAACGGACATTCGGGATCATCTACACGCACACGGGCACCGACAACCAGCCAGTTCGGGGGTGCAACAGAAGAAATATCCTGCGTATAGTTATCCATGATTTTATAAAGATCTCTGACTTCCGCCGCAGTAAGGGGACTGGGATGTTCCGGATTGCCGATAAAACGAGTTACCCCGGTAATTTCGCGAACGAAATACCATGCAGATTCATCGATGGCTTCTTCCCCGGTAATTGCGGAGGGTTTGTAGAGATCCATTCTAACATAAACATATCCCGGATAGATAAGTCTTGAAACCTGTTTCTGCTTTTTGGTATCAAGGAACTTGTGTTCCGGCACAACGGCTTCGTAAATCGGACAGTCTCCCTGCGCAGTACGAATCTTAGCTTCAAGAGTACTCTGAACGCGGTGTTCAAACGAAGTACGTACCTGAACAATATACCATTTTCCACGACTGCGGTCAATGACGGGCTGTGTTTGATTCTCGATATCCATGATTACGGCCTGTCTGAAAAATTGTTAGATGGAGGTAAGGAAGGTAATGATCCAATAAAGAATCTGGTCAATACAAGCAATAAATGCTGTGGAAATGACTAAAACAACGATAACGAGAATCGTCGATTCCATAAGTTCATCACGCTGCGGCCATGTGCATTTTTTCATCTCCTCCATCATACGGGCGATGAAATGTCGAATTTTTGCGGTGATGGTTTTGTTCTCTGAATTGATTTCGTTCATTGTTTTTTACCTGTTTCAAAAAAAAGTAAATGGCAGGAGCGGAGAGTCTCGAACTCACGACCTGCGGTTTTGGAGACCGCTGCTCTTCCAACTGAGCTACACTCCTGCGTCGTTCGGGGAAGCTGATTCTTGCTGCCTCCCCCTCGACATTATCTGATCTTACCGATCAGCGTGTCTCTTTATGGACAGTGTGCTTGCGATCATACTTGCAGAACTTCTTGATTTCGAAGCGACCGGGAGTATTTTTCTTTTCCTTGGTCGAAGTATAATTGCGACGTTTGCACTCTGTGCATTCCAAAATAATGATTTCGCGCATTGTCTTTGCTTTCTGTTTTGAGACCGCCGCTATAATCTGTTTTCACAAATCACAGCGGCGATATTCAGTCAATCGAACAGAAGGACCGATTATTCAATAATCGTGTCAACGGTACCGGAAGCAACGGTACGACCGCCTTCACGGATTGCGAAGCGCTGCTTTTCTTCCATTGCGATCGGGGCGATCAGTTCAACGGTCAGAGTAACGTTATCACCAGGCATAACCATCTGCATATCTTCAGGCAGAGTGATAACACCGGTAACGTCAGTGGTACGGAA
>DCIG01000031.1:0-1507 GCA_002315855.1 Lentisphaeria bacterium UBA1732 | reverse complement strand
GAAGTAGAACTGAGGACGATAGTTGCTCATGAACGGAGTCTTACGGCCGCCTTCCTTATCGGACAGAACGTACAGAGTAGCGGTGAATTTGGTGTGCGGGGTGATGGAACCCGGTTTGGCAAGGACCTGACCGCGCTGAACTTCTTCTTTCTTGGTGCCGCGGAGGAGGCAACCAATGTTATCACCGGCCTGCCCCTGATCGAGGCTCTTGCGGAACATTTCAACACCGGTAACAACGGTCTTGAAGGTGTCATGGATACCGACGATTTCGCACGGATCATTGACTTTGACGATACCGCGTTCGACACGACCGGTAACAACAGTACCACGACCTTCGATGGAGAAGACGTCTTCGATCGGCATCAGGAACGGCTTATCAATGTCACGGACAGGTTCCGGAATCCAGGTATCGATTGCATCCATGAGATCCTGAATGCACTTGCAGGCGGGATCATCAGCGCTGGTGGCCTGCAGAGCAGGATAAGCAGCACCCTTCACGATCGGGGTATTGTCGCCGTCGAAACCGTACTTGGAGAGAAGTTCGCGGACTTCCATTTCAATCAGGTCAACGAGTTCGGGGTCAGCAAGGTCCATCTTGTTGAGGAAGACGACGATACGGGGAACGCCGACCTGCTTGGCCAGAAGAACGTGTTCCTGGGTCTGAGGCATAACACCATCAGCACCGTCAATCACGAGGATTGCACCGTCCATCTGAGCAGCACCGGTAATCATGTTCTTGACATAGTCAGCGTGACCGGGGCAGTCAACGTGTGCATAGTGACGATTGTCACTCTGGTATTCAACGTGGGAGGTAGCAATGGTCAGAATCTTGGTGGAGTCGCGACGACCCTGAGATTCGGAAGCCTTGGCAACCTGGTCATAAGAAATATAATCTGCGAGACCCTTCATGCTCTGCACATGTGTGATGGCAGCGGTGAGGGTAGTTTTGCCGTGGTCGACGTGACCGATCGTACCGACGTTAACATGGGGTTTAGTTCTTGCGAACGTTTCCTTAGCCATTTGTGATCTCCTTGAGATGATCGGCTGTTCTGCCGACTTTCAGTTTTGATTTGAATATTGTTAAAAAGGTTTTATCGAACTGGAGCCTACGCCCGGAATCGGACCGGGGACCTCATCCTTACCAAGGATGCGCTCTACCAGCTGAGCTACGTAGGCAACTCTTAACGAACATATTTTGAAGCAGAATCCAAAATCCTGTAAGCGTTAATGAGATTTAATATAGCATCATTTTCCCGAAAAGCAAACAAAAACATGAACTTTTTTCAATTTTTCTTTTTGCTTTTGTCCGACCCCCTGAAAGATGAGCTCATTCTGCATCATTTCCGCGGCCAAAACGTTTTCTGAATGAGGGTCGATTCGAGGAATCGAAATGCTTTTTGAACGGGCGATCGGAATCATTGCGTTCGCGAACGCCAAAGAAACGTTTTTTACCGAAGGACTTCTTGTGGAATGGGCGGTCTCCATCTTCAAACTTGCGTCCAAACGG
>DCIG01000052.1 GCA_002315855.1 Lentisphaeria bacterium UBA1732 | reverse complement strand
CCGTCAAGACCGTTCGCTGAACCGTTCAGTGATTTTGTATTTCGGACAGTTCCCTTTTTCCGGACTGTCCGGAATACTTTCATTTTTGCCCGAAACTTCTTATTTGTACTCCGGTTTCAAACTTGAACAAGGTCATATTGTTCCCTGGGGAAGTTTGTTTTTGTTTGACAACATAAAATAACATGATATATTATCATATATTTCTGCCGTCAGACAATCATCTGCTTCAACAAGAGGGAAACAATATGATGCCTCAGATTCTTTCTTCTCTTCCAGAACATCCTGTCCATAATATGATTTGTTCAGCAAACCGTTCCAAAAAGCGTTTTACGCTCATTGAACTTCTTGTCGTGATTGCCATTATTGCCATTCTGGCGGCAATCCTTCTCCCCGCCCTCAATTCCGCAAAAGTTACGGCCAAGCGCACACAGTGCCTTGCCAACCTGAAAAATATCAGCACCTATACATTTTTGTATACCAATGCCAATAAAAACAATCTTAACGGCATCCTCGGAAACTGGGAAACCTGGATGGGGCGTGTCGTTCAGGAATCGGGAAGCAAATATGCGATGAACGGCGGGAAAGCCTATCTGCGCAATGGCGAACTCGACCAGATCGGTCTCAAAACCCGTGCTTTGTTCAAATGCCCCGGTGATACCACCACTGGCACTGCCAGCTACGGACGAAATGACCCCATGGGCGGCTGGACTTTGAAGAACAATTCCGGCAGACTTTGCCGTTCCAATATCGGCAAAGTTTCGATGCCCTCGGATTTGATTCTTCTGGGCGAACGCTGGTCCGACTGGCACACGTTCGTGAAAGAAGAACAGTATGAGATTGCCGCTTCGTTCCACCTCCGCGGACACCGTGAACTCGGTGAAGCAAACGAACAGCATTTTTCCTCCATTCATAAAGGATATACCTGCTTTGCATGGACAGACGGACACTGCTCAATCACGCAGTATCTCAAGACAATCCGGGGTCAGAAATTCGACAATTACCACATGTACAACGGCGAGGCCAATGGGTCCTGGTCGGATGAGCCTTCCCGCAAAAAATAATGGGTATCTCTGTTCATCCTGAGTATTTCCGGCGAACAGCGGTCTCTTATCCCTTTCATGTTCACCTCTCCCGGTGAAAAAAATCCCCTCACAAAAAACTTTAAGGAAAACCAATGAAACTTACACAGCTTACAGTTGCTCTCGCTGCCTGTCTGCTTGCATCCTGCGCAAGTCTGGTTGGACCGGAACCCGCCACGCTCCGTGATGCCGCAAAAGGTTCTTTCAAGATGGGCGTTGCTCTTCCCTACCGCGTTCTCCGCGATGCTCAGGCCTCCGGCAATGCCGGACGTGAATTCAACCGCCTCGTCTGCGAAAACGAAATGAAGTTTGAAAGCCTCCAGCCCCGCGAAGGTCAGTTCACCTTTGAGCAGGCGGACGCCCTCGTCAAGTTCGCTGAAGAACACGACATGGAAATCCATTTCCATACCCTCGTTTGGCACGCACAGACTCCGCAGTGGGTCTTCCGCGGTCCCGATGGACAGCAGGCCAGCAAGGAACTCGTCCTCCAGCGTCTGAAAACTCACATCAAGACCGTCATGGAACACTACAAAGGCAAAATCGCCACTTGGGACGTTGTCAACGAAGCCTACAATCAGGACGGTTCTCTCCGCTTCTCTCCGTGGCGCTCCGCTCTCGGCGATGATTATCTCCGTATCTGCTTCCAGGCCGCCCGCGAAGCCGACCCGAAGGCTGTCTTGATTTACAATGACTTCGATATGCCGCACAAGGGCAAACGTGAAGCCGTCGCCAAGATGTTTGCCGACTTCAAGAAAGAAGGCATCATCGACGGTCTCGGTCTCCAGACTCACTGGAATGCCACATGGCCCACCATGGAAGATGCGGAAGCCACCCTCAAGGCTTTCTCTGATGTCGGTGCAAAAATCTACATCTCCGAAATGGACATCAATACCCAGCAGGGTATGCGCAACAGCGGTCTCGGTCTCGTCCGTACCTCCGAAGCCGAAGGCGGTCAGGGTGCCATCGCTGATCCCGATCAGGCGCTCGCGGACCGTTATGCTCAGCTCTTCGGGCTTTTCCTGAAATACAAGAAGAACGTCGAAGCGGTTACTCTCTGGGGTATCGCCGACCACTACTCCTGGATTCATGGTCAGCCCCTTATCTTCGACAGCAAGAACGAAAAGAAGAAAGCCTACTTCTCTGTCTTGGAAACTTTGAAGAAAAATCGCTGAGTCCTCAGCTGATATTCATAAGGAACCTTCCTTTGCAGGGGGTTCCTTTTTCTTTTTCGGAAACATAATCGGTACCGGGACAGGTACCTTTCAAAAACAAAGGTAAAATGAAATTGTCGAAAACAAACCTTTCTGCAGCAGACGCGGGGCTTGTTGCTGCGGCCGCTTCCGCTGACATTTCCATTCCCGACACGACAGGCACGATCCATGCCGTCATCTCCGCCGACCTCGCCAAAACCAAAAACATCTTCGGAAATCAGGTCGGCATCTTCTATGAAGACCTCGGACGCGCTGCGGATGGCGGTCTCTATGCGGAACTCATCGAAAACCGCGACTTCGAATACACCGCCGCGGACAAAGACGGCTGGAATGCCATGACCGGATGGCAGGTGCTTGCACCTCAGAATTATACGGCCGCTTCCATCGAAACCAAAGACCCGATTCACGCGAACAATCCTCATTACATTTCTCTCCGCGTTCAGACTCCGAATACCGTCATCCTCCAAAACAACGGATTCGGCGGCTTCCGTCCGTCTTCGGATACGCCAGGTACAGGCGGCTTTTTCGATGCGGAACCCGACCCCGGCATTCCCGTCAAACGCGGCGCGGCATATCGTTTTTCCACATTCATGCGCTATGTTGGCACGGGAAACAAACACTATGTCCATATTGCCCTGACCGATCAGGACGGCAACACGCTCGCTGAAGGCAACTTCTACCGCGAAAAAACCAATACCTGGGAAAAAATCACCGTCGAACTCGTCTCAAATGCCGACTGCGACAATGCCACCCTGTCGGTCATCCCCCAGACAAAGGGCGACTATCATTTTGACATGATTTCTCTTTTCCCGAAGGACACGTTCAAAGGCCGCGAAAATGGTCTTCGCAAGGACCTTGCTCAGGCGATTGCCGACTTGCATCCGTCCTTCATCCGCTTCCCCGGCGGCTGTGTCATCCATGGCGACAGCATTGCAAATGCCTATCGCTGGGAAGAAACCATCGGTCCCTTGGAGGCGCGTGTTCCTCTCCGCAATATGCGCCACTACCACCAGACGCGCGGACTTGGCTACTTCGAATATTTTCAGTTTTGCGAAGACATCGGAGCGGAAGCTCTTCCCGTCGTTCCTGTCGGCGGGTCCTGTCAGTTTCAGAGCAAAATCGAATACGTCCCCATGGAAGATATGCCGAAGTATGTGGAAAGCATCCTTCATCTCGTAGAATGGGCAAACGGACCTGCGGACTCCGAATGGGGTGCAAAACGTGCCGCCGCCGGACATCCGGCTCCGTTCAATATGAAGTACCTCGCTCTCGGCAATGAAGAACGTTACACGCCCGAATACGAAGAACGCTTCACCATGGTCTGCAAGGCTCTTCAGGAGAAATACCCTGAAATCAAACTCGTCGGGAATGCCGGTCCCGGCGCGGATGACGATTACAATGACGTAACCGGAGGTCAGGACTTCGTCCTCGGATGGAAGCTCGCACGCGACCTCAAAATGTACATGGTTGACGAGCACTACTACAAGCCCGCCTCATGGGTCTATGACAATCAGGACTATTACGATACTTATGACCGCAATGGACCGCGTGTGTTCCTCGGCGAATTTAACTTCATTTCCAAGCTCAGCAGCGGAATTGAAGCAGCTCTCACCACCGGGCTCTATCAGCTCATGATGGAACGCAACGGCGACCTTGTCCAATGCGGCACCTACTCCCTGTCGCTCATCCGTTCCGCCTCTCTCGGCTATGGGCAAATGACCATGATTCAGTTCAACCGCAGCTCCATCAACAAAGCCAGCGTCTATTACATCCTTAAGATGTTTGCTGAAAACTGCGGCAGCAAGTATGCAGAAACAAAACTGACTTACAGCGTGGACACATCTTACGAACTGAAACGCATGGGCGGCACTGTCGTCATCGATGACAAGACCGGCGACGTCATTGTGAAATTCGGCAATCTGACCGGGCGTCCCGTTGAACTCAAACTCGACCTCGGCAAAGATGTCAAAGTCGGTGAAAAAGCACAGCTCATCACCTTCACTGCCGAAAATTTCAGTGATATGACGCCTGTCGTGGAATCGAAGGAAATCTCAGGGGCTTCACCCGATATGAGGTTCTCCGCTGCACCTTACAGCATGACGGTTCTGCGCCTCCACACGAAGTAAATCTGTCTTTTTCGTTTTCCCTGTAAAAGGAAACGAGACCTGATTTCAAATTTGTCCTGATTGAGACATCAAAAAAATAATCCCGGTGCTTTCTCACCACGAGAAAAACCGGGATTTTTCATGTCATCTGAGTTCAGATCGAAATCTGTTTCAGGGTGTCTCTGTGTATTCGGAATGGAGATACTCTTCCTTAATTGGTAGGCAATGACTCTTTGTCCAGCTCAAGCCCGTTTTTGCCGGAAAAACTGTTGCGCTTGCGATACTCGGTCGGAGTCTCGCCGGAAAGCTCATGAAATCTGCGGCTGAAATAATATGGGTCGCTCAATCCGAGTTCAGCGGAAACCTGTTTGATGGAATGATTGGTCTCCACGAGAAGTCGGCAGCTTTCTCTCAGGAAGCAGGATGCACGGTACTCGGAAAAAGTTTCAGGTCCATGGTGTTTCAGCCAGTAGCGGCGGAGCGTGGACTGCGACATGCCGAATTCGGCGGCCATGCGGTTCAGGTCGAAGTCGGACCCGAAATCAGAGGTCAGACGTTCCCGGATTTGCGGAATCAGGGAATCCGCCAGCGCGGTTTCACTGCTCCGAATCATGGTTTCCTGAAGAATGTAGTAGCACATCAAATCGATCCGATCGGCGGAAGGCTTCGGCTGTGCAAGAATATCCTGAAGAATTTCCACGTCCTTCAGCAATTTTGCGCTCCGTCCGAGTTCAAGCACGGGGTTTTCGGGATCAAGAAAACCGAGCTTGTGGAAAAAGTCAAAATCGGTGGCGTCAAATATAAAGAAAAGCTCGTCCCAGCTGTGGTCGGGTCCATATTCAAGTTCCGCCCCCGGATACTGGATGAACATGGTCGGAGCTTTGATTTTGTAGTGCTTTCCCTTGTAGATGTAGTCGCCTCTACCGTTCAGAATAAAGGAAAAATTACAGGTATCGAACGTAAACTTGATGCGATACGTTTTGTTGTGCAGGATTCCCACCGTATCAACTTGCGGCAGAAACTGAAATCGTCGCGGAAGGGGCTTGACGTGTTTGCAAAGTGTGTACATGGATTTGACCTTATACTCCATTTTATCAATAGGGTTTGAGTATAATATAGTATAGGTGAAACAATATTACAAGTTTTTTCCTGCATTTTCAAAAAAATATTCCATTCGGTCTCTGCCCTCTCCGAAATAACCCTGAAATAATCATGAAATCTGTCCTTGTGAAAAGAGTTTGCTTTCATTACCTTTCTGCTGTTGTGCATCAGACCTGCACCTGTCTTCCCGTCAGGAAATCAGAACCATAAAAATACAGTATTTCGCGAAGTTTTCTTATTTTTATTGATTATTTTCACAAACAGTTCATCTTTGGAAGTACAATCCAACAGAATGACGGGATAATCCATTTCAAAAAATGCAATTATGCTGTATCTTGAATTAAAAACTGGTATTTTATCACAGTATCATTTTTTTGAGACACAAAAAACCTTCATAAACTAAAGAACGAAAGAATCAAGGAAACATCTATGATGATGAAACGTCTCCTTTGTATGCTCGCGCTCACGGCGTGTGCATGTTCCGCGGCCTCGGCGGCTGATGGCGACAGTTATGCAACCCCCTACGGGCGTTTGCTGAAAGAACCGCACGAAATCAGTCTTGCCTTCAAGGTCAAAACAACCGGCTCTGTCATGTCCGGCACACTCGTTCGCCAGACAGCCGGTTCCAATGGGTTCTCTCTCTCAGTCGGTCCCGGACAGAACGGTGCAACCAGCATCCAGAACAGCAACCTTGCTCTCCCTCAGGGAAGCATTGATTTCTCCAAGAACCCGGGCACTCCGAAAACACTTGTCATCGTTGCAAGCAACAAAGAACACCGCGCAGAAATCTACGTGGATGGACAGAAAGTTGCAAGCAGTCGCGGCGGCAATGTGATTGGTCAGCCGAACTGGCGTCAGCTTCAGTTTGGCGGTGCCGGCGGCGGCAATCGCGGCGGCGGTTTCGGCGGCGGTTTCGGCGGCGGTTTCGGTGGCGGTCAGCGTGGCGGTCAGCGTGGCGGCTTCGGCGGTGCTCCTCAGGGCGGTCAGCCTCAGGCAGCTGCAAACCCGGCGACAGCTCCCGATATTCTCGCATCCGGTATTTGGAACCGTGCTCTCACCGAAGCGGAAATCAAAGGTCTCGACCTGACAAAAGCTGATTTCGCATGGGATTTCGAGCAGGGCGGCAAGATTCTCGCCGGAAACGTCCCCGTTTACAAAGTTTCTGCACAGCAGCCTCGCGTTACCGGCACCACGGTCGCACCGGAAGAACCGCTGACTCTGTGGTATCGCAATGTCCCCGGTCAGTGGACCGACATGACTCCGATTGGAAACGGTTACATGGGCGGCATGATCGCGGGTCGTCCCGAACACGAATATATGATTCTGAACGAAGGCACCCTGTGGGCAGGCGGTCCGTATGACCATCTGAACAAAAATGCTTCCGCTGAAAAACTCGCGGAACTCCGTCAGGCGGTCTTCGACGGCAATGGAAACAAAGCCAATCAGATTGCCCAGAGCAACTTCCTCTCAAAACCGACCGCCGAACTCCCTTTCAGCGTGGCTGGCGTGCTTGACCTCGACCAGAACACCGGTTCCGGCGACATCACAGACTACATCCAGAAGCTCGACATCGGCAAATCCATCGCGACGACTTCGTTCACCCGCAACGGCATCAAATACACCCGCGAATACCTCGCCAGCTATCCTGATCATGTGATTGCTGTCCGCCTCACGGCAGACAAGCCCGGCGCAATTGACCTCAGTACCACCATCGGTACTCCTCAGGATTACCCCGATGTAAAGGTGGAAGGCCGCGACATCGTGCTGAAAGGCCGTGCCATCGAATGGAACGGCATTCAGGGCAAAACCAATTTTGAAATTCGCGCTCGCGTCTTCAATGAAGGCGGCAAGTGCGAAGCAGGTCCGAAGAGTGCAGACGGTTCTTCCCGCGTTATGCTCGTTTCCAAGGCAAACGCCGTGACGATTCTGCTCACAATCGCCACCTCCTATGTCAATTACGAAGATGTCTCCGCCGATCCGGCGGCGCGCGTTGCCAAGGTCATGGCTCCCTTTGCACAGAGTGTTGATTACAATGCTCTGAAGGCAAAACACATCAAAGATTATCAGTCCCTGTTCAACCGCGTTTCCGTTGACTTCGGCAAAGCCTCCAATAATCTGCCGACCAACGAACGCCTCAACGAACGTCGTCAGGGCAAGCCGCTGGATCCCAATCTGGCTGCTCTCTACTTCCAGTTCGGCCGCTATCTCCTGATCTCCTCCTCACGTCCGGGCGGACAGCCTGCCAACCTTCAGGGTATCTGGAGTGAAGAAGTCAGCGTCCCGTGGGAAAGCAAATACACCATCAACATCAACGCCGAAATGAACTACTGGCCGGCGGAACTCACCAACCTTTCCGAATGCCATGAACCGCTCTTTGAAATGATCGAAAGCATGGTCCCGAATGGTCGAAAAGCCGCAAAACAGCTGTATCAGATCGACAATGGCGGCTGGGTCGCTCACCACAATACTGACCTTTGGCGTCAGTGCGGCCCGATTGACCTCGTTCCGACCGGAATGTGGCCCATGGGCGGTGCATGGCTCTGCCTGCATTACTGGGAACACTACCAGTACACCCGCGACACGGAAGAACTCAAGAAATACTATCCGGTCATCCGCGATGCCGCAAAATTCTACCTCAAGTTCCTCATCCCCGATCCCAAGCACAACGGCGTTTTGGTCACAAACCCCTCCTATTCTCCGGAACAGGGTCCGCTGGTTGCCTCCCCGACCATGGACACGGGCATTCTGTATGCTCTGTTCAATGCCGCAATCGAAAGCTCCAAAGTCCTGAACATCGATGCTGATCTCCGCAAAGAATTTACCGATACCATGGCGAAATTCCCGCCGTTCAAAATCGGTTCCTGGGGTCAGCTGATGGAATGGCAGGATGAGCTCCGCGATGACAATCCGAACAACAAGCATCGTCATATCTCTCACCTCTTCGCAATCTTCCCCGGAAACGTGATCAACTACGATCAGACAGACCTCTTCCAGGCTGCCCGCAAATCCTTGGTCGCACGCGGCGATGATGCAACCGGCTGGAGTATGGGCTGGAAAATCAACCTTTGGGCTCGTATGCGCGATGGCAACCACACCTGGAAGCTCATCAGCAACCTCATTCACCCCGACCGCACCTACAATAATATGTTCGATGCGCATCCGCCTTTCCAGATTGACGGAAACTTCGGCGGCGCAGCAGGTATCGCAGAAATGCTTCTCCAGTCTCATGAAGTTACCAAAGACGGCAAGACCGTTGCCAACCTGCTTCCTGCTCTCCCCGATGCAATCGCCACCGGAAGCATTACGGGTCTGAAGGCCCGCGGCGGCGCGACCATCGATTTGAGCTGGGAAAACGGCAAACTTACCAAGGCAGTTGTTGCTGACCTGAAGAAGGTTCCGTTTGTTGTCAGCTACAATGGCAAAACGATTGACCTGAGCAGCAAGACCGGCTCCGTCACTCTCACTGCCGCAGATTTCAAATAATCTCAATATCACGATATTAACTTCCAACTCAAAGGAAACTTGCAATGAACAAAAAAACTACAATGATTTTGAGCAGCATGGTTCTTGCTCTCCTCGCTTCCTGCACGACTACGGACAGTGAAAAATCCACGGCTGAAACCGCAGTTGCCCCTGCAACTGAACAGGTTGAGACTCAGCCCGCCAATCCCGGTATGGGTCAGCGTCCCGCTGGCGCACAAGGTCAGCGCGGACAGCGTCGTCAAGGTCAGGGCCAGGGTCAGGGCGGCTTCGGCGGCGGCATGGGC
>DCIG01000003.1 GCA_002315855.1 Lentisphaeria bacterium UBA1732 | reverse complement strand
CATAACAAAAAACTTTCCATTAAATATATTATCTTTTGAACAAGCATTGTTTAATATTTGGAGAGAAGGAGAAAAGAAAATGAGTGTAAATTTTGAAAGTCTGAAGGTGAAATTTATCGAAAAATTTCCTTCTGATCAGTTTAACTTCAAAGACGATGGTAAATCATGGGTATATGCCGCACCCGAAGGCATCACTGACAATGACTCTATCCATTATGAGCTGATTCAGCGAGGCAGTTTATTTTTTGTTGAATTCCATATTGAAGGAAACGAATATCCGGATTATATCGATCGTGCGCATGATTGTTTCGGTGGTGATGCAAATTTACGAAACTATTGCTTTTTCACCTATTACAGTTCCAAATACTGGCAGACACGGACCCCCGTTTTTTCTGAAGATGATTTGGGAAAAGACATTGATAAACTCATAAATGTTGTTGCACCCATTTTTAGCCAAGAAGTGTCAATGACTAAGGCTCCTGGGCAGCCGGATGGAAAACATCTCCATGGCGGATATATGACTTGCACCCCGCGTGAAATTCATGATATGCTGACTGAAGAAATACTGGTGATTCCAGACATTCAACGAGGAAAAGTTTGGAATGTTGCCCGCAGTGCAACTCTTTGGGATTCCATTATGAGAAGATTTCCTATTGGGACTTTTTCTGTTCAGGAAAATAACAATAAATTGGAACTTCTTGATGGACAGCAAAGATCTACAGCAATCTGCCTGGGATTTGGAACATTTCCTCCTGCAAACGGGAACAAAAAAGCACCGATTCTCTGGATTGATCTTGATAAAGACAACAGTGATCTGAAACGAGGCGAAAAGAAATTTTCTTTTCACATCACGACCTGCTCCCAGCCGTGGGGATATCACATATTATCCGATGAAATGAAAAATTCTCTTTTGTCTGCCGAAGAAAAACGCGAGGCTGCAAAAGGAATTAACGGGCATGATGATAATGCCGGAAAACCATATCCGTATGAACTGACGCCGCTCATAGCGAATCAACCAATTCCATTTTCATTACTGACATCATGGATTAAGACACCCTCACCCTTGAAAACATGGGAAAATTTTAAAAACTGGGGAAAACAATATTGGCCAGGTTTTGAAAAAATGAAAGATTGGGTTCCCGATGAAAATTATTGGGAAAAAATAGTGAACGCCGTTGAAAGACTGGATTCCTACGGAATTTTATTGACGGATGCTTCAATTGTAACTGCAGAAGACCTCGCATTGTTCTTTACAAGAATCGGACGCGGCGGTGTTGTCCCGGATGACGAAGAACTTGCCTACTCTGTGTTGAAATCAAAACTCGGAAATGGTTTCCGAAAGAAAATTGAGGAAATTGCTCAGAAAGGAATGGCATCTTCTGCCCGCATTGCCCATCTTGCGCTACGCTGTTTTGCATCCGCCGAAAAAGAGTTTTACTCTGGTTCCATTTTGGAACTGGTGAATCGAATAGTATTGGGGGATAATAACCCGATAAACCTGCAAAATTTTGTCGTTTTCATGGATAAAGAATTTCCAGAGCTGGTCAAAAGAATTGATAAGGCCCTTAACTTGGATTCGCCCGAACATGGTTTTACACACTGGCACAGATCACGTTACTGCACTTATGCAAATGGCGATCTCTACTTGTTTTTGCTTCTGACAGCTCGTGATATGGAGGAAGCAGAGCTGCAAACAGCCCTTGGAATGGCGGAATATATTCATTGTTTTGCCGGCGATATACGGCGTGTTCTGCGAACGATCCGCTCACAAGAAGGACTATATCAGGGATTCAGGGATGCATTGAAAGACTGTTACCGCAGCAACCCCGTTCTTCCTGTTCCAATCGACCCGTGTACCTTTGATGATGTCGATTCAATCGATAAATTGAAAGATTGGTGGGTTAAACCGGAAAATCATTTCTCACTTGATCTGCTCAAAAAAGGTTACGGTAATCCAAGAGCTTACAGTATACTGCTTTTTGCCTGTCGGGAGAGTATCAAGAATATTAAATATGATTCTTATCTTGAGGAATGGGCCGATGATTCCTGTCCATGGGATTATGACCATATTCTTCCCCAAAACTGGTTCAACAAAATAAAAGGAATGGATGGAACAGCTCTTTGTTTTGAATTGAAAAATTCCATCGGAAATCTTGCTCCGCTTCCATTTTCATTGAACCGTGCACTTCATGATAATAAACGAAATGAGTTCTATCCGGTTTTAAAAGGAGACAGCGATTGTCAGAATAAACGGGAAGCGCTCTGCATTGATCCACAAGATATCGTCTCAGAGGAATTTTTTAAGGAACCGAACGTTTCAGACCAACGTGTTAAATTCTGCATTGCTACCGTGAAAAGATTCAAAAAAATCTATGATAAGTGGTTTAATACCCTCAAGCTGGATTCCAATCAAATTCTTAAAAACGATAAGCGCTATTCTCTGTTCAAGGAAATACAAGAGCAACTGCCTCAAGCAAAGGTTTATTATGTTGACGGAGCACGGCAATTCCCCATACGATGCAAATGGGATTGGGATTGGCTTCGTCCATGGCTGTCGGTTGGAATAAAAACGCAGAGCGATTTTGTCAGTGTGGCCTCTAACGGCAATTCAATCGAGGTGGGGTTGCGTCGTCTTCCTGAAAACACAAACATTGACGGTAAAGACATCTGGTACCGTCACGATCATTGCGTGAATTTCAAGTTCGGTACTCTTGATCTCGCCGATCAGCTGATTCAAAAACTGGATGAACTGCTTAAAGAAACTCCAAAATAAAATACGCAAATTCGGCATTTATCTCACGATTGATCAAAAAAGCAATCAGGAGAGGCAATATTTGAGCAGACGGTTTCTGTTTTATCGGGAGTTGCCTGCTCGTTTCTTTTTGGCATGGAATTTGCTCTTCTATTTGTCAAAGTTGAATAATCCGTTATCATAAACCTGAATTGCAAAGGCAAATGCACTTTTTAAAAGTTTGAAGAAACTAAAAGTGCATTTAACTTTACGACGCACATTTCGTATGATCCCCGTTTATTTTGTCTTGCTTTTCCCCTTTTTTATGCTATAGTATGTTTCACGGATATTTTCTCCCGTTTTCCCTGCCGGTATGGCATTCCCTTATTACTGTTCTTCTGAGGTTATTATGTCCCGTTTTCCCTGCTTCCGATGTGATACGGCAGAGCCGTTTCCGGTCTCTTCCGGGGAGGCGTTTCTTTCATGAATAAAAAAATTCTGATTCTTGTCGCAGTGATTTTGACTGTACATGCCATGGTTTTGTTGTTATTGGCTGCTACGAACCATGAGGAAAGCAAGGCGAAGGAAATCTCAGAGGAAATCGCAAATACGGAAAATCAGTTGCGTGCGATACAGGATGAACTGTTTCAGATCGGTGATGTTTCAGGCGGCATTTCCGATGCCAATGCCCCCTATGCAATTCCCGAAAACAATGCAGTTTCCGGCACAAAAGGCGATACTTCCAAATCATCTGCTTCTGTATCAGAGTCTCCCGCTTCAGAGGCAGAATTTGTTGTTCCGAAACCTGCCATAATTGATCCGCTTGAACCTGCACCGAAGCTCTCCACCACGAAATCTCCGGTCTCCAAGCCCTCCACAAAATATGTGCGCAAACCGGGGTCTTTCACACCGGTTACCCTCACTTATACAGGGAAAAGTGCCACAGGCAATATCATCGGCGTACATAATATTTCTCTGGCTTCTTCCGGTATCCTCGTGAATATGGACAACCATCAGGTAATGTGGTCGAAAAATCCTACGAAACAGGTCGCGATTGCTTCGCTTTCCAAAATGATGACGATGTATCTCGCGTATGAAATTTCCATGGACGACCATTCTCCGTACTCTCTTGAGTCCCGGTTCTCTGTAACTCAGAAAGCGATTAATACGTCCCCCAGCAAGGTCGATTTTCAGAAAGGCGAAGCCTTTTCTCTCCGTGAGCTTCTGATTGCGGCTGCCGTGAAAAGTGCCAATGATGCCGCGCAGCTGATTGCCGATCACCTCGGCGGCGGTACGGATGAAGCCTTTATCGCAGATATGAACCGTGCCGCAAAAGAGCTTGGCATGACCTCGACCCGCTACACCAATCCTCATGGTTTGCCCGCGAAGACCAGTTCGCTGGACAACAAAAGTACGGTGGAAGACCAGGCAAAGCTCTGTCTGGCTCTTATGAAACATGCGGATTTGCGCACGTGGGTCGGTACTCGTTCCGCTGCGTTCCGCGAAGCCGGAAATCCCAATCGCCTTATGCTGATCAATCACAACAATCTGCTCCCCGGAAACAAATATCAGATGGATGGCGTCAACGGTATTAAAACAGGTTTTACCAACAATGCCGGGTACTGCGTTGCGGCAAGCTGCGAACGGAGCGGACACAATCTGCTTGCAATTGTAACCGGGGTACGTTCCGCCAAGGAACGTGATGATTTGGCACGGGATTTGCTGGAATGGGGCTACAAACAGCTCGGGGTCCCTGCGCCTGCGAAAAAAACTGCCTCCACAGCGAAAGTCTCTTCGACCAAGTCTTCCACCAAATCAACCTCCAGGTCAACCCCCAAATCAACAAAATCATCGTCAAAATAACCGATTCACATACCATTGAGCTGAACTCATTTGAATTCAGCATTCCATATCGTGTTCCCCATTTGCCTGAAACGGCATATTCGTGCCGGACAGGAAAGGATTTCTGATGTTTTCTGTTACTTTTTCCATTCGCAATCTTCTGATTGCCACCGGCGGCAAGCTGGTTGGTACGCCTGATTTCCAATCTGTCAGTGCCATTTTTACCGATACCCGTGAAACCGTGCCTGATTCTCTATTTGTGGCACTTGCGGGAGAACGTTTCGATGCTCATGACTATCTGAATGAGGCTGTGAAGCAAGGCGCAAAACTTCTTTGCATTGAGGAAGCCAAGGCGGACAAATTACCCGCCGGAGTTCCTGCGATTCTTGTTCCTTCCACGGTTCGTGCTTTTCAGGATATTGCCCATTTTCACAGGATTACACTGCCGGATGTCAAAGTCATTCTGCTGACCGGGTCCTGCGGCAAAACCAGCACGAAAGAGGCGTTGCGTGCCATTTTCGAGCACGCTCTGGGGGTGGAACATGTGCTTGCCACCGAAGCCAATACCAATAATCAGATTGGAGTCCCGCAGAACCTTTTGCGCCTCAATAAGATGCACCGCATCGCCATCATCGAGGCCGGTACGAATCATCACGGCGAACTGGAACCTCTTTCCCGCTGTGCCGAACCCGATGCCGCCATCGTAGTGTCCATCGGTGCCTGCCATTTGGAATTTTTGGGCTCCCTCAGCGGCGTTGCCATGGAAAAATCCAAAATTTTTTCCCATCTCCGCGAAAACGGGATTGCCGTCATTCCGGCGAACTGTTCCGGTCATGAAATTCTGGAAGAAGCCGTGCGTTCGTTCCGCCGTGTGCAATTCGGGTTCGAGGATGATCCTGCCGGCATGAAAGATATTTCCGTGCAGTATCGCAGCGGCAGTCTGAATCAGTCCGAATTTACGCTGAAATGTGCGGAAACGGGGGAAAAAGTGGTTGTTCGCTGGCCTATCCCCGGACGCCATCAGGCTGGCAATGCCGCCGCCGCTGCCGCCGCCGCGGTGAATTTCGGCATTCCGCTGAAAACGATTGCCGAAGGTCTTGTCCAAACCCGTCTTCCCGGAATGCGGATGCGCATAGCCGAGCACAACGGAAGCCGCTGGATCAACGATGCGTACAATGCAAGTCCCGACAGTATGATTGCCTCTCTGAACTGGCTGGCAGGTTTCGCCGATCAAGCTCATCTGACGCTGATTCTCGGCGATATGGGCGAGCTTGGCGCCGCTTCCGAACCCGGTCATCGTGCAGTCTGCAAACTTGCCGGAATCCTGTTTCCCTCTGCGGATTTTGTATTTGTCGGCGACAAAATGACGGATGCCGCGCAGAAAGAGGGGCTGAGCGGGCGCATGTTCCATTGTGCAGCAGATGCCGCGGGCATTGCCGATACGATTCTCCCCGGCCGCATTGTCTTCCTGAAAGCCTCCCGTTCCACCGGTCTTGAAGTCATCGAACCCAAATAAAAGGCGTTTCCCGATGAAGCATCTTTCCGACTATGCCGCTGCACTTGCACCGTTCCTGATTTCTGCGGAGATTGGTGCAAATCCTGAGATTGTTTCTGTAACCAATGATTCCCGTCAGGCTGCTCCCGGTGTGCTTTTCTGTGCCATTCGCGGTGCGAAAAATGACGGACATCAGTATTTGTCCTCTGTCGCGGACAAAGGCGTTTCAGCGGTTATTGTCAGCTCGGACTGGCAGGGAGAAGTCCCGCCTGTTCCTGTCCTGAGAGTACGCGATTCTTATTTCGCGTGGTCGGTTGTCTGCGAAACATGGGCGGATTATCCTGCACATTCATTCCGTGTTCATACGGTTACAGGCACAAACGGCAAGACATCCACTGCGTATTTCATGCGCCACTTTCTGCAAAGTCTTCCAGCCGCAAAAACGGCTCTGATTTCCACCGTGTGCAATGACTCCGGCAATGGTGCAGTCCCTGCGGAACGCACCACACCGGATGCACTCTCTTTGCAGAAACTTTTCTGCGAAATGAAGCGGAACTCCGTTACCGATGCGGTCATGGAAAGTTCCAGTCACGGCTTGCATCAGCACCGTTCCGGGACTCTGAAATTTGCATCCGCATGTTTTACCAATCTGACAGGCGATCACTTGGATTATCACGGCGATATGGAGCATTATTATCTGGCGAAACGCATCTTGTTTGATGAGCTTGTGGCGGAAAATGCGCCTTGTGTGCTGAATATTGATGACCCGTATGGTGCGCGGATGTTCCGTGAACTTCAACCGCGTTCCTGCGGGCGGATTCTCGGTATTTCCTTCTCCGGTCAGTCTGCGTTTTCTTCCCTGAAAAAAATGCAGATGGACAGTTCCGGCTCGAATCTCGAATTGATGATTGACGGCGACAGATTTGACTTCCGTTTGCCGCTGGTCGGCGGTTTCAATGCCGCGAATGCCTGTCTTGCCATGACTGCCGCCTGTGCTCTGGGAATCCCCCGCGAAACACTCTTGCAGCGGGCTGAGACCTTGCCCCATGTTCCAGGCCGTCTCCAGCTTGTAAGGCTTGCAAACGGGGCTTCCGCATTCGTGGATTATGCGCATACGGATGATGCGCTCATCCGTGTCCTTGCCAGCCTGCGGGCGATTCTCCCATCCGGCGGCAAAATCGTAACCGTTTTCGGCTGCGGCGGCGACCGCGACCGCACAAAACGTCCCCGCATGGGAGCCGCCGTCGGCAAATATTCCGATCTTGCGGTCGTAACCAGCGACAATCCCAGAACCGAAGACCCCGATTTCATCATCCGTGAAATTCTGCCCGGATTCCCTTTCGGTTATCCGTATGAAGTCATGCCGGACCGAGCCGCGGCCATTGCGAAAGGTGTTTCGATGGTATCCTCCAGCGACATCCTGCTTGTCGCGGGGAAAGGTCATGAGGATTATCAGGAAATCTGCGGCATCAAACATCATTTTTCCGATGCCGAAGAACTCTTCAGATTTTCTTGATTGTCCTTTTGGGAAAAACTGCCTTACTGCTTCGCAAATTCCGGGTCTTCCCGAAGAAGCGTATCGAAATATTCAATGGTTTTCAGCAGTCCTTCGCGAAGTTTGACGGTCGGCTGCCACCCCAGCAGTTCTTTTGCCTTGGTGATGTCGGGCTTGCGCTGCTGCGGGTCATCCTGCGGAAGCGGGAAATAACAGATTTTCGACTTTGAATTGGTCAGTTCAATCACGATTTCGGCCAGTTCCCGTATTGTAAATTCTTCCGGATTTCCGAGATTGATTGGACCTGTAATCTCGTCGGGTGTATTCATCATGCGTATCATGCCGTCAATCAGGTCATCGCGGTAACAGAAACTGCGTGTCTGGCGGCCTTCGCCGTACAGCGTGATGTCTTTGTCCTGGAGTGCCTGCAAAATGAAATTGCTGACGACCCGTCCGTCATTCGGGTGCATTCGCGGACCGTAAGTGTTGAAAATACGAATGATTTTCACAGGCAGATGGCATTGCATCCGGTAGCAGTTGAAGAGCGTTTCCGCGCACCGTTTCCCCTCATCGTAGCATGACCGCACCCCGATTGGGTTCACATTGCCCCAGTATTCTTCGTTCTGCGGGGAAAATGCGGGGTCTCCGTAGACTTCCGAGGTGGACGCCTGCAATATTTTGATGTGGAGACGTTTCGCCAGTCCCAGCACATTGATTGCACCGTGTACGCAGGTTTTCACCGTCTGCACCGGGTCGCGGCTGTAGTGAATCGGCGAGGCGGGGCAGGCCAGATTGTAAATTTCATCGCACTGCATATAAATCGGGAATGATATATCGTGGCGCAGCAGTTCAAAATGCGGATGGGACAGCAGATGCAGCAGATTTCGCTTCGTTCCCGTGTAGAAATTATCCACGCAGATGACATCGTTTCCCTGTTCCAGAAGTTTTTCGCAGAGGAAGGAGCCGAGGAAGCCTCCGCCCCCCGTAACCATGATTGTTTTGCAAGACATAAGATAAATACCTGCTGTATGATGCTGAGAAGATTAGGTTGAAAACACGGTTTCCGTATCACTCAAGCTCAAAAAAGGCTCTCTGTCCAAATCTTCGGCGGAAACGTGTTTCTATACAATAAATGTAACGCCTCATAACGCCTTTTTCAACTCTTTCGCCCGAAAAAATCACTTTTTCATTATTCTTTAATCAACTTGCGGCTTCGATGCGTATTGACTTCACCAAGCCCCAAGTTTTTTTCGACTTTTTTGCATAATTTACTTGATTTTTGACAAATTTGAGGTATATTAATTTATGTCAGCATCCAAGATGTATGTGATGTGGGCTGGTAGCTCAGTCGGTAGAGCATCGCCCTTTTAAGGCGGTGGTCCAGGGTTCGAGTCCCTGCCAGCTCATTCTTTTTTGATACTCACCCCGATACCATGTGTATGCGGGGTTTTCTTTTATCTGATGAACACAATCAGCTCAGACATCCGGTTTCATTCCGGCTGTTCTGATTCATTTGTCAGGAGTGCTGCAACTCTGTTCTGAAAATTTTATGGAGACTGGATTTTATGCATCAATTATTCCCTGCTGACTGGTGGCAGTCCGAAGCGGATGGCAAATGCCGCTGCAATATTTGCCCCCGTCATTGTTTGATTCCGAAAGACGGCACCGGTTTCTGTAAGTCGCGCATCAACCACGATGGCAAACTGTATTCCATGGCGTATGGCTACCCGACTGCCTTGCAGGTGGATACCATTGAAAAGAAGCCGTTGCGGCATTTTCGTCCCGGTACGCACGCATTTTCCGTGGGCGGGTTCGGATGCAATTTCTACTGTGTATTCTGCCAGAACAATCATCTGTCGCGTGCTGAATACCGCGAGCGGATGCACTACCGTTACTATTCGCCGGAAGCTCTGATTGACCTGATTCTGAGTCAGGGCAGCGAATGTGTCGCATTCACATACAATGAACCTGCCACATGGAGCGAATATGTGAGAGACTGCGCCATCGAAGCGCGCAAACGCGGCTTAAGCACGATTCTTGTTACAAATGGCTACTACACGCTTGAAACTGCAAAAGATATTTTCCCGCTCTTTGATGCCGCCAATGTGGATGTGAAAGGGTTTTCGGAAGGCTTCTACTCGGAAATGTGCAAAGCCAGACTGGAGCCGGTCAAAGCGTCCTGCGAATATTTCAAAAATGTTTGCCACGGACATTTGGAACTGACCAATCTTGTGATTCCCGGTAAAAATGACTCGCTGGAAATGGTTGACGCTTTCCTTGACTGGGTGGAAAGCAAACTGGGAATTGATACTCCCGTGCATTTCACCGCCTATCACCCCGCATTCGAGTACCACGACAGCCCGAAGACACCCCGTTCTCTGCTTGACAGCTTGCAGGAACATGCCAAACAGCGCGGTTTCCCGAATGTTTATTTGGGCAATATCTGCTGAATAAACTCATTTTCTCACAAATCCGGCAGTTCGACAGCGCGATTGCCGGATTTTTTTGTTTTTTATCCGGAATTTCGATAAGAAATACAGTCATAATCCGTCTAATCTATACGAAACAGAAATCCGGTTGTTTCGCATTTTGAAATCATCATCTGAAACAAGGTACTATGAAAGGTCTTTATTATGAACAGAAATATACTTTTCCCGGCAGCGGTACTGCCTGTGCTTGCAATCACATGCACTGCATTCGCAGACATCATTGATATGAACAATCCATGGATGCCGCGGCGCGTTTCTGCCAATCTTCAGCTCATGGACGAACCGGCAGCGCAGGAAGTCCGCCCCGCCGAAGTCCCTGCCACCCGCACAATTGAAGTCAAGCAGCTGGAACCTGCTGACAATGCAGACCGGATGCGCTTGATTCTGGAACAAGATGAGGCTCGTGTTCGCGGGATTCAGCAGCGTGTCAATGCCGGAAAAGAAAAGCTGACTTTGGAACCCGTTCAGCCTGTTCAGCCTGTTCAGCAGAATCCGATTCCTCCGACTGAAGCAAATCCGTCTTCAACACCTGCCAATACAGCGGGACAGGGGCGTGTAACGCTTGAAACAAGTACCTTGCCGCGTTTCACGACGGATCAGCTGCGTACCATTGTGGAACGCGACCGCGCCCGTGCCGCAGGCCATGCCGAGCGAATCCGTCAGGGACAGGCGGAAGCCGAAGCCGAAAAATACGCTGAAGAGCACAAAATTGAATTGACGCCGGGTAAAACTCCTGAAGGCTGGCTGGACAGCTATGTGGATGCCATGAAACTTGCACAGAAGGAGAACAAGCCGATTCTTGCGCTCTTCACAGGATCGGACTGGTGTCCGCCGTGTCAGAAAATGGGGCGCAACGTTTTTGCCAATGAGAAATTCAAAGAATATGCGCAGAAGAATGTCGTTCTGCTGTTCCTCGATTTTCCGCAGAATACCAAACTTGCTGAAAAAATCAAACTGCAAAACGATACGCTGGCCAAGGAATTTGGCGTGGAGGCATATCCGACCATCCATCTGCTGACCAGCAATGGGCAGAAAAGTCTCTGGTCGCATTGCGGATATGATGTTTTATTCCTTGAAAAACTTCAGGATGCAGTAACCAGGGCTCAGCCGAATCTGAAGGACAAAAAGGAAGAAGTCAAAACGGAAGAAAAGAAGCCTGCTGATACGAAAACAACGGAACAAAAACCTGCTGAAACAAAGAAATTTGAGCATTCCTACGCACCCCTGCCGGAACTTTTTGAGAATCTGGACAAGAATGGTCCAATCAAGCCGGATGTCATTTATCACACTCAGCCGCTTTTCAACTGATTCGCCCCCCATTCACAAATCATTCTTTCAAGCACACAGTGAACCGGATGAAATACTCCGGTTCTTTTTTGGCTTCGTTTCCGAAATCAGGACACAAAAAAGGACAGGTATGAAACCTGCCCTGAAAATGCAAAAATGGCTACTGCCGGACTCGGACCAGCGACCTGCGGATTATGATTCCGATGCTCTACCAACTGAGCTAAGTAGCCGTATGATATAATTAATATACTCCGAAATAATCAAAATGCAAATCCAAAATATCTTTTTTCACCCAAAAATGCTTACTTTTTCTTCATTTTCTTCCATTCCCGCTGAAAATATCCCGGATCATCCGTGAAAATCCAGAATTGTTCGCCCGCCACAGATGCAAAATGAATTTGGTCGGTACGGAAAATTTCATCGAAATGATCGTTTCCGATTTGAAAATCCATGTGATAAAGCGGAAACGACCCGAAAAAGCGCGCATCGCAGACAAAATAATGAGGTGATGGCAGCTCTTCCATAAACGTTGCCCAGTGCGGACTGTCCTTGAAATTCGGATACTGGTCAAGAGAAGTTCTGTTCAGGGGACAGTATGTAACAACCGTTCCCGACTCTACGCAGTACAGTTTATGCCGCGGCGCGTAGGCGGAAAGAACAGATTGCGTAATTCCGTAATTCGGAATCAGCACAGCGGCTCCGGCGGGGATATTTTCATCAATCCAGCGTCCTGCATCGCGCACCCCGGAGAACGGATAAATCAGGTCATACGAGGTCAGTGTAACCGCGCCGGGAATGGTAAAGAGCGTATAAAGCAAAAAGATTGCATTCAAAGAGCAGTTTCGCCAGAATGGTGTATCCCGGGGCAGTTCCGCTTCTGCATTTTCTGCGCGGATAATCCATGCGCAGAATACGTAAATGAGGAAAATCAGCAGTGCCCGCTGGGGCAGAAAGTAAAACAGAAATGCGGCGAAAAAATATTGCCAGAGAAACGATGCCAGCAGAATCCAGCCCGCTCTTCGGTTGAGTTGGAAAATCGCAAGAACTGCAAGAATGAAAAGCGGCAGAAAAACACAGTTGAAAAAGAAGATTGTCCCGTCGAACCAGCGCAAATTCGGCAATGCAAAATAGAAAATCAGCGACAGTGCTATCCCCGAAACAACGTAAAGAATGACAGCGCGTGATTTGCGAATCCGCCACAGCCAGCCAATTACCCCCGCAAGCAGAGCCAGGTACAAAAACGGAAGAACCGGATGCGTCTGATTCGCGGCTTCCTGCGTGCACCCTGCAAAATCACTGAGCGGAACAGCGAAGCGTTCGAGAACGGAAAGCGTGGTCGGCCATTTCCTCTGGCATCCCACCGATTCCGCGATGAAAACTGCCGGAGCAACCTGCACAAATGCAATCAATGCCCCGGCGGCGGCAATCAGAAGTCCTGAGAGTTGTTTTTTGCGGACAGCGGGGTCTTTTTCGTTTTGACGGTCAATCGCCAGAAACACAAACAATATCCCGCAGAATCCCTCCATGTATGCGTGAGAATTTGCCATTACTGCAATCAGAAGACCGTACAGCAGCGGATATTTGCGGCGGTCATGGTACAGTGCCGCCAGCAGGAAAAGCAGCGGCGGAATCACGGCGTAGCACCGTGCCACCACCGGATACCAGAACAGCATCCCGGAACTGCACAGCACTGCCGTTTTCATCCATAATCCGAAAGGTGCTTTCTTCACAAAAATCCAGGCTGCCAGAACGGTCAGTCCCCACGCCGTCAGGCTCATGCACAGGACCGGGCATCCGGTCGCCGCAAATGGACGAATCAGCAGATACCACAGCATGAAATGTCCCTCATAACGCATCAGCATGAAAAGTTCCGGCAGCGATGTGTCGCGGGCAATCAGCCATGCCTGCAATTCATCCGCCCACGGCTCGTGGAACAGCGCAACCGTCAGCGTAAACAGTGCATAAACGGACAGCAGTACCGCCGGTGCGATTTTCTGCCACAGCGGATAAAAATGGGGAAAGCTGATCGTTTGATCTTTCATGCGCAGGATTTTTCTTTCTTTTTCGAGCGGTCGAAAAGGAAGAAAATACCGCCGAGCAGTCCCATGCCGATAATCACCAGCGTCATCAGGAGCGTCGGCACGATGGCTCCCGCCTCATATTCTATGCCGGCACGTGCCATTGCACCGCCCAGAAGCGACAGTACGAAATAATCGCGCATTCCCACTCCCGATGGCGTCGCGGGCAGGAGTCCCGCAATATTGCCGATGGTTATCGCTCCGATGGAGGCAAAAAACAGCGGTGCAAACACGGCCGCATCACAGGACAAACAGACGCAGTAGAAGCACAGCCCCAGCGTAAGATTCACGCCGATGACGCTGGCAAGAATGCAGATGATGATTTCTTTCACTGCCCCGTGATAGGCGTCCAGTGTCTGAAGAAGCTCGGTCGAGAAACCGCGTGTCAGACGATCTCCGATTGCTTCCAGTTTGCGAATCAGTGCCCATCGTTCCAGCCATCGATGACCGAAAACGAACACCGAGGCGGCAAGTCCGGCCGCAGACCCCGCAAGCAGCAGAATGGAAAAGGAACGTGCTGCCGGATCGTTTTCCGGAAAGCTGGTCAAAACCCATGGAAGCATCATGAATGCTGTCAGAAAAATCCCGATCATACCGGTGAAACGATCCATCAGAATCGTGAATACCCCATCGAATTTCGCGCCTTTCGGGAAACGTGCCGCCAGAAATCCTGCACGAATCACATCTCCCCCGATTGCTCCGCCCGGCATTGCCAGCGAGAAGAAAAAGGATTGCCACGTCAGTGAAAACGCCTCACCCAGAGAACACGGCAGATTGCGATATTTCAGCAGAAGACGCCACCGCCACGCATTCACAAACAAATGCACCGTATACAGCATACAGGCTGCTCCCAGCCACCTGAGATTCAAATCCGAAAGTTTCAGCTTGGAGATGCCTTCAATGTTGCCGGATTTCCATACAAGAAATGAAATAATCCCGGCGGCAATCAGAATTTTCAGAAACATGGACAGCAGAGATTTCCATCGGGAAGTACGGTCCGTGGCACTCTCTTCTTTTTTTTGGTTGTTTTGAGCCATTTTTTGATGTTTGTGGTTGCAGTTTTTCTCATACTATGGTATATTTAAATATACAGCCGCGTCTCTTCCTTTTCAAGAGCCGATGCAAAAAACAGTATCGGTTTTGCCTGTCGTGAAGCCGTACCTCGCGTCTGTCAAATACCCATAAGCGCCCAATTGCCTGAAAGGATTTCTGTGCCAGCACTTAACCTGTTATTTATCGGAGATGTCGTCGGAAAAGGCGGTCGCAAAGCCGTTCAGATGCTGATCCCCGAATTGAAAAGCCGTTATTCCTGTTCCTTTGCCATCGTCAATGCGGAGAATTGCGCCGCAGGCGCAGGTTTGAACCTCAATTGTATTCAGGAAATGACGAATGCCGATGCCTTTACATCCGGCGACCATACATGGGACCGCAAGGAATTTGAAAGCGAAATTTCTGGCATCCCGAACATTGTTCGCCCTGCGAATTTCAGCAAATATCAGCCCGGAAACGGATGGATGAAACTGAGAAATCCTGTCGGCGGCGATGTCGTTGTTGTCTCTCTTCTGGGCAAAGTTTTCATGAAAGACAGTGCCTATTGTCCCTTTGAGACCATGGAGCGCATCCTTCAGGAGATACCTGCGTCCTGCAAAAATATTTTTGTGGATTTCCATGCCGAGGCCACCAGTGAAAAAGCCGCAATGGCATGGTTCCTGGACGGTAAAGTGACTGCGGTCATCGGTACGCATACCCACGTGCAGACTGCGGATGCCCGTATCCTGCCGGGCGGAACTGCATTCCTGTCTGATGTCGGCATGGTTGGCGGCGAAGACTCCATCCTCGGTCGTGAAATTGATGATGTCGTTCGCAAATTCCGTACCGGTATGCCCAGCCGTTTTGCCGTGGTGGAAAACAAAATCGTCCTTCATGCGGCAATCATCCGTTATGACTACATGACGGGACGAGCCCAAACCATTCAAACCATTTCAGAACCTTTTAACGCTAACGATCATTGAGTATCCAGATGAGCCACACTATCCATCCCATTGACTGGGCACGTGCAGATGCCCTGATTCAGCTCGCTCTTTCCGAAGACCTCGGAGACTTGGGCGATACCACTACAAATTCCGTGATTCCCGAACAGCTTATGGTTCGTGCCGTGCTTCTGGCGAAAGAAGACCTGATTTGCGCCGGACTTCCGGTTGCCGAACGTCTCTTCCACACCCTTGACCCCGAAGTCCTGTTCACCTCAAAAGTTCAGGAAGGCGATTTTTGCCCGAAAGGCACAGTCATGGCGGAAATCTCCGGCCGTGCCCGTGTCCTCCTGACCGGCGAACGCACCGCTTTGAATTTCCTTCAGCGTCTTTGCGGGGTGGCAACCGCATCGCATCGTTATCAGCAGGCGGCAGGTGATGGCGCGGTCATTCTGGACACCCGCAAAACAACGCCCGGCTGGCGCAATCTGGAAAAATACGCAGTCAGCGTCGGCGGTGCTTCCAATCATCGTATCGGGCTTTTTGACCGTATCATGATCAAGGACAATCACCGCGAACTTGCAGGAATGGAAGGTCCCGGAGGTATTCTTCGTTCCGTGAAACGTGCCCGCGAAATGTACCCGCAGCTGGAAGTCGAAGTCGAAATCGACTCTTTGGATTCACTGGATGAAGCCTTGGAATCCGGTGCAGAATACATCTTGCTGGACAATATGAACAATGACCTCGTTCGCGAAGCTGTCATTCGCACTGCCGGTCGTGCCAAACTCGAATCCAGCGGAAACGTTACATTGGAGCGTCTCCCGTCTCTCTCAAAAACCGGAGTCGATTTCATTTCCTCCGGTGCTTTGACACACTCGGTCAAATCCTCTGACATTTCCATGGATATTCAGATGTAACAATCCCGGAAGCGGAACAGAAACGGGTAATTTCGTCTGTTTCCTCTGAAAAATTCATGTTTTTTTGCAAACAAACTTGAAATAAGCGTGTTTGTGCTCTATAATTATAGAAAAATATTTTTCGATATGGGTGTCTCTTTATTCGGAATGTCCCTGATGAACAGAGGTGCCCTCAACTCAAGGAGTTTCTATGAGCCTTATTCAGATTATGCCTTGTCTTGACATGCAGAACGGTCGTGTGGTCAAAGGCGTTCATTTTGTCGATATTGCAGATGCCGGCGATCCTGTGATGTGTGCGAAAGCCTATTGTGCCGCCGGCGCTGACCAGCTGGCCATGCTCGATATTACTGCTACTGTGGAAAAACGCGGCACTTTGCTGGAAGTTGTTCGTTCCGTTGCACCTGCGGCAACAGTTCCGTTTACGGTCGGCGGCGGCATCAGTGATGTGGCTTCTGCCGCCGCAGTGCTTGAAGCCGGTGCGAATAAAGTTTCCATCAGCTCGGCGGCATATCGTAACCGCGCGCTCCTGCCTGAACTGGTCAAGGAGTTCGGCGCAGATCGTATTACTGCCGCAATCGATGTGGACGCAAATCCTGCTATGCCATCCGGTTATGAAGTATACATTGATGGCGGACGCACCGCCACCGGAACCGATGCTCTCGAATGGGCAAAGTTTGTGGATGATACCGGCGTAAATGTCATCCTGCCCACCAGCAAGGCAGGAGACGGTGCCAAAACAGGCTACGAACTTCCCCTTATTCGCCTGCTTGCTCAGAATTGCCGTGCGGCAATTGTTGCATCCGGGGGAGCCGGAACTATGGAGCACTTCCTGGAAGCCGCCCAAGCCGGTGCGACTGTCTTGCTTGCTGCCTCGGTTTTTCATTTCCATATCATTGACATTCCTGAGCTTAAGAGCTATCTGAAAGCACATGGCCTCGAAGTGAAAGATTAACCCGTTTCAAATAAAGAAGTAATCCCCATGAATAAAATTCTGACCTCACTCGTTTGTTCTGCCTTGCTCGCCCCGGCGGTTTTCGCTCAGAATGCGGCGTACAACAACCTTTTGTCCAAGGAGGCCAACGGCAATGCGGAAGCGGCTTTCCAGCTTTATCAAATCGCGGAAAAAGGAGACCTTTATCCCACAAAAAGTGAAAATCAGGCAGCCGCGCAGCGTTATCTTTTCCGCGCAGCGGATTTAGGCAGCATTCCTGCCCGTTATCAGGTCGCGAAAACGTATTCTACGGGGCGTGTTACAATCAATGCCGGTCAGAAGACCGCATTTGAATATCTGTTGGATCTTTCCACCAGAAACATCGGTGCTGATTTCTCCCGCAAGCAGTTCTTTGAGGTCAACTACTTGCTGGGCGAATGCTATGAATTTGGACGCGGCATTCAGCCGAATATGGATTTGGCCATCCGTTATTATCTTTTTGCTTCGCTGGACAATGAAGATGCAAGGCTTGCTTTGGGACGTATCTTCCTGCGTGGTTCCTCAGCCTTGAAAATCAAGGAAAATCCTCAGCTTGCCATGATTAATTTCTATGGCGTGTTCCTCCTCAACAAGAACCGCATGAATGATATTGTTCAGTATCTTCGTGCCGCAAACAAGGTCAATGACTTTTCCGCTTTCCTCGAAAAACGGGCGGATTCCGGCGATGGTACTGCCGCGTTGTTCCTTGCAGAAGCCTCTTTCAGCGGAAATGTTTTCCCGAAGGAAGTTACCAAGTCCCTGAAATACTATGACATGGCAATCAGCTACGGCAAACTCGAAGCCGCTATCCCGCTGGGCGATATTTATGCCTATGGCAAAAACTTTGTCCCCGTTGACAAAGACCGTGCGAGGGCTCTGTACGAACGCGCGCTTTATGCGTCCGATGCCGCAATCCGCAAGGAAGCCGGCAAACGCCTCGTTGATTTGGCGAAGAATGATACCGATGCTCATATCCTGTTCAAATACATGATGCTGAGCGGTGATTATACAGAAGCCCGCAAACTGATCAAAAATCAGGATATGACTTGGAGTGCACAGGATATTTACCTGAAAGCCAAGGAGTTCCAGTCGCGTATTAAAAAGAATGACCGTCAGGCTCAGAGCGATTATCTGGAGCGACTCCACATGGCATCCAATGCCGGTTACTTCCTCGCGGTGGAAGATTACTTCCTGGAAGCCGGAAGCCGTGAATATTCCCGCATGATTCTGGCACTGGAAACCGATTCGCGTCCCGAAGACCCCGACTGGCTGTATCAGCTCTCTGTCTGCTACCGTTCCGGCGGAACGGCTAACAAACTGCGTTCCTACGAAAAATCGCTGGAATACATGCTGAAAGCGGCGGAAAAAGGTCATGTAACTGCAATGGATTTGCTGGTTAAGCTGTACACTGCGGGTGCCGCCCATTACGGCGTGGACAAGCCCAATCCGGAGCTTGCGAAAAAATATACCGATATGATTCTGAAGTATGATGCGGATATGCGCTATCCGAATTATTTCTCCGCATATCTGAAACAGCTTGATGATGCCGGGACAAAACATTCCGGCGAAGACCTGAATCCTGCGTTCCGTTCTGTGGAATACAGCCCGCTTGCCTCCTCGTTCCTTGCTGAAATGTATATGACAGGCAGAAGCGAATTTCAGATCGAAAAGGATGAATGGACCGCTCTTTGTCTGCTTCACCTCGCCGCAAGACAGGGCTATCGTCCTTCCATTGACGAATTGATTAAGATTTGTACTTTCGGACTTCAGGATATTTTCTCGGCAAATACGAAATTCGCGGACAAATACACGGCACTCATTCCGTATCTTCCCAAGTATACGCCTCCGGTTGAGCGCACTTCATCCGCCGCTCGTTCCGTACAGACCAAAGAATGATGAATCCCGCCCGCAGTCTCCGTAAATGGTGGACTGTTTAGGGCAGACAATATAATCCTGACCGCAAATCATTTTGCAACACTGTTCAACTGATAACCGATGAAAGCTGATTTACTCCGATGTTGAGACATATCCTGATTCTTTCTGCATTCCTTGCTTCTGCTGTCATGTTTGCGCAGACTTCAAACAATAATGGCATTGTGATTGAAAAAAACGCAAAACAGGCAAATCCGACCTTGATTTTCGAGGGAAGTGCAAGTGATGCCGCCCTCAATAATAAAATCCTTTCCGATTTTACGCTTTGCGGCTGGTTTACCGTTGTGAAAAGCGGCACGCCCGATTTCCGTGCTAAAGCAAGCGGTTCCGCTTCTGATTTGACCATTACGCTTGCCAACAGCGCAGGCGCACCGATTGTTTCCCGCAAAATCACGGGGGCCGCCTCTGTGGAGGAAGCTGCACACAATGCCGTTGATGCGGTTTTGTCGAATCTGTTCAATATCGCCGGGATTTGCCGTTCCAAACTTGCCTTTTCCGTGGCAGTCAGCAGCCGCAACAAAGACATTTATATGTGCGATTTCGACGGCAGCAATATTACGCGCATGACGGAAGATGGTACGCTGTGCCTCGAACCCCAGTGGAGCCCGGATGCCAAAACCATTATTTACAGTTATATCGGTCCCTCTTATACTCTGTTGAAACAGCGTCGTCTCGGTGATGGTTCCGCTTCATCCAATACCCGCATTATTTCCCGTTATTCCGGGATTAATGCCGGCGGCGCACTTTCCCCCGACGGCAAAACTCTTGCGCTGATTCTGACTCAGAATAATCAGGTCGATCTCTTTGTCCGTCCTCTCGAAGGCGGCGAACTCAAGCGTCTTACCAACAATAAATCGGTTGAATCCAGTCCCTGCTGGAGTCCCGACGGCTCGAAAATCTGTTTTGTTTCGGATGCGTCCGGACGTCCCCTGCTGTATTTGATTGATCCTGTCAAAGGCGGGGACCCCGTTATGATTTCCGGTCTTACCGGAAGTGAGCGGGTTGCTCCTGACTGGTCTTCCGATGGACGGATTGCCTACTGCGCCAAAGTCGGGTCGCAGTATCAGCTCGCTGTTGCGAAAATCACGGGAAATGCGGGTACTATGGAAAAAATCGGTCTCCCCGGAAAAGATGTTTTCCCCGGTGAAAATCCATCCTGGGCTCCCGATAATCGCCACATCATCATGGCGGATTCAAAAGGCATCTGCATCATCGATACGAGATTAGGCACGAAACGTGTCCCGTTTACAAGCAAATCTCAAGTCGTCCAGCCTTCATGGTCTCCTATTGTCAAATAAGTGGTGCAGTCGCGCTGAAATGTCTCAACATCCTGTTTATCAGTTCTTTGATTCCTTGGAATTATTTGGAATCAGACTCGGTCTTGCCCAGATTGAACGCCTTTTAGAGCTTCTGGGCAATCCTCATGAAAATCTCAGATTCATCCATGTGGCGGGAAGCAACGGAAAAGGCTCCGTTTGTGCCATGGTGGAAGCAGGTCTTCGTGCCGCAGGTTTTCACACCGGCTTTTATTCGTCTCCCCACCTCGTTTCTGTCTGTGAACGCTTCCGCATTGACGGTAAAATCATTCCCGAATCTCTGCTGGAATCGTATGGAGATCGGATTCTTTCCGCTGCGGAACAGCTCAAGGCGGAAGACATACATGTAACCTATTTCGAGGTCATGACCGCGCTTGCCGCCATGATTTTTGCCGATGCTCATGTCGATTTTGTCCTGTGGGAAGTCGGTATGGGCGGTCGTCTTGATGCAACCAATGTCATTACTCCGGTCGCTTCTGCAATCACCGGAATTTCTCTGGAGCATACTCAATACCTCGGCGATACCATCGAAAAAATCGCATTTGAGAAAGCGGGCATCATCAAAAATGGCGTTCCTGTTTTCTGCTCGATTGGAACTCCCGAAGAAGCTCAGAAAGTCATTCGCCGCCGTGCCGCCGAATGCAATGCCCCGTTTATTCTGCCGGAAAAACCCTCTGCTCCGTCTCAGGTCAGTCTTACGAATGACGGACATGGCGTGGAACAGCTCTTTGAAGTGCAGGGGCATCCTCTGTCGCTTCATTTGGCGGGACCTCACCAGCGAATCAATGCGTCTCTTGCCTGCTCGGTTTTGGCGTATCTGGCGGACAAATTTCATTTCTCCTTTGAGACTGCCTTGTCCGGCGTGAGCAAAACTCTTTGGCCCGGACGCTTCGACTTGCTGCCGGAACTCGGACTCGTCTTGGATTCTGCGCACAATCCTGAGGGCGCAGATGTTTTGGCGGCAACCTTGCGTGAAGTTTTCCCCGGTCGGAAATTCCGCTTTTTCTTCGGTGCTTTTTCCGATAAAGATACATGGAATGACCTGAAGATTCTGGCTCCGCTTGCCACTTCTTTTGTGTTCCTTCAGCCGGATTCTGCTCGTCCCGGCAAAAGTACGCAGGCCCTTCAGAAACAGCTGGCCGAAGTCGCGCCTGATCTCCCGTCTTCTCATGCCTCGCTGGAAGAAGTCCTTACCCGGCTTTCCGCAGAAATCCCTACCGTCCTTTGCGGTTCTCTTCATTTGTGCGGTGATGTGCTGGCCCGTCTGCAAGTTCAGGTCCGATGACCGCGCCTGCTCATTATGATGTTTTTTCGGTAAGATTTGCGTAAAATCTGACGTTTTGAGTTTGATTTTTTCGCCATTCCGTGATATAGTTTGCAACATTCGGTATCCATCAGGAAAATCAATCAGGAATCCAAAAAATTCATGAACGAAAAACTAACAGAAAGTCTGGAAGACTATCTTGAGGCAATCGCGGAACTCATTGAGGTCAACGGACATGCTCATACGAAGGAAATTTCCGAGAAACTCGGCGTGAAAATGCCCTCTGTCTCCGGTGCGCTTCGTCAGCTCGTGGAACGCGGCTATATCGTTTATAATACGCATTATCCCGTTCAGCTTACTGACGCAGGTCGTGAAATCGCCGAACGCGTTATTTATCGTCATGCCATCCTGAAAAACTTTTTCAGCAAGATTTTGGGCTTGCCGGATACTCTCGCTTCCGATACCGCCTGCCGTTTGGAGCATGTGGTCGATGAAGATACCGTGGAACGCTTCGTCCTGTTCTCGGAAGCCATCGAAAATCGCACCGATTCCCGTGCGTTGCAGACCTATTTGACCGAAGCAACTTATTTCCTGTCGCGTTCTGGTCATGAACATGTTTGTGTCATCAGTACGCTTCCTGACGGCGTAAGCGCATCCGTGGAACTCATCGGACGCAATCTCGTCAATCCCGAAAACATCCCTCTTGAACGGGGCATGAATCTGGTTAAACTCGGTATTTCGCTGGATCGTTCATACTATCGCATAGAAGCCAATGGCAAACAGTTTGAGCTTCCTGCCGGAGTCGCTGAAAATATCTGGGTGCGCCGCCTCCGCTGATTTCGGGAATACAGCCCCCTTTTACAGCGAAAATGTTTCTCCCGGATGCGGGGAGATGATTTTGCATTCCGGCAGAGCCGTCTTCAGAAACTCGATTGCATCCGTCCCCGTGCAGTGAAGCAGGCACAAGGTCGTGATACCCGTTTCTCTGAAAAAATCTGCTGTTCGTTCCAGTCTTTCTTTGTTCGCGTGGAGCAGATGCAGTCCCCCGGCGATTTTCTGAATCCTGATTTCAGGATGTTTTTCCCGGCAGTACATCAGTGTGTTCAGAATCCCCGCATGACAGCATCCTGTAATCAGAATCCCGTCCGCGCTCAATAACGCCTGTTCATCCTGAATGGTATCCGGCCGGGTACATGCTTCATCGTGATAGAAATCGCCTCCGCAGTCCTCTCCCGAAATCCTCGGAATCGGTCCTGTCAAATACAGTCCCTCCGCAATCTCCTGAAAATCCGCAATCAAGTGAAGATCGGTTGTTTCCAGGACTTCCTGCGACTCCCTCGGCATGGTCAGCCTGTGCATACTGCCGTCTTCATGACGGCTGAAATGACTTGCCGTGATGTTCGGACAACTGTGTATCAGTTTCGGTTTTAACCCCGCCAGTCCCCCTGTATGATCGTAGTGTCCGTGAGACAGAATCACTTCGGAGATACTTTCCGCCGGGATGTTGAGGTGTCGCAGGTTCGGTGTCAGTGCTTTCCCCGCGCCTGTATCGAACAGAATGCTTTTCCCATGGTCTCGAATCAGCAGAGACAGCCCGAATTCTGAGCAGAATGATTTTGTTTCCTGATGATCAGCAAGTACCGTTATTTCCATGATTGTATCCTTGTGTGAGATCCACGGGAACCGCACAGTCGATTTCCATGGAATCCTGTGTAATCAGACAGTCCATTGCCATGACTTTTACTCCTGCCGCCGCCGCTTCGCGCAGTGCCGTACCGAACTCTGCATGAGTGGCATCATTCGGTCGGAACAGACGGATTTCTTTCATTTGGATGACGAAAAGAAGGTATGCCTCGTATCCGTCTTCCATGCAGGCCGCAAGCTCGTGCAGATGTTTTACGCCTCTCTGTGTCGGCGCATCGGGAAAATAGGCAATCCCGTCATGTTCCAGTGTAACCCCTTTTACCTCCATGAAGCATTTTCTCTGTCCGTCCTGAATAAACAGGTCAAACCTCGAATTGCCGAATGTTGCCTCGCGCCGGATTTCCGCCTGTGGCGAAAACATGCCGCATCGGTGCAGCCACTCTTCTGCGGCCGCATTGGGGGCTTGTGAGTCCATATTGATGCTCAGCGGCGGAAGTCCGTCTCGTCGTTTCTCCACTCCAATCAGGTCATATCGGGTCTTTCGCTGCGGATTCAGGCTTTCTTCCAGTCGGACTTGCGCCCCCGGAACAAGCAGTTCCCTGCATCGTCCTGTATTTTTCACGTGGACTGTTTCCACACATCCGTTGACCTCGATTTTCGCAAGAAATCGATTGGGGCGTTCCAGAAAAATTCCATTCGTGATATGTTCGTAACGCATAAATACTCTTTTTTTGAAATTAGCTCTTTGGAAAATCAGCTGATTTTGCCTCTGCCAAAAGGTGTTTTCCCAATCGGGCAGTTGTATCTGATATTGACATTCTCATAAAATACAGCCTGTTCCGCCTCTTGTCAACCCGTTTTTACGATGAAAAAATGGTGAATTGTAAAGGAAAAC
>DCIG01000027.1 GCA_002315855.1 Lentisphaeria bacterium UBA1732 | reverse complement strand
CTGATGCACGGGGCAGATTTTTTCCAATCGTTTGGAATCTTTGACGCAGATGTAATACATGTATTTCTTTCCGCGCTTCCGTCCGTATGTGGGAGACATGGCGCAGTTGCAGTGTCCGCACCGCAGGATGCCTTTCAGCGGCGCGATGGTTTCCTGATTCTGCACCCGTCCCGGAGCCTGATTCTGTACTGCGAGAAACCGTTGCGTTTGTTCCCATGTTTCATCGCTGATGAAGCCCTGCTGTTCCCCCTGGACGATTTGCCCTTTGTAGTTTATCCTGCCGGTGTAGGTGATGTTGTTCAGAATCCGGTAGATGTGAGGCAACTGCCATTTCTCACCATTGCGGCGCTTGATGCCGTCCCGGTCCAGTTCCATGATAATCTGCCGGGGTGACTGGATTTCAATGTACCGGGTGAAGATTTTTTTGACAATTTCAGCTTCCTCCGGCACGATGACCAGCTTCTTGTTTTCCACCCGGTACCCCGGAGGTACTGCTCCGCCGACCCATTTCCCTTTGAGACGGCTGGCCGCCATTTTGTCCCTCACGCGCTCCGTGATTACCTCACGCTCGAACTGGGCGAATGTGATGAGGATGTTGAGCATCATCCGTCCGGCAGATGTGTGCGTATTTATTTCCTGAGTCACGCTGACGAAGGCGACATCCCATTGGTCGAACTTCTGGCTCAATCCCGCAAAGTCGCAGATCGAGCGGCTCAAGCGGTCGATTTTGTAGACCACAATGATGTCGATCAGTCCCGCCTCGCAATCTGCCAGCAGCTTCTTCAGTGCCGGCCGGTTGGTGTTGCCCCCGGAGAAACCGCCGTCATCGTAATGCTCCGGCAGGCATATCCATCCGTTGGATTTCTGACTGGCGATGTAGTTCTCGCCCGCCTCGCGCTGCGCGTCCAGGGAGTTGAACTCCTGCTCCAAGCCGTCTTCCACGGACTTGCGCGTGTAGATTGCACAGCGTTTGATTTCTGTCTGTTTTGCTGTCATTATTTTACTCCGAAGAATAATTTCCCGTTCCAGTGCCTTCCTGTGATGGCATTAGCCACCGCCGAGAGGGAACGGTAGATTTTGTCGTTGTACTCAAACATACCGTTGCCGAGTACCACGGCCTCATGTTCGACACCCTTCCATACCCGGCAGAACCGCGTCCCAGGAGTCTTCGCCAAGACCCGTGCGGGCGGCTGTTCCAGTTTCGCCAGTTTGTCTTCGTTCGCGATGGAATCAAGGATGGCTGCATCTTCATCATCCAATCCGCCGAGGCTGATTTCCTGCAGACGGTATGCAAGGCGTTTTCGCAGATAACGGGCATTGGTCTCACCGCATTCAAATCCGAACAGTTCCGTGAACTTGTTTTTGAGTTCGTTCATGGAGAGCGAATCCAGCCCGGCAAGCTGCCGTTTTACGATTGTTTTTTTATCAGTTTTCAAGGTTTTCACCTCCTTCCGCTTGCTTGTTAATTAAGCTCTTCTCTCCACCTTTATCCAATCGTTTCCCCTTAATTCTGCGAAGAACTGCGGCGATTAAAGAGAGCGCCTGTTGAATGTGAACCGGGTACTTTTCAAGGCCGATTTCCACCTCGGAAAAATCATCGGTTTTCATCAGCACCCCTCCATTTCACGAAGCTTCTTTTCGCAGGCGATGTAACTTTCCCGGATCGGTTCAATATATTTTTTACGGAATCCGGTATGAGAAAGACCGTACTTGAGAGCAAGTTTCCGAAGACTTTTAGCCCCCATGATTTCATAACAGATGTTTCGCAGTTCCTCCGGCATCAGCTGCAAAACTTTTGCAACATGTTTTGCGGTCGTTTCTTCGGTGGGGTCTTCGGCTTCAAGGACATCTGCAAGCGTATGTCCTTTGACATCAATCGGCGCGTCCAGTGAGGTCACCGGGAGTCTGTTGCTTTCTCTGTATTTGCGCACAACGAATGCCGCATGGCGGTTTACCACCATTCTGGAATAGTTGATGAAATCGCATTTCTCCGGATTGAACTTTCCGACTGCGCGGTACAGTTCCATGTAGATGTCAATTGTGGCATCGTCTTTCATGTGTGAAGGGATGCCTCCGGATGAAATGACGGACTTGATGACCCGGTTTACGATTTTCTGAATCTGGGGATCGAAAATGTTTTTTCCGGATTTGGCGGCTTCCGCCTTGTCGGCGGCGGACAGGATGGTGAGATTGAGCATCTGAAATTCTCCTATGCTGGATGCTTTGCCCGTTGGCCGAGTGCCTTCGGTGCATCCTGCGGAGAATTTCAGTTTTTTGCGTTTTTGAAATTAAAAAAGGCCTGCAGTACGCTCACTGCAAGACTAAAAATTTCTTTCCGGCAATTTCAAAATTGCCGTTCACTGAAATTTGAAATCAGTATTCGATGCCGATTTTCTTCATGTACTCCTTGTGTTCGTTGTAAAAATCTATGAAATCCGTATACACTTTTCCCAATTCGCGGAGGATGAGATAATATCCCCATCCGCTCCCCAACAGGTCATTTTCCCATACCTTTTTCATTCTGGTGATGGCGGCTTCCGGAACATCTGCGATTTCGGCCAGCTCTTTCTGATTGTTGAAGGTAAGCGTTATTCCCGGTGTTGTTAGCATCTCTCCGTTTTTCTGCCGCTTGGCATTTTCATATTTCCATGTGAACCATAATTTCAGTATGTTTTCAACTTTGGTCTGGTATTCTTTTTGGGCAGGCAGACTCTTTTTTCTCGTATTCCTTGGTCTGCTGGCCACCATATCTTTCAGATTATCAAAGACGCATTGAGCGTCAAACAGGAAATTCACGCCGTCAAAATCAATCATGGTATCAAGAGCATAAACCTGATTGTCATCGAATTTATCCTGCGCAGGGCGTTTTCCGATATGGATGATGAGGGAGCCTTTCTTCACCGCACTGTCCTGAAGAAAAAGGCTACACGCATTGTCAGTCCAGTTCCGAACGAGATAAACCTCCCGTCTTTGCTGTCCCGCCGCGCCGAGAACCCAAATCTTTCCCGGCAGTTTTTCAGCAATGCTCCCGGTGCAGTTCAGCCCAACCCGTACAACATCCGCAAACGGACGAAAACTGACACGAAACATCTTGAGGTCATCTTCCGGAACCTCAACCGTACCGCTGCCGCTGCGGTAAAAATGGTGCAGACTGCCATCGGCATAGACGGCATCATAGATTTCGTGAGATTCATCATCGTCCCATATCGTCCGCAATAGTTCCGCCGCCGGGATGAGATACTTTCCGTCCAGCAATTCCGCACATAACGTCATCGGCAAATCCTTTAATCTGACAGCCGGAAACAGTAGCCGGTCACTGTCTGCATAACGCCAAAGCCATTGGAGGATATCCGTCATTTTTTCAATTCCCAGAATTTGAGCAGTTTTTCCCCGAAAACCCTGCGGTCTTCCGACATGCTTTTCAGGGTACAGGTCTTCTCGCTCAATTCAAATGTCAGCGTTCGGAAATCCAGCGCCGGATTGGTTATATCAACGGTTATGGTGACCCGCTTGGCGAAATAGCCCTCGTTCTGTTTAATACCAAGATGTTTCTTTGCACAGTCATATGCGCTGCGCGTCTTGCTTTCAAAGAATACTTTATCATCTGGATCGTCAAACGGGACAAGCATGATGGCTCTTACACGTGGAGCGGAAATACCGGGGCATATCGGCAGTTCGCAATTGAAATCATTGAATCTCGACAAATCAAAGCGGTCTTTTCCGATACGGAAATACTCCCCCGGAAGCACCAGCAACGCGGAAAGAATGTGATCTGCGAGCTGGTCTTTTTCTTTGCCGGACAGATTTTCAACGTAAAGGGAAAATTCCCCTTCCTTATAATTATATGCGAAAGTAACCCGGAACGGCATGACAATCCGCTGAAACTCAAAATCACCGTCCATTTCGTTTTTCGTTTCAATATAGGTCGGCTCATCATCCAGCGTGGCAAAAAAAGACTGAACATCGTTGGCGAAGGCATACTGTTCTACCCGGCATACCCTGCATTTCTTCATTGGACGGAAAAAGTCACAGATTGCGCTCTCCACACATCCCCTCACGCCATCAAAGTCAATTTCCTTCTGCGGCAGATTTCCATACTCCCTCCATTTTTCCCGGTTTTGGATGTCATCCACCTGCATCTTATTGACCAGCGGTTTCCATAAGTCATTGTGATTTATATAAATGTACGCGACCTGCTCATAGGCGGTCCACGTGTCGAATTCATCCGGCAGTTTGATTCTGTTGCCGTCCCATTCAATCTGTTCTCTGATGACACGGTTTGCTTTCACCTTGGCATCTGCGACTTCGTGAATCTCCTGAAAAAGACGGAACAACCCGCCGACCCTGTTGCTGGCATCCTTCGGGTCAAGCCGGAGGTCTTTCCAAAATTCTACCAGACTTTTGACATCGGTTTTTTCTGCTTCCCAATTCACATAAGGAACCTCGATCTGAAAACGGTCGAATATGCTTTTCAGATTCTTGTTGCTGATTCCGCGGAATATTCTTGATGGTTTAAAACTTGCCATTATACATCTCCTTGAGTTGTGCTTGTTGAAGTAAAACTAAACGGCGCAAAGTTAAAAAAAGCCACTGCAATATTGAACCTGGCACCGTGCATTGATTTCAATATCTTCCTGTTTAAGGCGTTTATTTCCCGTCATTGCCGCCCTCCTTGATTTTTTTTGCCGCCGTAAGCATTTCCTGCCATTGTGCCGCAGACATTCCTTCAGCAGTACGCAGGAATTCTGCCATCTCCGGCTGTTTTTCGGTAACAATCCGTTTCAGGTCAGGAGCAATCCTGCCGGCTTTAGCAAGAAGCATATTGGGGTCAAGACCGAGGGCTTCCGCGATTTTTATTACCTTTTCCGCTTTTGGCGCGGTGAATTCATTTGTTTCAACCTTGCTTAAGAATGTTGGACTGATTCCCACGCGCACGGCAAAACGGCGCAACGAGAATTCGGGATTACCGACCTTGAGTCTTTCCCGTGCTTCCCGGACAATGTCTCCGAATTTCTTTCCCTGTTCCATAAAAACCTTTCCTTGTGTCCACAGTTTAATATACACAAAATGACATAAAAAGTCAATCTGGTGAAAGAATTTTCGTTTTTTTTTCAAAATACCCCCGTTTTTGGTTTCCATTTTCAAAAAATCCGCAAATAAGGAAACAGACAAAATCAACCACCCAACAACAACCCGATGGAGAAACAAAATGAAAGACTTTGTCACCTTTGAATCGGCGGACGAATACCATGCCCGCAGTCGTCGCGGCGAATTCATGTCCAGCCACATGCTGGCGGACTTCCGCGAAAGCCCCGCTCTTTATTATAAGGAAATAAACGGGGAAATCGAAGAAACCGAATCTGCGGCATTCGCCCTCGGCAGAGCCGCGCACTGCCTGATTCTGGAAGGCAGACAGGCGTTTGACCGGGATTTTGTCGTGAGCGACGGTCCCGTCAATCCCAAGACCGGCGAACCTTTCGGAAAAAGTACCAAGGCGTATGCCGAATGGAAGAACAGCCTTGACCGCGAGGTCGTGAGCGGAAAGGATTTCGGATTCATCACCAAGCTCC
>DCIG01000017.1:346-5824 GCA_002315855.1 Lentisphaeria bacterium UBA1732 | reverse complement strand
CCATAATATGCTCCTTTCAGTTTTGATCTTCAGGGTCAACGGTGATTGCGTTTTCCGGAGAAAGGAATCCTTCTTTGATCAGGAATCTTTCTGCGTATGAAATAGTGCGACAGGCATCCCGTTCCGCCTCATAGTATTCCTCGTATATGTTGTCGGTGCAGATGACCCCAACCGGTCCACCGTTTTCATCTGTCCATTTGGAAAGCATATCAAGTGCTTTGTCAAAATCAGGTGTAATTTCAAAACACTTATCTAACGGAGTGCATCCATCCGCATACTCCCAATGATTCTTCACCCAGGTGCGCTCTCCTTCTTTCCAAACAAGATGAACCGTACCATTCTCATTATCTTCCGGCTGGGGGAGACAGACTTCATCTTCCGTTGATTCTTCGGAATCCGGTCCGGTCTCATAATTCTTGAGTTCGTCTGCCAGTTTTTCCCGGAGAATAAACCAGATATTCCAGCTGCGATTGTAAATGATGCATTCTGCCCGGTCAAGATACGCTTCCACGTCCTTCAAATATGTTTCCGCATCCGCAGGATTCTTCCAGTGGTAATTCATCGGGAATTCAATTTTCGGCGTATTTCCGTATTCACAGTAGTCCTCCAAAAGCAGAATTTTCTCCAATGCAAGAAAACCTTTCCGGCCTCTGTACTGATCGAAGCAGAACGAATTCGCCGCGACCAGTTCGTTCAGCAGAGGATCTTTTTTCTGATAGTCGCACAACACATTCCTCAACTGGATCAGGAAGCGGTCAAAGAAATCCCGCCACTGATTCGTCCCACGGTAAAAATTCAGGGTCGTGTTCTGAACGTAGAGATTGGGGAGGACAACGAAGTTTCCAATCGTGCTGCAATACTTGCGGCTGAACTTGCGAACCCGTTCCCGGATTTCATCGGTCGGATTGTATTTTTCCAGACCGGCGTAAAAACCGGGTTTCTCCGGGATTTCCCGTCCGAACATCGTGTGGAAGGAATTCATGGTATCGCCACGGTATTTTCCCGTGTTGCCGAGCGTATCCATGGAAAGCTCCGGAAGAAAGTTTTCCCAGAGGACAACGTAGACTGCCCGCATGACCTCCGTATCGTCGCAGTCAAAATAGCGTCTGGGGCAGCCGAACTTATCCGATTCACGCAGCGTTTTGAAATCAAAGTCCCGAATGTTGTCGATGTTTCCATTCAGTTTTTCCTGAATGAAGTCCAAAAGAAGTTTTTTTGCTCTTTCGTCCATGCTGATGCTCCTATGTTGTATTTTATTCCTGACTATATTATACGCCTTGATGTTGGACATCTATTGTCTTGTACTGTTTGTCTGCTGCATATTTTGTCTTTTTACTGCTTCAAGTTCCGCCTGCAATCCACGGATATGCTCTTCCATGTTTTTCCGGACATCAATGCAGTGCATCGGTCGTTCCGGCAAACCCTTTTTCATCAGTTCGGCAAGTTCATATTCCGTAAGATTCAGTTTCTTCATCAGTTCAGCATTTTCTTTCTGCTTTCTGGCGAGTAGCACTTTCAATGTTTCACCGCGAATCTGTTTTTTCAACTTGAGCGATTCTTTCTTAAACTGTACCAGATACGAATGTTCTCTATACCATAGTTTCTTGTTCCCCTCATAGTTGCTCGATTTGAACGGACCGGCATAAGCCGTCATCATAAAAACAGAAACAAGAAACAAAATCATTTTGACTTTCATAGTCATTCTCCCATTTATCAGCGCGTCTGCATTTGCTGCAGCCTTATCATAAATGTCGTTTTTTCCCGTTCAATCCGAATCTGTTCTTCAAGTTCATCATCGCTCAAATTGTAATGGATGCCGTTTTTCGCATTTTCCCGTTTCATTCTGGCAAGAGTGCCTTTCAGCCGTTCAAGCTGAATCTGCTGGGCCAATCTCTGCTGCTCACGGAAAAAATCATCACAGAACTTATGCTCTTCACTTCCGGGTTCTGCGGCGTGTTTCATCATTATCGGTCTGTTTGCACCAACAGAGTATTGCACTTGTTTTTTCCCTTTTGCAAAAACCGGATTGCACAGGACTGCCGATGCGATACACACTGCAAAAATTTTGATTATCATGCCTATTCCTCCTGTCGTGTTTTCTGTCTATATTATACACCACGATATAAGACATCTATTGTCTTGCATAAAAGGGGGGGAATAAAAAAAAGGGAAAAATATTGTCGGAATGGTCTTTTTACCATTCCAGCCACACAAAAAAGTCCGGATGCTTTCCCCAGGCCGCCGGTTTCGCAAAGGATCCTAAAGCGACAGGTCTTGAAAGTATCCGGACAAAATTGAGTTTAGAAATGCTTGTCTATTTGCAAGTAACCGAAAAACGGAGATCCGGTCCTTTATGTTTTGTTCTTTTCACAACAGGCAATAACCGGAATATGCACGGACGGAGTGAAATCCTTGGCTGCATCCAGATGCGGGTGGATTTGATCGTCAAAAAAGATGTGCGGTCGCAATGACGCGAGGATGCGCCCTTTGTTCATCCCGCCAAGGAAGAAGGTCTTGTCAATGATGATCCCCCAATCGCGGAGAGTTGTGACTACACGCTCGTGCGCAGGGACACCACGGGCTGTCACGATGGACATGGAAAGACGGCGTTTGTAATCCGGCTCTTTTGATTGCCGGTCAAATTCAAGATCGCGCAGAACGGCCAGTTTCCGAAAGAGCTGCGCCAGCGGTCCCGGCGAATGAGGTACACCTGCTTTTTCCGTTTCCATCTGGTTGAACCCATCAAGACCTTTTCCCTTGAACACAGACTCGCACGTCCCATCGGCGATAACTCCGTCAAAGTCGAACGCTACGCGCAGGGATTCATCATCCGGATCATCATTCAAGGCACTTTCCAGAACCGTCCCAGCCGCGAATCCTGCCGCAATCGCATCCTCGACATCCCGTCTGTTGCGGGAGAGAAAGAGTGAGGAATTGTACGCATCGAGGTAATGGTGCGGCTTCTCATCGGTGATGAATGCTGCGCGTGTGACATCCAGTTCGTAGTGCTTCAGAGAGTTCATGATCCGCAAACCGGTATCGGCATCGTTATGACTCAAAAGCACCACTTCGACCGGCTGAATTTCCGGGAACAGTTTGTTGAAATTCAGCAATCGCCGTACAAACGAGAATGCCGGACCGCGTTCCATGATGTCCTGCTGGTGTTCCCTCTGATACTGGCGGTAGGCGGCAAGCCCCTTTTCCCGGAAAGCATCGCGGGCCGCATCCAGCGTCAAAACGGCACTGGATGCAATGGTGATAACAAGTTTTTCTTCAATCGGGAATGCCATATGTATCAATCATCCATGTCATCTTTTCCGAGAGAAAACTCTTCGTCATCCTCCTCGTCATTGTTAAAGAGTTCCGGATGTTTTTCCCGGTACCAATCGTATTCAGAAATTTCATATCCGAAGTTGAGAAGGTCCAAAAAAAGAAACATCTTATTTGCGGCTTCGTCAAATGTGTCCGCAGAAACACCTGGCTCCAACATGACGAGATCATGCTGATCCTTCAAGAGAGACTTCAGAAAATCCGGAAGATCATCCCAGTCGAAATGATGCGGAAATTTCTGGACAAAAAAAGTCCCGTTTTCTGAGAACAGATGGTCGGACTTCGTCCACAGATAGATCGAAACGGATATTTTCCCGACTTCGTTTTGAGATGATGCATTCATACAAAGTTCATACATGTCATCTTCGCAGACAGATTCCCATTTTTTACACAAATGCCAGTACTTTGATTCAACTGGCATCTTTTCCCATCCGTCAGGGTACACTCCTGGTTCATACTTTTTGTTCATTTTATCTTTTCCCTTTCATTTCTTTTTTTATTTTTTCCGGAATCAGACCTTTCACCGGACATCCGGCTTTGAGCAGCTTTTCCCACTCAGATGCGAATTTCCATTTCTTATAATTTTTTGCCGGACATTTCGGAAAAAATTCCGGGTGTACGCACAGCAAACGTAGCCATTCCTTTGCGGAAAAATCCTCCCAGACATTACAGTAACAGGCAAATGTCGGGATAGAGGTCAAAATGCAGAGCCACGCATCGCTGGTCAAGATCTCAAGATTTGCCTCATGGATCATATCTGGATGTTTCGCAATAAGAAATCCCCAATCCTGACTGGTCAGCCATTCCTTTTTGCACAGTGGATAGAGTTCCGGATATTCGGAAAGGAAATACCCCAATTCGTGCAGAGTAGGGAAATATCTCCCATAAAATGCAGTTGCATACGCATTCCATTTTTCCAAATATTCCGGATTCTCCCTGATGATTTGACAAATTCTCTTATGAACCGTTTTATTTTCATGGAATCCAAACTGCGGAGAGGTTTGCAGCCATGCAAAATTCAAAATTGCCAAAGCTCCGTGAAACTCTCCATCGTGCTTGTCTTCCGTCACAATCGGAAATTTCTTTATGTCGCAGTATTTCAACAAAGCAGGGTTTGATCCCATGATATAGAGCCATGTCTGACGACTGATGTTTTCCCATTTGCACACCGATTCATATTCCGGATTCTTCTTCAGAAATTTTCCCGGATCAAACAGTTTTGAAATGTCAAAATATTTACCCCATTGCGGCTGAAGACAAAGCAAATCATCTGGGTACAACATTTTCTTGGCAATCATTGCCATATCACAATGAGAAACGAATTCCGGATGAAACAGCAGGAGAAGATGCCAGTTTCGTGCGGAAAGTTTACTCCAATGACAAAATTTAGCGTGAACTGGATGGAAAATCAGATCCAGCACCATATCATTCGCCGTCTGTTTCTTCGGTTTCATATAATCATTTTCCCATGAAGAAATATTATGCGTCCATTTTTCTTCAGGACAATGACCTGCCAATTGAGGTTGTTCGTAAAGAATTTTCCGCCAATGAACCTCTTTCAGACTTCTGCACTTACACTCATCAACAAGATGAGGGTATGCGACCAGAATATTACTCCACTGGTCGGCACTGATGGGAGTGCCATACTTCATAAAAGGTCTGAAGGCTTCGTCATAGGTCTGGCTTTCAAAACAAACAAATATCAAATCTTTCAGACTCAATTGATTGTATTTTGTTTCAGTGATTTTTGTCATTCTCCACCGTATTTTATTTCACATCAAAACACATTCCCAGATTGGGAAGATGGATGACGGTCTGTTTGACAACCTTTCCGGTCGCGGCTTCCACGGCTTTGCGGTAAAGACGAAGCTGTCCGGTACAACTGGCGGCATATTTTTCGGCATCAAAAGCCATGGGATGGGTCTTGTGGTCAACGATCACATAACCATCCGGCAGTTCCAGCAACATATCGATGAATCCCTGATACAGCGTACCGTTTTCATCGTGATAGGTCATCGGAACTTCACAGGTGATCTTTGCCTCCGGATAGGCTTCAGCGATCCAGCGGTAGAGATTATCCGCACATTCCATCAGCGTTTCCGGCGTTACTCCCTTGTCAACGGTCCAGTTTTTCAGGAGCCGTTCCGC
>DCIG01000017.1:0-189 GCA_002315855.1 Lentisphaeria bacterium UBA1732 | reverse complement strand
TCACAGCATTCTCCGCTGGGCGACAACCGTGCCGGAACGATCTTGATTCCGGAAATGTCCCGCTTTTTATCTGCGAAGACAGCCGGGGACGGCAGCGGGACAATGTTTTCAAGCGGAGAAAATGACTTGGTCTCTATGGGGAACACGGCAGTTCCCACAGCCAAATTGCCATTTCCTTCCTCTGCGGGG
>DCIG01000039.1 GCA_002315855.1 Lentisphaeria bacterium UBA1732 | reverse complement strand
GGGAATATTGCAACGAACATGGCATCCGGTTATCCGGACGCGGACCGGGGCGTCCTCCGAAACTGACTCCGGAAGAACGCAAAATTGAGCGTAAAGACAACACGGATCGCAACGAAGTGGAACGCTTTTTCAGTCGTGAAAAGCGAACCTGCGGAGCAGAATTGATCGTGACAAAACTTGCGGAAACAACGTTATCGAGCATTGCCTTATCTGTGCTTGTTGCCAACCTTTTCGGAATCCCGTTCGGTCCATTTTTTATTATCTTTTTGCGGACGGGTCAGGATGCTGGCGAAAAGTACCATATTCTGACGTTATTCGATGACGATGACGGGTTTTCAGAAATCCGGTAAATGCACTCAGCACCCTTTCACATATCATCCTGAATGGCAAAAGCAGTTCTTTTTCGCAGAAATGTTTGCATTTACCGGATAAATCATGCCTTATTGAGCAGACACTACATAGGTAAAAAACGGAACAATGACATTCGGTCCGAGTTCATAGGCTGAGGCAGTTCTGGTCACAAAGACGACACTGCCGTCCTCATGCGTTGTGATGATTGTCGTTGACAAAATCGCCTTGACCGCTGGAACAGGAGAGACCACGACTGGCGATGGCAGAACAACTGCGGCATCTGAATAACAGTCGCATTACCGTGTATCACGGAATCGACAACTTCTATCGTTCTGATTGCGATGCCTTTAACGGTAGCGAGCAGCAACGCGGCGATTGCGCCTGCAGCGGTCGCCAAATCCGTAGGACGCCAGGCCGTTCTATCACGACCGTTTGTTGAGCGTGAAGTGAGGCAAAGATCAGGAAACCGAAGATGAGAACGGGTGTGAATTTCTTCATGATGAAGTTCTTTCTGTGGTTGATTTCGGAATAGTCATTGATTCCATGAACGCAATATATGCTTGACCGTGGATGAGCAACACTCAGCCCGGTCTACGCGCACGTAAGAGAAAAGGTTTTCGTTTTACGTGTCGTACCTGTCATATCCGTCGCCCAGAGCAAATCCGACTTGACTTTTTCCCATAGTTAGTTCTCCTCCTCGTTTTCCATCGTATTCGTATCATTCCATTCGCTAACGGAAACCCTTCCGTCACGTTCGAATGTATAGCGTTCCGTGATTTCCGTGGTCATGTCCTTGGCGATTAGGGAATCACCGTCCACTGTGACGAGATAATACTGCGCCACCAGCTCCATCGTCGAGCCTTTCAGCACATCTTCCGGAACAGGTTTGTTTTCTGCCGCCACGGGAGAGAAAACGCCCGTAACAATTCTGATGCGTTCGCATAGCTCCAACACGGAAGTAAGCTCCTTTACAGGCAACTCGTCGGCATAGACGATGAACAAAATCTTGATTTTGTAGAGATACAGTGCGGATTCCAGCGCATCTTTTTTCTGCAGGATGACCGAACTAATCCGGGGAACAACGTGATCAGTTTTTCTCATCAGTTTGTTCGTCCTGGATTCAGCGGAGGCCGGATAAAAGATGCCGACCTGTTTCTGCGGGAAAAAGCCGCTGCGCGTACCAGACATATCGCAATTCGGAATGGACTTGACCACATTCTGTGTATCCGGGGAAACCCTGCAAAACGCATTCAGGAGTTTTTTCAGGATTACCTTGTATCCGAGATTGAAGAATAAGGTAGAGCCGCCTCTCGACCAGAAGAAGGGAATATCATCGGGGATAAATTCATCCTGCGGGGCCGAGACGTGTATGCATCCGGTATCTTTCAGTGCTGCGGGAATGTCCAGCCCATAGCATCGCGCCTGTATGATGACTTCAGGCAACTTAACGACTTCACTTTCCTGCGAAATGCTGTTATATTTGAGGATAACCACCTCAACGTCGTTCTTCCTGGCATCAGCGAGGAAACAGAGAGCTTTGGAAAGATCGTTCTTGCATTGAAGCGTATTAGACCGCCACACATACTGCGTCTCGTGCCCAGAAAAAAGTTTCCAGTCGATTTCAGAATTATCCCCGACATCAATCAATCCGGCATTGGCCGGAGAGAGGCGATACCAAACATCGGGGATATCGGTATCCAGTATGATTACCTCGCCAAACGCCGGGACTCCATCCCGAAACCAAACACCGGAGTGTTCCGGCTTGAAATAAAAAACATGCATACCGTTGAGATTCACAAACTTAAATAATTTGAGCTCGAACACGACATCACCATAAAGAACGTTCATCCTCTCGAAGCATCCAAGATGATCGCGGATGGGAAGCAAAAAACAACCCAGAGGAACCGGATTCTTCTCTATCATTTCTTCGCCGAATGAGCGGATGAAAATGCCATTTTCGAGATGGTCGAAATCCTCCTTGTCCAGCCCCAAGTTTCTGCAGAGGGAGATGAAATCACACATGCCCGTCATATTCGACAACAGAGTCGTCATATCTTCGGGTGTAATCGACATGATTTTTTCATTGGAAACCGTCAAGTCGTAACCCATAGGGGACGGCACGGAAGCCGAAAAGAATGCCGGTGAATCGGACATGATCTGATGAACACAACTCGCATCTCCGGAGACGGTCATACGACCGTCCCCGGAAATGAAGCCACCGCGAAATTCGTCATGAGAAAGATTGCCCAATTGTGCGATCAAAGGGCTATTCGCATGGTTAATCATATAGATTGCAATACGAGACTGAGCATCAGTATTAAGTACAAACAACTCACAATCAGGAAAATACATCGTTATCCTCCGGGTAAAAATTGTTGAAATAATACGTCAGTACAACGTCAATAGCGTTGCACATGAAAAAGCCGGGATTGTTCCTGCGGATCATCAGGGCATTCAAAATTCCCCAACGATAATAGCTGTGAATCGGATGCGGAATCAGCAGATTACATTCATACTGTAACCGATACTCGTAATAGAATCCGAGCATCTGCCGAACCGGATCAAGAGCATCGACATTCAACGCCAAATTAAAGAGCGTCTGTGCGGAGAGAGTGAATGGAAGATACGGCATCCAAATCTGAGGCACAGTTGTTCCCGTGGTCTTGATGACCACGGGAGTGACATCCTCTACGACTTCTGCATTCAAGGAGGGAATTTCCTTAATTCCCGATTCAGCAACGGGAACAGGCAAGGTCGTTTTGATCTTACATTCTTTCGGATCGCCCTCAATCAGATTCTCTTCGTCATTGATGTCGTCGTTGACGGCATCATCAGCCGCCTCGAACAGATCAAACGGATCGGATTCAGCGTCAAACATGTTTGTCATGTCATTCAGGTTCGACTCATCAAATTCACTTTTCATTGGTCTCGCCTCCTTCCTTGTTACCCGACACAGAGGCCTGATGCGTCACATCCACGGTTTTCTTGGAGTTTCTTGAGGCTGGGTCAACAAGCTTGAAACCGCGGTATCCACGACCAGTCTTTCCGTTCTGTGTCGGGATCGTATTCGAGGAGGCTGCGCCGTACTCCGTGGCCATTGTTTGGGCTAGACGCTTCCGGAACGTGTCTTCAGAAAGACTCTCGTACCCTGCGGTCTTGTGGAGCCTCGTGAAAAGCTCGTATGCTTCTCTTGTCAGAAAAAACTTTCCGGTCGATTCCACGATGTGATTCTTCACGAAATTTTTCACTCCATACGTCGCTTCCACGATGCGGTCGCGACGGCTGATTTGGTCGTTCGTCAACTGGATGTTCCAGTTGTTCTTGCGGACGCGACGTGCACCATCAATCAGCCAATTCAGGATAGCCGGACGATGTTCCATCAGAAGCTTGTCCGCCAAGGTCTTGTCCGGGTTCTCGATATGTTCATTGAAGAGTATCGGAATCAAACGATCCTTGAACTCGTCCCCACGGCCGTCATACTTGAAATGCATTTCATTGTTTGATACGATGATGAAGCTGTAGAATCCATAATGATTGATTTTTTCATTGCGGTATTTCTGCGAGGTTGCGAAGAAATCTCCTCCAACAGCTTTCTTGACGAACTCAACACCTGCTGACTGACAGAAAGCTTCGCTAATCGCTTCAGAAGCGGTCAGAAGAGTCTGTGTCGTGAGAGCGGAGAACGCGTAGTTCGCTCTGAGTGCACGGAAATCCAGATCGAACGTGCGGTCCTGCGTCATGATTGTGGTCAGGAACTTTACAAGCAAGCTCTTGCCGCAGCCGCCTTCGCCTTGGAAAAGTATGAACTTGCGGGTACGATTTTCAGGAAAGAGGGCAGCACCCATGTATTCCTGAACCACGCGGCGGTCATCCTGGTCAGGCAGAATTTCCGAGAGAACCTTATCGAACAAATCGGATTTTGCTTCCCGCACGTAGTCAACATCAAGGGTATGGGAAATCATATCATCGGGGGTATATTGCTTAAAATTGAAGTCCTGCGTTTGGGGATTCCAACGCAGAAGTCCATTTTTTACAGGAATTACATCCGAATCCAATGGCGGCAGGGTATCACCTCGATTATTCTGGTATTCCATCGTGTCCAGGATTTCACGGATATTGGACGTATTTACCAAATCAAATGCAGGTCGACTCGAATCCTCCGGTTGGGGGTATGCCTGAATTGCCCCCTGTAACAGTGTGCTAATTCGTTTCTGAAGCTCGCATTTGCGCACCTTTACCCATTGACCATCTGTCCATTCAAACCAGCCGACGTCAGTGAAAAAGATTACGTTGTAGAGCTTGGACATCATCCCGGCAAAGTACTGAAGGTTGATTTCAAGACGGTTTTTTCCTTTCGGGACGAGTGCTTCACCATATTTTTTGATGATGTCTGCATCGTCTTGAAAAATATTGTTGTTCATTTTTCTCCTTTCTCTGTCGCATGTAGGACAGATCTTGTTGATGATAATATTTGAGGGGATAGGACAATGTCCTTCTCCTTGTTATTTTTTTTCACCGTTCGATTCCTCAGCTTCAGCCAACGAACCGTTTTGCATATAATCGAGGACTTCCGTGTTCAGATATCGGACGGATGAACCAATCTTTCTTCGACGGAACGGTAGTTTTCCCTCTGCTTCAAGGGCGCGTAGCTGGCTTTTGGATATACCGAGGAGGTCTGCGACGTTTTCTACAGTCAACATCTTCGGCTTGACAGGTTCAGAAGGCGTCCCATTTTTTGCAAGGCTTTTAAGCGCTTGCATGATTTGTTCAAACTCAGAAACGGTAAGTACGCCGACATCAAGGTCCGCGGCCAAGTGGCGTCCTATCCACTTGACCGTTGACATCCTGATATTTGGCAGTTGTTTTTTCATTATCGACTCCTGATATTTGGACTGTTGTTTCGAACTCCACCAGAAGAAGTTTCTCGTGGGGGGCACATCCATTGCCGCAAACGCAGAGAAATCCGCGTCAGTATTTAAAATACACTCATTTGATTGGGGGAAAATACTGTTACTTTTTTGAATCGTACTTGGAAACGGTAACAAATTCGTTTATATTATAATGCTGAACTTCATACTCTAACATATACTTTAAAGTTACTCAAAAAAATCGTTATTGTCCGAAATTTTGTAAAGAAACCTTATAGTTTCTGACCAGGACAACGACATTTGCGAGGATGTTCATTTTCTTATCCCAATAGTTTTCCCATTCGGATGAATCAGTAAATCTTTTCAGGATGATCCTTGCGATTTTTGTCACGCCTTTATCGCTCCATCCGTATGCGATCTTCTTGATTCTCCGTCCAAGTTCACGCATGACACGTTCCACGATTGATGATACTCGAGGAGAGATCAATCCCCACTTCAACTATCGGCGGACATAACCGAACATACTGATCTTAGTTCTGCGCATGTATGTGGCGGTAGCATCATAGCCGTGTTCAGAGAAGTATTCGATCAGCTTGTCAACGGCGGCTTCTGTTCTCTCCATACGTTCTTCAATCTCATTTTTTTTCCTGTTCAGATACAGCATGAAAATCATCCTGCGGCAATTCGATTGCCAAAGCTCCGGCCAAAGCTTCCGCAATGGGGCGATAGTCTTCCATATTTCCGCCGTCCTGATGCATTGCATGGTACAAATCCCGTTTGATGTGCCAGTGCCAGCGCTGCTGTTCGGAAGCATATTCTGCGAACGCTTCTGATAAACCGGATTCGCCGTCACAAATCAAAATGCTCCCATCCGGAAGTTTGATTTGCTTCTCCTTCCATTCCCGATTGATTTCATCCCAGCTGGTGCCGGCTTTTACTCCAAGACGAAAAATCTTGCCTTTTGTGGTGATCCCGATCACAACCTTCAAGTCCCCTTTGCGAGCCTCACCATGCTTGCCTTCACCTTTGAATCCGGTTCCATCCGGCATGATATGAACCGGAGTATTTCCAACAACTTGGGAGGACAGTTTAATTTCACCGCAATTGGTCCGCATCACCCAGTCATGAGCAGTTTAAACGGCTACCGGAAGTTTCCCATCACGCTCAATTTCTTTGACTGCACGCCGGTAACTGGTCTCGCTTGCAGCCTCAACAATCAGTTTTTCCAGCTCATTTGTCTTGGTTTGATAGCGTTCCAATCCGATAAAGCGTTGAAGCGGCGCAAACGTTTTTCCGCATTTTGAACAACGGACGCGGATAAAAGGCATGGAAAATTCGCCCAGACTTGTCCGTATATTGCGCTTAAAACTGCCGTTCAATGTCAGATGTCCTTCAGGACAGCATTCCATTGCATTCTTCTTTTCATTGAGTATCCGGTATATTAAGACCTCCTGTGTCAACATCAGAATCGTCCGCAAAAATTCAGAAAAAGCCTTGTTTTCGTAGGCTTCCGATAACTTTTTAACCAATTCATCCAAAGAAAAACCGTTTTCCGATTGACAAACCAACAAATCCATGCTAACTTTACTCTGCATCTGTAGTCTCCGCTAATTTTGTTTTTGCAACGAAACTAAAAATAGCATACAGATGCACTTTTGTCAAATCAATCGTCCCATCTCAAGATTTCGGACATTAACAAAAAAGGATCTGATATGATAAATAAAGATGAAATAAAGCAGATAAGTGATCTTGTCAATTCAATCAGAATCTTGAGTTACAGAAAACACATTAACCCAGACTTATTTTTTCTGATGTTTCAATGTTTATGCCGGACACCATTAGGAAGCATAGAAAAAATCAAAAGTATTCTTTCCATGATTAGAATGCTAGTCGAGAATGGTATGGACTACAATCTGCTACTGAAGGCAGGAATACTAACAGGGAAATTTCCTGATTACCAATACGAAAAAAAGAAAAATAATAAGAAACGTCAAACAAAAGAACACAGACAAAAGGAAAAAATAATTGCGGAAGCAGAATTGAAAGAAATTCAGAAAAAATTTAACGCAATGGAAATGGATATCAATGATGTGAAAACAACCATAACAAGACGTTCTGCTTCCCGCATCACCTCAATGAATATGGATGTTGGAAATGGTATGGCAACTATCAGTATATATTTCCATTGGCTGGAAAATCTTTACCATACCATCAATTCCCAAAGCAAAGAGCTGATTGAAAAAAAATATCGAACACAATGGGCTAATTTATCAATTGAGGTAATTTCAAAAGTTTTT
>DCIG01000012.1 GCA_002315855.1 Lentisphaeria bacterium UBA1732 | reverse complement strand
TTGGTTTGGATTTTTGCTTGTACGCATAACATTGATAAAATTTTCAAGTTCCGACTTCAATTCGTTCAACAAAGGACGTTGAAGCGGCTCATGATGTCCGTTGATAAACATACGGACAAAAAGCTGTATTAATCCGGGGGTGAGCCAGCTCACGGATTTGAACCATCCCACCGGAAGACGGGCTCCTGTTCTTCGATCCAGCGGGCACAGCCCGGATTTTAAATTTTCTGTGGGATCGCTTCCACCGCACTGTGCATAGGGATGCAGTCCGCTCATAATAATCATATAGACCACTACAGCGAGGCTGAACCGAACCTGTTCCGGGGTTCGTTCCCGGTTGAAGAGTTCCGGATGAAACAGAAGTTCGGGGGCGGCAAATTCCGGAGTGAAAGTTCGGGTCAGAAAGGTGTTCTGATTTTCACCCGCGCCTGGAATCTGGAAGCTGTCGCAGTCGATCAGTCGGACTTGACCGAACTGATCCACAAGGAAGTTGTCCGGATTGAAGTCGTTGACCAATACCCTGTGACGCGCCAGCATCTGCACGGCATTGACCAGATTCAAGGCCACTTTTGTCACGGCAAGACGATCCCATCCGGGAAAGAAGCGTTTTACCTGACAAGGCGCATACAATGCCCGCAGAGTTCGTCCGGAAGTCCTGCGCATGACGAAGCCGATCATCTTTCTGTCCTGACTGAAAACCGGCATCAGCGGCCACGCAAGGAATTGCGCGTTCCGGCATTCCTCCAAAGCCAGCATTGCATTCAGCCGGTCACGGAAGACTTCCATTTTCCTTGCATCCCGCAGCGTGTCATCCTTGCAAACCTTGATGAGAAAGGCTGGATTCTTTGTGAATTTGTAAATCACGCCTTCGCCGCCATGGGCAAGGATGTCCGACTTCCGCAGCTTCAGGATTGCACCGCACGGGTCATAGACCGACATGTCTCTGTCATGCGACGGAGACGAAAGAGCCAGCCAATCCGGACTTACAGGTGGCGGGTTCTTTTTTGTCGGTCTGATTCCCACTGTTTTTACCCCCGATGCAGGAGTGTTTTGCAGACCAGTTAATAACTGTTGCAAAAAACTCATTATTCAGCATCCTCTTCCTTGCCGGCTTCTTCATCCTCACTTGAGTTCGGAAGGTCATATCCCAGCCAGTCAAAAGCCCCCAACTTCTGCTCAATCGCTTCATCCACACTGTTGGTTCCGGCTGCACCGAGACAATGCAGCACAAATGCTTTCGTTGAGGGGTAGCGTTCGCTTTCGACTTCCATACGGGCGGCATAATCGACCTCATGCTTGCCAACTGCGATCCGGTTCTTCCCAGCAACCTTGAGCTTGTCGGAATTATGACGGGAGAGAAAATCTTCCAGTTCCAAATATTCCGGTTCCCCTTCCGTATTCAGAGAAATGATCTGTGTGCCGGTCAGAATACCGTAGTATTTCTTTCCATCTGCCTTACAGTAAGCAACACCACCCGGACGCAGATATTTTACAGTCACAACTTCCCGGAGATCAACTTTCAGTTCATCCCAGGCTTCCTCAACATTCTCCACAAGCTCCTTTGTCGCTTCAGAGAGACAGTCCATAAATTCTTCAAAATCGCTCATTTTCGTTTCCTTTCCTTAAATTGAGAAACTTGTTTGTCTTTTCATCTCGATCTTGCATTTCGGGCAGATCGGCGGTTTCAGACTGCCGCTGAAAAACGGCAGACAGGTACATATCCACCACGGCGGACCTTGCACAGTAATTTCTTTTCTGCCGCACTTGGGACATTTCCAGAAAATCGTCTTTCTCGGCCACGGCATAAGAGAACTCATTCACATGCCTCCTGCAGTTTGAAGGCACATTCCTGCAGTGCTGTTTGAAAATCGCTGATTTTGTCATTTGTTTCGTAAAGAGCATCCGAGGAACCGGAATTACTGGTATCCCAGATATCGTCATGAATACTCAATGACGGAACGGTCGGGACGATTTCCGACTTTCCAAGCCTTGCCGCGATTTTGACAAGATCCTCATGGATCGTTTTTACGAAGCGCCACTGAAGCTGGAGTTCCTCAATGACCTTTCGTTTATTCGGGGTCATGTCATCCGGATCTTCCTTTGTGACACATTTCAAAACCTTTTCCATGATCTCGAAACTGTGTTTGCTGGCGCAGGCATCCTGTGCAACAAGAGCCCAGAGTTCCTGCTTGACGATGTTTTTTTCTTTTTCTGTCATTTGACAATCTCCTTTCGGTTGGTGATAAATATAGTTCATGAGGTATGCCGTTTTACGTCATACCTGTTTGGCATCGGTTGTTTTTACGTCAATTTTCTCAAATCCGGCATTCTCTGCGATGGGATACCACGCAACTCTTCCGCATTTCTCAAAGACCCAAACAGGAAAATTAGCGATGTCTGCAAGATCAGTGTCTCCGATACTGGCAGAGAGAAAGTCGCAGATATGAATGTATTTTCCTGCTGCGATTAACTCCGCGCGGACGGTTTCTTCCTCGAAGATGACCGGAACAGCATTTTTTGCAATAACACAGTATCCGTTCATCTCTGAACATGGTGTTTTCCTCGCAAGTGTTGAGGCTTGAAGAATGCCGTCCCGGCAGGCAATTTCGCCGTTGCAGAGATGAAATCCGAACTGGCAGATTCCTTCCCGCCACACCAGTATGGCTCCGCGCGGGATGTAATTGACGGGAGTGTTCGGCTCAAGATGCCAAACTCCATACTCCGGATGTTTTCGATTGATTTCCATAGATGAACCCTTTCTTGGTTGTTCTGCGTATATTATACACCGCCAGGTCTGCCATTTTTCGTCATACCCGTTTGACATTACATAAAAAAGGTGTTATATTTTGCAAAAAACATAAGGAAATGAGTTATGCCTATCAATAAAAAACAACTGATGCGCCTGATCAAATTCGTGGCGGAACTGCGAAAGAACGCCTATCCGAATGCATCCACCTTCGCAAAAAAGCTCCGAAATCTGGACCTGATGGAAAATCTGAATATGTCCTGCTCGAAACGGACGATCATGCGCGACCTCGATATCCTCCGCAGGGATTTCAATGCGCCTATTGAGTTTTCTTCGGAAAACAACGGGTACTTCCTGACCAATACCTGCTGGGAACTGAAGGTTCCCTTTATGGACGATGATATGGTGATGTCGGGCATGCTTGGTGCGAGGCTGGCGGAGGATATTATGCCATCTCCGGTGAAAGAACAGATCCGCGATGCCATTGACAACGGGATCGCAGATAACAATTCCGAACTGCTGGACCGGACCTACATTGAAACTCTGCTGATTGCGTCAGGCTCGAAAACAAGTATCACACCGGAAATCTTCGGCACGGTCTTTCAGGCATGGCGTGAACGGCGGACACTGCGTC
>DCIG01000049.1:45519-134094 GCA_002315855.1 Lentisphaeria bacterium UBA1732 | reverse complement strand
GGGGAATCCGCCCATGCCGCCCATCATAGGCATACCGCCCATGCCGCCGCCGAAGCCGCCCATGCCGCCGCCGAAGCCGCCCATGCCGCCACCGAAGCCGCCCATGCCGCCCATCGGAGGCATACCGCCGCCCATACCGCCGAACATACCGCCGCCGGCAGATGCCGCGTTCGGATCAATCGGCAGAGGTTTGGCTGCTGCGCCTTCTTTGGTGCGCTTCTGCGCGAAGAGCCACTTGAAGGTTTCGGGATCAGCGTAGGCCTTTTCCCAGGAGCTGTGTTCAACGCCTTCGTAGATGGTGAGTTTCAGATTCTTGCAGCCGGCTTCTTCCAGAGCCTTGTGCATTTCACGGGAAAGGTTGGTCGGAACGAGGCCATCGTTGCCGCCGTGGAAAATGGAGATTGCCATGTTCTTCAGCGCAGGAGCCTGTTTCGGGTCGGCACCGCCGCAAACCGGCATAGCGGCTGCGAACAGGTCAGGACGACGGGAAATGGTATCCCAAGTGCCGTATCCGCCCATGGAGAGACCGGTAATGTAAACGCGATCCGGGTCAATGTTGAGAGATGCGTCTTTCAGCTTTTCTTCGATAAGGCCGGGGATTCTGCCGCAGGCTGCCATCGGCTTGGCCTGGAGAGCTGCACCGTTGCCGCCGCGATGGAGCGGAGCCCACAGTTCGCTGGACGGGCACTGCACGGTGATGAGCACTGCCTTGACCTTGTTGTCGCGGATGTAGTCAACCATGCTGTGAACGCCGAGACGGTTCTGAACATAGCCGTCTTCGCCGCGTTCGCCGATGCCGTGGAGGAAGACCAGAACGGCGGCCTTGCCGCTTTCGGACTTATTGTAGACGCCCATCGTGTAATTCAGAGTACCGGTGTCGTCCTTGTATGTCATTTTGGTCATGTCCCATTCTTTGCAGTGCTGGGCCATCTCTTCCGGTGATCCGGACGGATAGTCCTGGTACTTTTTGGCAGTTGCTGCTGCCTGTGCTGCTGCGGGACGCTGCGGACCTGCCTGCTGTGCATACATCTGGACTGCTCCGGATGCGATGAGAGCGGCAATAACCATGGATTTTGTTGAAAATCTCATTGTGTTTTTCCTTGATTTTATTGTTTTGGGGTGAAAAGAGTTCTTGATTTTATCTGATTCCGCTGAAAACAGTGGAACAAATGTTTGATTTTGTATTTAACGAGTGAGAAAGTGTTTTTATTGTTGATTTTTGGGCTTTTTCTGCCGATTGTTGTCAACCGGCAGAAGTTTTTCTTTCATAACTCGTTGAATTTTCAAACTTATTTCTTCGGAGGAAGATTTGCATCTTTCGGGACGAAGAACTGGATGGTAACGCCGCCCTGGCCGCCCATTGCAATACGGGCGGTAACATCTGCGGTTTCCAGCCAGCCGAGATCGGCATTGTCAGTCAGAATGGTCGGCTTCAGGCCGCCATTGCCTGCGCTGTTGTTTTCCACGAAGATTTTGGTTGCCTTTCCATCCGGAGTCTTGCCTTCGATGATGTAGCGGGCGGAGATGCTTCCGGAACGCTGGGTGTCAACACCGCCGGGGAGCACTTTGCCTTCGAAGAAATCAGACTTTACATCGCCGGAGAAAAGAAGCATATTGGCGCTTCCGCGTGTGCTCTGAACAGAGAACATCTGGTCGATTTTGATGTTGAGGTCAAAAAGTTTGACGAGGTTTGCATCACCGGCAGGAGCACCGCCCATGCCGCCGAAACCACCCATGCCGCCCATGGCAGGCATACCGCCGCCGAAGCCGCCCATCATGCCGCCCATGCCGCCGGCAGGAGCACCGCCCATGCCGCCCATGGCAGGCATACCGCCGCCGAAACCGCCCATCATGCCGCCCATGCCACCGGCAGGAGCACCGCCCATGCCGCCGAAACCGCCCATCATGCCGCCCATGCCACCGGCAGGAGCACCGCCGGCAGGAGCACCGCCCATGCCGCCGAAACCGCCCATGCCGCCCATGGCAGGCATACCGCCGCCAAAGCCGCCCATCATGCCGCCCATGCCGCCGCCGAAGCCGCCCATGCCGCCGCCCTGATTGGCGTTGGCTGACGGTGCCGGATCGGGTTTCGGCTGTGCAGGTTTGGTGTCGCCGAAGGAGTCAAACAGCGGGTCTTTGTTGGCCGGAAGTTCAAAAACGGATGTCTTCAGGTTGGAGAGATCGCGTTCGGACTTGATGCCGTATACTTTTTCGTTGAAATAATCAATCATGTAATTCATATCTTCTGCAATCACCGCGTGCCCGCTCTTGTGAATGTTGCAGATGATGTGATCATCGAGTCCGAGGAACTGGAAGATTTTGGCTGCGCCGCGGTAGGTGAACCACATTGCCGGGGCGTTGACCCAGTCTTCTCCCGTGCAGGAGCCGATGATGAAGAGGTAACGGTTCGGGTCTGCGCACAGTGAGCAGAGCATATACTGGTCGAACGGCATGGTCTTGGCATCGTTGAACGCCATGAACTTGTTGTTGAACCACCCCTGTTCGCCGGTAGCCTGAAGGCTGTCAATCGGCTCGTTCTTGCCGTAGGTGTAGGACTTGCTGTCGTTCTTGCTGGAGAAATCGTAGGTCTTGCCTTCCGAGACGTAGCGGAACATTGCCACGCCGCCTGCGCCGGAGCAGGAGGGCATCACCATTTTGAAGCGCTTTTCAAATGCGCCGCAAACAATGGCTGCCTTGCCGTAGCGGGACACGCCTGTGATTGCGCTGTTCTTGGCATTGATTTTGAGTTCTTTCCCTGCGCCTGCTTCCAGTGCATCCAGAATCTTGGCTGCGCCCCAGCTCCACGCCATCAGAACTCCGGTCTGTTCCTTCCAGTCTTCTCCGTAGGGATACAGATCATAGAAAAGTCCCGTATGACGGTTGTTGTCGCTGGCGATTGCGTTCGCGCTGAGGATGATTGCTGCATAACCGCGGGACGCGGCAAGCTGTTCCTGAACTCCGCCGTGCAGTCCGACCACGACCGGCCAGCCGCCTTCCGGCATTTTGTTCTTGCTTTCATCCGGCAGAGTAACGGTTACGTTCATGGTGCCTTCTTTGCCCGTGCTGACTCGCTTGATTGTGATTTTCATGCTCTTCTTGGAGTCATCGATGGTGTAGGACACCTTTTCGTCGGAACCGTCGCGCCACTGCCCGTAAACATAATACTGGTACAGCTTGGAGATTTCTTCCTGGCGGGCGGGCCAGTTTTCCTTGGTGACTTTTTTGCCGTCGCGGAAAGTCAGTGCATCGGGATATGTTTCGGATGCCTTCATATCCTTGACCATGGCATAGCCGCTGTTGTCGGCTTTTTCTGCCAGAGATTTCATGTCGACTGCCGGGGGCTGATTTGCTCCGCCGCCCATGCCGCCGAACTGTGCAAATGCTGCTGTGCTGACGGTAAGAAGTGCTGCCAGACACGCTGTCTTGATGACACGATTCATTGATAACCTCATCGTTTTTATGACGTCCTTCCGAAATTCATTCGATTTACCGCATGGAATCTCCATCATAAGATTTGTTTCCGCTTATGAAAATATCCTCTGCATAACACGATGACCCGACTTTATAAATCGTTGGATTTGTTCTGTCGTTTCCGTTCAAACGTCTGTTTTTTTAGGGAACGCACGAATGCGTTTTTGACTGTTTCACTATTATTATACCCATTTTTGTTCTGAAATAAATGGATAAAAAATTCAGTAAGATAGAATATCGTTTCATTTTTGTGCTCCCGTTTTTAAGAATAAACTCGGAATATTTTTTGCCACGGCTCACTTAATCCTTTGGAAAATAACAGGATAAAATACTCATCCTTGCAGATGTCTCTTTTTTTGAGTTTGTTTTTATCTTTTGTTTTTGTCTTCTTTTTGTAAAATTTCCTGACCTTGTTAAAACTCTGCTGCAATTCTTAAAAACGCCTTCCCCGTTGTTAATGAAATCGGGCGCCTCTCAGTGTCATTCCTGCCGCGAAAAATCATCTCCGAATCTCATCTTCTCAATTCCCCTCCGCCGAAAAATCCCCTCTCCCTCCGCACAAAAAATGGATGGGTCCATTTCTGAACCCATCCGGATTTGCTTGAAAGCATGTTTCCGATTGCTCGGAAAAGGTTTCGCACCGAATTATTTCTTGAACAGCAGCGGAGCGAATTCCTTGAGGCTTCTGCGCCAGGTCAGCCATTCGTGGGCTGTGCCTTTGGATTCAAACCAGACAGCGTTCAGACCGTAGTCTTTCATCTGCTGGGTGATCTGCTTCGGCTGGGCCGGGTTTTCGTCGGATCCATGGCTGACGAAGACGAGGTTCAGTTTCTTGGCAGGATCGGTCTTGGCGGTCTTGAGGGCGCCGTTGTGGGCACTTTCGATGGAGCCGTTTATGCCGAACAGACCGGAGAAGCTGCCGAGCCAGGCGAACTTGTCAAGGTTGGTGGTAACGGTTGACCAGGTCTGCATACCGCCGCGGGAAAGTCCGGCCATAGCGGTGTTTTCACGATCGGTCAGGGTGCGGAATTCGCTGTTGATGTACGGCATCAGTTCCTTGACGAAGATGTCGGTAACGTTGCCGCGGGGATTCTTAACGGTCGGGCTGGTCTTCAGGTCGCCGCAGTCCATGACGATGATCATCGGAACGGCCTTGCCGGAGGCAATCAATCCGTCCATGATGTTGGCGGTACGGCCCTGGATGGTCCAGCCGTTTTCATCTTCGCCCCAGCCGTGCATCAGGTACAGCACCGGGTACTTCTTGTTCGGGTTCTTGTCATAGCCGGCCGGAGTGTAAACGTTGCAGACGCGTTCCAGACCGTTGATGTCGGACCAGTACTGACAGCGGCTGACTCTGCCGTGCGCGATGTTCTTGTTGAAGTGGTAGTAGGCGCCTTCTTCTTCGCTTTCCGGAATTTCGATACCGGACTGCTTTTTGTTGCCTCCGAAATAGGCGTCCGTGCCCGGATCGAACACATCGCAGCCGTCAACGTTGATGGTGTAGTAGTGGAAACCAACCGTCTGCGGTTTGGTCTTGCAGGTCCAGTTGCCGCCGTTGCCCTTTGTGAATTCATAGGTCGTGCCTTCCTGGGTCACGGTAACGCGCTTGGCGTCGCCGGCCTTGAAGCTGTACAGGACTTCACGGGTCTTCGGATTGACTGCCGGGTACTGGGAGCAGAAAATCGTGGTTTCCATCGGAACGAATCCTTCGGGCAGCGGTGCGCCCTGATTTCCGCCGAATGAACCGGAACCGAACTGTGCGAATGCAGTGCTGGAGACAAGTGCCATCGCTGCGACTGCGGCTGTGGAGAGAAGATGTTTCATTTTTTACCTTCTGTAGTGGGGGTGAATTTTTTCTTCATAACGAAGATGATAAAAGGACGATGATACGGGCTTATTTCAAAAGTCGGTGGCGGAAAATCCGAATTTCTTCCTCGCACAGAGGAAAGACGCTCTTCGAGGCGGCTGCCTGACAGACAGCCGCCCGGTACGCTCTCCCCGCAAATGCGAATGGATTTTCTGAGCTTCCGGCAGGACTTCGGAAATGAACTCTTCTTGCAGAAATCGGCCTGCATGTCGTTTCCGGGCGTGTCCCTCTGTTGGACAGGATGAAATTCATCGGTTCCTGAATATGTTTCATTCATTCAGATGAATTTTCGACACGCTTGACCTCAAAAAGGTGCTTCAAACAGGCTTTTTCTCCTATACATTAGCATGTTTCCTGTGCATTTCAAATCAAAAACCGGATAAATATCTGTTTTTTTTAACAATTTTCCCCGCTTTCCCCGGTTTGCATCCCCCCTCCTTCCCGCTTCTCTCCTCCCTTCCGCCTTACTGCCCGCGCCTCTTTCCCCGCCCGCCACCCGTGCCTCTCCCCCTCGCGCCTGACCTCACGCTGACGGCTGTGATTTCAGGGGAATCTTGCGTTTCCGTTTGATTTTCGGGCATTGTCCATGTATATTAAATTGCATACGGTTGCGCGGTTGGCGAAATTGGCAAACGCACTGGGTTTAGGTCCCAGCGCCGCAAGGCTTGCGGGTTCAAGTCCCGCACCGCGTACCATTTTCACCTCAATAATTTATTTTCTCTGTAAATGATTAGATTTCTGCAAAGTAGAAGAAACGGAACAGGCTGCATCTGTTTTTCAGTGCGGAAAAACAGAGGAGAAAATGAGCAGAGCATTTTTTGTTTCACCTCAGAATGATGAGGACTTGAGCAAAAAGTGTCAAAAAAGGGACCTGATTTTTCGGGAAAATGACGCTTTTTTTCGTATAAATAGTTGATATTACGGAAAGATACATGAAAAATATGAGCGTATTTTGTGTGGTCTTTTCTGGTGATTTCGGTTGATTTTTGTTTTTCCCTGCTGTATAGTATTACGTTTTCATGATTTACAGAACAGGAGGGGAAATTATGAACAGACATCTGTATCGAAACGCAAAATATATGCTCATTGCCAACCAGTTGGAAATGAAGATGTTAAGCGGAGAATTACCGCCGAATCAACCGTTTTATTCGCGTGATGAACTGTCGCAACTCTATGGAATTTCACAGGTTACGGCATTGAATGTGATGCAGGAACTGCGGCAGCGCGGTTGTATTGTCTGCCATGCGGGTCGCCGAGCTCAGATTAACCTCACTTTTCGCTCGTCCGGACTTCTTTCGGAAAACAGTGTAAAACGTGTCGTTATCCTGCTTAATCAGAAAGAGTTATCGACGGAGTTCGAGTACCTGCTCTTCTACCTGAAGAACCATCTGAAAAATGCCGGAATCCCCTGTTTTGAGGTGGAATACGCTCAAAATGACACTCATTTCACCTCAGATGACATCCTGATCCCGTGCCCGGATGCGGTGCCGCCGGCTGAGGGTGAGGCGAGGTCAGCTGAGGGTGAGGCTGAGGGCGAGGCGGTGGCGGGGGGAGCGGCTGGGGGAGCGGCGAGGTCAGAGGAGGGTGAGGCGAGGTCAGCGGAGGGTGAGGCGAGGTCAGAGGCGGTGGCGGGGGGAGCGGCGAGGCGGATCACCTGCGTGTCCCTGCACGGTTCACCTCATCCGGGGACGCTGAACATCCTGTCCCAGCAGGCGGCACTGTCCGCCCTGATTCACCTGCTCAGCCGGGGGGCGACCCGGTTCGTGCATATCCGGCGGGATGACGGGCATTTCTCGGTGTACGGGGCCCTGTGGAACGATACCGGCTCCAATGAGCTGACACGGCACATCCCGCACACGGAGTACGTCCTCGGTCATTCTGAGCAGGATATGGAGCATTTTTACCTCAAAATCCTGCCGGAAGAGTATGCGCAGGCGAAGCAGGAGGGCGGACGGCTGGGCGTTCTGATGGACCATCCGTATTTCACGGAGTATGCGGAGGACGGTCTCCGCGAGGGGCGAATCCATCATCATGACGTGCTTTTCGAGGGGTGCATGATGAGCGGACGGAACAGCCGTTTCCCCTGCGTCAACCTCAAACTGGACCAAATGGCGCGGCGACTGTTCCGGTGCGTCTGCGCCTGTTCGGGCAATGACCGCAGAGTGCCGCCCGCCGAGTTCCACATCCCTGAATACGAAAATCCCCTGAATGCCATGTAATGCTTCTTGAGGGGGATGGGATTATTTGAGGGGGAGGATTCGGGAGGCGTATGGGGGGAGGTCCAATGCGATTGGTGAGGACGGGGTATGGATGGAGGTGTGCTGAGGAGCGGGGGTGTTATTGATGACGACCAGGGTATTGCGGGCGGGGAAGAAGGCGCATTCGGTATTGTGATTGTCGGTCGAATACGGGATGGGGCCGGTTTCTCCGGAAGCTCTCCAAAGGGTATTCATGAGCAGGCGGGTATTGGCGGGAGTAACCTCAAAGCCGCCCCAATAGATGCCGCGTCCCCTGCCGAAGTCGTGGACGGTGAAAGCCGGGGTGCCGTTCTCCGCGACAAAGACCTGTGTACGGCTGTCGGTGAGGTAAATGCCGGGGTGCGCGTGGATGACACTGCCGGAGGGCATCCAATCCGCAGGGGGAGGAGTGATTTGATACGGCCAGCGTCCGTGACAGACGCGTTCGCCGGTATCTTCGTCCACGCCAAGGACATGCGCCATGCGGAAGAAGGTATCGTGTCCGGGGGCGGCGGATGGCTGATTCACGCCAAGGAAGACGCCGCCGCGCCAGACCCATCCGGTGAGAGCGGTGAGGACAGATTCGTCATTCCAGTCATCGCCGCCGCTCCATGCGCTGCCGGCGCGTCCTGCATTGATGACGACATCGACATCCGCGAGAACACCACGGCGGACATCATCGAAACTGATGAACTTCACATCGAACGGGAGACCTGAAAGGGCTTCATTGATGTGGATGAGGTCGTGCATGTATGTCTCATGGAAGTGTCCGGAGAGCGACCACGAGCGGAGACTGCCCCAGAAATGCAGGACGGCAATGCGGGGACGCAAGGTGCAGGGGGCACCCGCTTCGTGGAGGTCGCGAATGGTGCGAAATTCGTCGGAAATCTCTTCGATGCAATCGCAGAAACCGTCAAATCCCTGTGTGAGATGGAGATAGCCGCCCAAACCGATACGGTCGATTTTCGCCCGGAGGAGGGCCCGGCGGACATGAATCCAGTAATTGCGGGCATCGCGTGCAGGATCCCCGCCCTCCATGAACGTGGGGAGACCGCCCAGCCCAACGGGGAAAAGATAGGGATGGAGGCGGAGTTCATGGACGGGGACATTCACGCCGGCGCACAGGCGAACCTCGTAGCCGGAGAAGACGCATTTGATGAGGCCGTCAAAGCCAAATTCGGGGAAGCGTGCGGCGTAAGGCTCCATGCCGACCCAGCTGTCATCGTAGAAGACAAAGGCTTTCCTGCCGAAGCGATGAACAATGTCAATGAGTTCGCGACCGAACGAGACGACGAGGTCATTGACGAACTCCATCCAGTCGAGTTTGTTCTGATTGCAGGGGGAGTGTGTAACGTGGAATTTGCCGCCATTGACGAAGTCTTCGGCAATGAGGCTGTAACCGTAACGGCGCGCGAACTCGTCAAGCGCCAGCGGACTGACCGTGAAATCGTAGGACGCCCAATCGGTGAAGAGATTGCGGCAGCGGGCATCGGAACCCCAAATCCACACGAAATTGTAGAAAAGCGAGGTGAATCGCACCACTGCAGCGGCGGGGTGAGTTTCGCACCAGTGAATCAGCCATTCTTTCAGGTACGTGCGGACGGCTTCGTGGCGGGGATCGAGCTGCATGAGATGCTCTTTGTCCCAATGATTGGTGGTGTGGTTGTACATGGAGATTTCCTCCCACACGCGGTATGCCATGAAGCTGACGGTGTATTTGTGAAAGGGGACGGCACGGCGGATGGAAACGATGCCGTCCGCATAGTCCCATGAATCGAAAACGACCTCGGAATTGACGGTTCTGTCCCAGACCTGCCAGTATTTCATGGAGTCCCAGGAGTCATTGATGCAGAACTGTTCGCGGAAGAATCCGGCAAGGAGGTCGATGGAGAGGGTGTCGGAGACGGCGACTTCGGGCGGGGTGATGAGGAAGGTCTGCTGAAGTTTGTCCGGATTTTTCTTCGCCCATTCATTGTGGTCGCGGATGATGCAGATGGTGGAATAAATGCCATAGCCGGAATGTAAAATCTCATCGGACAAGACGGTGCCATCACTGTCGCGTATGACATCGGCACCCCATTTGCGAGCGAGTTCGAGCGTGAGTTTTTCGTATCCGGCTTCTCCGGGAAGAGTGAAACCACCATTCATTTTCGACATGTCAAAATCTCCAAAAACAAGGTCAAAGTTAAATTTGAGGTGCAGTCCTGCATTTCCGGCGGAGCAGAGCCGCCCAGACCGCGCCGCACAGGGTGCAGGCAAACGGGAGCGCAGGGATTTGGTAGCGCGGCATCAGGACGGGACCGGGAACCATCAGGTAAAACAGGACGGGAAGCCCGAACAATGCCGCAGTACGCCAGTGTCTGCGCCAAATCAGGAAACAAAAGCCGATCGCGCATCCGCAATACAGCTGCAACGTCATGAAAAGCAAAAACAGGCCCAAAACAACGATGAATGAGGAAGTCCGGACGGAGAGTGAGGGGACGGAGGCATCCGCAGGAGAGGGGGTGAAATAGTGAGAGACCGCGGCGGCAATGCCATCGCGTCTCAAGACCGCAAGCGTGCCGCGACCACCGGAGGTGAGACCGAAATTTTCGAGCCAGGAAGGCAAGTCGGGCAGCAAAATCCAGATTTGCCCGAAGTGAGTTCGCAAGAAGGCAGACGGGTGCGCCAAGACGGCTTCCCGATAACGGGCAATGAACCACTGATTGCGCGCATGGACGGTGGAACAGGTGTGAGGAGACTGCGCAAAGACTTGAGCGGCCTCGGTTTCCAAGCGGAGACGAACGTCATCGCCGTTGGCGTTTTCAGCGAGGGCAAGAATCGCAGAGGTGTTGTGCAGGGCGGTCAGACCGGAATTGCCGTCCATGGAGAAATCGCCGCCGCGGCGGGCATTCCAAGTCATCCACGGGACAGTGCAAAGGGCAAAGACGGCCCACGCAAGAACCATGGCAATGAGGAATTTGCGCCAATTGCGGAAGATGAGGATGGCAAGAAGCGGCATCACAAGCAGGGCAAACAGCATGTTCACGGGTTTCACATAGGAAGCCGCCGCCGCGCAGACGGAAGCCGCGGCAAAACGGGAAAGACGAGGGGTGCGCCAGGTCATGACGAGGAGCAAAGTCTGCCACGCGCAGACAAACCCAAGCAGTGTGTCGGCAAGAATCAGGGGGGCATTGGCAACGGCCGTGAGATTGCAGGCAAAACACAAGGCCGCAAAGAGTCCGGACGAGCATCCGGCAAAACGTCTGCCGCACTCCGCCACGGGAAACAGCGTCAAGGCGGCCAGCAACGCACCCGCAAGACTGTACCAAAGACGACTGCCGCCGGAGAAAAAACGCACCAGCAGCAGGAAAAGAGGATACCCGGGAGGACGCTGAACAGCAGGCGAACCGTCCTGCATCGCGTAAGAGCCTGTTTGCAGAAGGGATTCGGCAGGTTCGTAATATCCGGCACTGTCGGGACGCGCAAGGAGACTCCAATCGCCATGGAAAAAGACGGGGAGCGAGGCAGTCAGAAACATCATGAGCGCAATCACGGCAAGCCAAATCCAATACGAGGACGAGGCGTGTTTCGTCCCGAAGCAAGGGGGGAAAAGCGTTTGGAGGATGGAATGTCGGAGGCTCGGCGACTGCATGGGAGTAGAGGAGAAAGATGGGACGGATTACCTGTCGGGGGAGATTTCTTCCTGAATCCAACCCGTCAGGTCTGCATACAAGAGGCTGTCCTTCATCAATTCTTCAAAAGAGAAGACACTTGATGTGATTATTTTCATGGTGCGGGGACACCTTTCCGTTAAGTCCAATAATTTACATTCGATTATCTTTTTTTGCAAGAGTATTTTGAAGATTCTTCTCAATTTTCAGGCGGAGTGAAGAAGGAATCTGAAGCCTGAGAGGGGAAATGTCCGGAAAATGCGGAAAAAAACAGAAAAGCGGGAACAAATTGCAAACAGGGCGTGTCTATGGGGGAAGAAAACAATGGCGCGACCGTCATCAAGAGCAACGCGGCGCGGCGACATTCAAGACACGAGGAGACACAAGCATGAGACAAGAAGAAATTCAGGAACTCCAATACAAAATATCGGAAGCATCGGCATTCATCCGTCCACTGCGGACGGAAATCGGGCGCATCATGGCAGGTCAGGAAGCCCTGATCGACCGGGTTCTGCTGGCACTCATTTCCAACGGACATCTGCTGCTGGAAGGCGTGCCGGGACTGGCCAAAACACTGCTGATCAAGACCGTGGCGCAGGCACTGGACGGGACATTTTCGCGCATTCAATTCACGCCGGACCTGCTGCCGTCGGATGTCATCGGGACTTCGATTTACAATCAGAACGACCATACTTTCTCGGTGAAAGAGGGGCCGGTTTTCGCCAACCTGGTACTGGCGGATGAAATCAACCGTGCGCCGTCCAAAGTGCAGAGCGCACTGCTGGAATGTATGCAGGAACATCAGGTAACCATCGCCGGAGAAACCCACAAGATGCCGGAGCCGTTCCTGGTGCTGGCCACGCAGAACCCAATCGAACAGGAAGGGACATATCCGCTGCCGGAAGCTCAGGTGGACCGATTCATGTTCAAGCTGAAAGTGGATTATCCGAGCCGCGAGGCGGAGCGCACCGTAATCGAACGCATGGCGCATACGGGACTGAACCTGAAAGCCTACAGCGTGGCAAAACTCGCCGATATTACGGGAGCGCGCGAATGGGTCGACAAAGTCTATATGGATGAAAAGATACTGGAATACATTCTGGATATCGTGATTGCGACACGCCCGAAACACGGACTGGATATGTCGTCGCGTCAGAACGGAGTGAAGCTGGATGATTTGAGCGAACTGATTCAGTTCGGAGCATCGCCCCGCGCGGGAATCGCGCTGGCAATCGCCGCCAAGGGACAGGCATTCCTGGAAGGACGCGCCTACGTAATCCCGCAGGACGTGAAGAGTCTCGCGCCGGACGTCCTGCGCCACAGACTGGTGCTGAGCTACGAGGCCGAGGCGGAAGGCATGAGCGCAGACAGCGTAATCGCTCATATCCTCGACCAGCTGCGAACACCCTAAAGGAGCCCGGAAGCAACCGGAGAAGCGACCATGCTTACCAGAGAACTTCTTGCGAAAGTCCGCAAGATTGAAATCAAAACGCGAAAAGCCGTGGAAGAACTGACGGGCGGCGCGTATCACAGCGTGTACAAGGGACGCGGGATTGAATTCAGCGAGGTGCGCGCCTACGCAGAGGGCGACGACGTGCGCGATATTGACTGGAACGTTACCGCGCGGATGGGTACGCCCTACATCAAGAAATACGCAGAGGAACGCGAACTGACCGTGATTGTGGCCGTGGACATATCCGCATCCACGATGTTCGGGACAGCTGAAGAGGACAAGCGCACCAAAATGGCGGAGACGGCGGCACTGCTGGCATTCAGCGCCATCCGCAACAACGACAAAGTGGGGCTTCTGCTTTTCTCCGACCGGGTGGAGCATTATCTGCCGCCGCGTTCGGGACGGGCACATGTGATGCGCCTCATCCGCGATCTGGTGGCGACGGCCCCCAAAGGACGGGGGACCGATATTGCCAACGCGGTGGAAACTTTGTCGCACACCCTGAAAAAACGCGCGGTGATATTCCTCATCAGCGATTTCATGGACGATAAAGACTTCAGCAAGCAACTGCAGCTGCTGAACCGAAAGCACGATCTGGCGGCAATCCGAATCACCGACCAAATGGAAACCGAACTGCCGGTCTGCGCCGCGCTGGAACTGGAAGACACCGAAACCGGGGCGGGATTCGCATTCCCCGGCACGAAAGAGGCAAAGTCGCGGTACGCCGCCGCACAAACGGCATTCACACAATTTCTCAATGAAACATTCCGCCACGCGAAAGTAGACCCGATTGAACTGCCGTGTTCGGGCGACATCGTGAAGCCGCTGATGGGATTCTTCCAGAGGCGGGGACAGCGGAAAGGAAGAGCGTGAAAAAGAAATGAAACGCACTTTTTTTGAAACCAAACTGTGGAAAGTCATCGAGCTGGCACTGGTCATTGCGGCGGCAGGGATGATACTGGGCGGGACATGCGTGCTGATCCGATACAAACAGGTATCGAAAACGGAATCGAAGCCGGAAGTCATCGAACAGGCGCATTACGTTACGGAGAACGGAAGCGAAACGCCAGCAATCGGGGAAGTATTTCACGCCGAACTGACTGTGCGCGTGCCGTGGCATGATTCGCCGCAAATCATTTCCGCCGGAGCCGGAGAAAATCTGCAGCTGACCGAAGATCCGTATTTTTCGCGGGAAAAAATCCGTTGGGGCTACAATGACTGGAAAATCACCGTGCCGCTTCAGGGATACCGCAACGGAGAGGGCGGAAAAGGCAAGGTGAATGCTCAATTCGCCCGCGGAGAAGCCATCGAAACGAATTTGCCGGACATCAAAATCGGAGAACTGGTTTTCGATGAGAACGACAACGGCGATGATTTGTCGCTGGCACCGCATATCGACAAGCCGGAAGCCGGGAAAACGATATGGAGCATCGTCATCATCACGGCGTCAATCATCGTGCTGGGAGCAGTCGGCTACATGGTGTTCAGGAGAGTCCGGAACAAGAAGGAAACCGCCAAACGGAAAATGCCGTGGGACCATGCGCTGGAGTCAATCGACACCCTGCGGAAGTCGGTTCAGGGGGGAAGCATCTCCACCGAAAACGCCATCGGACAGCTCACGGACGTGGAACGAAAATATCTGGAAGAACGCTTCCAGCTTAAGGCGGAACGCCAGACGACACCGGAATTCATGGCCGATCTGGAACGCAATGAAGAACTGCTGAGCGACCGGGACCGGAAACATCTGAGGTCGTTCCTGACGGCGGCGGATATGGTGAAGTTCGCACGGCTGCCCGCCGATCAGACACTGTTTGAAAACGCATCGGAGCGAGCGGAGGAACTGGTACGCGCCACCATTCCGCACGATGGCAGTGAACACGAGGAGAAAGGAGAACGGAAATGAGCTTCGAATATCCATGGCTGCTGCTGTTATTCGTGCCTTATATCGGGGTGCTGGTGTGGGGCTGGTACATGAAATCGCCCTCGATTCTGGTGCCGTGGCTGCGTCCGTTCCGCATGGCATCGGGGAACGGGGGAGGCCGGAACTGGCGGAAAGCAATTCCGTTTTTCTGTTTTGCGGCGGCAGGATGCGCCATCATCACGGCACTGGCCCGACCGAGGGAAGGACTGGAAGAGATACACGCGAAGGCCGAAGGCATCGACATCATGATAGCCGTAGACCTGTCCGGGAGTATGAACGCCATCGACGCGCCCGAAAACGCGACCAACAGTCAAATTGCGGCGTTACTGCGGAAAAATCAGCTGGCGAACCGACTGGAAACGTCCAAGGCGGAAATCGCGCGATTCATCGAAGAACGCCCCAATGACCGAATCGGTCTGGTGGCATTCGCGGAACTGCCCTACGTGGTCTGTCCGCCGACACTGGATCACGGTTTTCTGCTGTCGAATCTGGCACGGCTGGAGCCGGGCATGATCGGGGACGGAACGGGAATCGCTTCGCCAATCGCAAGCGCAGTGCAGAGACTGAAAGATTCCGACGCAAAAAGCAGAATCGTGGTACTCTTCACCGATGGAGCCAATACCGTGAACGGTCAAATCACGCCGCGGGATGCGGGGAAACTTGCCGATACTTTCGATATTACGTTGTATACCGTGGGGATCGGGTCGCAGTACAGCCGTTATCCGCAGGAGGATTTTTTCGGAGGGATAACGTTTGTGTCCTATCCGGGGCAGTTCGATGAGCCGCTGCTGAGAGATTTGGCATCCATGACGGGCGGAAGGTACTACAAAGCCGCCGACGCCGCCGGGATGGCCGCCGCAATGGACGAAATCAATCAGCTGGAAAAAACGAGCATGGAACAGCCCATCGTCATCAACTGGCGCGAGCTGTACCCGTATCTGTGCCGGGCGGCAATCTGGCTGATTCTGGCAGGGGTGATTTGCAAGCAGACCGTGTGTCTGAGACTGCCGTAAAAACAAGATGGGACGGATTCCAAATCAATCCGTCAATGACTTTTTGAAATCAAATCAAGGGGAAAAAAGGTTGAGACGCGTCTGCCGTTTTCAGCAGAAGCGTCCTGTGAGGCGAGGGGGAAAAGGTTAAGGCGCACTTGCAGTTTTCCGCAGAAGCGCCGGTTTTGAGGTGAAAAAAGGAAAGGGGGAAAGAGACGGTACACGGGACTTGAGCCTGTGTACCGTTTTTTGCAATTTGAGGAGGGAAGAGAAACGAGAGGCGGTCAGTCGTCAATCTTTTCGATTCTGCCGATACTGCGGAAGATGAAAATCAGTGCGGCAACCATCACCAAGCCCATGAAAACAAAGAATGCGATTTTGCCAATGGATGAGTGTCCGTGCCAGACGAACTGTTTATAAGCGGGATTGCCGGTTTCGGGGAGGAGTTCGGCCGTAATGTGAGGGGCGGAGCTGTTGTCGCGGGGGACGAGGAATGCGGATTGAGGATAGTCGGGGAAAGGCAGGGGAGCATTCGGCGCATAATAGCAGGTGAGGGGGAGAGCGACGCCTTTTTGCAGAAAGGAAACGCATTCCTCAGGTCCGGAACAGGTGATTTTGAGATCGTGGAGAGGGGCAAGATTATCATTGTAAATGACAAGTTTCCACGAATGTGCGGCAACGGGTGCGAAGTTGATGACGGTTTCGTCGACGGAATAGGAGGAAAGATCGGAGAAAACGATTTTGCCGGAAGCCGCCGGAGCGACCTGAAAATCATCATTGCCACCGCAAGGAGTGAGAGTGAATCGGCGGACGTAAAGCGAATCGGAGCAATGAACGGCGATGCCGGTCAGGGGAAGACCGCGGGTGGTGAACGTTACGACAGTAGTTCCGTCCTTGACCTGATAGCCGCTGGAAAGGATTTCGCACGGGATGGGCTTCGAGACATCTTTCGCGACAAAATGCTGTTCACTCTGACTGAAACAGATGTCATCGATTTTGGGTTTTTCGGTGATGACAAACTGCTCTTTCAAGGCGGAGTCGCCGGAAATCAGTTTCGCAACGGGTGATTCTTTGGTTTCGGCAAAGTTCTCAATGAAAATATCGTAGGTGCGAGACGGGGACTGCTTTTCGATGGAGAACGATGTATTGCGGAAATCAATGCGGCTGGAGAAGTCGAAAAAAGAGCCTTCGGCGACGGGCGAGGAGGAGTCTTCCGCCGTGAAAACTTTGATCTGCTTATTGAAATTGACGGCGCGGGTAACGATCTCCATGCGGCTGACAGGGTTATCGCTTGAGATTCGGCAGCGAATGTGAACCGAACCGTCATCTTTTTCCGAAAAGAGAAGGATTTCCGCAGGGACCATGGTGCAGACGGGATTTTCGGCGGTGAGTTCGCGGCGTGTGAACACGTTGAACGGCTGTTCCGCGCCGTCCGCACTGAACAGACGCATATCGCGGCGAAGATTCAATGTGCCGGAGTAGAGTTCATGGTCGGGGAGAAAGACCCCGATTTCAGCATCGGGATCGGTGATTTCGAGGGGCTTCATCATCTGAAAATCAGCGATTTCCGCAGCATGGAGGCGCGAACAGGCGGAAACGGCGAAGACCAGAGAGAAAAGCAGGAATTTGGCAAGGCGGGTATGAATGTGAAGCATGAGAATCATTCCTTATGAACAGAGGAATCAGATTTGCCGGGGGATGGACGGGAGGATTTCATGTAAATCCAGGCAGCGGCGACCAAAATCACGCCGACTATGAGGCAGCCGCCAATCCGGAAGAGAGCCGGGGCGTGCGCCAAATCAATCAGGAAGATTTTGACAACCATAACCGCGAATAGAATCAATGCGATATGACGCGGTTCCTTCCGGGTTTTCCAGATGCCAAACAGCAGCAGAAGGAACGCGTAAACTCCCCAGAGGGCAGACACTGCGATTCTGCCGCCCGCCTGCCAGCCGTATTCGAGGGAAAGCATGTGGAGTTCCACCGAGCTGTACAGGAACCAGAAGGTCAGGCCGCTGACGAGGAAGAGTTTTTCGATGCGGCGATTCGGGGGGGGGCGGAAAAGACTGAAGCGTCCGGCAAAAAGCAGAATGACAGTCAAAAGCATGTATTCGGCGATACGCAGGAGGACGAAAGAGGGGGACGGCATACAGTGTTCGAAGAAACGAACTTCAAACTGACCAAGCGTGCAAATCCAGAAAAGGATGAAAGCTATGCCGAAGATGATGCCGCTGCCAAGTTTGCAAGTACCATGGAACAGCGCAAGAAGCGGGGGAAGAAGTACAAGATAGACGGTTGTGGTGAGCGTAAGGAAGAAGAAGCGGAACGGGACGGAGGACAAGTGGCTGAATTCGCCGTAGAAGATGATAAAACTGACGAGGAAACCACCCCAGAAAAGGACTTTCATGGAGACGGTTGGAGAGGAGGCGTCGGACTGTGTTCCGGAGGCGGAGGATTGCGGGGCGGGGAGAGGGAAGTGTTTCAGCGTGAAATAACCGCCAATCAGGGCAAGTGTGTAACTGCCGAAGTTGGTGATGCGGTCGGCAAATCCCATGCCGCCAGAGAAATAGCCGGATGACAAGTCAAACGCCAGCAGGCGGAATCCGGCAACGCAGAAGACCATGTAACTCAATGAGGCAAGCCCGCGAGACTGCGCCCGACAGGCTATGTACAGCATGGAAACCGCCTGAATGGCCCACGCGGCAGACCAGTAATTGCGATTCAGCAGAAGAGGCAGGGTGAGACCAATCAAGCCGCAGGAGAAGACAAGGAGAGTCATCATCAGCACTTTGTCTTTCATGCCGCTCCTCTGCAGGAGTGCAAGTTGCGCAAGATAATACAATGCAATGACCACGGTCAAAATGGATGAACAGGATTTTCCATAAAGAGCGATGGTGGGCGGCAAGACGGAAACGATGAAGAAAATACCGTTCAGGGCGGTCAGAATAATCTCAAAGATGGTGATTTTGCGGGATGTGAAGAGATTGAAGAGGACAGTCTGAATGGAGAAAGCCAGGAAGAACGCGAAGCCGAACAGCAATCCGACAAGATAATGGAATGAAGCGGAATCGCCGACGGAGATTTCGCGGAACGGTTCGGCAGAGAAGAAAAGAATCCACGATGCCAGGAACGAGAGGATATTCAGAAGAGTCCATGTGCGATACCGTGCGATGAAAAGAGACCCAGCCGTGAGAATCAGCAAGTAACTGAAAAATCCGACTAAATCGCGGCTGCCGGTATTCATGAGGACCGGAGCAAGATAGCCGCCCAGCAGGGCAAACACAGCAAGCAGCAAAGTATCATGACGCAACGCAAGAAGAACGCCTGCAATCGTCAAAACAAACATGCAAACAAGTCCAATCACGGGAGGCATCAGATGATAAATGCCAACCCCGGCAAAAATGCACAAATACAGTCCGGAAAAGCCGCATCCGCTGAGGGCTACGCCAATCATACGGTATTTGCCGCGCAGAAGTCTGCACCCCGCCGCCATCAGGACAATGGCAAAAAGAGAGGCACAGGCAAGACGTAATTCGGGGGAGAAAAGTTTTTTGTCGTGGCTGTACTTGATGAAAAAGCTGATGCCGAAGACAATCATGAGAAACGCAGAACGCAACAGCCATGTGGTGGCAACGGCGTATTCCTTCGAGACCATGCCATCGCGGTATTCTTCGCCGACAATGAACCACTGCCAGATTTTCGAGAGAACCTGCCTGGTGCGTTCCTCGATGGATTCGGTACGGGCACGAAGTTTGTTGTTGAAATCGTCGGTAAAATAGTCTTGGGGAGCTTGATAGTCTTGATAGTCTTGATAGTCTTGAGGAGCTTGATAGTCTTGATAGTCTTGATAGTCTTGAGGAGCTTGAGAGGCAGGTGCAGATTTTTTTGAGGAAAAGACGGAAGGCATCATGAAAGAGTGCACCACGACTTTTTTCTCCGGAGCCGGCGGAACGGGTGAGACCTGGGGAGACGAGGATGTTTGAGAAGACGGAGGCACAGAAGCGGAATCGGTGCAGGGAGGTGTTTCGACCGGGCCGTCAGAGGAGGCAGGAGCGGCAGAAGAGGCAGGAGCGGTTGCAGAGGGTGCAGGTTCTTTGGTGGAGGCAGAAGAGGTGTCGGACGGAGACCCGGAAGAAAGTTTCTTTTCCAAAGAAGCAAGTCTTATTGCCAGCAGTCTGAAACGCTCTTTTTCATTTTCCACAAGGTTGTTGACAGCAGACAATATGCGAAACGCCAAAACAATGAGAATAATCATGCCAAAAAAGCAAAGAAGAGACATGGGGAGAGCTCCTTTCTAAATGGACAAAGAGATTATCAAAACTGTATTACAATAGCATGGAATTTATGCAATTCAAGATTAGAATATTTCCATTGGTGGAAAAAAATCCTTTTTACAGGGAAAAAACGGAATTCAGACGGGACAGGGGAAAAGGAGGGCAGGAATCAGGGGAGGGATTGGACGGCGCGGCAGATTTCGTCGACCAGTTCATCGGGGGCACTGGCCCCGGATGCCACTCCCACGCATGAGGAACCGGCAAGCAATCCGGGAGTGATGTCCGACACAGCATTGACAAGGACAGCCCGGATGCCTTCCTCTTCGGCGACTTCTTTCAGGCGAACCGTATTGGAACTGCGGGAAGATCCGACAATGAGCATCAAATCGCACTGTTTCGCAAGCTCACGGACGGCATTCTGGCGTTTCTCGGTAGCATGGCAGACGGAGGCCCGGCAGAGCATGTCCGGAATTTTCGCCACAAGGATGTTTTTCATTTCCTCAATGACGTGCTGATTGAAGGTGGTCTGGCTGATGCAGGCATAGTGTTCGCCGGGAACGGGACGGAACGCGGCGGCATCTTCGGGGCAGGTCAGCAGGATGAATTTGCCGGGGATGCGCCCCAGAATACCCTCGACTTCACGATGACCGCGTTTGCCGAACAGAATGACGGTACAGCCATCGGCAGAAAGGGAGGCTGCAAGTTTGTGGACGCGCAAGACAAGGGGGCATGTGGCATCGATAATGCGCAGAGGAAGACTGCGGGCGTGAGACTCCACTTGTTCCGACACGCCGTGTGCGCTGAAAATCAGGACGGAATGCGGCGGAACGGAGTCGGGAGTGTCCACAATGCGAACCCCGCGGGCAAGAAGATCCGCCACAACTTTTTCATTGTGCACCAAATCGTGGAGAATGAAGAGCGGTGCGCCGTATTGAGCAAGCGTTTCACCGGTCAGGGCAAGCGCACGGCGGACCCCGGTGCAGAATCCTGTAACGGAGCAGCGTTTCACTTCCATGAGGCGACCTCCAGGAATCTGCGGTGGAAGTCTTTGTCGGCGTGTGGATCGGGAGTGCCGGGGAGCAGGTCATCGGCTGAATAATTGGAGCGGATGCGGACAATCTGCAAGAGGGAGGCGGATTCATCGGCCGTATAGTCGATGGACCATGTGCGGCAGTGAATCGTCCATCCGGAAGAGGTCTGCTCGATGCGCTTTTTTTCGGTGTCGAAAGGATTGTATCTGAGCTGGACTTCGCAGAAATTCATCAGGTCGAGGGAGGTTTCGCGGCAAATCCAGTCCGCCTGCAAGGATGCGATGGGAGAAAAAATATGATGCCATTCGCGCAGATTCAGGGCATCACGCCATCCGGCTTTCGAGTCGGGGAAGGAATCTGCCATGGGGATGTACGGTTTGATGTCCAGAACGGGGGTGCGGTCCAAAATATCGCACTGTTTCAGACAGATTTTCAAGCCGTCGATTCCTGCAAGCTCGACACAGCTCAATCCAATGGGGTTGGGACGATGCGGGGAACGGGTGGCAAAAACGCCGTATTTGCGGTGTTCGGGTGCGTATGGTGGCGAGACTTTCGGACGCCATGTGGCATTCAGGTGGAAGACGAAAATGACCCAAATGCGCTGGAATCCGGCGAGGTCGGCAAGAGCATCCTCAAATCCCATGCCGGGATAGAGGTCAATGCAGGCGGAATAAGAAGAAAATTCCGCCTGACGGGGTGCTTCGTAACGCCATTTTGCGGAAGTGTGAACCAATCCAATGGGGGCGAACGCATAAGAGTTGCGAATGGTCGCAGGCATGGGGCATCAGACTCCGGCGCGGACGTTAATCGCGACAGACAGCGCAAAGGAGCGAACCGCCAGTTCGTCGTTGACATTGGTATTCAGGACGCGGAGCAGATATTCGGCTTCGGAAAGCATCCGAACGGCTTCGCGTGGAGCAATCGAGGGACGAGGAGAAGCCTCCAGCCAAAGAGACATGATTTCGGGATTTGGCAGGACAGCATCCTGTGCAGAGGCAAGCAGTACAAGCTGGGCAAACCAAGTATGAATGAGGCTGAGAAATTCTTCGCGGAGACGGCGGTATTCACATCCGGTTTCCCCCTCCATGCGGGTTTCGATGAGCTTTTTCGCGGAGGATTCGAGGTTGTCGGATTCGGCGAGGCGCGATTTCCATTTTTCATTCACGGATGCTTCCGCTTTGTCGTAGAGCGCATTCATCATTTCGATGAGAGAGGCGGCGCATTTTTCAGCTTCGGGGAGACTGCCGTGAGCGTGAAAGGTCAGTGTCATGAGGATTTCCATGAGACCGGAGAAATCGTCCAGATTGTATTTGCAGTGATTGTCGGTCAAGGTCAAAATCTGGCAGCGGGAACGAATGGTGGGAAGCAAAGCGGAGGGACGTCCCGTAACAAGGATGAAAAGGCAGTTTTTCGGGGGTTCCTCCAAGGTTTTCAGGAAGGCATTCTGCGCATTGGCATTCATGGTGTCGCAGTCGTAAATGATGCCGATTTTCCATCCATTCGGGGTGGTGCTGGTGAGGTAGAATTTTGCTTCAAAATTGCGGAGGGAGTCGGGGTCATCGTCATCAGCGCCGATTTTGATTTCGCGGGATTTTGAGGTGGGTGCAAGCTGGAAGAGGTCGGGATAGAGACCATCCGCAAGTTCTCTGCAAATGGGGCATTCGCCGCAGGGGGAGCCGTCGGGGCCGGGCTGACGGCACGCCACAAGGGATGCCAGAAGGAGCGGGAAGCTATTGCGCAGAGAGGCATTGGACGAGACAACCAGATAAGAATGCGCGAGACGGTTGTTCAGTCGGGCAAAGCGCAGAGATTGTCCCAAAAGAGGATACGCGGATTCAAAAGATTGCCAGTCGTTCATGGATTTGCTCCAGGATGAGAGAGAGAACAGTTTGCGGGTCGGCGGAAGCATCGACAACGGCGACACGTGCGGGGTCATTTTCCGCGAGTTTCAGGAAGCCGGAACGGACGGACTGAAAGAAAGCGGCGGATTCGGAGTCGAAACGGTCGGATTCCATGCCGTTGCGGGCATTTGCGCGAGCGCGTCCGGCATCAATGTCGAGGTCGAGGACGATGGTGAGGTCGGGTTTCAGTCCGGCGGTGGCGAATTGATTGAGATATTCCACGACATCGTGAGAAATGCCGCGTGCAACGCCCTGATAGACGGAAGTGGAGTCAATAAAACGGTCGGAAATGATGATGGCGCCGCGTTCGAGAGCGGGACGAATCAGGGAGGCGCACATCTGTGCATGACATGCGGCAAAGAGGAGGAGTTCCGCATCGGGGACGAGCGTTTCGCTTTCTTCGGGAGTTTTCAGGATTCTGCGAATTTTTTCGGCAATGAGCGTTCCGCCGGGGGAACGGGTTGCGATGACTTCCCGCGAAGTCTGTCTGCGAAGTGCGTCGGCAAGGAGTTGAAGCTGAGTGGATTTGCCTCCGCCTTCGCCGCCTTCCAGTGTGATGAAACATCCTTTCATGAATAAAACCCGATTTTTTGCGAATATGATTTGCGATATTGCACACGTGAATGTAAATTAATAGAGTATGAGTTAAATTTCAAATGTTACTGACAAAGACATTTGAAATCAGCTCAAAGCTAATTTCAAATCCATTCGCCAATGGCTTTTGAAATCAGCCTGTATGTTTCTCCACAGGAAGAAACGATACCCGGAAAATGATGCAGCAGAACAGCTCACTTCGCCGCAAAAAAACAGAGGCGGGAGAAGCGAGTATTCGGTATCATACAAATAACATATCACGTTCAATGCTTTTTTTAAAGCCCACGGAGACGAAAAATGTCTGAAAAGATGAATCGAAACACGTATTTAACCGCAAACATCGGAGATTATCCGGCAGAAATCGTGATTGCGGGGCGCAAATTTGTGAAGAAAGACGATCTGCGCTACGGAACGAACCCGCACCAGCCGGCGGCCTTCTACCGTCCCGCCGACGGAAACGGCGCACTGATGGATATGGTGATGCTGAAGTCGGGAAAGAACGGTCTGTCGCAGACCAATCTGGAAGATATTTCCGGCGCGCTGAACATCGTGAAGTATTTCGACATGCCGGCGTGTGCCGTGATGAAGCATGTGAACCCCAGCGGCGCGGCAGTCGGTCTGCCGGGTGAAACTTTGCGTCAGGTCTTCATCAAGGCCCGCGACTGCGACGCCCGCGCGGCATTCGGAAGCGTCATTGCATTCAATAAGCCCGTGGACAAGGAAACCGCCGCCGAAATCATGACGTCATTCGCGGAATGCGTAGTGGCACCGGATTTCTCTGAAGAAGCACTGGCTGTTTTCAATGACGGTGAAACCTACAAGCTGAACAAGCAGCTGCGCGTGCTGAAATGCTGCGCCATCGAATCTCTGCCCCGTTACGTGGGCGACGATGCCGCAGAAACCATCAAGGTGCTGGGCGACGGGTCTCTGGTCATTGCGGCACCGCTGCTGACGCATGTGCGTTCCGCCGAAGACATGCCCGCGGCAGCCGGAGAAAACAAGGCTTGCGGAGCACAGGTCTGCACCGTGGAACCGACCGAACAGCAGATGAAGGATTTGCTGGCGGCATGGTATATCAACCTCTCCGTGCGTTCAAACGGAGTCGTAATCGTGAAGGACGGTCAAACGCTTTCCGTCGGCACCGGCGAACAGGATCGCGTGGGTGCAGTGGAGCAGGCAATCGAAAAGTTCAGACAGAAATTCACGGGCAGCGCAACTCTGGAAGGGGCCGTGATGTCCAGCGATGGATTCTTCCCGTTCCCGGATGCGCTGGAAGTGGCGGCGGCAGCCGGAATCAAGGCGGTTGTGTCGCCTGCGGGGTCTCTGAAGGACGCCGACGTGGTCAAGCGCGCCAATGAACTGGGCGTGGCTCTGCGCCATGCGCCGGAACGCATCTTCTCCCATCATTGATTTGATGCAGTATTCATGACCGATTTGCTGACAAACGGACAGCCGGCAGGCGAACAACAGGAAAACACCGGAACATCGCTGACCGCACATACCCTGAAAGGGGAAGTGGAACGTGTGGTCTATGAAAGCGAAGACGCGAATTATACGGTGTTCCGCCTGAGAGACGCGCAGGGTGTCCAGCATACAGCAGTCGGGACAGTGCCCGGCATTTCCGCCGGGCAAACCGTAACCCTCACGGGGAAATGGGAAATCCATAAAGAGCACGGGCGGCAGTTCCGTGTGGATGATTATTCATTCTCCCTGCCCGCATCCCGCGAGGGGCTGATTCGCTATCTTTCCTCCGGCATCATCAAGGGCATCGGGGAAAAATACGCGGAATTGATTGTTGATACATTCGGAACAAGCACACTGGATGTGCTGAATAACGCGTCGCGCCGATTGAAAGAAGTGCCGGGACTGGGCAAGAAACGGATAGACGCCATCCGCAAGGCATGGCAGGAAAACTCGTCGCGGCGCGAAATGCAAATCTACATGCAGGGGCTGGGAATCAATCCCGTATGGTTTGCTCGCATCTATGACCGCTACGGAGATGAGGCGGCGAAAAAGATACAGGAGAATCCATACCGTCTGGCGGCGGATTTCAAGGGAATCGGGTTCGTGTACGCGGACAAGGTGGCGCAGAAAATGGGGATCGGGCATAATGATGTGCGCAGACTGGTGGCCGGAGTTTCCTACGGACTGAATCAGGCAAGACTGGCAGGACATGTGTGTATGCCGAGGACGGCATTCATCAAATTTCTGTGTCCGCTGCTGAGTGTGGAGGAAAATGACGCGGAAAAGGCTCTGGATGAAGCATTGAGCACGAAACGGGCGGAGTCATGCGTCTCCATGGAGGGAGATGTGATGATTTACGATCCGGGGATGCTGCGCTGTGAAAATGAACTGCCGAAGCTGATAAAGATGCTGATTTCAGCAGAGAGACACGCAGGAATGAAGCTGGGAAACGTGCCTGTACCGGAGGGAACAAGATTCAGCGACGAACAACTGGCGGCCGTGCGTCAGGCGGCACTGTCGCCTGTCAGCATCATCACCGGCGGTCCCGGTGTGGGCAAGACGACCGTGGTGTCGGAAATCGTGCGGCGGGCAAAAATCTGCAATATCAAAACAGTACTGGCGGCCCCTACGGGACGTGCGGCAAAACGGATGAGCGAGGCAACGGGATTCAAGGCATCAACCCTGCACAGGATGCTGAAATGGGACCCGGCGCGCAACGGATTTTTACACGGGCGCGGAAATCTGCTGCCATACGATTTATTTGTCATCGATGAGACATCCATGCTGGATTTACTGCTGGCAGTGGCATTGTTCCGCGCAATCAAGCCGGGATCCACAGTCGTCATCGTGGGCGATCCCGACCAGCTGCCATCAGTGGGACCCGGAAATGTGCTGAACGATCTGATTGATTCCCGGATATGCCCGGTGTCACGGCTGACGAAAATATTCCGGCAGGGGAGCGGGAGCGGAATCATCATCGCGGCGCATGAGGTCAACAACGGAATTACGCCGCATCTGCCGAGGCGGGAAAAAAATGCGCCATCGGATTTCTACTGGATTGAAAAAGAGGAAGGCGAGGAAGCCGCAGACGTGATAGAACGTCTGATCACCGACAGGATTCCGAAGCGATTCAACCTGAATCCAATCAATGATATTCAACTGCTCTGCCCCATGAACCGGGGGGCGGTGGGGACGCAGGCAATGAATGAACGCTTGCAGGCACTGCTGAATCCGCAGACGAAACTGCAATTCAGCGCAGCGGGACGGCTGTACAAGTCCGGCGACAAGGTGATGCAGGTGGTCAACAACTACGATAAAGGGGTTTTCAACGGGGATATGGGATTTCTGACATCGATTGATTTCGGACAGAAGAAATTTCATGTGAAGTACGATGTGGATTTGACCGTTGAATATACGTTTGAGGAGGCGGAACAGATCGTGCCGGCGTATGCAATCACCGTGCATAAATCGCAGGGCAGCGAATTTCCGGCGGTGGTGATGCCGCTTCTGCCAACGCATTATATGATGCTTCAGAAGAATCTGCTCTACACCGGCATGACAAGAGCAAAACAGCTTATGATTTTGGTGGCATCGCGCAAAGCAGTGTCCATGGCGGTGCGCAACGCCGTCCGCGAGCCGAGATTCTCACTATTGCTTGAAAAACTGATTTACGGAGTATCCCATGAGTGAAAATGTCCGGAATCCATTCAATTTCACCCCGGTGCGGTATGAATTTCCCCTGCCGAAAATCCGTGCGCAGGGAACAATCGCGTCCATCGGGTCGTGTTTCTCGCAGGATTTGGTACGCGTACTGCTGTCCAGCAGCATGAAAGGTGCCCAAAATCCGAACGGGGTCCTGTACAACCCGGTGTCCATCTGCGATGCCATGATGCGTCTGACCTGCGGTTATGAGCCGGGCGATTTCTTCGAATACAACGGGCTGTACCATTCGTGGGCACATCACGGGTCTTTCTCCGCCGCGACCCCGGAAGAAGGGGCGGAACGCGCCAACAAGGCCGCCAAAGAGTTTCTGCGCACGGTGAAGAAAGCCGACGTCTTCCTGATGACGGTGTCGTCGTGCATTGTGTATCTGCACAAGCCGGAACGGCGCGTTGTCGCAAACTGCCACAAGGTGCCGGGAAATGAGTTTGAACGGATGATGCTGTCATTCGAGACGTGCCGTGCCGCAATCCTGACGGCTTGCAGACGCGTGCGGGAATTCAATCCCGACTGCCCGATTATTCTGACGCTGTCGCCGGTGCGCCACGACCCCGGCAACCTGCCGATGAATGCACAATCCAAAGCACAGCTTCTGACGGCCATTCATCAGGTGTGCGATGTACTGCCGCAATGTGCGTATTTCCCCGCATGGGAGATACTGAACGACGAACTGAGAGATTACCGGTTCTACGCCGAAGATATGCTCCATCCCTCGGAGGCGGCGAAAAAAATCATTCTGGAACGTTTCCTCGACGCGTGCTTCATCCCGCGGGCAAAGGCGGATTATCTCGCCGCCGAACAACAGCGCAGGCAGACGGCACATATTCCGATTCATGAGGGCTGACCATGTGCGGGATCGCCGGATACTACAGGCCTGATAAGCCGGCCGATGAGGCTCTGTCCAGACGGCTCGCGGAAAGCATGAAGCAGAGGGGACCGGATGCGACCGGGATTTATGCGGACAAGGGGCTGGCACTGGCTCATGCAAGACTGTCTGTCATTGATTTGACGGAGGCGGCGGCACAGCCGTTTTCATCGGAGGACGGGCGGTATACGCTGGTTTTCAACGGGGAAATTTTCCATTACGGGGAAATGAGAAGAGAGCTTGAAAAAGATGGAGTTATGTTTCGTTCGCAAAGCGATACGGAGGTCCTGCTCGCCATGCTCGTGCGGTACGGGACAGATGCACTGCCGAAACTCAATGGATTTTTCGCTTTCGCCCTGTATGACAAGTCCAAACGGACACTCCTGCTGGGACGCGACCGGCTGGGTATCAAGCCGCTGTTCTACTGCGTAAAGCCGGGAAAGGGATGTGCTTTCGCAAGCCGTCTGGATACTCTGCGGATGTGCACGGGCGGTGGTGAGGACATCAATCAAGCCGCGCTGGCGGAGTACCTGTGCTATCAGTATATCAGCGCGCCGAAGACGATTTATGAGGGGGTGTCGGCACTGGAGCTGGGATGTTATCTGAAGATTCAGCTTGAAAGCGGGGAATGCGAACTGCACCGCTGGTGGTCGCCCGAAGTACCGCAGAGAGAATTGCGGACGGATTCGGAAGAACTGCGAAATGAGCTGAAAAACACACTGCGGGATGCCGTGAAGACGCGTTTGACGGCGGATGTGCCGGTGGGGATATTTCTTTCGGGGGGACTTGATTCGGCACTGATTGCATCGCTCGCCGCCGCAGAAACAAGCTTGAAAATCGACTGTTTCACCATTGGTTTTCCTCATCGGAATTACGATGAATCGGAATATGCCGCAAGGACGGCGGACTGGCTGAACCGGAAGTACGGGGGACGAATCCGGCATCATGTGCGAAGTGCGACGCCGGATGATTTCGAGCGGCTGCGTTTTCTGGCAGGCGAGTTCGGACAGCCATACGCAGACGCGTCCATGCTGCCGTGCGCTTTGCTGGCGGAATTTGTGCGGGAACATGTAACCGTGGCTCTCAGCGGAGACGGCGCAGACGAACTTTTCGGTGGGTATGAACGCTACCGGGCCATGAATATGCTGAGGCAGATCGGCAGTCCGGCTGTGAGACGGGCGGCGAGGGCGGCAGCCGGAATAATTCCTGATTCGGGAGAGCGCACCAAGGCGGGGCGAATCCGGCGTTTCCTGCGTCTGGCATCGCTGTCGGCTTCCGCAGAGGAGTGCTATGATGCACTGCAATCGCATTTCACGACGTGTGATTTGAGGCGGTTTGCGCCGAGCTTGAATCCGGAAAATGCGGCGCATCGTGTGCCGGAGCTGAAGGATTTCCGGGGAAGTTTGATGGTTGCGGACCTGAAGAATTATCTGCCGGGCGATATTCTGCCGAAAGTGGATGTATCGTCTATGGCGTATTCGCTGGAAGTCCGCAATCCGTTTCTGGATTATCGGGTGGCGGAGCTGGCTCTCACGATGCCGTCTGACCTCAAATTGCAGGGGAAACTCCGTAAAAAGATATTGGGCGAAGTGTTTGCGGATGACCTGCCGGATGATTTGCCGATACGTAAAAAACGAGGGTTCGGCGTTCCTGTTTCCGACTGGATCAACAGCGTATGGAGGGAACAGACGAGAGAGATTATTCTGGGGATAACAGTCCCGTCATTCGATGTTTTCGAGAAGAAAGAAGTGGTGCGAATGCTCGAAGAACATCATGCGGGGAGAGCCGATTATTCCTATCCGATTTTTTCACTTCTGATGCTGGGATTATGGCAAGCGGGAAAGAGATGACGGGCAGAGGAGAAAAAGGTATGGTTGAAGGAATGTGAGAGTTCGGGTATTAAGATTATGGAGAATTAAATTGTTTGATATTAAGGAGATATGTATTTGTTGTGAAGCAGGTCGTGTGGTTGTGATTATCGAATGATTGATGTGAACAGGAAAAAATTTATTTGGAGATGATTCAAAAAGTGTGCTGTGAACCAGCTGGTTTTTCTTCGATGAAAAAAGCGGCAATGGTATTTTTCAAAAAAGTGTTATATATTTTTTAAAAGACCTTGAAAAAAGAAATCTGCATGATATATTAGAGCTAATGCAGAGTGAAAAGGCTTTTTGCCGGATGCTTTTTCGAGTGCGAAAGAGCATCGCTTCGCGGTATCCTGTTTTCTTGTATTCAACAGAAAGAAATACATTGTTTCCAATCCATGCAATCTCAATGCGAAAAAATTTTATTCAATCACAATCAGATAATGGACGGTTCCTTTATTCGATTGTAATATTTTTGAAAACAATGAATTTACAATAGATAAAGATAGTAAGTAAAGATACCTTATTCTTTCAATCATACGATTATGAAAACAAATCTTTCTCTTATTTTACCTCTGTATAATGTGATGCCTTATCTGACCCGCTGTCTGGAATCCATCTTGAAACAGACATACGGCGACTATGAAGTCATTATGGTCGATGATTGTTCCACAGATGGAACGTATGAGGCGGCACAGGAATTTGTGTTGAGTCATCAGGATCGATTTAAGCTGTTTCATCATGAACAGAATCAAGGACTTGCTGCTGCACGTAATACGGGAATCGTTTATGCGAAAGGGGGATGGCTTACCTTTCTTGACAGTGATGACCGGATTGCACCGGACTATATGCGGGTGATGGTGGAGACGGCAGAAAAAGATAATGCGGATATTGTTGTTGCCGACTATGCACATGTATACGAGGATGGACATGAAGAGCCAATGGGATCACTCTGTGGGCTGACAACCGAATCGTCTCAACAGGAAAAAATCGCGTTTCTCCGTAATATGGCGTGTTGCAAACTTTATCGTGCAGAATTTTTCCGGGGAATGGGATTTCTCTATCCGGAACATATCCGCCGGGCAGAAGATATTCCGGTTACGATACCATTACTGACGAGGACAAGTAAAATCAGTTTGGTGCCGCAAGTGCTTTATTATTATTTTCAGAGAAGCAGTTCTCTTTCCAACTGCAACCATTTAGATACTGATTTGGGGTTCATGGAAAAAACGTTTGGATTGATGCTGGAACGAATTGCTCCGGGATTTGAAACGGAAATCGAATATCGTGCGGTGCAGGAATTTGTGTATGGAATGACATCAATTATGATTCAATGCGGGCGCACTGATGCGGAGATTCGGACAATGCTGCATGAATTTGGGGCAAAATATCCGGACTGGAAGAAAAATCCTTATCTTTCACGATGTGTCCGTGGGAAGCAAATCTTTATTCAAACAGCGGGGATGGGATTGATCCCGCTGCTCCGGCTTATGATTTCTGCACGTAAGTTTATGGGGAAAAGATTTTTACGATAATCAATATCAAGGGAATATGATATTATATTTCAATGGGTTAATTCCAAAAGCACTTTTGAATCAGTATCCGGGATTGCATTCAAACACAATTTTTCCAACAGACAAGAGAGTATGGATTTACTGCACAAAATCGCATGGCAGTTGCGGAAATCGCCGACCCTGAAAAAGTTCCTGAAGTCGACTTATTTTCATATCGGATTGCTGTTTTCGGATCGAAAGACATCCGAAAACGTGGTTCGTGTTTCGTCAGGTGAGCGGGAACATTTGTTCGGCTATTATGACAAGAGTCCGTGGGATGCCACATGCCGGTACATGGTTTATTTGGCGACGCCGGGGAATGTGTGGCGGGATTATTCTTCGAATCAGGCGGCGGACATTATTTTGATGGATTTCGCATCCGGAGAAGAAAAGGCAATCGCGCAAACGCATTCATGGAACAGTCAGCAGGGATGTATGCTGCAATGGCTGGGACCTGATTTTTCCTCGCGGATTTTGTATAACGACTTCCGAAACGGGAAGTTATGTGCAGTCATTCATGAAATCGCAAGCGGTGCGGAAAAGATACTGCCGATGCCGGTGTATACGGTTTCCAAGGATGGAACCCGTGCGGTTACTTTGGATTTTCTGCGGTTAAATACGCTTCGTCCGGGGTATGGATATTGCAATTTGCCGGACCAAACATGCGGTGAAACGGTGCCGGACGGACCATGTATCTGGAATATTAATCTTGTTACAGGAGAAACGCAGGAGCTGTTTACCTATCGCCGGCTTTTTGAATACCATACGAGAGACTGCATGAAAGGTGCATTTCATAAAATCAATCATATCATGCTGAATCCTTCGGGAAACCGCTTTATGTTTTTGCACCGATGGCTGCTTGACGGTGTCAAATATGACCGCATGATTACGGCCAATTATGACGGGAGCGATCCCTGTCTTATGATGGATGACGATATGGTTTCGCACAGCAACTGGAAGGATGATGAAAATATCGTCAGTTTTGCAAATTCAAAGCAATTCGGGAATGCGTATCATCTTCTGAAAGACCATACACAGGAACGAAAAGAGTTCGGAGCCGGAATCCTGAATTCAGACGGTCATCCCTCGTATTCTCCTGATGGGAAGTATCTTGTTACTGACACCTATCCCAATTTTCATCACAAGCAAAAGATTTATCTGTGCGATCTTCAGAAAAATACAATTTGTTCGATTGTAGAGATTTATCATAACACCAAATATCATGATGACACCCGGTGTGATTTGCATCCTCGCTGGAGACCGGATTCCAGGGAAATCTGTGTTGACGGAGCTTGTGAAGCGAAACGGCAGGTTTATAAAGTTTCGATTCCGTGAAAAAGAATTGCTGAATAAAAGTTATTTTCTTGATTCTGAAAGGGTTATTGTCAATCGTATTGATGAAACAATGAATATTTGAAAAACGGATCGTATCCGTTTCTTCGTATGCCGCAGCATGTTCGATGAGAAGTGTTTGCGGCTTTTTTTGTTCAAAAAACAGGCAGATGCTGTACGTGAGACTGTCAGCAGGAGATTTTCAGAAACTCAGTGCGTCCATGAATACGGATGTCATGACAGTCCGCCGGGACAAAGACGCAGTCGCCTTTGAAGAAGTTCATGGAATACGCGCAGTGGTTTATCGTGCCGCAGCCATTGATAAACAGAAATATCTGGAAAGAATCGGGCGTGCTGCTGAATGTCGCCAGCTCACGCTGGACTTCTGTATTGATCATGATGCGTTCCACCTGAAAAAATTCACAGCGGCACAGAAACTCCGAGGCAGTCCCCCGCGCATAATGAAACAGACGAAGAGGCTGGCGAGGTTCGGACATGGCAGAAAGATTTGCCGCGGCAAGAGCTTTCTCAATATGCAGAGGGCGGAGCTTGCCATTGCGGTCAGTCCGATTGTAGTCGTACAGACGGTACGTAAGATTGGAGCATTGCTGGATTTCCGCAATCAGTGCACCTGCACCAATCGCGTGAATTGTGCCGGGTGCGATGAAAAAGAGGTCATCCTTTTTGATGGGTACTTTTTGCAGATAATTCTCAATCGTGCCATTTTCAGCGGCTTGCCGAAGAACGGATTCTTTCACGGAGTGGTGCAATCCATAGTAAATGGAAGTATCTGATTCAGAATCAAGAATATACCACATTTCCGTCTTGCCGCGCTGTCCATGCTCGCAACGAGAGGCAAACGCATCGTCCGGATGCACTTGCACCGATAAGTTCTGTTTTGCGTCAATGAGTTTAATCAGGATGGGCAATTCACAGGAACCATTGGCGTGAAGTCCGAGAAATTCAGGATGATGCTTCAGAACAACGTCCAGCGGTGTTCCCGAAAATTCGCCGTCTGCAACCACGCTGACTCCATCCGGATGCGTTGAACATTCCCATGTTTCCGCAAGAGGCGAACAGGGGATATTCTTCGCGAAATCATTGTTCAGCCGATCGCCGCCCCACAAGTAGTCTTTTGAGGCGGGACGGAGCAAAAAAGGATGAGGCATCATCGGGACAGTGAATCAGGACTGTTTCAACTTGAACTTCTTTTTATCATGCACGGAAATATCTTTACCGAGCTGGACTTCAATCATTTTCAGCGGGGTGTAGGCAAAGACCGTGTGGCGGCATCCTGCTTCCATGGTGATCACATCGCCGAGGCGGATTTGCTGAGTCATATCATCCACTACGACGCGGCCTTCTCCGCTGAGAACGACCCAAATTTCACTGCGGTACTCGTGGCTGTGATAATTCATGGAATGACCGGGATTCAGCGTGATTTTAACGGTAAGACTGTCGTCTTCCACATTCATAATCTGGAAGCTGCCCCAGGATTTTTCCGCAAACATAATCTGCTGTTCCAGCTGGTCCACACGGGATTTAATGCGGGCGGAACATTCCTTGTCCGAAACAAGAATCCCGTCGGGGGAGACGGAAATGACGACATCGTGAATGCCCATGGCAAGCACAGGAATGGATAATTCATTGAGAACGTGTACATTGGAGCATGTGTCATCAATGACGGCATCGCCCAGTTTATTGTCGGGCATGACCTCGGTCAGTGTGTTCCAAGTACCGATGTCGCGCCATTCGCCGGAGAAACGCAGCACCTGAATTGCCGGCTCTTTTTCGACGACAGCATAATCAAAACTGATTTTGGGAAGAGAGTCATAACGCTGAAAGAGGTCATTGTAGTCGGTGAACTCAATCAGTTCGTGAGCTTTTTTCAGCACATATCCCAAACGGTAGGCGAAAACGCCGCCATTCCATAATGCACCTTGACGGATGTATTCTTCTGCGGTTTTGGCATCCGGTTTTTCCTTGAAACAGGCTACGCGGCTTACTTTGTCTTTGGTTTCCGGTATGATGTAGCCGTATTTTTCGCTGGGATGCATGGGCTGAATCCCCATGAGAACAAGATTGGCTTCCGCTTTTGCCGCTTGTGCGGAAAGTTCCTGAAGACACCGGAAATAATCATCCTGAACATAGGGGTCAACGGGACATACAACAACTGTTTCATCTTCTGAAACGCCTTGAATATCATGCAAGTAGGCTGATGCCAGCGCAATTGCGGGAAAAGTGTCGCGCCGGCATGGTTCCACTGAAATTCCGACATTGTCGCCGAGCTGATTATGCAGGGCGGAAACCTGTGTTTTCGAGGTGGCAATCGTAATTGTCGCGTTCGGGTTCACCGTTTTGATTTGCCGGAAAACTCGTTGAACCATGGACTCCAAAGAACCGTCTTCGCGCTTGAAGAATTTAATGAACTGTTTGGAACGCACATCATTGGAGAGCGGCCAAAGGCGTTTGCCGGATCCGCCGGAAAGAAGAATAATATTCATAAATCACCTCAATAAGTCAGGACCCAGTCACTGATTTTGACTGTATTATCCAGGTTTGCATCCGTTGAATAGGACAATATGAGCGGGGAGACATAGTAAACCCCAGTGGCAATGGAATCAGGGGTATAAAGGTGCGATGATTCATCTTTTGAAATGGACGAAGTAAAGACTTTTTCTTCACCGGGCTGAAGGATCTGATCGTTCATGTACAGAAACATACCGGCCCCTTGATGAATACGAACGGGTGTGCCTTTCGGAACTGCGGTTTTTATGGGGAGGGACATGGTGATTTCCGCCTTGCCATCGGGTAATTCTTTCACAGCAGAAATATTGCCGTCCAGAAGGGAAAGGTTCGGGACATCCGACAAATCCGCGCGTGCATTGAGTGCAATGCAGTTGCCTTTGGAATATTTCGGCATGGCATCCACAATCAAGGTGTTGCTGCCGGCTTTCGAGGAAACAACATTGACAATCGAGTTTGTTCCCTTGGCGGGAAAACTGCCGCTGCTGATGTGCGTGCGATCCTTGTCAAAATATTTGTAGCCGACATAAATTCTTGTGGGATTTTTGCCTGTATTGCGGACTTTGACGGACATTTTGATAGCCGATTCTTTTTCCGGAACAACAATTTTGCCCTTTGCAATTAACATTGTGCGCTTACCTGTGGCACTGTAGGTGTATGCAAACGTATTGGCGGAAATGAGTTTTGAATCGAACTGGTCGGAAGCGACGTAGAACAGCTTGCGGTAGATGAAATCCGGGTTGGACTGATAGTCAATGGTGATTTTATTGATATTGACCGTATCGACTTCCGAAGATGTGAATTTGAAGAAAAGTTCCGAGCCGGCAAATTCCGAGGAATGGAGAAGGAAAGTTGGCAGTTCCGCCTGCGAACCGTTGGAAACAGGGGATGTGTAGAAAAGTTTATGGAAGCGGTCGAAAAGCTGATATTGGACGCCGGGCGTGGCAAATGAAACAGAGACTGTGAAGTCTTTCTTTCTGTTCAATTCAGGGATTTTCAGCTTCAAAAAACTGCATTCAAACTGCTGTTTTCCTTCATCGTCGCCCTCCTTCTTCTTCTTCTTTTCGGAGTCCGTGTCAATCTCAGCTGCGGGAGAGAGTTCAATCAGAATTTTGCCGTTGTGGCGGAAAACGCAATCGTCAATCCAGTACTGCATTACATTTTCGGAATCCATCACGAACGTGCCGGAATCTTTATCGTCCTTGCGAAGATAGCCGTTTGCCAATGCCTGACGACGCTGTTCGATGGTTTCATCCGCTTTTGCAATAATGCTGGAAAGTTTATCGTTCAGTTCCTTATCCTCTTTGCGCTGTTTATCAGATGTCGTTACGAGGTCGGGAATGGACAATGTGGATGTGACTTTCTGCTTAAATTCCTGATCCTGACGGCGCAGGACATCTTCGGACGGCTGAAGGTCAGAAGAGGCGATACGATCGCCCGGAAGCTGCCGTTCCTGATATGAGGTTGACGGAGGATTCGCGGAAGCGGCCAAACTTGCGGAAATTTTACGTTCAGCATCCTGCAGAATTTTATCCTGATTTGCCGCCTGAACTCCTGCAAGGGACGGAATGCTCGATGAAACATTTTGCGATTCCCTCCGGTTGATTTGCAAAGTCTGGACAAAATATTTTTTCATGCCTCCATGATTGAGCTGGTCGGAAGCAAGAGTTTTTTTCGTAGCATCGTCCGCCTGATTATAGTCAATGCAGCGCATGACAATCTGATCGCCGCGTCCGACCGCAGAGTCCGGGATGTTTTTGAATCGCTCGTAGCATTTGATAAAGACAACGATATTGGACACGGGGACACCGTCTGCGGCTTCATCCACATGGACGATGGCAGTGTAATAACAATCCGGCTGAATGGCATTTCCGGCATTGGGAATGTAGCTTGTTTCGAGCACCGTACCCGTCAGCTCGTAATATTTTATTTCCGGTTTGTTTTTGAAATCGGTGTCAAGCCGGAAGAAACGGTCCTGAGCGGAAAGTACGGCATCCGCCATGAACAAAGAGAAAACGCATCCGAGTACATAGAAAACGGACCGGGAGCGATTTATGAGGCGGAAGACGGCTTGCCGTTTTATTTTGTTCATTCTTGTTGTCCTTAGTGTCCTTGAGCGAAAGAGAGGCGCAATCAGTCCTCAATCATTTTCAGCAGATATTGTCCGTAATTTGTTTTCAGCAGGTCCGGGACAACGCTTGCTCTGACTTCATCTTTCGTCATCCAGCCATTTTCGTAGGCGATTTCCTGCAAGCAGGCGACCTGAAGCCCCTGACGGGTTTCAATGGTGCGAATAAAGTTTCCGGCATCCAGCATGGATTCATGCGTGCCGGTATCAAGCCAGGCATAGCCGCGTCCGAGCCGCTCCACATGGAGCTTGCCGCGCTGAAGGTATTCATTGTTGACGGTAGTGATTTCAAGTTCGCCGCGAGCAGACGGCTTGATGTTTTTTGCGATATTCACGACCTCATTATCATAGAAATACAATCCGGTTACAGCGTAGTTCGATTTGGGCTTGGCAGGCTTTTCCTCGATGGAAAGTGCTTTCATATCTGCATCGAACTCAACAACTCCGAAACGTTCGGGATCACTGACATAATAACCGAAAACAGTTGCGCCATCGGTTTTCTTTGCGGCATTGCGGACCAGATTGCCGATTTTGGCACCGTAGAAGATATTATCGCCGAGGACAAGAGCCACGGAATCATTTCCGATGAATTCCTCCCCGATGAGGAACGCCTGAGCCAGACCTTCCGGACGAGGCTGAACAGCATAGGTGAAATGGACGCCGAAATCATGTCCATCGCCAAGGAGACGAATGAAATTCGGCTGGTCTTCCGGGGTTGTGATAATCAGAATATCGCGAATCCCGGCGAGCATCAGAATGCTGATGGGATAGTAAATCATGGGCTTGTCATAAACCGCAAGAAGCTGTTTCGACACGGCTCGTGTAATCGGATGAAGACGCGTTCCCGCGCCGCCTGCAAGTACAATACCTTTCATGATTATTCTCCTGTTCCCAAGCGTTCCATTTGATACGAACCATTCAGGACATGGGCGCACCAGTCGTCCTTGTGTTCGAGATACCATAAGACGGTTTTGCGGATGCCGCTTTCAAAGGTTTCCTGCGGAGTCCAGCCGAGTTCACGGGCAATTTTCGAGGGGTCAATGGCATAACGCAGGTCGTGTCCGGGACGGTCTTTCACATGGACAATCTGACCGGCATAGGATTTGCCGTCCTGACGCGGACGAAGTTCATCAAGCAGGGCGCAAATGGTCTTTACGACCTCAATGTTTTTCTTTTCATTGTGTCCGCCGATGTTGTAGGTTTCGCCGGGGACGCCTTTTGTGGCTACGAGGTACAGAGCGCGGGCATGGTCTTCCACATACAGCCAGTCGCGGATTTGCAGACCTTCGCCGTAAACGGGGAGTTCCTTGCCGTCCAGAGCATGAAGAATGACCAGCGGAATCAGTTTTTCGGGGAAGTGATAAGGACCGTAGTTATTGGAGCAATTGGTTACCACGGTGGGCAGACCGAACGTGCGGCGCCATGCACGAACCAGATGATCGCTGGATGCTTTGCTGGCACTGTAAGGCGAGCTGGGAGCATAGGGTGTGGTCTCACGGAAGAAATCTTCAGGGCCATTGAGGTCGCCGAACACTTCATCGGTGGAAATGTGGTGGAATTTGAAGACGGTTTTTCCCGCATCGTCGAGGGTGTGGAAATATTTCCGGGCGGCTTCAAGCAGAGTATATGTGCCAACGATATTGGTCTGAATAAATTCGCCGGGACCATCAATGGAGCGGTCGACATGGCTTTCCGCCGCGAGGTGCATCACATGAGTGGGCTTGAACGAGGCAAAAACACGGTCAAGTTCGTTCTTGTCGCAAATGTCGACTTTTTCAAAGCGAAAACGATCAGAGTCTGCAACGGAAGCAAGGTTTTCGAGATTTCCGGCATACGTGAGTTTATCAACTACGCAAACTGAATCAGCAGTACCATTGATGATATGACGCACAACTGCTGACCCGATAAAACCGGCTCCGCCTGTTACAATAATTCGGTTCATAAGGTACATTCCTCCTGTAAATAAAGTTTAGCAAATAACTATATCACACCCGAATTTAAAATGCAAGTCAAAAAAGGGGAATCAATGAAGTTTTGTGCAAATGATGTCAGAACTGAATTCCCAGGTCATGAAGACGCTGAACGAGTTCGGAAACGGTACGGCAGATATTGTCCGGATTCAGATTCTGCTGAACCGCAAGATCAACACCGGGCGCCCAAGCCGCAGAAAGGCAGGTTACGCCGCATTCGCGGCTGGCGGTGATGTCGGAGGGAGCATCGCCGATATAAAGCATTTCCGAGGGGGAGCAATGATACTGAGCGAGGAGAGAACGCATATTGGCGGCTTTGTTGGATTTGACCGGATCACCGGTACGGACGGCATCAAAGAATGTGCCGAGGCCGTATTGATTCAAGGTCAGTTCACAGCAGAGGTCGCCTTTGCCCGTAATGAGGACGAGGGGGATTTGCGAATTTTTGAGGCTGAAGAGAAGTTCGGGAATGCCGGGAAACGGAGCAGGACACATCACGGGATGGAGTTCGAGATACCAAGCGATATAACTCTCATACGCCTCGCTGATATGGTCCGGAACCATGCGCATAAAAGTCCCGATTTCGCTCAGACCGAAGTTTGCGGTGATTTCATGGTCGGGCAGGACTCTCCCCGCAAAAGGTTCGAGAGCCCGGCGGAAACATTCGATGCAAAGCGGAACGGAATTGCCGATGGTTTCGTCCAAATCAAAGCCGATGAGACGTATCATGTGAGGTTATTCTTCTTTCAGAATCTTATGAAAACGCCGGAGCAGAGAAGTGTTCCGGCGTTTTGCGAAAATACGGAGCAGCTTATCCCCGGATGAGGGAGAGAAGCTCATCGCGTCTGGCTTCCATCGCTGCTTTGTCTTTTGCTTCCACGATGAGGCGGAGAAGAGGCTCGGTATTGGATGCACGGACGTTAAACCACCAGTCGGCGTATTCCACGCTGATCCCGTCGAGTTCAAACATGTGTCCATCGGCGTATTTGGAGCGGATTTTGTCGAGGATGGATTTCACGTCTGCGACCTTGGAGTTGATTTCGCCGCTCTGGAAATATTTCTTGAGGGGTTTGACCAGCTCGCTGACCGGGAGATTTTTCTTGCAAATGAGGTTGGCAAGTTTGATGATGGCAAGGCCCTGGGATTCCGCAACGAAGTTTTCGCGGAAGTAGTAGTGTCCGGAAAGTTCGCCCGCCATAATGGCGTTTTCCTGACGCATCTGATTCTTGATAAAAGCATGACCCACGCGGGACATGCAGGCTTTGCCGCCGCAAGCCTCAATGGCTTCTCTGACCGACCAGCTGCTGCGGAGGTCGTAGAGAATGGTCGCCGGACCATCCGCCAGAATATCCATGGCAATCAGCGCGGTGAAGAGGTCCATGGGGATGATTTCGCCTTTGTCGTCAATGAAACCGCATCGATCGGCATCCCCGTCAAATGCGGCACCGAAGTCAGCGCCGACTTCCACGACTTTTTTGCGAATGGCATCAAGGGTATCTGTCTGGAGGGGATTTGCCACATGATTGGGGAATGTGCCGTCCAAACCTTCGTACATGGGAATGACCTCAAAAAGGTCTTTGATTCCGGCAAATTCATACATGCCCATGGCGTTGGCATAATCGACAACGACTTTGAGCTTGCGATCCATTTTGACGTAGGAGCGAAGGAACGAGCGGTATTCGCCTGAAATATCGTATGCGGAAATGGTGCCGGTGTGTGCGGCAGGAACGAAATTATCGTCTTCGACAAGTTTCTGAATATCGGCAATTCCGGTAACGCCGCTGATGGGAACCGCATTGGCGCGGCAGAGTTTGAAACCATTCCATTCGGCGGTATTGTGGGAAGCGGTAATCATGATACTGCCATCGGCTTTCAGTTTGCCATTTGCATGATAGGACATGGGAGTGGAGCAAAGACCGAGGTCAATGACATCGGCACCCTGTGCCGTGATACCTTTTGCAAGGGCATGGAACAGCGGAATGGAATGAGGACGCATATCGCGCCCGATGACCACTTTTTTTGCGCCAGTGAACGCGACATACGCGCGTCCGATTTTTTCTGCGAGAGCTTCGTTGAGCTGTTCCGGGTAAATCCCGCGAATATCGTATGCTTTGAAAATGCCGGACATGATGAAAGATCTCCGTTTATGTCGGGAATGCAAGAAATTCCCATGTGAAAGAGTGAAAGATGTAGAAAATGTACAACCAAAAAAGGAAAAATCAAACGAGAACGAAAATTTTCATTCAAAAAAGGCAAATGCGCCAAATGATAAAAGATGGCACAAAAGTGAGACAGGATGACACAAAAAGCGGCACTGTGACATGAGACGAGACACTGTGCCATGGTGAGATACCGGGGAAAAATGAGGGAAAAAGGCAGGGAATGAGGTCAAACGGGTGAGAAAGATAAAAGTTGGCATCATGATTGCTATACAGAAAGCGTAAAACCAAAACAAAAACAACAAACATCCAATTCAAGGAGAACATACTATGAGCAAAATTCTTGGAATCGACCTCGGTACTACCAACAGCTGCATGGCTGTCATGGACGGCAATACATTCAAAATCATCCCGAATGCAGAAGGCGCCAATACGACGCCGTCAATTGTCGCATTCACAAAGAACGGTGAACGACTTGTGGGGCAGACAGCCAAACGTCAGGCTGTAACGAACCCGAAAAATACAATTTTCTCCATCAAGCGTTTCATGGGGCGCAAGTTTGCAGAAGTGCAGGATGAAATCTCCCGCGTACCGTACAAAGTGGTTGCCGGAAGCAACGGCGATGCGTGCATCGAAGCCAATGGCAAGACTTATACTCCGCCGGAAATTTCCGCAATGATTCTGCAGAAGCTGAAACAGGATGCAGAAGCATTTCTTGGCGAAACAATCTCGGAAGCCGTCATCACAGTGCCAGCTTACTTCAATGACACCCAGCGTCAGGCCACCAAAGATGCAGGACGTATCGCAGGTCTTGATGTCAAGCGCATCATCAACGAACCGACCGCAGCCGCACTGGCTTACGGAATGGACAAGGGCAAAGATGAAAAGATTGCAGTGTACGACCTGGGCGGCGGCACCTTCGATATTTCCATTCTGGAAATCGGCGACGGCGTCTTTGAAGTGAAGGCAACCAACGGCGATACCCACCTGGGCGGCGATGACTTCGACCGTGCAATCATGGACTGGATGGCTGAAGAATTCAAGAAGGAAAACGGTGTTGACCTCCGCAGTGATCCGCAGGCACTCCAGCGTTTGAAAGAGGGCGCAGAAAAGGCCAAGATTGAACTCAGCTCCAGCATGAGCTCCGACATCAATCTGCCGTTCATCAGCATGAACGCAAACGGACCTGTCCACCTTCAGACGACCCTGACCCGCGCCCAGCTGGAAAAGCTGACCGATCCTCTGCTGGACCGTTCCCGCAAGCCGTGCAACAACTGCATCAGCGACTCCGGTCTGACCGCAGGCTCCATCAATGAAGTCATTCTGGTCGGCGGTATGACACGTATGCCGAGAGTACAGGAAGTCGCAAAGAGCATCTTCGGCAAAGAACCGCACAAGGGTGTGAACCCCGATGAAGTGGTGGCAGCAGGTGCAGCAATTCAGGGCGGCGTGCTGAGCGGCAATTCAAATCTGGGCGATGTCGTTCTGCTGGACGTTACCCCGCTTTCACTGGGTATCGAAACTCTGGGCGGAGTTACGACCCGTCTGATTGAACGCAATACGACCATTCCGACCCGCAAGAGCGAAATTTTCTCCACCGCAGCAGACAATCAGCCGTCCGTCGATATTCATGTGCTTCAGGGCGAACGCGATATGGCCAAGGACAACAAGACCATCGGACGCTTCCGTCTGGACGGTATCGCACCGGCACCGCGCGGAGTTCCGCAGATTGAAGTCGCATTCGATATTGACGTGAACGGAATCCTGAATGTAACCGCAAAGGATTTGGGAACCGGCAAGGAACAGAAGATTACAATTACCGCCAACAGCGGTCTGTCCGAACAGGATATTCAGCGCATGGTCAACGAAGCCAAGGCACATGAAGCCGAAGACAAGGCCGTGAAGGAAAAAATCGAAGTCAAGAACCGCGCTGACTCTCTGGTGTACAACACCGAAAAGCAGCTGAAGGATCTGGGCGACAAAGTGCCGGGCGACATCAAGGAGCAGGTTACCGCACTCATCGAAAAGCTGAAAAAGAGCATCGAACATGATGACACCGAAGCCATGAAGGCAAATTCCAAGGCATTGGAAGAAAAGCTGATGGAAATCGGACAGCACATGTATCAGCAGCAGGGCGCACCGGGCGCAGGTCCGCAGGGCGCACCGAATGCCGGGTCTCAGCAGAAGAACGATGACGGAGTTGTGGACGCCGAAGTCGTGGATGACGGAAAATAATTGCAAGATTTCAACAATCACATCAAATAAAACAAAAAGATGTCTCCGTGAAAGCGGAGGCATCCCAAAACAAACCAAAGGAGTATGTTTATCATGGCAAACAAAATTCAACCGCTGGGCGATCGCGTTCTGGTGAAGGCAATCGAAGAAGTCGAACAGATGAAGGGCGGCATCTATATCCCGGATACAGCCAAAGAGAAACCGCAGTCTGCACGCGTAATTGCGCTTGGCACCGGCAAGCTGAATGACGACGGCACCCGCTCCGCCTTCGATGTCAAGGTCGGCGATGTGGTCCTGACCAGCAAGTACGGCGGAACTGAAGTCAAACTGGATGATGAAGAATACAAAATTCTCAATTCCAGCGATATTCTCGCAATCGTCGGCTAAAGAAAAACAACAGCAAGATTAACGAAAAAACAAAAACCAGGAGAATATAATTATGCCTGCAAAACAGATGATTTTCAATGATGAAGCCCGCCGTCAGCTTTTGTCCGGCGTTGAACAGCTTTCCGCCGCCGTGAAGGCGACCCTCGGACCCCGCGGCCGCAATGTGGTTCTCGACAAGAAATTCGGTTCCCCGGTCATCACCAAGGACGGTGTGAGCGTAGCCAAGGAAGTTGAACTTCAGAATCCGTTCCAGAACATGGGCGCCCAGATGGTCCGCGAAGTTGCCAGCAAGACCAGCGACATCGCCGGCGACGGCACCACCACCGCAACCGTGCTTGCAGAAGCAATCTTCAAGCAGGGACTGAAGAACGTTACCGCCGGTGCAAATCCGATGAGCCTGAAGCGCGGTATCGACAAGGCCGTGGAAGCCATCGTAGCCAAGCTGAATGACATCACCGTGGAAGTCAACGAAACCGAACAGGTCGCACAGGTTGCCTCCATCTCCGCAAACGGCGATGCCGAAATCGGCAAAATCATTGCCAATGCAATGGACAAGGTCGGCAAAGACGGCACCATCACCGTGGAAGAAGCCAAGACGATCGAAACCACACTCGATGTGGTCGAAGGTATGCAGTTCGACAAGGGCTACCTCTCTCCGTACTTCGTGAACAACGCCGAAGAAATGGTCTGCTCTCTGGAAGACGCCTACATCCTGATTCATGAAAAGAAAATCAGCAGCCTGAATGACCTGCTCCCGCTGCTTCAGGCAGTTGCCAAGACAGGCAAGCCGCTGCTCATCATCGCAGAAGACGTGGAAGGCGAAGCCCTGACCACCCTGGTCATCAACAAGCTGCGCGGCACCCTGAATATCTGCGCGGTCAAGGCACCTGGCTTCGGCGATCGCCGCAAAGCCATGCTGGAAGATATTGCGATTCTGACCGGCGGCACCCTGATTTCCGAAGATCTGGGCATTAAGCTGGATACCGTTGGTCTGGACAAGCTGGGCAAGGCTAAACGCATCACCATCGAAAAAGAAAACACCACCATCGTGGAAGGCGCGGGCAAGCAGTCCGACATTCTGGCACGTGTGAACCAGATTCGCAAGCAGATCGAAGAGACCTCCAGCGATTACGATCGCGAAAAACTTCAGGAACGTCTCGCCAAGCTGAGCGGCGGCGTGGCCGTCATCAACGTCGGCGCAGCCACCGAAACCGAAATGAAGGAAAAGAAAGCCCGTGTGGAAGATGCACTCCATGCAACCCGCGCAGCAGTTGAAGAAGGTATCGTCCCCGGCGGCGGCGTGGCTCTGCTCCGCGCAGTGAGCGCACTGGACAGCCTCAAGCTGGAAGGCGATGAAGCAGTCGGCGCAGACATCATCCGCCGTTCTGTGGAAGAACCGCTCCGCACGCTGGCATCCAACGGCGGTTTTGAAGGTTCCGTCATCGTGAACAAGGTTCTGAACGGCAGCGGCAACGAAGGTTATGATATTGCCACCGGCGCATACGTGGATATGCTGAAGGCCGGTATCATCGACCCGAAGAAGGTTACCCGCAGCGCACTCCAGAACGCGGCCTCCATCTCCGGTCTCCTGCTCACCACCGAATGCCTGATCACCGAAATCCCCGAAAAGGAAAAACCGGCACCGGCAGACCCCGGCATGGGCGGTATGGGCGGCATGGGCGGCATGATGTAATTCATCCGCACTGATTGCACCTGATCAGAAAAACTACTCCGGTTGTCAGATTGCTGACAGCCGGAGTTTTTTGCATTTGCGGGAGGGGATTATTTTTCGAGCAGCCGCCATCCAAATTAATCGAGATACTCTATCTTTTTCCCCTTGAAAAAAGAAGATTTGATGCTACTGTTAATTGTTCGATACATTCCGATGTGCAGCACAGGCAACCCCAAACAGAAAGGCGCAATGATTCAATATGGAACAGACGAAGAAATCAAGATGTACATGGAAAATCGCGGTACCTGCGGTTTTCGCGGGATTGACTGCGGGCGTATTCATCACCTTGATGCTTTGCGTGGGATGCACCACGGTGAAAATGAGCGTGGAATATCCGAGTGTGCGGGTGAAAGCAAGTCAGGACCATTGCTATACCGTGGATGCACACGGATCATTCTGGAATACGAAAGGAAAAAGTCTGCAAAAGGGGGAAACGCATTTTCCGGCGACGATGAGCGAAGCGGAACAGGCAGGCTATGTGATTACCAACGGGACGGATTTTGTCGGAGACGGGTACAACAAGTCTGTAACGTATCATATCACCTACTGGGATTCCCTGCTGGCGGTGCTTTCCTTCGGGACGTATGTGCCAATGCGAATCGAATATCTGCCAGTGGAACCGAAAAACGCAAATTGAGATAAAAGGAGCAGACAATGAGACAACATGTCATGTCGATTTTCTTTGACGGGACCTCCAACGGCCCCAAAGCGGAAAATCCGTCAAACGTATACAAACTGTATCAGATGTGCGAGCCTTTTGATGAAGAGACCGATTCGTATTCGCTGTATCTATCCGGTCCCGGAGGAAAAGAGTATGATGTCATGTGCGGGAATATGGCGGGTGTGGGGATTATTGAAAATATCAAGAAAGCATACCGTGAATTGGCACAATTCAAGAAAGAAGTCGGGGATGTGGAGATTGCACTGTACGGATTCAGCCGGGGCGCATTCACGGTGCATGTATTCTGCTGGCTGCTGGCAATGTGCGGGATACCTGAAGATTTCCGATACTGTGATGAGGCGGTGGATTGTTTTGTGAAGAATCCCGATGAGCCTGATTTGGGGAAGATTGCGACAAAGCCTGTGGCGAAAATAGCATTCGCCGGAGTGTGGGATATTGTGAAAAGCATTATCCCGAACATCAAATACCACGATGAAGAACTGCCGGAAATCGTGGAAAACGCGTATCACGGCATGTCGCTGGATGAATGCCGCACCAAATTCCCGGTGATGAAGTGGCGCGAAAACGGAACGACCAAACTGACGCAAATCTGGTTCGCCGGAGTTCACAGCGATGTGGGCGGCGGATACAAGGAGGCAGGATTGTCCAATATCGCCCTGCAATGGATGTGCGAGGCGGTCGCCGGGGCAGGACTGGGATGCAACGTGCCGGAGGCGATTCCGACCGACTGCAAGCAGGATTTGCATGATCCTTTCAAAGATGCGCCGTACTGGCTGGTTCTGGGGAAAGCGGCACGCGTGTATGAGGGAGAGGCATGTCATGAATCCGTGGCGGAACGATGCAAACAAGTGTCTGATTACAAGCCGAAGGCGGAAAACTGGAACATGGCGTAAGGGAAGATTTCCCATACAACTTGTTACCTCAAAAAAATGCCGGAGCGATGTTTGCCTCATCATCGCCCCGGCAAAAATTTAGCAACCGGAAGAAAGATTATTTCTTGCGATAACCACACTTCGGGCAAACGCCATCAACGAGAGCCACACCGCAGAGGGGGCAGCGGTCGATGGATTTCACGGGTGTATATTCCTGCGTGGCAGCATTGACACCGCTGGTGAAAGTGAGCTTGGCAATATTCAGCTTGTCTTTCAGCAGTTCGTAAACAATCTTAATCATGCCTTCGACGGTCATGGTTTCTTTTGTAACGACGAGACGACAGTCGGGATATGCTGTGGCAAGCCCGGTTTTGAATGCGGCACCTTTCATTTTATTGGAGGGAGCGCCGTTCTTGATGCCCTGCTTTTCGTAGACGGCAAGGATTGCCGGAAGCAGAGGATCGTCTTCGCGCAGAATCAGAGCATGGTCGAAGTTTTTCAGGACATCCCAGGCAACTTTCTGAATTTCATTGCAGGGGAAAACCATGTTGACGCCCGGCTCGATGGAGTCTTCCACCTCGATGGTCAGGCGGCCGGTGTGTCCATGAAGATACTGAGCTTCGCCCTGGAATCTGTAGAAACGATGTGCATACTGCAAATCAAATGTGGTGATACTTCTCATTTTGTAACTCCTTGTGATGTGAAAACCGATGGAAATGGGTGCGAGCACGCTTTTGTCTCGAAGCAATGCTCTGTGAAGAATTCATCTTCCTGTTGTGCCAGTCAGCTATGATTCCGCGGTGCCTCCTTTCCAGTCACCAGACGCAAAACGCCAATTGCCGCAGGAGCAAATTTCAAAGTCCTGCTGTCAGGACTTTGAAATCAGATCTCAAGAAAGAGAATTCAACCGGTTTTCTGATTGTATGATGCAAGCCTCCCTCGAATTTGTGAACGGGAAGAGGCTTGACGGGAAATCAGTAGTTTTTGGCTTCGATTTCAAAGTAAGCCTGCGGATGCTTGCAGACCGGGCAGACGAGCGGAGCTTTTTCACCGATGTAGATATGACCGCAGTTGCGGCATTCCCAGCGGTTTTCGCCGACCTTGACCCAGACTTCGTCATTTTCGATGTTGGCGGCAAGTTTGTTGTAGCGTTCTTCATGTCCTTTTTCAATCTGCGCGACAGCTGCGAACTGAGCGGCAAGCTCGGTGAAACCTTCCTCAACGGCTTCTTCGGCGAAACGCTTGTACATATCTGTCCATTCTTCGTGTTCGCCGGCGGCGGCAGCCTTCAGGTTCTCAAGAGTGGAGCCGATGCCGTTCAGAGCTTTGAACCAAAGTTTGGCATGTTCCTTTTCGTTGTTGGCAGTCTTTTCAAAGAGAGCGGCAATCTGTTCGTAGCCTTCTTTTTTTGCCTTGCTTGCGAAATAGGTGTATTTGTTGCGAGCCTGAGATTCTCCGGCAAATGCGTACCAGAGGTTAGCTTCAGTTTTTGAACCTTTGAGATCCATGATAACAGTTCCTTTCGTTGTGCGGCGTCTGCCGCGTCAAGAATCAGAGGATATGTTGAGGGAAGCAGAGCTTCACCGGGAAAAGTCAGTTGGTTGAGGTGTTACCGTGCGGGGATTTCTTCGACGAATCGGCGGCGTGTCCGGTTTTTTCAGCACAGGCGGCGCAGATTCCGCTGACACGGAGTTCAATGTGGTCGGGACAGAATCCTACGGCATCGGACGGGATGGTCAGCGGCTTGGGAAGATTGAAGTCTATGATGGCACCGCATTTTCTGCAAATCAAATGACCATGATTGCCTGCAATGCCATCGAAACAAGCATTTGTGATTTTGTCCATTCTGTAAACCAGCCCCCATTCGGAAAACTCCATCATAATCCGAAAAACACTTTCACGGGTAATCGTCGGGATTTCCTTTTTCACATTTGCCCAGATTTCATCAACCGAAGGATGCGCAGTATTGCCGCAGATGTACCGATAGACAGCAAGACGCTGAACCGTGCATCTGCAGTGGTGAACATTGCAGATTTGTCTGAACCGGTCGATTGTTTTTTTGGTCATCATGATGAAACTCGCGAAAGAGCAGGCATTCCGGATGATCTGACATCGAAAATACCTGAAAAAGATTCGTTATTAAAGATGGTCTTTAATAAAAGATAATCCATATTAAGAAAAAATCAAGGAAAAAACGCGAAAAAAATGGATTTTTTTCACGCGTCGTCGAAAGATGCGCCAATAAAGGAGGAGGGACGGGAAAAGCGCAAGAGACAGGACAAGAAAGGCTGTCTCAGATAAATTGCTGACTGGAAATGAATTGCGAATGACTGATGTCCGAAAACAGCCTTTTTGCGCCTTTTATAGAGGGGTATTTTTTTCTGACGACAGGGAGTCGAATTTCAGAAAGGAGACAGAAAGTATGGTGAAACAGGTGTTATTCGGAGGTGTGCCGGCTTCAAGGGGACATCATTTCCGTGAAAGCGAACGGACCGAGTTATCCGAAGAAAGCTGGAATGCTTTCAGGTGGAACATGGGAAGAACCGCAATCAAATGGTTGACGATTTCGGAAAGGACTTGATTGAATGGCACATAATTGGTCTTTTTTGAGTACGCGACAAATTCGACGGGGTATCCTTTTTCTGTTGCATCCAATGTATGAACCATGATGTAAGGATCACGGCAAATATCGGGATGCGTTTTCAGACAGTGATCCATGTAGCGCATAAACAGGTCAGCATTTGTGAATGCAGAACATGAGGATTCCGCAGAAAGCGCGGCGGATTGTGCAGAAAAGTATTTCCATGACCAGTCAGATGTTTTTTCCAGCATATCCTGAAAGATGTCAAATTTCCGGAAAAAGACGAGTTCGTCAGGTGTCAGGAAGTGAATGCTATCCTGATCAAGCATGATTTGTCTCTTAATGAGACGATGACCGGACTGAAAGACGTTGGTGTAGTTAATGAAAACATCTTCGGTGAGTTTCCGAATGGGGAGGGCGGCAATGGTCATATCCCATCCGCGGACTTTCAGAATGTGCTGGGTTATTTCTATGACAATACCGTCAACCGAGCCATCCGGAAAAGCAATCCAATCTCCGATTTTGACAAGGCGACTGGTATTAATCTGAATCCCTGCAACGAATGATAGAAGTGAATTCTGAAAGACCAATAAAAAAACAGCCATGGCAGCACCAATTCCGGAGAAGACATAAATCGGACGCTGCCAGACAATGATTGAAATAATCTGAATCCCTGCTACGAAAACAAAAAAGATTTTGCAGGATTGCATGAGAGCATGAATCGGTGTGTTTTCTTTTCCCGGTGTCGCTTTTATCCAGTCGTTAATGAACGAACAGATCAAAATCAAGGCCGTATTCAGGCAAATCACCACAACAACAAGCCCGCATCTGGCAATGAATGTTGCGAACAAAGAGGTCGGAAGGCATAATTTGCAGAAAACACTGAAAAGAAACAACGGGAGAATCAGCGAAAGAAAAAAATTGTTCCGAACCAATTTATTTTGGAAAGACTCATCCGGGAAAGAATATATTTTCTTTATTTTTTTTGTCAGCAAAGAAATAAAGAGGCTGGTCAGGAAATGAATCAGAATACAGCTTATGACAATCAGAAAGAGAATGACGGAATGATACAGAGCCGGCTTGCCGGCCAGTTTATCGAACAACAGACTGATTTGGTCTGAGAAGAAATGGATTGAAGAATTCATAAGCAAAACGTGTGGTTGATACGTGGAATCATTCAGAAATCTGCAGGATTGAAAAAAGTTGATTCTGTATCAATGCCGCATGACCCGATATAATTATAGCATTCTTTCTCAATAAAGTCAAGAATAATGTTCCATTAAGAGCTAATTTCTAAGTCCTGCCGGGAGCTTTGAAATACTCTTCGGCATTTGCCGGGAGATCGTTTTCGGCGGTTGTGTTTCCGGCAGCCACCTCAAACTACGTCCGCCAACTGCGCGAAGATTCTTATCAGATCTTACCGCCAATGACTTATGAAATCAGCTCATATTTATGTTTTTCGATGACGATGACACCGTATGCGTGGCAAGGAAAAGAGGAACGTGGAAGAAGACGGAAATGAGAGGAAATGAGACAAAAAGGCACAATTGAAAATGAGACATAATGGCTCATTTTTGAAATGGAGATGGAAAAATAAATCGGAAAAAACGTAAACGGAGTTGGCATGAAACATGCTCTATTTCAGGTGAAAACAAAAACAAAGAGCCGATTCCCGGAAGTCGGCAGGCAGAGTAAGAAAACAATCCGGCATTTGAGCGTGAGGCAGGTCCGGCGGCGGAGTTAGAGAAAGCCGCAGAGAAACTGTCCGGCAAATGCAGAGAAAAAGTATCTGAAACTGTGCTGTTATGATTTTTCGAGGTTGGTACGCCAAACAAAAAGAAGGTTCCGAGAGGGACCGGAAGGAGAAACTACTATGCCGGATATGCAGAAAATGACAGAAAAGACACGCGAAGGACTTGCCGGAGCCGGAATACTTGCCCGTGAACATGGTCATCAGGAGATACGTCCGATTCATTTGCTGAAGGCGTTAAGCACGCAGGAGGGCGGATTACTGCCATCGCTGATGAAACGCCTGAATACGCCGATGCCGATGCTCAGCAATGCCATTGATGCGGAATTGCAGAAGATTCCGCAGGTAACGGGAAGCGGTGTTTCCGATGTGTATCCATCACGGGATTTCAGCAATATTCTGGTGAGTGCCCGCGAAAAAGCGGAAAACATGAAAGACGAATACATCAGCGTAGAACATTTGCTGATGGCACTGATTGAGCATGACAAAGCAAGCGCAGAATGTCTGGCAAAAGCCGGTATGAATATGGAAAGTCTGCTGAAAGTTTTGACCGAAGTGCGCGGGAATCAGCGTGTAACCAATGAGAATCCGGAAGCGTCGTTCGAGGCTCTGGAAAAATACGGACGGGATTTGACGCAAGCGGCACGGCAGGACAAGCTGGACCCGGTGATCGGACGTGATGATGAAATCCGCCGCACGGTACAGATTCTCGCCCGCCGCACGAAAAACAATCCTGTTCTCATCGGTGAACCCGGTGTCGGAAAAACGGCAATCGTGGAAGGTCTGGCGGTGCGAATCGTGAAAGGCGATGTGCCGGAATCTCTGCGGAACAAACGGCTGATTGCGCTTGATATGGGTGCATTGATTGCAGGTGCAAAATACCGCGGCGAATTTGAGGAACGCCTGAAAGCCGTGCTGAAGGAGGTGTCCGGGTCCAAAGGCGATATTATCCTGTTCATCGATGAACTCCATACCGTGGTCGGCGCAGGAGCAGGCAGCGAAGGAGCCATGGATGCAGGAAATCTGCTGAAGCCCATGCTGGCACGCGGTGAACTCCACTGCATCGGAGCAACAACGCTGAATGAATACCGGAAGTACATCGAAAAAGACCCTGCACTGGAACGCCGTTTCCAGTCGGTACTGGTGCCTGAGCCGAATGTGGAAGACACCATTTCGATTCTGCGCGGACTGAAGGACCGTTATGAACTGCATCACGGAGTCAAAATCCGGGATGGTGCACTCGTTGCCGCGGCGACACTTTCCGATCAGTACATCGCAGACCGTTTCCTGCCGGACAAGGCAATTGACCTGATTGATGAGGCGGCGGCGAAACTGCGTACCGAAATTGATTCCTGCCCGCAGGAAATCGATGAGGCGGAACGGAAAAGTATGCGAATGGAAATCGAGCTTTCCGCACTTCGCAAGGAAAAAGATGATGCCAGCGCGGCAAGACGCGAAGAACTGGAGTCGGAACTTGCGGAAATCAAGGAGAAAGCGAAATCTCTGAGAGCTTCGTGGAATGCGGAAAAAGAGGCAATCGGGAATTTGCAGAAGCTGAGAGAAAGTCTGGATACCGCGAAAATGGCAATGGAACGGGCAGAACGCGATGGCGATCTGGAACGAGCCGGAGAGCTGCGGTTCAGCACGATTCCCGGAATCCAAAAGCAGATTGAGGCAGCAGAAAAGGCACTTGCCGGAGACAGTGCGTCAGCCCGAATCCTGAAGGAGGAAGTTACGGAAGAAGACGTGGCGGATATTGTGAGCCGCTGGACCGGAATCCCCGTATCGAAACTGGTTCGGAGCGAACGCGAAAAACTGCTTCATCTGGCGGATGAACTTCATCGCCGCGTGGTCGGTCAGAATGAAGCCGTGGATGCAGTGTCTGACGCAGTTCTGCGTTCCCGTGCCGGGCTGAAAGACCCGAAACGTCCGATTGCATCGTTTATGTTCCTGGGACCTACCGGAGTCGGCAAAACCGAGCTGGCACGAGCACTGGCAGATGATTTGTTCGATGATGAACGGGCCGTGATTCGGATTGATATGTCCGAATACATGGAAAAATACAGCGTATCGCGACTGATTGGGGCCGCACCGGGTTATGTGGGCTACGATGAAGGCGGACAATTGACGGAAGCGGTGCGCCGCAGACCGTATTCGGTCGTGCTGTTCGATGAAATCGAAAAAGCGCATCCGGATGTATTCAATCTGTTTTTGCAGATTCTGGAAGACGGACGTCTGACGGATTCTCACGGACGTGTAGTGAGCTTCAAGAACACGATTATCATCATGACCTCAAATCTGGGCAGTGATCTGCTGCTGGACAGCAACGGGGATGTGGAGAAGACCCGTCCTGAAATCATGAAACTGCTTCATGCGAACTTCCGTCCTGAATTTCTGAACCGCGTGGATGGAATTCTGCTGTTCAAGCCGCTGGATATGGAGCAAATCGTGGATATTCTGGATATTCAGCTGAATCTGCTTCGTCAGAGACTGAATCAGCAAGGTGTGGCAATGAATCTGAGCAGTGAAGCCAAAAAACTGCTGGCGAAGAAAGGTTACGATCCGCGCTACGGTGCAAGACCGCTGAAACGCGTGATTGTAACGGATTTGGAGACACCACTTTCCAGAATGCTGATCAGCGGGGAACTTCATGAGGGGGTTACGCTGACCGTGGACGTGAAAGACGGAGAACTCGACTTCTCGACCATCGGGAATGAATCATCGTCTGATATGCGCAATCTGCCATAATACGGTTGAAAAATCGGGCAAAAGCGTTATATTAATATAGAAGAGACCCGCTCATAAGGCAAGAACTTATGGGCGGTATTCCCGAAAGCCCTCCATTCAGAGGAATGAAGTCATTTCTCCGCGCACCTGAAACGGAAGCGGGGCAAGTCAATCACGGGGAAAGCTCTCTCAACAGGAACGGATAAGCAGGATGTTCCTGGGGACAGAGGCAAATCCGAAGCAAAACCATCTCAGAGGAAACACAAGGAGTTTACAGATATGCTGAAGAAGAAAAAACAGGGCATCGATCACGCTGAAAAGATCGAACAGGAAGCTGCGGCAGAAGCAAAAAATCCGATGTCAGATATTGACCCGCAGGGCGAAGCTGCATTCGATGAGGAAAAACATGCGGATGCAAGCGCAACCGCAGATGCAAATTTCGGACTGACCGAAGAAGGCGCGAAAATCGAGGAACTGGAAAATCAGGTCAAAGATTTGACGGCAAAGCTCAGCGAAATGGAAAAGCTGAGACTGCTGGCACTCGCCGAACTGGATAATCAGCGCAAACGCGTGGCCCGTGAACTGGATACCACCCGCTGCAATACTTTGCAGGATACGGCATTTCCGTTCCTGCAGGTCTATGATCATTTCACAATGGCTGTGGCGGCAGCAGGAAAGGCTTCTGCCATCGATACCATTGTGAAAGGTCTGCAAATGATTGAACAGGAGTTCACCAAGGCATTCAATGATTTGGATATCGCGGTGCTGGATGCAGTGGGCAAACCCTTTGATCCGGCGATCCATGAGGCCGTGGCGGAGGAAGCGTCCGATACCGTACCGCAGGGGATTGTGATTCGCCAGTGGAGCAGAGGCTATCAGTGCGGGTCAAGACTGCTGAAACCTGCAATGGTGGTGGTCAGCTCCGGTCCTGCGGCAAAAGCGGAAACGGAAGAAGCCCCGCAGGCATAATCAACGATTCAAACACTTGAAAAGTTACAAACAAGAGAAGATTTATGGCCAAAGATTATTATCAGACACTTGGTGTGAGCAAGACAGCTACCGCTGATGAAATCAAGAAGGCATACCGCAAACTGGCTGTGAAATACCATCCCGACAAGAATCCGGGCGACAAAAGCGCGGAGGAAAAGTTCAAGGAGGTTTCACGGGCGTATGAAGTGCTGAGCGATGCAAACAAGCGCAAACAGTACGACCAGTTTGGTCCTGAACTGTTCGAGAAGACCGGAGGTCAGGGTTATGGTCCGACGGGCGGCGGTTTCGGCGGCGGAACAGGGGGATTCTCCGGGAATTTCAGCGGCTTCTCTGATCCGCGGGACATCTTCAGTCAGGTATTCGGAGCCGCAGGGGGAATGGGAGGAGGTGCCTTTTCATTCGAAGATTTCCTGGGGCGAGGAGGACGCGGACGCAGAAAAACAGCCCAAAATCAGCCCATGAAAGGCGAAGATCTGACCCTGCAAATCGAAATTGATTTGGAAGATGTGATTTTCGGTGCAGACAAGAAGATACGTTACAACAAGCAGGAACAGTGTTCGGCTTGCGGCGGAAGCGGCGCGGCTTCTGGGTCATCCCGAAAAACATGTCCTGCTTGCGGCGGGTCAGGTTATATTGTGTCGGGACAATCGTTCTTCCAGCAGCAAATGCCTTGCGGTACATGCCACGGCACGGGAACCGTGATTACACGTCCGTGCATGGAATGCGGCGGCGAAGGTGTCCGGAATGTGGAAACGGAAGTCCAGATACATATTCCGCCGGGAGTGGACAGCGGATCGAAACTGAGAGTATCCGGCAAGGGAAACGCGGCTCCGAACGGAGGAAGCAACGGGGATTTGTATGTCATCACGCAAGTGCGGCCTCACGCCGTATTCAGCCGAGAAGGTCAGAATATTATCTGTAATCTGCCGATCACGCTGGACTGCGCAATCAACGGCAGTATCGCCGATGTGCCGACCATTACAGGCAAGACACGAGTGAAGATTGCGGCCGGAACTCAAAACGGTGCTGTGCTGCGTCTGCGAGGAAAAGGACTGCCTTCCCTGAAAGGGGGAGAACGCGGCGATCAGCTGGTTCATATTCAGGTGGAAACCCCATCCAATCTGACTTCGGCACAGAAAGAGGCACTGAACGAACTTCATCTGACTGACAGCAATTATCCGGGAATCAGTGATTTCCGCAGAAAAGCCGCAAACTTCATGAAATAACCGGGGACTGTTGATTCCGTTTTGAGCAATCAATCGAAGACGACAGTTTCCTCAATTCAAAAACAAGGATTTCCCGAAATGCCGGCGAAAGACAACAAAAACAACAAAGCTGATGACAATGTCATTGCACGGAACCGAAAAGCGTTTCATGATTATGAGATTATCGAGACGTATGAGGCGGGGATAGCACTGGCGGGAACAGAGGTGAAAAGCTGCCGTTCTCATTCGGTGCAGCTGCAGGATTGTTTCGCCAAGATTGAAAACGGGGAACTGCTGGCATACGGGATTCATATTTCTCTGTATGCATTCGGAAACCGCTTTAATCATGAGACGAAACGCGCAAGAAAACTTCTCATGCACAAAAAGGAAATACTCAAGCTGTCTCAACGTGTGAAAGAACGCGGATATGCGCTGATTCCATTGAAAATGTATCTGGTGCGCGGATACGTCAAGGTGGAAATCGGAGTTGCCCGCGGAAAAACATTCGGGGATAAGCGGGAGACGCTCCGTGCTCGACAGGATGACATGGATATGCGCCGTGCCATCGCCAAGAACAAGTAAGACGCGAGATTTCCGGCAGCAGTCAAAATGGCTGAATCATCTTTGGCAGATGCGTCAAATCCAAACGGTTCTGTGAACGAAAAAAGCCGATTCTGCATTTTTGAGCAGAATCGGCTTTATGCTGTATGAAAAGATGAGTTCAGAGAGGCATGACGGCTTCCCGAACAGGGACAATCCATGCAAACTCGGAAGAGATACGACTGAGCGAATGTTCCGAAGTTTCGGACTGAGCGGAGTCGGGAGATTTCAGGAGCATGGTTTTCTCTGTGCAGTAGTAGCGGGCAAAAAGATATTTGCGTATTTTGCGTTTGCGGCAGGCAAGTACGAAATCTCCGTTTTCAGGGGAAGTCCCCCAGTCGAGAAGAAGCAAAGTCCCCGGGTGAAAATATCCGGTGTGAGCTTGGTCGATTTCAACTGCAAAGGCATGTTTACCGGCTGAAGCAGTGAAAGAGGCGGTATTGGTGCAATGTGTGAAATCCGGGACTTGTTTTGATGATGTCAGGAACTCAAGTTCGGGGAATTGCAGAAGGAAAACTTCCGGTATTTTATTGGGGGTATTGATTGCATAAGCGGACATCGCGGAGGATTCACGCATCGAATGCGCTTGAGGCTGTGGCGGCAGAAATTCTTCCAAAACGGGAAGAAGCGCATTCCAGTTCTGTGCATTGATTCGCGCGGTGCGGCCTTTGAGCCAGAAATTGACTGTGGTGTGGGAGACCCCGACTGCATTTGCGAAGCTGAGGACACTGCCGTATTTGTGGACGGCAGACTGAATGGCATTCAACATCGAATCATCAATTCTCATGGGAAAATCCTTTCATAGAAAAAGGGAGGATGAAAAAGAGGAGAGATTTTCTATTATACTATACCATGGTTTGAAATTATTTTCAAATGAAATTGAAAGAATATTGCAAATATTTTCATTTTATTATGAAATATGGAGAAGAAAAACGACCCGAATGAACGGATTGTCTGAGGAAAGGAAGCTGATTTCAAAAAAACTGAGCTGATTTCAAAAGGTCAGGAACCTTGAAATCAGCTCTTGTCTTTGTGATTCGGTCTGTCGGAGGCTTACATGTCAAAGAATTCCGCAGGGCCGTCAAAACACATTTTTTTCGCAAGTTTCATCGCGATGGGTTCGGGTATTTGTCCTGCTTCGACCATGGTGCCGAGAACGGAGGAAAGAACACGGCGGAACATTTCAAAACGGGATGCGTAACTGAGCAGTTTGCGGGAGTCGGAAACCATCCCTGCAAATGCGCTGAAAAGGTCGACACTGCAAATGTATTCGAGCTGGCGTTTCATGCCGATGGGGGTGTCGCAAAGCCACCATGCAGAACCAAGGCGAACCATACGTCCAAATGCGCGGCTCATGGCGGCAAGCGTGGGCTGGTGCATGGGGTCAAGGCAGTACAGTATGACTTTCAGACGATTGTCGAAACGATTCAGGAATTTGATGAGGTTCGGTTCCTGCTGAAGGAAGATGTCGCTGACATCACCGCCCGCATCAGGTCCGATAGCACGGAACAGAGAAGAACGGACATCGCGGACCGGTCCGAGATGAAGCTGTGTAACCCAGCCTGTAACGGCATTCATTTCACAGACTTCGCCAAGAAGATAATCTGCGAAATTGGCGGCTTCCGCTTCATCGGCAGGCTGTCCGGCAAGGACGTGAGCAAATGTTTCCGCGGCTTTCGCTTTATCGCCGACACCGGATGGCATGAGGGTGAACCCGTGATCACTGGCTTTGCATCCATTTGCCTGGAAATAGTCGTGAGAGAGCTTCAGGGCATCGAGATATTCATCCAGCGTGGAAATGGTCATACTGAAACGTGCGGCAAGTTTCTGCACGTACTGCGGGAAATCGGAAGCGATGATTTTCATTGCCTTATCGGGACGCCAGGTGGGGCGGACGATGACACGTCCGAACTGTTTATTTACGGATTCGTGCGCAGTGAGCAGGTCGGCGGGATCATCGGTGGAGCACATCACGGAAATATTCATGCGGCGAAGCAGTTCAATCGGCTTGTTTTCTTCCCAGGCAAGCGCGGCATTGACTTTCTTCCAAATGATTTCGCCGGTTTCCGCACAGAGGCGTTCCTGAATGCCGAGGAAGCGCAAATCGAGGTGAATCCATTCGTAGACAGGGTTTCCGGCAATGTCATCAAAGACATTTGCCATCGCAATAAACTTGTCATGAGGTGAAGCACTGCCGGTAATCAGCTCTTCGTCCACGCCTGTTTTGCGAAGCATTTCCCAGACATAATGATCTGTGGCGGCGAACAGCTCCCAGGCATTTGTGAAGTTCTGATTGCGGGCAATGGATGCGACATCTGCATGATTGTGAGGGTCAATAATCGGCAGATTTTTGACGGAATCAAAAATGCGCTTGCCGGTTTCATTGGAAATCAAATAGCGATCGTTCAGAAACATGGTATTTCCTTTTCAGGTTACAGCTTTCTCTGATTGGCAGAGATATTATAATGAGATGAGATTTCTTGAAAAGCCTTGAATAAAAAAAAGGACAAGGTTTTCAAGGCGGGGAATACGGGGTTATTCCTCGCGGATACGATCCCATGCCTTGTTGAAAACAGTATTTTTTTCGCCCATATCGCGGAGCGGAACGCAACGGGCAAAATCGGCTTCGGGAATGGTAAATGCCGGATTGTTCTTCAGTTCATCATCAACGAGATCAACGGCGGTTTTATGAGGAGTAACATACTGGATAACGTTCATATTTTCCGCGCAAATTTCGGGACGATAAATGAAGTTGATGAATTTGTATGCCAAATCCTTGTGCGCACTGTCTTTCATGATGGCAAAATTGTCAAACGTAACCGTGGAACCTTCTTCGGGGATGACAAAACGGACATCAGGGTTTTCCATGGCTGCCTGAAGAACATCGCCGCTGTAGTTCTGGACGAGATAGAATTCACCGGAAGCAAGAGCTGCCACTGCGTCATCGACACCGAATTTTGCGATTTGTGTTTTCCAGATTTTTGCCTGTGCTACCGCTTTATCAATCTGAGCCTGATCGGTGGAATTGACATCCTCAATACCGATTGCACGAAGCGCGCAGCCAATGACTTCGCGAGGATCATTCAAAAGCGTGGTGCGGCCTTTGAGATCGGAGCGTTCAAACATCTTCCATGTGGGTTTGAAATCCTGAACTTTTGCGGCGTTGTAGCCGATGCCGGTGAAGCTGACGAAGTAAGGAACGGTATATGCCATTTCCTTATCGGAAGAAAGGGAGCTGTATTTTTTGTCGAAATACTGATCGACATTGGGAATTTTGGAATGATCCAAATGTTCGAGCATATTCTGTTCATTCATCATAAATGCGGTATAGGAAGACGGCACAACGAGGTCATAACCGCCTGCGCCGGCTTTCAGTTTGGCATACATGCTTTCATTGGAGTCGAAGAGGTCAAGAACGATTTTGCAGTCGTTTTCTTTTTCAAACTTCGCAATGACATCATCGGACATATAATTGCCCCAGTTGTAAATGTGCAAAGTTTCTTTTTCTTTGCCGCACGAACAAAGGATGAGCGAGAAAGCCGCAAGAACAACGGCACAGCAGGAGGCGAGGAGGTGTTTCATTTGTGTGTCTCCGTTTTGTTTGAAAGAAGTTTTTGAGTAGTGAAAACCAAAATGAAAGTCAAAATCAGGAAGATGACCGATAAGGCATTGAGTATGGCGGGAGAGCCGTGACGCATGGTACTCTGGATGTAAATGGGCAGAGTGGTGTCGCCTGCGCCTTTCACGAAGAACGTGATGACAAAATCATCAATCGAGAGCGTGAAGGCAAACAGCGCTCCCGCTATGACTCCGGGCAAAATAACGGGCAGTGTAACGTGAAAGAATGTATACAATCCACTGGCTCCGAGGTCGTAGGCGGCTTCCACCAAAGAATGATCGAATTCCTGCAAACGTCCAAGAACCACCATGGCAACATAGCTCATGCAGAACGTGATGTGTGCAATGATGATGGTGGTCATGCCGAGTTCGAGTTCAATGCCGAATACGGATTGGAACCATGTGCCGCACGCGGAGAAAGTCGTTACAAACAGAAGAAGCATACTAATGCCCATCAGAATGTCGGGGACAACCAAAGGTGTATAAATCAAAGCATGATAGATTGCTTTGAAGCGGTTTTTGCTTCTGTAAAGAGCCAACGCACTGAGTGTACCAAGAAGCGTGGAGAAAAAAGTCGAAATAAAAGCAATGAAAAGGGTATTGGTGAGGGCATTCCAAATTTCACGGCTTTTGAAAAGAGCTTTGTACCATTTCAGGGAAAAACCTGTCCAGACGCCGCCGTATTTGCTGGCATTGAACGAGGCAATTGCGACCATGACAAGCGGAAGATAAAGAAAAAGCAGAGTCAAAAGCGTAATCGCAACAGGAAGACGGCTGTGCCGGTTGCAGCGTTTTTTCATTTCATGAACTCCGCTTTTTTCTGGTTTTTCAGTTGGAACTTGCGAAGGCATGAGACTAAAATCAACGGCACAAAAACGCCGAGCATCAGCAGGGCGGAAAGCGCACTGGCATGAGGCAGATTGCGGTCAACAAAGACGCGCTGGGCGATTTTATCACCGATCAGTTCACTGGTGGACCCGCCAACGAGATCAGGAATCAGATAAGCTCCGAATGCAGGAATCAGGACAACCATGACAGCCGTCCATATTCCTTTTGAAATACCGGGCAGATAGATTTTGCGGAACGCATAAAATGAGCTTGCACCCAAGTCTTTTGCTGCTTCCATGAGGGAAAAATCGAATTTTTCGGAAATGGCGTAGATGGGAAGAACCGCAAATGGAATGTAGGTGTAAATCATTACCGTGAGAACTGCCCACTGGTTGTAAAGAAGCCCGGTGGACTCAGGAATGACACCGATGAGAACAAGAAGATGTTTGAATGCACCTTCCGGATGCAGAAAGATGCGCCATGCGTAAATCCGAATCAGAAAGTTCGTCCAAAAGGGAACAATAATCAAAAGGAGAATGGTATTGCGGAGCTTTTGGCTGGAGGTGCGCGAAAGCTGGTAGCTGATCGGGACAGCAACTGCAATACAGACCGCAGTGGAAACGAGCCCCTGCCAGAAAGTACGCCAGATAATGGCCGGATAGCTGGGATTCCTGAGTTCGCGAAGCGTCTGAAGCGTCCAGCCTGTGCCGATTCCGCCGTTTGAATCAGGCGGTCTGAAAGCAAGCAGCAGGACAATCAGAATCGGGAATGCGTAAAAAACAACCAGCCAAACAAATGACGGCAAGCCAAGAAAAAAATTGGTGAAAGAGCTTTTTTTCATGAGACGTTACCCCCTGCTGAACATCAAAGGTCGGGAAGAGCGAGAAGATTCTCGTCATTCTCTTCGTAATGGTCAAGCATATAGGCATTGTCGGCTTCAAATTTGAGCCAGACATCATCGCCCCAGTTGATGCTTCGTTCGTCCAGAGCATATCCGCAATGCTGTTTGATGACGGAGATACGCCACGCCTGAACACGCACCCAGTAACGGGTATGAGAACCAAGATAGATAACCTCTTCCACTTTCCCTTGCAGAAGGTTTGTATTTGCATCCGTTTTTTCAGGTTTGACATGAGAAATCATGAATTTTTCAGGGCGAATGCTGATGTGAACTTTGCGTCCGACGGGGACCTTCTTGTCGTTAAAAAGACGGAGCGGGGGGAAATCTTCGATATTCAGGCTGCAATAATCTCCGTTGATGGCAGAGACTTTGCCTTCAAAAAAGTTTGTGTCGCCAATGAATGCCGCGACGAAACTGGTGCGGGGAGCTTCGTAGAGTTCCGGCGGTGTGCCGATTTGTTCGATTTCTCCGTTCCGAAGCACAGCAATATGGTCACTGATACTCATGGCTTCCTGCTGGTCGTGAGTTACGAAAATGAACGTAATCCCGACATCATCATGAAGTGTGTCGAGTTCAATCAGCATACGCTGGCGGAGCTTGAGGTCAAGAGCGGCAAGGGGTTCGTCAAGAAGAAGAACTTTCGGTTTCGTAATCAGGGCACGGGCAATGGCGACGCGCTGACGCTGACCGCCGCTGAGCTGACCGGGTTTGCGTGCGGCATAATCGGTGAGTTGAACCAAATCAAGATATTTCGGGACATCTTCTTCGATTTTTTTCTGAGAAATTCCCGTGGCTTTCAGACCGAATGCGACATTGTCCCATACATTCATGTGAGGGAAAAGTGCATAGTTTTGGAAAACAGTACGAATCGCGCGCCGGTTTGCCGGCATATCCGTAATATCAACCCCATCCAAAATGACGCGTCCTTCATCGGGCGGCTCGAACCCTCCGCAAATTCGCAGAAGCGTTGTCTTCCCGCATCCGCTCGGACCTAAAAGAGAAAAAACTTCCCCCTCATTGACGGAGAGAGAAACATGGTCGAGAACTGTATTTTGTCCATACCTTTTCGTGATGTTTTCAAAACGGAGGATTTCCATGGAGCAAACTGTGCCTTATTTTCCGAAGGTGAATCGAGAGGTACCCCTTAAATCGGGTTGAAAGAACCGACTTTTGAAGCATATCTGTTTTACGAGAGTATTTTCATAACCGGCAGAATGAAGTATTTCATCAAAGCCTCTTGAAATCTGCTCTCAAAAAAGAAATATTCCAATACAATATATATAATAACATCATTTTCTTTTTTTTCAAACCAAAATGAATGGAAATTACGGAATGACGGCAGAAATCGAGAAAAAAGTTCTTACCCGGAGACAGCAACGCCCAAATGATTGTCAGGAATACCCGTTACCATGTCCTGATTCAAGCTGTTTCACAGGCGAAAAACTCCATATCCCGGATTTTTGACTGCATGTCAGGAGAGAAAAATCATGTAAAATGAATGAATCAAGGAGCTTTGACTTGTAAAGAGATGTTTCAGATGCTATATTAATTATTCTATTTGAACGATTTTTCCTGGATTCTGAAGATGAATTCAGAAAAAATTTCTATCTGAAAAATACACGAATGCAGGATATTTCATCCTGAGCCGCAAGAAACTTCGGACCGATGCCGCGTATGTTTTCCTCTTGATTCAGAGTGTGATTCAGACTTTGTGAATGAGAAAAGCATGGTACGCAAAGAGGTTTGAATGTATTCCTGAAGAGGTTATCTTTCAAAACGGTTCTGTCAATGAAAATGCCGGCATTCGTGCGAAATACCGATCATCACTTTATCATTTGAAATCATGACTGAAACACCATTGCGCATTGCATTTATGGGGTCTGGTGCGATAGCCGTCCCTGTCCTGAAAGCACTGGCAGGAAGCTCCCGCTTTGTACTTTGTGCTGTAATCACCCAGCCGGATAAGGAAGCGGGGAGGAAGCGTATTTTAACACCGACTCCGCTTGGACGTTTTGCCGATGAAAACGGCATTCCGTGTATGCGTGTGAAATCAGTCAACACGGAAGATACCATGCAGTTTTTGCGGGAAGCTGCCCCCGATCTTATCGTGGTGATTTCCTTCGGACAAATCTTGAAAGAGCCGGTTCTGGTTTTACCGCGTTTGGGCTGTTTGAATGTTCACGCATCGCTGCTTCCCAAATATCGTGGAGCATCTCCGATTATTTCCTGCCTGGTCGACGGGGAGAAAGAAACAGGAGTTGCCTTCATGAAGATGGAAAAAGGGTTGGATACCGGTCCGGTCTATGAGATTCACCGTTTGTCTGTTTCAGACGATGTAACGGCTGATGTGCTGGAACAGCAGCTTGCAGAACTTGCGGCAGAGCGGATTGAAGCCTGTATTCTCAATCTGGCTGCGGGGACGGCAGTGGCGCATCCGCAATCGCCGGAAGGGACATCGTATGCGGCAAAAATCGTAAAATCCGATGGACTGGTGAACTGGAAGGATGATGCCGAAGTGATTGAGCGTAAAATCCGAGCCTATAACAAATGGCCGTCTGTTACATGCAGAGTAGGTACTCCGGAACGCAATAAAATGCTGAAGATGATTTCAGCATTGTATACAAAAGAACGCGTTCAAACCGCAAAGCCGGGGGAGATTACCGGAATCTCAAAAGACTGTATCATGATTGCCTGCGGATCAGGAACGCTGCTTCTGAAAAAAGTGATTCCCGAAGGAAAAAAAGAAATGTCCGTTGCTGACTATTTGAATGGCAGCCCGCTTGCCGTCGGCGACGTATTGCTGAATGGCGAACAGCCCGTCCGGCAATAGGAGGTATGTCTTATTTGCAGTTTGTCTTTTTGAAAGTGCACATTCTGAAAAGTGAGGGAGCTTTTTCAGAAAATTTGTTGTGGATACGCAGAAATGATCCAAATGAATTTGTGCATTTGCCGGAGATAACAGATGAACACGAATAGGGCGTCTCCAATCACAAAAGGAAAGAATTTCATATTTTATGGCTTCTGAAAAAAAACAAATCATTCTGAATTGCGAAGAGCTGGAAACACGTTCCGCCCTGCTTGTCGACGGCAGACTGGAGGATTACCAGATCGAACGCACTTCGGACGGAATCGTTGCCGGATCAATTTATCTCGGCAAAATTGTCCGTATTGAACCGTCTCTTGAGGCGTGCTTTGTGGATATCGGGGCGGAGAAAAATGCTTTCATGCATTTCAAAGACATGCTTCCCGCTTCGTATGACATCATGGACAACATCAAAAAATTTGATGAAGAAAAAAGTGCGCTGGAACAGGCGGATGGAGTTTCTCCTGTCAAGAAGAAACGTCTCATCAATGTGCTTGGTGAGAAATTCAAAACGCTTCTGACGGGCGGCGACAAGGCCAAACGCCTGAAAGAAATGGAAGAACGCATTCACTGCGGGAAACTGACACTGGAAGATATTCCGCGCGTATTTCCGTGCGGGTCTGAACTCCTTGTGCAGGTTACAAAAGGCCCGATTGGGACCAAAGGTGCACGTGTAACGACAAACCTGACGATTCCCGGACGTTATTTGGTACTGCTGCCGTATTCCAAGCATATCGGGCTTTCTTCTCGCATTGAAGATAAAAAAGAACGCGACCGCCTGCGGAAAATTTTACTGGGGCTGAATCTGCCCGATGGAATGGGATTGATATGCCGTACCGTCGGGGAAGGTCGGAAAGCCGTATTTTTCCAGCGCGATATTCAAATGCTGCTGGAGCTTTGGGCAAAAGTGGAATCGGCACTGGTGAAACCGAAAGCACCGAAGCTGGTGTATGCCGAACCATGTCTGCTGGAACGCACCGTGCGCGATTTGCTGACCGATGATATTGACGAAATCGTGGTAGACAATTTGGATAAATTCAATTTTCTGAAAGAAACGCTGGATCGTTTCGTCGGAAATGATTTCAAGACGGTGATTACGCGTCATAAACGTGCTGAGCCTGTATTTGACCGGTACAAGGTTACTCCGCAGGTCGCTGAAATCTATAACAGAATTGTGAATTTGCCCAGTGGAGGTTATCTGTGCATCGATGAGACGGAGGCCCTCGTAGCAATTGATATTAATACGGGGAAATCAAAAGGGGGCGTGAATCAACGGCAGCTGATTCTGAATACCAATCTTGAGGCGGCCACTGAAATCGCCCGCCAGCTGCGTCTGCGCAATATCGGCGGACAGGTGGTGATTGATTTCATCGATATGGCATACGCTCAGGATCGTGAACAGATCAATCGCGCAATGAACAAACTCTCAGCGCAGGACCGCGCAAGAACAAAACTGCTTCCGATCAGTAAGTTCGGCCTTATGGAAATGACACGCCAGCGTGAAAGCGAAAGCGTGAAAGACTCGCTTTTTGATGCCTGCCCGTATTGCAATGGCTCCGGTCATGTGAAATCAGCAATCAGCATGAGCGTGGAAATTCAGAGAAGACTGCTGGAGGTGTTGAAACAGCGGACACATTCAAGAAAAGCCTCGTCTGTGGTGCGTGTCATTCTGAATCCTGCCGTATTGGCTCGTCTGAAGAATGATGATGCGCAGATACTCTACGCAATGCAGCAGAAATACGGAAACAATCTGGAATTTCGCGCAGACCCGGCAGTCCATGTAGAAGATTTCCGCATGATTGATCCGAAAACGAACAATGTTTTATAAGGAGCATAAAAAAACGGGATAACGACGTAAAAACACGAAAAGAAGAGCGAAAACCAGTTTTTTTTCATATAAAAATGGTTTTTCTCTTGAAAATATGCCGATATTGTGCTATTTTTATGCAACTTTTATGCAATTATCTACCTTTGTGCCATTCCGTGAACAGGAATCAATGAAGGTGAAAAACGAAGAAATCAACAACTGAAGGTTATACAATATGAACATTCTTCTCGCAATCATCAATACCCTGGTGGTCATTCTCGCCCTGCTTCTGATCGCTCTTGTTCTGGTTCAGCCGTCCAAGAGCGGTGGTTTCGGTTCTGCATTCGGCGGACTGGGAGAAAGCGTTTTCGGAGCTCACGCTCTGGGGCATCTTTCCAAGCTCACAGTTATCTGCATTACGCTCTTTTTTGTGCTGACGCTTCTTGCTGCAATCGTTTCAGGACACATGAGGGAAACAGACGAAAGCGCAGTTATGGATTCGGTCGTCCTGCAGGATGAATCAATCGTTACTGAAAACGGAACAATTGTTACTGAGAATGGTACAATCGTTACCGAGAACGCCGTACCCGCCGCAACCGATAAAACAGAACAGAAGTGAACTGCGAAAACATATAATCCGGTTTGTTTTTTATAATTTTGCTTGAAAAAACACGAAACCGGAAGTATTTTTCTGTAAAAACAAAAGTTTTAACCATAAATTAACGGATACACACGATGAGGTCAAACGTATGAAATCCACGAAACTATGGCTCGCAGCAATGCTGGCTTCCCTCACGTTGGCGGCATTCGGACAACAGAAAGCCTCCAGCTCGAAAGAAAAAGATGCCAAACCTGCGGCATGGGCAATCAGTGATGTTGAGATTTCCGCATCGCTTCTGCCGACTCCTTATTTCAAAATTGAAAATGAGACCCCGGAGATGTACAAGGCTCGTGAAAAGGAGATGCAGTATCCTAAACATTGGATTGCGATTGATGTGACTTTCCGTGCGAACATGTGGAAGCAAGGCTCTCCCCGCAAGTGGTCAAACTGGCTCGATAATATCGAGATTAAGATGGATGCTTTTATTCCCGCATGTGATGATCAGGGCCGTATCGGCTGGGGCGTACTTTCCGGAGAAGGTACTCTGAACTCAATTTCCGCAGATAATGGCATTCATTATGTGCGAATGATGATTACTCCTGATGTCCTCTATCGCAACTTCGCTTTCGGTACGTTCCCGATTGATACGAAGAGCGATTATCAGTCGATTTCCTCTCAGCTGAAAAAATATGCTGATGAGCTCCCGATTTATGTTACTGTAAATTATGGCGGTACTCCTGTTGCCGGAGCACAGGTGTGCGGAAGAGATTTCTACAAACGAGTTCATTCTGCTGCTACTACAGCAAGTATTCCGGATGTTGTCCGCAAATCATCTACTGTCTTCGACAATTTGTTGAAGCCGGAAGGTGATGAAACGCGTCCGTCCATGAAAGGGACGAATGCGCTGTTCAAATATATTTCACAACAGAAATTCAATCCACAAACTTTCAAGTATATGCCGGATCAGCTTCTGCCCGTGTCGAAAACACCTTTTGCATGGGTTGAGTATGATCGGTTTGAGACATTCAAAGAGTCAACAGGAAAATAAACAATGGCACAGAAAAACCTGATTCTTTGTATTGACGTTGGTGGCGACAGCATCAAAGCTGCCGAGTTCTCCTTTACTTCAGGGCAGGGGCTTGTCCTGGAGCGATTTGCGTATACGGAATATGACTACTCTTCAGATGAACTTGGAGAAGATGTCATTCTGAAGGCAATTTCGGACGTCATTACGACCAATAATTTCAGCGCATCGGATGTTTACGTTTCGATTTCCGGAAAAAATGCGTTTGTTCGTTTTGTAAAAATTCCTGCAATGACGTCTGATAAGGCGAAAATTCAGGAAATCGTTTCTTACGAAGCGAAACAGGGAATCCCGCTCTCCCCGGATGAGATAGTGTGGGATTCACAGCTGATGGATTCGGTAGGGGAAGACAGCACTGAAATCGATGCAATGATCGTGATTGTGAAGAAAGACATAGTTTCCAGGATTTCGGAACTGGTCGAACGTCTTCATAAGAGAATTGCTTTAATCGAAGTCGCTGGCACATCCTGCTACAATGCTGCACGTGCCAATAATATCGGGGCTAATGACTGCCAGATTCTTCTTGACATCGGCGGACGTTGTTCTACCCTGATTTTCCTCGACGGTACTCGTTTCTTTGTCCGTTCAATTCCGATTGCCGGTGATACAATTACACAGCAGATTGCCAAGGAATTTAATATTTCTTATGCTGATGCAGAAGAAATGAAGCGAAAACACGGCTATGTGGCACTGGGCGGTGCTTACGAAGATTCCGATTCTGAAATCGGTGCGGCTGTATCCAAAATTGTGCGCAACGTGATGACTCGTCTGCACAGCGAAATCAATCGTTCCATCAATCTGTATCGTGCCACGCAAAAAGGACGCAAGCCGGAAAAACTTTTCCTCGCCGGCGGTACCTCCATTTTACCGTTTGCACAGAAATTCTTTGAAGAAAAGCTGAATGTCCCTGTCGAATATTTCAACGCATTCCAAGTTGTTGCAATTGGTGAAAATGTCGATCAGGAGGTCCTTTCTCAGGTCGCACATCTTTTCCCGGAAACAATTGGTTTGGCTTTGCGCCGCATTGGAACTTCTCCCGTGGAAATTACGCTCGTTCCCGATCATGTTAAGAAGCAGGTCGCGTTCCGTGCCAAACGCATCTATTTCTACATTACCGCAATTGTGATTTTAGCATATTTGGGAATTACCTATTGGGCATATTCTCAACAAGCCGCAAATATCACCGAAAAGAGCGAAACATTCTCTTCGTTTGTTGAACGCAAGAAAATAATCGAAAAACGCGTGAAGGATGCCAACAGTGCATTAACGACCGCAGTTTCCAATTATGAGATGGCAACGGAGTTTTTGAAAAAACGTAATAATACTCTTGCGTTCTTCTCTGTCTTTAGAAAATGCGTGCCGGACAATGTTTGGTTTACCGATGTAGCTATTACCTCTCAGGTCAACCCCGCAATTACATCTGCACAGGATTCTTCCCGTGCCTCGGATGAAGAAGCAAAAGACGGTGAAAAGAAGAATAAAGATTTGTCTTTTAACCCGAATTCAGATGAGAATAACTCGGAAGACAAGGATAAAAAGAAAAAAGATGAAAGTGCTAATTCTTCGACTGTTCTGACGTGGTTGAATGTTACTGCATACGTGATTTGCAAAAAGGAATCGACCAAACAGACAGACCGCAGTGCTGCCATTAATATTTTCACAACTAACCTGAAAAAGACTGGTCTCTTCAAAGCAAATGAAGATGAGATTCAGCTTGTATACGATGAAGGTGCGAACTTCTGCGACAGCCTCACAATCTGCAAATTCCTCCTTGCTATCGAACTGAAAGCTCCGCTCGATGATCCTGAATTCGAGAAACTCCTCTTCCCTGAGGAGGGAGATGAAAATAAGGAGGATGAAGAATGAAGCAGTTTTTCTTGAAGAATATTGTCCTTAGCATTGTGGTCGTGCTTACGCTTGCCGCAAGTATTGTACTTTGCGTTTTTATCGGACAGAGCAATAGCATGATTTCTTCTGCTATGAGTGAAATTGAAGAAAATCGTGAAGTTGTGGAAAATATTAACCGTGTCCGCAAACCGAACAGTGTTAAGACAAGTGAAGATTTGATTCAGGAAGATATTAAATTCCTTGAAAATAAAACCGCACTTGTTTACCGTCATTTCGGCAGACCGTATCGTTCTGCACTTTTGGCCTTTATTCGCAATATCGCATCTACGAGTGAACTGAAGGAAATCCCTGAAGGTTACGCTGATGATTCATTCAAATTCGTCGCAAAGCCGGTTGATAAAGACGAAGATGCAGAAACGGATGAACCTTCTGAAGATGTTGAAGAAGCAAAGCCGGAAGCTCCGACGGAAGAAGAACTCAAAGTTTTCAATCCCTCCAAAAAACTTGTTGTGGTGAAAACGGATGAAAGCTCAATGCGTGCAATGCTTGGTGAAATCTACAAAGAGATGCACGTGGAAGTCGAGAATGATTCTGATTCATTCGTGATTCCCGACAATGTTTTGGAAGAACGTTATGCGATTTTTGCAGCGTTTGTTCAGAAACTTACGGAAGCTCCGGAAGAAGTTAATTCCGCTAATGCAGAAGAATTCAAGAAAGCTGCATTGGATAAGCTGCAGAAGGCATTCGCAATTTTCCGTGATGAAGTTCAGACAACAACGCAGGAAAAAGTTACGAATAATGTCGCAAAACAGATGTTCCTGGATTCTCTTGGAATCCCGAGACTGATGCGCAAGCTTGATTGCAAGAACTATATAGACTCTCTGTATAATTCTTATGCCGCATCAAACCTCATCCCCGGTCTCCCGACCGATCCCGATGATGAAAGTGATCGTGTTCGCAAACTTCGTGATTTCATCTACAACCGTTTGAATCCGTCTGTTGCGCCTCCTCCGGAAATGGTGATTCCTGTCTTCCGTAATTTCCAGATTAAGGAAGATTTGATTACCCGAATGAATGACGCTCATGTTCGCAAGCTGAATACATTGACTCCGGATTATTTTTACGGTTCATCTCCGGATGGCGATCCTGATTCTGCAATTCTTGTATTTACCTATACAATTGAACTGCAGTCAACGCTGGATGAAATCAATGCCTTTATTGATTTGCTTCACACTGCATACAAAGACAATCGTGTATATGTCCTGAGAAATCTTAAATTCACGGTTGATTCTTCATATATTACCGAAGCAAATACGGCTGTTCGCAGACATATTTATGATCTTGAAGAAGAGAAAATCAGAAAAGAAAAAGAAGACGAAGATCCGGAAACTTCTGCTGAGAATGCAGAGGAAAACAAGCGTCTCAAGAAACAGACTGATGCAAATGGTAATATCATTGAAGTCGTTGATGTTTTGCCGACAGAACCGTCTCATCCTGATTATGGACGTGTCCTGCTTGGTGAAAAACGCGATGAAGTTACATGCACGCTGGTAGTCGATTACTATCTCTATCGCGGCGACAATCTTGTTCCTGATAAATAATGGGGAGTAATTGATCATGTCATTTAAGAATTTCTTACAAGCTCATTACGAGAAAATTATTCTGGCAGTCCTTTTGATTTGCTTCGCTGCCCTGCTGTACTTCCAGGTACTTGTTGTGCAGAAAGTGCAGAATCAGAGGATTCTTGATATTACAAATGAAAAGGAACCTGATTCCGACTATGCAAAAATTGATGCAAACAAGCCGGATTACAAAACTGAAATCATCTTTTCGGATTCTTTGACCATTGGTTTTACAGCTCCTGCTGAAAAATCGACTGTCGCAGAAATGATGGTTCCTTATCCCATGGTGGAATGTGTTTCCTGCCACTCTTTGATTCCAGCGGAAAATATTCCCGCGATTGGTGCATCCAAAAGCGGCAAATGCCCTGTCTGCAGTGCCGAATTGAAGCCCAAAGAGGAAGCTGAAGGTACTGATCTCGTGAATAACGATGAAAACAGCAACGGTATTCCTGATGACTGGGAAAAGAAGTACAAAATTTACAGTAATCCAGGGCTTGACAGTTCATCTGATGATGATAAGGATGGTTTCACGCTGTCGGATGAATACCATGCCGATACCGACCCGACGGATCCTTTGAGCCACCCGACGTATGTCTCAAGACTTTATACATACGCAGTCAAAACGCAGGCAATTTCTGGTTTGAAGCTGAAATCCGTTGACAATTACGGGACTGACAAGACGAAGTGGGGAGCTTCTTTCAGTTATACCACGAAAGATAAGAGAAGCCGCTCCGGTACTTTCCGTATTAATTCCGGTACTTTTGACAACAACGGAATCAGTTATTCGGTTGTTGATATTGTGGAAGATACTGCTTCTTCGGATCTGATTGTATATATTCAGGCTGTCGGTTCCACTGATAAAATCGAATGCCGTCGCAATCAGACGGTCGTTGACCCGAATTTACGTGTAACGCTGACTGATACCGTATTCAAAAAGCGTTTGACCTATTCGGTTGGCCGCACAATTACGTTCGGAACAAATACAACCGGCAAGGAATCTTACAAGATTGCTTCTGCCGATCCTGCAACGAAAACTGTTGTTTTGGAAGATGTCAAAGATTCGACGAAGACCTACAAAATCGGCCCTCAGCCGGATGATACTGCATCATCCAAATAATTCCTGATGAAAAAGAATTCAATGAATAATCGCATAGTAACAACAAGGATGCTCCAATGAAGATGAACACAAACTGTTTTCTTCGCACGCTTGTCTTTCCGACAGCCTCTCTTGCATTTGTGCTGGGCTTGATGCCTTCCCTTTTGCGAGCTCAGGAGGCGGTCGTCGAGGAAGCTATTGCCGGTCCAGAACCTGGCACAGAAATCGTACTGACAAATGCAGAGATTGAAGCTGCTGCTCTTAAGGAATTGCCTGAAGATGCACAGAAAATGACTGCAGATGTACAGACTGTACTGATTGAAAATCAGGACAGATTTACGGAATTGCTTTCAAAGGCACGTTCCCGTGCCAAAGAAGAAAATGATTTTGCAGAGGCTTTCAAATTTTTTGATGAGGCAAAGGAAGTCCTGCTCGAAAATCCGATTTCTGCCAATCGTTCTGTTTTGGAAGAACGCTTGAAGGAAGAACGCCGGGAAGCACAGCGTATTTACGGTGAGTCCCTGTTCAGTCAGGCAATGAAGGATTATACCAAACTTCTTCAGATGTCGCATGATGAAGATATTATTGAATTCGGCAATACAATTGTTCTGAATCTGACTTATGCAGACAATGTTTACATCCTTGGTGCATTGCCGGGACAGCCTGTTGATTCTGACAGTATGCGCCGTGAAATCAGCCGGGATAAAGATAAGAGCGAATTCAATAAACGCGTACAAGCTCTTCGCACGAAAGTTCAGAACATTGTGGACGGTGAGAAGTATTCCAAGGAAGCAAGCCTGAGTGAAATCGACCCGCGTTATGAAGAACGCAGTAAGGAAATTGCGCTGTTGTATCGTACCGGTGAATTCCTGTATCAGAATGACCGTTTCACGGAAGCCCGTGATAAGATGGAACAGATTCTGATTAAGGATCCGTACAATGAAATGGCCATTACCATGCTGGAACGCATTTATCGCAAATTGTATGCAATTGCCGATATGCGCGTTTACAATGAACTGCTCCGTGAGTCAGCCCAGACTGAATGGGCATGGGTTGAAAATATTCCGGACAATAAGAATATTATTGCGACCGAAGGCCCGAAAATTTATACCGGTTCAGAAAATGAACTGTTCAATCGTTTGAATTCAATTATCATTGAACATATTGAATTCAATGATTCCAGCTTCCCCGAAGCCATTGCAATGCTTCGCACACGCAGCAAAGATTTTGACCCGGAAGGCAAAGGCATTAATATTATTCTCATCAATCCTGAACGTTTCGACCGTAAGGAAAATGAGAATAAGTACAGAATCACACTGGAGCTTGACCAAGTTCCTATTTATGAAGTGATTCGTTATATCTGCAAGCAGACTGATCTCGCTTTCCGCATCAATGAAGCTGACAAAACTCTTACAATCGGTACGGCCACAGATGTGAGCGATATGGTTCGCAGGTATATCCCGATTCGTCAAGGCATCATTTCACGAATTGTCAGTGATATGGGAGATGCCGCAGAAGCTGAATATCAGGATGACATGGGAGCTGTTGATTCTTCGTTTGCAAATGTCGATGTTAATAGCACTTTCACGACCGGTGTCGGTGGAACCGAAAGCATGAGACGTGTTCAGTCGGTTACTGCAAATGCACTCAAAAAATACTTCATTGAAAACGGTATTCCGTTTGAAGAAGGCTCTTCCGTTGCATACGACAGCCGTGCAAACAAGCTGACAGTCGTCAATACTCCTGAAAATGTCCGTCAGCTTGAACTGGCCGTTCGTGATATGGACGTTCAGGACCCGTTGATTATGATTGAATCCAAGATGTTTGAAATCACAATGAACGATTTGGAAGAACTTGGTTTTGACTGGACAATTACACGTGTGAATCCGGATGATATGCGCTGGTATACCTTCCTTACTTCTCCGAATGTTTCTGCAAACTACAGCAATAACAAGCTGATTAACGGTTTGAACCTTGTCCCGAACTTTGGTCCGGGCGGGGCTTGGAACGTTTTCCTGACGGTGAATGCAGTTGACCGTACTGACCGTGCTGAAATTCTCTGTACACCGAAGGTCGTAACAAAATCCGGTAAAGAAGCTCAGATTCAGATGGTTCGCCAGATGTATTTCCCTGAAAGCTGGACAGAACCTGAAATCAATACGAGCTGCGGTTCCACAATCAGCTTTGAACCGTCTTATCCTGAATTCGGCAGCGCCCGTGAAGTCGGTACCAGTTTGACTGTGCTTCCTACTTTGGGATCGAACAACTATGCTATCCGTCTTGCTCTGCTTCCGTCTGTTACTGACCTGACCGGTTGGTCCGACTACAGCTATGAATACGTGATTGGTGATTTCAAGTCCGGTCAGACTCATCCGATGACTTTGAAGATGCCGGAAATCTCCGTTCGTTCGGTCGAAACGAATGTAAAGGTTTATGACGGACAGACTGTTGTTATCGGCGGTATCCTTGCTGACAAACAAGGATCCGTAGGTAATAAATGGCCTATTTTCGGTGATATTCCGATTATCGGGCGTTTCTTCACTGAATCTGCTCATTCTGCCGAAAAAGACAACCTGATTGTTTCTGTTACCGCACGCCTGATCAGCGGTGATGGTATCCCGGTCCGCTCAAATACGCAGAATGGTCTGCCTGACTTCAGACGTTAAGGAGATACTGCAATGATTATGAACAAAGCATATAAAAAATTAATGGAGAGTCGCATGCATGCATTGCCCCGTTATTCATTATTGATCGCACTGGCGTTTACTGCACCTGCGGTCTTTGCACAGGACGCAGCACCTGTTGAAGAGACTGCTGCTGTTGCAGTGGAAAACGCTGAAAAGGAAGAAGCGTCTGCGGCACTCCCCGAAGATGCGGAAGCTCTGAAGGCTTCTGTTGAGTCCTTGCTGGATGAACAGGCTGATGATGAATCCGCAGAAGCATTCTTGCAGAAAGGTACAACTGCGTATCAGAAGTCCGAATTTGATAAAGCTGTTGACTATTATCTGAAATCACTGGATATCCTTCTCAAGGGGGATGACGGTTTGGAAATTCCCGCCGCTCGTGCGAAGAAGATTGAAACCGTGAAGACTTTGATTGGTCAGTCTTATTACAACTGGTCGGAAAAGACTTTTGCAGAAGCAGAAGAACTTGCCGACATCGGTGAATATGATCTGGCAATTGAACAGTGCAATAAAGCCTTGGAATATTTCCCGCAGAGCAAGGCAAAAGCGGATGAGTATATTGCCAAGTATGAGCGGATGAAAAGTTCCGCCGAATATCGCAAGGAAGCATCTCGCGATGAATTGATTCCGGATTTTACTCCCCGTGAGAAACGAATTGCACTGCTCCTTCGTCAAGGTCAGATGATGTACCAGACCGAACAGTGGGCAAAAGCACAGGAAAAGTATACCGAAGTCCTTGCGATTGATACCTACAATGTTACGGCAATTGATGCACTTCGCCGTATTTACATTAAGCAGCTGGAAGCCGGCCGCCGTCGTCGCGGTGCCGTGATTCTGGAACGTCATGCCGAATCCATGTGGAATATGATTGCTCCGATTGTTACGCATACTCAAAGTGCTCAGGAAGCTGATATCAATGCCCCGATTACCAAAATCGATTTGACCGGCAATACGCAGAAAAAACTGAATGAAATTACAATCGAACACATTGAATTTGATAATGTTTCAATTGCCCAGGTCGTTCAGTTCTTGAAGCACATCAGCAAAGATAAAGACCCTGACCATGTCGGTGTGAACTTTGTTTTGCGTTTCAATACGGACGCAGCGGCTTCGGCATCTGCTGAAACCACAACGGACGATATGGAAGATATGGAAGGTGAGGAAGAATCATACAATGATACTCCTGCCGGTGCTGAAAGTTCTTCCGAAGAACCTGTTTCCGATGATGTTTTCGGTGGAGGTGCAGGATCTACTTACGACGAATATGAAGACGGTACGCAAGGTGATTCAACAATTCAGACACTCGACAATACTGTCGTTTCTCTGTCTGTCGAAAACGTTTCGCTCTTTAATGCAATCCGCTATATCTGCAAATCCGCAAATCTGCATTTCCGTGTTGAAGAATATGCTGTCGTGATTGCAGGCAATGATGTCCCCCTCGATGAATTTGTCCGCAAGACATTCCCGGTTGAACAGGAAGTGATTGGTCTGAATGACTTCGCCGGTGAAAACGTTAAAAACTACTTCGTTGACCGTGGTGTCCCGTTCCCCACAGGTTCGACCATTCGTTTCGACAGTGCAACCAGCCGCCTGACAGTATATAATACTCCGGAAGCTCTGGATTTGATTGATGAACTCATTGAAGAACTCAATGTTTCGGATCCTCAGGTCCTGATTCAGGTGAAATTCGTTGAAGTTATGATGAAAGATGTTCAGGAACTTTCATTCGAATATTCATTTGGACGTCCTGCGCCGAGCGAGGAACTATACAATCAAGGAACAAATTTCGAATTAGCAGGTCCTACCATGAATGGCGATAACAATGAGCCGATTGTGTATCATGGGGGCAACTTCGTCCTTTATGACGGAAGTGCTTCTTCAAATGCTGCAAACCATACTTTGAATGAAGCATGGGCTCGTTCGAGTAATACTTCAAGTACTGATATTTTTAATGCGAGCAATATTACCGTACATGATGGTGATATGTACTATATCCCTGAAAACGGGGACTATTATCGAGGTGCGGTTTTGGAAGAACTTCAGGGTCAGTTCGGCAGTGCAATCACCTGGGGCGCAAACAGCCGTTTGGTTCGTTTCGCGGAAGGTGCAGATTCCAGTATCTTTGGTTCTTCTGTAGCCGTGCAGAATGATACGATGTTCAGTTGGAGTACCTATAATGCTCATGGTTACATGTTCAGCGGAGCCATTCACGCATTGGATAATGCAGACTCCACAGAAATTCTGTCTGCTCCGCGTGTTACCACAATGAACCATGAAAATGCAATCATCCGCATGGTTACGGATAAATACTATCCTTCGTCATGGGAAGAAGCTGAACTCGAAACTGTTTCCTCCAATGGCAACAACATTCCTGTCTTTACTCCGTCTATTCCGCAGTTCGGCGGTGCAACTCAGGAAGGTATTGCTCTTCAGGTCAGACCGAATGTCGATGAAGACAATTATACGATTGAACTGGAAATGACTCCTGTGATTCAGGAATTCATTGGATGGACCGACTACTCCTATTCTATTCCGCTGGGAGAAAACAATGAGCTGTATCCGAATACATTGAAGATGCCGATCATCGAATCCCGTATGTTGAATACCAGCGCGATGAGTTTCGATGGTGAAACCATTGTGCTGGGCGGTGTGATTAAAGATCAGCTTTCCGTCCTTGAAGACCAGTACCCGATTCTCGGAGACCTCCCGGTTATCGGCCGCTTCTTCCAGGCAAAAGGAAAAGGCAGCGACAAAACGAATCTGCTGATCTTCCTGACCAGCCGCTTAATCAAGCCGGATGGAACTCCTTTCCGTGTTGAACAAGGCGGACGCGGTGTTCCGAGCATCTGATTGGATGCCGGAAAGCAAAAGCAATTCAAGAGCCTGCAGAGTAAAATCTGCGGGTTCTTTTTTTCGCTCAAAAACAGGACAAAAAAGCCCGCAGAAAATGCGGGCGGGGAGGTCGGAGTAAACGAATGAACTTAAAGGGAGGAAGTTCTATTTTCTGACTTTGGAGGATAGTCCGCTGATCCGAATCGGCTGGAAAGCCTGTTCCAGTGTTTTTGCCGTGGCTTTTGCCAGAGTGGTGATTTCCGGTGTCCAGGCGGCAATGCGGGCTTCTTCCAGGAGCAGGAAGAACTGAAAAAACTCCTGATTGGTTTCGAGGTCTGTCCCTGTATCGAAGAGCAGATGGAATCTGCGGATCCATGGTTCGATTGACGCACCTTTGGCCGCATCGCGTGCATAGGCATGATCGGCACGTTCCAAACGGGTTTTCAGAGATTTCATGTAGCGGGGATAGCGCACCAGTGCTTCCGGAGTACGGAGAAAACCTTTGCGGAAAAGGACCGCGAGCTGGCAGTTCACATCTTCGTATGTGTACGTGTCTTCGGGAATTATGTCCAGCAGATTTTCGATGGGGGCGTATGATTTCAGAATACTGATCAGCGTTGCTGTGCTGTTTTCCACTGCGCCTGCCAGTCGATCGCAAAGTGCAATGCGGGCGGTATCGAATGCGTGAACGGTGCGGATGGATGCCGGATCACAGCCGATGGCATGTGCGACTGCGCTGTGCACCAAATCATTCCGCCAGTTCGGATAATCGGAGAAAAATTCGTTTTCGAGATCGCGCCCCGGTTTGATTCTTCCGAGCATGTACTCGAACATTTTCGGATAGATGAGATGGAACAGATGAAGTACGGCGTTGCGGTGTTCCTGCATGGCTTCCTGCTGTTCCAGAAAGAGGGAACATCCGATTGTTTTCTTTGCCGGTTCGCAGAAAAATGCAGGGAAGACATCACGTCCGCTTTCGCCGTTTAAGAGGAGCTTGCCGGGCAGGTTCGGCATTTCCTCCGGCCAGGTGCTGAAGCCGCTTAAATCCCATTTGCGCGCGGTTTTATGGCGGTTGGAAACGGTCGCCGCAGAGTTCTCTGTAGCGGGCAGTTCACGGATCAGACGCAGAAGATTGCCATGGGAATCCACGATCGCGAATTTCATGCGGAGATATTTCGGCAGTTCGGCATCTTCAAAGAGTCCTTCATCAAGTTCGCAATTCCTGAATTTTCTGAGAAATACGCCGAGCGTATGGAAGAAATTTCCGCCGGGATAGACATCGCCTGTCCTGAGCCCGTTCAAAAAGCCTTCGGTGCATTCTTCCAGCGGGAGCAGCATCTTTCTGGATGTTTTCGGGAGCGAACGGAGCAGAAAATCGACTTTCCATCGGAGATAGCCCGGAACAAGAAAATCCGGTATGGAACGGGAAATCAGATTCAAGTGAGTTTCGGGCAGAACAAGCTGAATGCCGTCATCGTTTTCGCCGGGATTGAAGATGTATTTTATTGGGTAGTGTTCTCCGTCGCTTTCGATTTCATCGGGAAAATCGGCTTCCCTGACCGCAGGGGCATTCTCAAATGTAACATCATTGACCGTCGGTGCAAACGATTGTTTATGGGATTTCCAGTGTTCCTTGACTGCGGCCGTACTGTAAATATGTTTGGGAAGCCGCGTCGTGAAAAATGCTTCTATGGCATCGTCATCCACGATGGCGTGTTCCTGACGGATTTTTGCTTCGAGGGAACGCAGATGACAAATCAGCTGGTTGTATTGGGCAATCCACGGAGCCGCCTGAGATGGCACAAGTGCCGGAACGAAGGCCTCTTTGATAAAGACCGTGCGGGCTTCTTCCGCATTGACGCGTCCGTAATGACAGCGGCGTCCCGGATGAATGGGAAGCCGTCCCGCCATGACGCGTTCCCGTGCGGTAACGAATCCGCTGTCAGGATTCCATTCCACGCGGTCATAAATGCAGGAGCAAAGCTGAGGCGCGATTTCTTCGAGCCACCACCCTTCGACTTCAGCACAGATGCGGGCAAAAACGCGGCTCGTTTCCACGATGCTGAAGCAGAGAAGCCATTGCGGTGGCTTCTTCATGCGGGCAAGCGCAGACCCCGGGAATATAGTGAAACAGCGTCCTGTTCGGTCGTAATAGTATTTTTTCTCAGCATCATAAAATGCGAGACGGCGGGGCAGTCCGCATAACAGAGATTTGTGGACGGAGTCGCAGCGGTCCGCAATGAAATCAATTTTGAGCGAATCCAAATCTGCACCGTCGGGATTCATGCTGTCGAGCAGGTCCGCGGCGAGGTTGCGCCATTCGGTTACGCGGCGGAAGTTCAGATAATTTGTCTTGCAGAAACGCCGCAGCTGCGACTTGGAAACGCGGATAATATCATCAATTGCAAGCCAGAGTTTGATGATGCCCATGAAATCGGAGTTGTCGACCTCAAACTTTTTTTGCGCGGCGTCGGCTTCTTTTGCCTTGTCGAAAGGCCGTTCACGCGGGTCCTGAATCGCAAGGAACGAAGTGATGATCAGGAGTTCCGGGAAGACGCCGCGGCGCTCGGAATCAATGAGGATTCGTCCGAGGCGGGGACCGACCGGAAGCTCTGCCAGTCGGCGTCCGATGTCAGTCAGTGCGCCTGCCTGATCAATGGCGTGCAAATCGGAAAGCGTGGTCATGCCTTCATGAATCAGCTGCATGGAAGGCGGATCGACCAGCGGGAAGTTGATGATGGGGGGCAGTTTCAGTGCTGCCATCTGGAGAATGACGCCGGCGAGGGAAGCTCTTTGAATTTCCGGCGGCGTGAATTCTGACGCGTCTTCAAATTGCTGCTGACTGCACAAATGAACGCAAATGCCATCCCGTTCGCGTCCGCAGCGTCCGCGTCTCTGCATGGCGCTTGCTTTGGAAATGTTTTCGATGCGGAGTTCCTGAATGCCTGATTTCGGATTGTAGCGGGACAGCCGCACGAGATTGGAATCCACGACATAGCGAATGCCGGGAATGGTGATGGATGTTTCAGCGACGTTGGTCGCGAGAATAATGCGGCGGGACGAAGATTTCGGAGAGAAGATGCGCTCCTGATCTCCCGTGCTCATGCGGCCGAAAAGCGGAAGCACATCGGTATGCGGATAGTTGCGTCCGTTCAGCATATCGGCGCAGTCGCGGATTTCGCGTTCGCCGGGGAGAAAAACGAGAATATCGCCTTCGGGCGGCAGAAATTCCACACCGCGTGCCACCGAATCGGCGAGTTCATCATCCTGTTCCGGTTCGAGATAGAAATCTTCTACCGGGAAGACGCGTCCGCCGACATCGATGATGGGGGCATCGCCGAAAAAGGCGGAAATCCTCTGTGTATCGAGGGTTGCCGAGGATATGATGACTTTGAGGTCGGGGCGTTTTTGCAGGAGGAGCTTCAGGTAGCCGAGGAGAAAATCGATGTTGAGAGAACGTTCATGGACTTCATCAAGAATGATGCAGTCGTATTGAAAAAGTTTCGGGTCATTCTGTGTTTCCGCCAGAAGAATACCATCGGTCATGAATTTGATGACGGTGGTATCGTCGGTGTGGTCATCGAATCGGACTTGGTAGCCGATTTCCCGTCCCTGACAGCCTGTTTCGACGGAAAGGCGGCGCGCCAGGGATGTTGCGGCGATTCGGCGTGGCTGTGTGCAGCCGATGCGTCCGCGCCGTCCATAGCCCTCAAGCAGAGCCGCTTTCGGAAGCTGTGTGGTTTTCCCGGACCCGGTCGTGCCGCAAACTACAATGACGCTGTGCTTGCGAATAGCCTCGCGAATATCGTTGATGCGCTCTGTGATGGGGAGAGCTTTCGGAAATTCGCATTTGATTTTTGACGCAATGGGAATCAGTGAGCGTTTCGCCGCTTGTTCGAGTTTGTCGAGGTAGGGACCTGCTTCTGCGACTGCCTGTGCGGGGGCTTTGTTCAGTAAATCCTGAAACGCATGGCGTTGACGGCTGAGGCGGACACGGTCAATGATGCGGAGTGAATTCCACAATTTGCCGATTTTGCGCCGGAGCTGATTTTCTTCAAGAGATTGGCAGTCGTTCATAATTCAGAAAAGTCCTTGCCGCAGGAATGTCAGATGTTCAGGGATGAAATGACCTGAAATGAATGCGGCGAAATGGAATTTACGGAAACATCTGTTCATCATGAATCTGAAATTTGAGGCTTCTTTTTTGGGATTGAAACTGATTCCCTGATGAAATCAGTTTTCATCGTCTAACGGAAACGAAACCTCGGAGAGTGAATCTGCGCCCGCGAGAAGCATGACGAGACGGTCGAAGCCCAAAGCGGACCCCGTGGATTCCGGCATTCCCTTGTCGATGGCGTTGAGAAAGTTGACCGGTTCGGGATATTCCGCCATACCGAGACGGGTGCGCGTGGCACGGGCTTCGGCGAAACGTTCACGCTGGATTTGCGGATTCGTCAGTTCGCTGTAAGTGTTGGCGAGTTCCACACCGCCGATGTAGACTTCCCAGCGTTCCGCGAGAGTCGGATCGGATGCCAGGGGACGTGCCAGTGCAGCAAAACGAATCGGGTAATCTATCAGCACGGTCGGACGCGAGGGATCAAGACGCGGCTCGACTTTTTCCGTGAGAATTTCTTCAAAGCGGGATTCCTCTTGCGCGGCTTCATCGGCATCGACTCCTGCAAAAACACGGAATGCCTGACGCACCGGGATGATGTCCCAGTTCGTATCCAGTTCGACTTCTCCATGACGTGTTTTGAGCTTGGTGCATCCGTTCACATTCCATGCTGTTTCGATGAGGATTGCGCGGAGCATGGTCAGCAGTTTGCGGTAATCGGCGTGAGCCATATAGAACTCAAGCATGTCGAATTCCGTGCGGTGGAGTCGTCCCGTTTCGTATGCACGGAAACAGGGCCCGATTTGATAGATTCGTTCCATGCCCGCACACAGCAGTCGCTTCATTTCCAGTTCGGGTGAGGTCCGCAAAAAGAAAGCACCCGACTGAGGCGCTTCAATGTACTCCTCGGCGGCGGGTGCTGCGATGCGGACAGGTGTGGTTACTTCCACAAACGAACGGGAATCAAACGCACTGCGAATGGCGGACAGGACTTTTGCCCGGAAGCGGAATGCTCCGGTAAGCCGTTCCAGTTCTGTCTGCATAGCTCGGAAATCAGCCTTTTGCGGCTCGTTCCGCATATTCTCCGGTACGGGTGTCGATGCGGATGGTGTCGCCCTGATTGATGAAGAGCGGAACCATCAGTTCGTAACCGTTGTCGGTCTTGGCGGGCTTCATCACGTTGGTGCTGGCAGTATCTCCGCGGGCACCAGGTTCGGTTTCCGCGATTACCTTTTCGATGAAGGTCGGAAGCTGAATATCGATGAGTTTGCCGTTGAAGAAGAGACCCTGGCAGAGAGATTCCTCGATGAGGAAGTAGGTGCGCTTGCCCAGCACTTCTGCGTTGATGCTGATTTCTTCGTAGGTTTCGGAATCGCTGAAGATGTAGCTGTCCCCGTTGCTGTACGAATAGTACATTTCGCGTTCTTCCAAATCCGGTTTCCCGACTTTGTCCACAGGACGGTAGGTGCGGTCCATGGTGCTGCCGGTCATCATGCTTTTGAGCTTGCAGCGGTAAAGCGCAGTGCCTTTGCCCGGCTTGCAGAATTCAAAATCAGTAATAACATAGGGTTCGCCGTCGATTTCGACTTTCAGACCTTTCTTCAGGTCTGAGGCATCATACATTGCCATAATTGGTTCTCCATAGAGTGTTAATGTTCATATAAAGGCTTTTAAATATAGCACACTTTTGAGATAATGCAAGCGAAAAGTATGGTAATCCCCTGAGTATGAGGCCGTTTTTGCAATATTTTTTTGTGGACGGCACTGTCAAAAGTTCTGGAAAAATATTTTCAGCACTGGATTTTGAAGTGATTTTGAGGCAGTCGGAGATTGTGCCGAAGATGTTTTTCTGTAGCTTAACGGCTTTTTGCAGTACCGTCTTTTGTGCCATTTTTGGGCTGATTTTTTTTATTTTTGATGCAGTCATAAGTTCTTGATTTGATTTTTATAATTAAGACATGTATATTAAATTTTATCTTTGTTTTTATTGACCGGAAATCAATATTCGAGAGTATTATGACGCGTGATATGACGAGCGGGCATCCGCTCAAAGTAATCATCCCTTTTTTTCTGTCCATGACGGCTGCGAATTTCTTCTCGCAGCTGTATCACGTGGTGGATACCATGGTTGTTGGACGTTGCCTTGGTTCCAATGCGCTTGCATCGGTTGGGGCTTGCGGCGCGATTCAGTTTTTGTTTAACGGCGGTATCATCGGCTTCCCTGTGGGACTGTCGATTATCACGGGGCAGCGCTGCGGGGCGAAAGATGCGGACGGCGTGAGACGGTCTGTGTGCGTGTCGCTGATCATCAATTTCTGTGTGCTGGTTCTCCTTGAATTGTTTGGACTGACGGGGCTTGAGTCCCTGCTGTACAAGATGGATACTCCTCCTGAACTGATTCAGAACGCTTATGATTACTTTTTCATCATCATTCTGGGGATGCCCTGGCTGGCGTTTTACATGCTTTTTTCGGCGCAGATGCGTGCGCTGGGGGACAGTCGCCGCCCGGTGTATGTGATTATCGGCAGTTCCACCCTGAATGGCGTTTTAGACTGGCTTTTTGTGTCATCATTTAACTGGGGCATCAAAGGGGCGGCGTGGGCGACGGTTGTTTCGCAAGTCCTGTCTGCATTTGCCTGTTTGCTTTTCATCCGGTATTCTCTGCCGGAACTTCATCCGCACCGTTCCAGCTGGCGTAATCCGTTTAAGCTGTACTGGAAACACCTTGCGCTGGCGTTCCCGCTGGCATTGCAGTTTAGTATTATGGGGTTTGGTTCGCTGGTGCTTCAAACTGCGTTCAACCGTTTCGGCGAGGACCTCGTGGCCGCTTCGACTGCGGCAAGCCGTCTGGATGCCATGGTATGGATTCCGTTTTTGTCGCTGGGGGCTACGGTTTCGGCGTATTCAGCGCAGAATTTCGGTGCGAAACGCTTTGACCGTATTCGACAGGGGCTGCGTTATTGCGGCGGTGCCATGTTTTTCTTTTCTGTGGTGATTGCCGCAGTCTGCATTGTCTTTTATCATCCTTTGTTGAGGATATTTTTGAATGAGGCGGATTTGACTCCGGTGATTCTGGACGGTGCGAAGACTTTGATTTATTCTGTATCGCCGTTTTATCCGATGCTGGGGCTGATTGTTATTTATCGGAATGCCTTGCAGGGCATGGGTTATTCCATGCTGCCGCTGATTGGCGGAATATTGGAGACGGCGGGGCGAATCTTTGCCGCTGTGTATTTGGCGAAAGCGTTTGGTTATCAGGGAGTGTGCTTCGCCAGCGCATTGGTATGGACCAGTAACGGTTTGCTGATGTACGTCGTTTATGTCGTGGTTTTGCGGCAGTTGATGAAGAAGCAGAAAGCGCAGAATCTTGAGAAGATGGGATGAATCTGTTTCCGTCGGGAAATCATCGGAATATCCCTTTCTCCCTTTGCCTTTCAGATATGAAAAAGCCGTCTCTTCTTTGCGGAAAAGACGGCATTTTTATTGTCTGTGCGTGATTCAGAATCAGAGCAGATTGTCTGCTGCAAACTGAACGGCGTTGTCGAAAATGACGCGGCCTTCGCCCCAGGCGGGGAGATCGCCCATGAGCTTGTGTGCCTGCCAGTCCGGTGCGTTGAACGGGGACAGGAATGCTTCCGGGTGCGGCATGAGACCGAAGCAGCGGCCTGTTTCATCGCAGATGCCGGCGATGTCGTGGATGGAGCCGTTGGGATTGACGGGAAATTCGCCGTCTGCGGCACTCCCGTCCTGCTTGCAGTAACGCAATGCGGCAAGATGCTTGCTTTCGAGTTCATCGATGACTTCGGGATCGGCAACGAACTTTCCTTCGCCGTGGCGGATGGGAAGACGGATTGTGTCGATGCCCTTCGTGAAGATACACGGAGATTTCGGGTCGCCTTTGAGCACAATCCAGTCATCGCGGAACACGCCGGAATCGTTGGCTGTGAGGGAGACCTGCTGAGTGAGGTATTTCCCCTTGAGAGCCGGAGCCAGTCCGAGGCGTGTCAGCGTCTGGAAACCATTGCAGATACCGATGACCAGCTTCCCGTCTTTCACGAACTGCTTCAGGTCTTCTGTGAGTTTGAATTTCAGTTTATTGGCGAAGACTGTACCGGAACCGAGATGGTCGCCGAATGAGAAGCCGCCGATTAAAGCGAGAATATGGAATTCGCCGAGATTGCGTTTGCCGGCGAGCAGGTCATTGAGGTGAACCTGTTCTGCTGTGGCACCGCAGAGCGTGAATGCAGCGGCAGTTTCTTTTTCGCAGTTGAGACCGGCACCTGTGATAATCAGTACCTTGACGTTTTTACGATCGCCCATTTTGTCAACCTTTCGATTGTTGTTTGCAAAATATACATGACACTATAATTTACTATGCAAAACGCATAAAATCAAATGAGAGACGCAAAAAAGACTGACTTAAGATGATTCCGTCGGGCTATTTCGCAAAAAAGAGACGTTTCGTCTGGTTTTTATGGTTCCCGGTTATTTCCCCTTTTGGAAAACACGCACATAATCGACGTACATGTGAATCGGGAATGGCGTCTTTGACAAATCTCCGCCATTGTCTCCCCCCAGTGCTATATTGACCAGCAGATAATGTGGCTGACGGAATGGATTTGCCACGCGGCTGAATGTGGCGTTGCGGTCATTGGTGATGTCATGAGAAATCATGACTTTCCCGTCAATCAGCAGGTCGATTTTATGTTCGTCCCAGTCCATGGCATAAACATGATACTGGTTCGCCCAGTCGGCATCTTGTGCGATAAATTCGGCAAGCGGCGTTTTCGTGGAATACCATTGTTGTGTCCATCGGTCGCCCCGTGCCGAGAGGCAGATATTGTTCAGCAGGGTTTTCCGGTAGTATTCAAAAATGTCGATTTCGCCGCAGGAGGGCCAGCCTTCCGACACGCCGAGTGTCCAGAATGCCGGCCATGCCCCGTCAATCAGCGGGGCTTTGATGCGGGCTTCGATGCGGCCGTACTGGAATTGCTGAAGTCCTATGGTGCGCAGGCAGGCGGATGTGTATTCGATGTTTTTGCGGCTGTTTTTCCAGTCGCCGCCTCGTGCCCGGTAAGTCGGATTCGGACGCGGCTGTGCAAGTTTTTCGGCGGTGATGACGAGATTGCCGTCTTTGACGGCTGCGCTTTCTTTTTGATACCACTGGTCTTCGTGATTCCGCACAAATCCCTCTTCAAATGTCCAGTTCGCGGGATTGATGAAGCCCTCCTGATTGAATTCATCGGACCAGACAAGCTGCATCCCTTCGGGTGCCTTGACTTCTTCCTGAGAAATCTCCGGGGTTGACGTTGTTTGGCAGGCTGTGAACAGTGCGAAAACGGTACAGGCGGTCATCATTGCCGCGAGTGAAAGAATAGGTTTCATAGTCATAACTCCATCATCGGATGAAAGCGGTGTGCAGATGATTCAATATATCATG
>DCIG01000049.1:27754-45408 GCA_002315855.1 Lentisphaeria bacterium UBA1732 | reverse complement strand
TTCTGAAAAAACAGGACGCATCTTTGCAGGTGCGTCCTGAATTGGTTTTCCTGAAAAAAGTACGAATCATGCTTGTTCAGCGCAGTTCGACTTTCAGCCCTTCCGCGAGGTTTTTGCGCAGTTTTTCATACATGGCATTGACTTCGTCATCTGTGAGAGTACGGTCGGCCGCCCGGAAGGTGAGTGAGTAAGCCATACTCTTTTTGCCTTTGCCGATGGCATCGCCTTCAAAAATATCAAAGATGGCAATATCTTCCAGATTGTCCAGTTTGAGTGAGGTGATGAAATCGATAACCTGTTTGTTCGTCAGGTCGTTGGGGGCGACGAATGCCACATCGCGGGCGACGCTGGGGAACTGTGAAATCGGCACATAATACTGTGAGCGTTCCTTGGCGCTGAACAGCACATCGAGCTGAATTACGGCCATGAAAAGCGGTGTATTCAGGCGGATGCCCTTGGTCAGTTCCGGTACTGCTTCTCCCAGGAAACCTGCGGATTTTCCGTCGATGATGAGTTCGGCACAGCAGGTCGGCAGGAAGCGGGGATCGCTGCCCGGCTTGAAGCTGAACGATTTCAGCCGGCGTGCATTCAGTCCCGATTCAACGATTCCTTTCAAATCGAAGAAATCATATTTGACGGTGCGTTCTTTTGAGAAGCGTTCGGGATGTGCGCAGCCGGTGATGGCGATGGCCAGTTCATCGCGTTCTTCGGGGAATTTTTCCGTATTCTTGCAGAAAACATGACCGATTTCGAAGAAGGCGAGGTCGTAGTTTTTGCGCGAGACATTGTAGCGGATGGCATTGATCAGACACGGCACCAGAGACGGTCGCATACAGGACAAATCAAGACTGATTGGGTTGTATGGACGAATCAGGTCTTCTGCTGTGAATATACCACCCTTGATTGCGGAGGCTTCATCCATCATGCTGTTGCTCACCAGCTCGTAAAGACCGGCGGAAACCAGCTGTTCGCGAAGTTCCGTCATGTGGAGAATGGCGTCCTGAGATATATCGGACTGCGTTGCCTGAATTTTGACGTCGGGCAGTTTGTCTAAACCGTGGATGCGGGCAACTTCTTCTGCCAGATCTGCTTCTCCGAAAATATCATAGATGCGCCAGGTCGGAACTTTGAATGTCGCGCCGGATTCGCATTTGCGGACAATTTCAAATCCCAGACTGGTCAGAATTTTGTCCATGCAGTCGGATTTCACATCCATGCCCAGCAGGTTGCGGACGCGGTCGTACTTCATATTGATGATGCGCGGTTCGGGCATGGGCTGTTCCTGCGTGATCAGCGGAGACACTGCATCTGCGGTGGCAAGCTCAATGATGAGCTGGGCTGCGCGCAGACTGGCGGGAACAATCATTCCTCGGTCGGCACCGCGTTCAAAACGGTAGGATGCATCACTGGCAAGTCCCAGTCTGCGCGAAGTCGCGCGGACGGAGGCCGGATCGAACCATGCGCTTTCGAGAACAACATCGGTTGTGTCGTTGACTACTCCTGAATATTCCCCGCCCATGACACCTGCGATGGCAATGGGCTTTTCGGTGTCGGCAATGACCAGATCATTGTTCGTGAGTTCGTATTTCTTGCCGTCCAGTGCCACGATGGATTCCCCTTCGTTGGCTCGGCGCACCACGATTTTCTCCCCTTTGATGAAGCGGAGGTCAAACACATGGAGCGGTTCCCCAAGTTCCATCATGACGTAGTTCGTGATGTCTACGATGTTGTTGATGGGGCGGATTCCCACTGCCAGAAGTGCGGTTTTGAGCCAGCTCGGACTTTCTGCCACTTTTACGCGGCGAAGTACGCGGGCGGTGTACAGAGGGCAGAGATCGGTCGCTTCCACTTCCACTAGATTGGACCAGTCGCCTGCCAGTTCGGTCGCAATGTGAGCCGGTGCGGGGAAATGCAGTGCACTCCCTGTCAATGCGGCGAGATCCCGGGCGATTCCCCAGTAGGAAAGCCAGTCGGGGTGGTTCGGTGTGATATTGACCGTATAGACGGTATCGGGATGCGTGTAGTCTGAAAGCGGCTTGCCCAGTTCGTATGTGCCGGGCAGAATCATCAGTCCGTTGTGGTCTTCGCTGAGACCGAGCTCGCGGGCAGAACACATCATGCCAAATGATTCGACGCCGCGGATTTTTCCCTTCTTGATGGTGAATGTTTTGTCGCCGTCGGGGAAGACTGTCCCGATGGTTGCCAGAGGTATGATGTTCCCTGCATCGCAGTTCGGCGCGCCGCAGACGATTTGGATGGTTTCGCTCCCGTTGAAGACTTCGCAAATCGAAAGATGGTCGGAGTTCTCGTGTTTGCGGCGTGACAGAATTTTCGCTACGATGACGCCTGCCGGTACTTGTCCGATTTTTTCGACTTCCTCGACTTCAAGCCCGATCATGGTGAGCTTGTCGGAAAGCTCTTCCGGGGTAAGGGAGAGATCGATGTAGTCTTTTAATACGTTATAGGATATTTTCATGGTCGGCTCTCCGGTTAGAATTGTTTGAGGAAACGAAGATCGTTGTCGGAGAAGATGCGGAGGTCATTGATGCGGTGCTTGAGCATCGTGAGGCGTTCAAGTCCGAAACCGAAAGCGAAGCCTTGAAGCTCTTCCGGATCGTAGCCTGCATTGCGGAGAACAGCCGGGTTGACCATCCCTGCTCCCATGATTTCCAGCCAGCCGGAGTTTTTGCAGACACGGCAGCCTTTGCCGCCGCAGCAGACACAGCTGAAATCGCATTCCACGCTCGGTTCCGTGAATGGGAAGAAGCTGGGACGCATACGGATACGGACATCCGGTCCGAAAAATTCTGTCGCAAATTTCAGAATGGTACTGCGGAGATCCGCCATGGACACATTCTTGTCGATGTAGAGACCTTCCAGCTGGTGGAAGTGAACTCCGTGAGTGGCATCGGGCGTATCGCGGCGGTAGCATCGTCCCGGTGATACGATTCGCACGGGGGGCTTGTTGCCGAGCATGGTGCGAATCTGTACTGGTGATGTCTGGGTCCGGAGTAAACGCCCGTCCGGCAGATAAAAGGTATCCTGCGGGTCGCGGGACGGATGGTTGAGCGGTGCATTCAGTGCATCAAAATTGTACCAGACGGTTTCAAGTTCGGGGCCGCTGACTGCAATGAATCCCATGCGGCGGAAAATATCGCAGCATTCATCAATGGTCTGGCTGATGGGATGTTTGCGTCCGATCGGCCAGGCGCGGCCGGGGAGTGTTACATCGACTGCGGGCGCAGAAGCCGCTTCGGATGCCGCAAGTTTCGCTTTCGCATCATTGAGTGCTTTTTGTATGGCTGTTTTGGCTTCGTTGAATGCAAGCCCCGCAGCTCGTTTGTCTTCCTTGGGCAGCTGTCCCATCTGTGGACTGAGTGCCGTGATGGCACCGCTGCGTCCGAGGGTACGGTTTTTGACGGCTTCAATCGCCGCATCTGAGTCGGCGGCGTTCAGGGACGCAACGGCATCGGATGAGATGGCTTGAAGCTGTTGGAGCAGTTCTTCCAGCATCATAGTAGTGAAAACTCCTTGATGAGACTGATTTCAAAAGACTGTGAGCTGATTTTAAATGTCATTGACGGAAAGATTTGATAAGAATCTTCGTGCAGTTGGCGGGAGTAGTTTGAGGCGGCAGCTTGGAATGCAGCCGCCGAAAACGCTCTTCCGGCAAGTGCCGAAGAAAATTTCAAAGCTCTCAGCAGGACGTTTGAAATTAGCTCGACTGTATTTCATCAGCTGTTTTGCAATGAAATCTTTTTTGAAAATCAGGTTTTTCAATAAAAAAGCGGGTCAGCCGGTAAGTCGGCGACCCGCGGAATACAGTCAAATTTGGAATGCCTGCGAGGTCATCGGAGGCATTCCTGATTTGCTTTCAGAGGTCAGCAGGCGGCCTTTGCTTTTTCAAGCAGAGCCGTAAATGCTGCAGGATCTTTGACTGCAAGATCAGCGAGGATCTTGCGGTTGAGATCGATATTGGCCTTCTTGAGTCCATCCATGAACTTGCTGTAGGTCATGCCCTGAAGACGGCAGGCGGCATTGATACGAACCGTCCACAGACGGCGGTACTGACGCTTTTTCTGCTTGCGTCCTTCGTATGCATGGACATCTGCTTTGTCAATGGCATCATATACGGTACGGATTCTCTTCGAACTTGCACCATAGAAACCTTTTGCGCGCTCTAATGCGCGTTTACGACGCAGTCTGGACGGTACGGCACATGTAACTCTCATGGTTCATTCTCCATTTGTTGCGCTCAGCCGTAAGGCAGGGCTTTTTTGATTCTCTGGGCATGGGCGCTGGCGAGCAGACCGGCATTGCGTTTCTGACGCTTGTTCTTGCCGGACTTGCAGGTCATGAGGTGACGGCGGCCGGGTTTCGTGAACTTGTACCCGCCGGAAGCAGTGCGGCGCACGCGGCGCGCAATGCTCTTACGTGTTTTCATCTTGGGCATCGTTTTTCTCCTTGACTTTGTTGGATGGTGAACTCAACCGGACAGGCAGACGCCTCAGCCGTATCCGGCGGTGATATTTCATTACCCTTTCGGGTTGAATGACATGTTGATGTTTTTTCCGAGGAGCTTCGCGGGCGCATCCACTGAAGCGCAATCAGCAAAATCTTCCGTAATACGCTGTACCAGCTCAAATCCCATTTCAGGATGAGCCAGCTCGCGTCCTTTGAACATGATTGTTACGCGCAACTTGTTCCCTTCCGCGATAAATTCTTTACCGTGGTTGATCTTGCATTCGTAGTCGTGCGTATCAATATGCAGACGGAATTTGATTTCTTTGACCTTCTGGGCTTGCTGATTTTTCTTCTGTTCTTTCAGTTTCTTCTTCTGCTCATAGCAGAGTTTACCGAAATTCATAATGCGGCAGACAGGCGGATTGCTTGTCTCTGATACCAGAACAAGATCCAGCTTGGCTGCTTGAGCTGCCTGACAGGCGGCATTCAGCTTCATCAGACTCTTCTGCTCTTCTCCGGGACCGATTACAAGTAGCTGTCGGTCGGCAAAAGCCCGGTCGTTGCTTTTCAGTAGCTTGGCGATGGTAGCGCCCTCCATATTAGATATGATAGAACTTGGCTCTCCGCTGCCGTCTCAATGGCGACAGCGGCTCTAACCTATTAATATATCATATCAAAGGCGATTTTCAAGTTCCGTCTGCAATTTTTTTACAAAAGTTTCCAAGTCCATCTGTCCCAGCTGGTCTTCGCGGCGGGAACGGACTGCCATCGTGCCGGAATTCTGTTCCTGTTCGCCGATGACGGCCATAAACGGAATTCGCATCAGACGTGCATCTTTGACTTTCGCTCCCATGCTTGCAGAGCGCGTGTCGCAATCAGCCTGGAAACCGGCCTTCTTGAGTCCTTCCGTTACCTTGAGCGCATATTCATGCTGTTTTTCGGTGATCGGAATAACGCGGACCTGCGTCGGAGCAAGCCACAGCGGGAATGCGCCTGCATAGTGTTCTACAAGAATGCCGAAGAAGCGTTCGAGGGATCCGAAGAGTGCGCGGTGAACCATGTACGGCTGATGCTGTTGTCCGTCTGCACCCACGTATGTGATGCCGAAGCGTTCAGGCAGGTTGAAGTCGAACTGAATAGTCGAAGTCTGCCATTCGCGGCCGATTGCATCTTTGATTTTCAGGTCGATTTTCGGCCCGTAGAATGCTCCGCCGCCTTCATCGACTTCATAATCCAGTCCGCTGGCCTTGATGGCGCTGACAAGAGACTTCTGCGCCTGTTCCCAGCGGGCGGGATCGCCGACTGCCTTGGCGGGACGGGTGGACAGATAGGCCTTGATTTCTTTGAACCCGAAGGTCTTCCAGATGTAAAGGCAGAATTCGAGTACTTCCTGAATTTCGCTTTCAATCTGTTCCGGTGTGCAGATGATGTGGGCATCGTCCTGCGTGAATCCGCGGACACGCATCAAACCGTGAAGCACGCCGCTCTTTTCGTAGCGGTACACGGTTCCGAGTTCTGCCCAGCGGCAGGGAAGTTCGCGGTAGGAGCGCACACGGCTCTTGTAGATTTCAATGTGGAACGGGCAGTTCATTGGCTTGACATAATAGTCAAACTCATCAATGGACATCGGTGAATACATGCTTTCCTTGTAGAATCCCAGGTGTCCGCTGGTTTCCCACAGCTGGCTGCGTCCGATGTGCGGAGTGTACAGCAGATCATAACCGTGTGCCAGATGTTCTTTGCGCCAGAATGTTTCGATGACGTTGCGGATATAGGCTCCACGCGGATGCCAGAGCACGAGTCCGGGACCGACCATTTCGGAAATACTGAAAAGATCAAGTTCCTTGCCGAGTTTGCGGTGATCGCGTTTCTTGGCTTCTTCCATGCGCTGGAGGTAGGCTTTCAGCTCTTTCTTGTCGGCGAATGCTGTCCCGTAGATGCGCTGGAGCATGGGATTCTTTTCATCGCCGCGATAGTAGGACCCTGCGATGCTCAGAAGTTTGAATGCTCCGATTTCATTGGTGTTGGCGACATGAGGTCCGCGGCAGAGATCGGTGAAGTTCCCGCAGGTGTAGAACGTGATTTCGGAGCCTTCGGGAATGTCGGCAAGACGTTCGAGTTTGTAGTTCTGTCCGCGGGCTGCCAGTTGTGCCTGCGCTTCTGCCCGATCCATGACCTTGCGTTCGAAAGAATAGTGAGCCTTGGCGATTTCAGACATTTTGTCTTCGATTTTTGCCAGGTCTTCATTGGTCAGACGCACGTCCAGGTCGAAATCGTAGTAAAACCCATCTTCCGTCGCCGGTCCGATATCGAACTTCGCATTCGGGAAGAGTTCCTGCACGGCGGCGGCCATGACGTGGGCGCAGCTGTGGCGGATCATTTCCACAGGATATTGTTCCATGATAAACTTCCTTAGAGGTGAAATATAATTGATTTGTGTGAATGTCTTCTCAAAAAAAAGCATCTCAAATCGCAGCAGATTGAACAACTCAGTACGCTTTGAAACTACTTTATTTATATAATATACATGCGTTGAGTGTCAAATGCAAGCATGTTTCTTTCGTTCTGGTGAATTTGCATCGGTTGTTTCTTCTGTTTCAGGGGGCTTTTGTTCATTCGGATAAATGTCCCCTTCAGTGTTTGCGCTGCCATTCAAACGATAAACAGGCCAGCGTGAATGTCAGCAGTCCGATACTTCCCAGAATCAGATACATGGGTAGCATTTCCCGGAAACCGCATCCTTCCAGAAACAGACGGTGCAGTGCATCGATTCCCCGGCGAACGGGGTTGATGATCTGACACTTCCTTATGAAATCCGGCATATTGGCGATCGGCGTGGCAATCCCCGACAGTGCGGCGCATGGCACATCGTACATGAACGTCATAATCATGGCTTGCTGAAGATTGGCGCAATGAACCGAGATAAGCAGTCCGATTCCGACCGCCGCCATCAGGATGACCCCGAAAAGCAGAAACAGCAGATAATATTCGCTTTGATACGGCACTTTGAACCAAAACAGAACGAACACCAGGCAGAACATCATTTGCCCGAATCCGACGGCCATGGATGCCAGTCCTTTTGCCGCCAGCAGTTCCGCCGGAGAATATGGCGTGAGCAGAAGCTGGTCCACGGTGCCTCCTTCGCGTTCTTTGGCGAATGACAGAGCCACCAGCAGGGTGAATGCAAGCAGGGTCAGCGTCGCAATCAGGGACGAAACCATGAACCATCGTGCATTGTAGTTCGGGTTGAACCATCCTCTCGTTATGATTTTGACCGGCATCCCCGCCCGGTAATGATATTTCGCATTAAACGCGTTGACCACATCGGATGCGTACCCGAATGCTATCCCCGCCGAGGCGGAATTTCTCCCGTCAAGAATAATCTGCACATTCGGCGATCGTCCCGACGCAAGGTCATTGGCGAATGTTTCGGGTATGACCAGTGCCATTTTGATTTCCTTGGCGGCAACACGTTCTCCCATGTCCTTTTCAGATTCCGGATACCCCTTGAAATCAAAAACCGTGCTGCCGGTAAACATCGCCGCCAGATTCCTTGACTCCGGTGTATTCGAGTGGTCAATCACTCCGAATGGTACATCGCGCAAATCCATGGTCGCGGCATAGCCCAGCAGAAAAAGCTGAATCAGCGGCGCACCGAAAATCGTGATTTTCATTTTCGGACTTTTCAGCAGTTGGATAAACTCTTTTTTCAGAAGTGCGCGAAAGCGTGATAGAAATCTCATATCCCCCCTCCTGTCAGTCGTTTCGGGTTTTTCAGTTTCGCGAGAATCAGCAGAATCAGCGTGAAAATCACCATCCCGGCCATATTGGTCAGAATATTGCTCCACACGTTGCCCACAAGCATGATCGACTGCATGAAATCCACGAAATACCGTCCCGGCACCAGATAGGTGAAATACTGTACGGCATCCGGCATGTTGGGAATTTCCCAGAGAAATCCCGACAGCATCATCACCGGAAGAAATGAGATGAAGAGGGAGAGCTGGCAGGATATGAACTGGCTTTTGGTAACACTGGATATGACCAGCCCCACCGACATTTGGAGAATCAGGAACATCGAGGCTCCGATGAGCAGAATCAGCAGACTCCCCCGGAACGGCACATCAAACAGCCATCGTGCCGCAATCAGCGAGATTCCCAGTCCGATCATGCCGAGAATGTAGTTGTTGATCATCTTCGCAATCAGTATTTCCCCCGATGTCATGGGCGTTACGAACATGCTTTCCATGTTGCCGTGTTCATATTCTTTTGCCATTTGCAGTGCTGTGAGCATACACCCGATCAGCGACATGATCAGGACGATGACTCCCGGTACCATGAAGCAGCGGCTGTCATTTTTCTCGTTGAACCATAGCCGGTTGATGACACGTACTCCCGCATTGGAGGTCGTCCCGCTTGGGGGTAGGGCTGCCGCTGCCGCCTGCATGAAAACGGTGCGGATGCTGTTTTCGTAGATTCGTGCGATGGAGGCGTTGGTCGCGTTGGAAACGATTTGTACGGACGCGTCTCCCTTGAGCAAATGCGCCTCGAAATCATCCGGCAGAAACAATGCGGCATCTGCGTGATGGCTTCGTATGGCTTCTTCTGCTTCGAGGGTGCTGTGATACACGTCCACTGAAAAATACTTGGAGTTGTTGAAATGGGCAATGACGTTGGATACTGCGGGACTCTGCCCGTGATGTACGATTGCCAGATCGATGTTCCGGATATCCATGGTCATGCCGTAGCCGAAAATGAGCAGCATCATGATTGGAAGCAGGATTCCCACTGCAATATTGGAGGGTTCCCGCATCATTTGCTTGCGCTCTTTGGCTGTCAGTGCGATGATTCTGCGCAGATTCATGCGTTCCCCTCCTGTCTGTTTCGGTCGGCAAGAATGATATTCACAAACGCATCTTCCAGTTTTGGCTCAGGATGACCTGGGATTGTTCCTTGTCTTCGGATTTCTGCGGCGCTTCCGGCGGCGGCTGATTTCCCGTCTTGCATGATGATCATGCGGTCGCAGAATTCCGCTTCATCGAGAAAATGTGTCGTAATCACAACGGCGGTCCCCCGATCGGCGAGTTTCATGATTCGCGCCCAGAATTCCCGGCGCGTCATGGGATCGGCTCCTGAGGTCGCTTCATCGAGAAACAGGATTTCCGGCTCATGGAGCAGGGCGCAGGCCATACTGAGACGTTGCTTGATGCCCAGCGGCAGTTCGTTTGGCTGAATGAATTCGTAATCTTCCATGGCAAACTCATGGATTGCCCAGCGGATGCGTTCTTGGAGCTTGTTCCCGTACAGTCCGTATGCCCCGCCGAAAAATTCCAGATTCTCATGAACATTCAGGTCAGTATAGAGCGAAAACTTCTGGGCAACGAATCCGAAACAGTTCCTTGCTCGTCCCGGACTTTTCCTGAGGTCGAGCCCTGCAATCTTGACTGTCCCTTCCGTAACGGGATCAAGCCCGCAGAGCATACGGAATGTCGTGGTTTTCCCTGCTCCGTTTGCCCCCAGCAGTCCGAAAATCTCGCCTTGCTTTACCTCAAATGAAATGTGATCGACTGCTGTGAAACTCCCGAATTTCTTGACCAGTTGGTCTGCCTGAATCATCACGCGTGCATCCTCTTTCGGCGGACATTCCCGTTTCAGCGGAGGCGGCACATCTCCTGCAATGAGCATTTGAAACCCCTGCTCAAAGGTCGGATTCTCCACGATGCCCGAAGCATAGGCGCGAATGCTTCCCGGTGTCCCGCGTCCGAGAACTTTCCCGTTGAACAGCACCAGCACACTGTCGCAGAAATCCGCCTCATCCATATAAGAGGTGCTTACGAGAACGGATACTTTTTGTGTTTCGGCGATTTCACGGAGCATTTTCCATAGTTCGCGGCGTGACATTACATCCACACCTACCGTTGGTTCATCGAGAATCAGCAGTCGCGGTGTTGACACCAGCGAACATGCCAGTGCCAGCTTTGACTTCATGCCGCCGGAGAGATGTCCTGCCTGTCGGTCGGGAAAACGTTCCAGTCCGGTCAGCACCAGCAGTTCGTGAATGCGTTTTTCGCGCACATCGCGCGGCACGGCATGGAGTTCCGCATATAACACCATGTTCTCATGAACGGTCAGATTTTCGTACAGTCCGAATTTCTGCGGCAGATACCCGGCTCTCTGTTGGATTTTCGCCGGTTGCCGGACACAGTCGAATCCCAGAACAGTCGCATTTCCGTCATCCGGCTTCAGTAGTCCCGTGAGAATGCGCAGAAGTGTGGATTTCCCTGCACCGTCTGGTCCCAGCAGTCCCGCGATTTGTCCCGGTTCCAGCTCAAAGCTCACTCCGCCCAGTGCGTCAAAAGTTTGTTTCCCGCGTTTGAATCGTTTCACAATCCCGCGGCATGAAATGACCTCGTTCATTCTGTGCCCATGATTTCGGGAAATGTTACGGTGGCGGGGGCTCCGGAACGCAGACGGTTGTCGGGGTCCTTGACGATGACACGAACTTCATAGACCAGATTGGTGCGCAGGTCGGCCGTTTCAATGTTTTTGGGCGTGAATTCTGCATTGGGGGAGATGAATCCGACTTGCCCCTCGAATGGCTCTTCCGCTCCGTCGAATTTGACTTCGGCTTTGTCTCCCGGTTTGATTTTTACGAGATTGCTTTCATTGATGTAGCACCGTATCCACTTCGGTGAAATCAGGGTGATGGTCAGGACTGGCGTTTGCGGAGTTGCCATTTCTCCCGGTTCGCGCAGTCGGCTCCGCACGATGCCGTCGCATGGTGCGAAAAGTTCGGTGTCTTTCACTTTTTGTTCGCGGATGGCAAGTTCGGCTTTCGCCAGTGCTACGGATGCTTCTGCTTCGCGCACGCGTGCCGCCGCCGCTGCAATATCTTCGGGGCGTTCGCCGCTTGTGAGTCGTTCCACCATGGTCTTGCTCCCTTCCAGTGCGGCTTTCAGAAAGAAATATTCTGCTTCTGCGGTTTCTCCGGATTGCTTGGATACGGCATCGGAATCAACAAGTGTTTGTTTGCGGTGAAAGTCGGACTCTGCCGCTTTGATTTTTGCCGTGATGGCTTCCGAAATATATTTGGATATCGCGATGTCTTCTTTCCTCGATCCGTTTTTTGCTTTTTCATAAAGTGCCGTGGCGGCCTTCAGGACTGCTTGCCGTACTGGAATCTGTGCCGCTGCCGCTGCCGCGTCGTTGTTGAGACGCACGGTTTCCAGTTTGCCCACCAGATCCCCTTTTTTGACGAGGTCGCCTTCTTCCGGCAGAAGTTCGGCGATTCGTTCCTGAATGGAAAAGGATAAATTGACCTGTCGGTCATCTGCGTTGCCGTACAGAACCAGCGAATGTGGCTTTTTTTCAAAGGCTGGACGGACAAAATAAAATACACCGCCTGCAATGGCGATGAGGAAAATCAGGGTGAAGATTGTTTTTTTCATGATGAAATCACCTTGGATATGGATACTGGTTTAGGATTAGTCTGCGGTTTGATGGTTGATTTTTGCGGCAAGTCCGAGAAATGTTTGCTGTTCTTCTTGCGTGAATTTGTTCATGAATGCGTGGATTTCCTGATTGGCCGCGTTCAGAATGGCATCCCCGAAAGCCCGACCCCGGTCTGTTACCGTCAGACGTATGTATCGCCGGTTGTCCGGATCGGTGCTTCGGCAAATGAGTTCCGCTTCCAGCAGTGAGGAAAGAAGCAGGGAGGCGCTTGTTTTTTGAATATGCAGTTTGTTTGCCAGTTGTTGCAGGGTGAGCGGCACTTGCTCGGCGCATTCCTGTAAATAAATGGATATGATTGCCTTGACCTGACGCGGTTTCAGCCTCAGTTCGCGCAAATCCTGAAAATCGGGAATTGCATTCCAGATGTTTTCCTGAATGTTTTCAAACGTCCAGAACAGTTTCATAACGGATAATGTGGATTCGTCCATAATAATTGCCTTGAGGAACGTGTTATGGGTATTTTTGCCTTTTTTTGAGCTGTTTCCAATGCTCCCGGCGGAACTTTCGATTTGAGCTCTTTTGTTTGGATAAATAATATAGCACATTATGAAACAGTTTGCAAATGAAAACAGTTTGTTAATCTCTTTTGTGATCGTTTCCTCTCGTTTCATGGAATGCTTTCTTGCGTTTTCTGCCGTTTTTTAAGAAAATTCGCTTTTTTTCTCAAGAATGATTTGCCATTTCAGAAAAATGGGCTATATTTATTGAATGTATTTCCGAAATGAATCTCTCAAACAGGAACTTTAACCATGGGCAATCTGAGAAAAAAACGTCGTCGTAAAATCGCACAGCATAAGCGCAAAAAACTGCTGAAGGCGATGCGGCATAAGAACAAATAACGTTCTGCTGCAAAGCATTTCACGTTATTGCGGCCTGTTTTTACAGGTCAGTTCAGAAAGAGCGCATACGTCCCTCGCGGCGGGTGCGTTCTTTTTTTCATTTTGTTTTTCGTAATAGGCTGGATTCTGCTGTCTTTCCTGACCGCAGTGGGAGTTTGCGAAATGAAGTTCGTATCATATAATGGAAAGTTCGGTCTTTCTGTTTTCTTTTCTCTATTGGCGGTGTGCTGGTTAGGATGGCCTTCCCGTGCGTTGGCGGGGGGCGATTTGAACAATGACTGGACTTCCATGTCGGATGTTTTCATGGAAGATTTGAAACCGTCTGCATTTTATGAGGATGAAGCTCAATTCCTGCTCGATCTCGGACTGAACTTCAATCTCGCGTTCCTGGATGGCAGATTTACGGAGAAACAGCTTGATGCTTTGTTTCGTCTCGTGGAACGCTATCCCGATCGGGATTCTGTAACCTCGCTTTTGGCGATGGCGGCGACCGCTTCCCCTCAATCGTATGGACGGGTTATGCCGTTCCTGTTGAACCTTGCAGAGAAATATCCTTCCTCCCGTGAACTCAATTTGACTGCGGCTGAACTCCTCCTTGCAAAAGGGAAAATGGATGATGCTTTCCTCTGTCTGAAACGCGCTTACGATGCGGTTCGCGCGGATTTGACGCCTGTTGGCAAAAGACGCCGTATTTACAATGCCGCGATTGCCTCGAAACTCCTGTTGTTGTATTCAGAGCGTTCCGCCAAAGCAAAAGACGACCTCGAATTGCGAAAGACCGAACGCAATTTCCGGCATGAATTGGAGCGGATTCCGGCTTTTCGCAGTTCTCCCCCGGTTCAGGAGGCTTTGTTCGTTTCCTGTATTCGCGAATTGGAACGCGATCCGTCTCCGGCGGTTCCGCAGTTCATCATCCCCGTGAAAAGTGATTTCGTCGGCTTGGAGGAAGAACTCGATTCGATTGTTCGGACGATGCTTTCTGATATTTTATGCCGTTCCGACAAAGACCCCGTTGAGGAGATGGCGCTCCCTTCGGTGTTTCGGATTATTCACGAACTCGGTCGCGATCATGAGCTTTTGCAGGCTTCCCTGATTCGGCTCGCGGAAAATCCGGATGATACCGAAGCCGCTTTGATTGTGGCATTGATGAATGCCGAAAAGGAAGATTACCCGCTGGAAGCTGGTGCTTGGGATATGGTTTTTGAGCGTATTAAGCACCCGAATCCTCAGATGTTGTCTGCGTATGCTTCTGCCTTGAGTGCCGCAAAACGCTATGACGAAGCGGAACGCTTCTATCGCCTCGCCGGTGCCGATGTTTCGGACGGCGGCACTGCATTTTCGTTGCAGATTGCGGTTTCATACTTTGACCAGGGGCGTTTCAGAGATGCACTCGCTTTGCTGGATTTGGCGGAGGAAAGTTTTGAACGTTCCGTTTTACGGGCGGAATGTTTGATTCATATCGGCGATCATTTGCGTGCATATCAGGCTCTGAAAGATGCCGCTCGCAGAAAACCTGCTGCCTCGCGCGATTTGAATTTTTGCATGATGATGGCTTCCGCCGCAGAAAAAATCGGCGATATGGAGAGCTTGGAAAAATCGTTGAAGCCCTTCTTGTCTAATCGTGTGGTCGATCCTGAGGTTTACAATATGCTTGGGTACAGCTTCGCCGATCACGATTACAAACTGGACGATGCTGAAAAATATTTGGACAAGGCGCGTCAGCTGATGCCGGAGAGTGCCGCAATTGCCGATAGTTGCGCTTGGCTGTACTACAGAAAAAAAGACTATGCCAAAGCGAAAAATATGATGCAGCGGGCTTTCCGTCTTTATGGCTCCTCCGAAATGGATGACCCCGTGATGCTGGACCATGCCGGCGACATCGAATATGCTCTGGGAAACACGGCGGAAGCGAAGAAATACTGGCAGCGCGCTCTCCTTTTGGTCGGCGACGTGGATTACGATGGCTTGGAATGGAAAATCGATGGGGGCACTCCGGAACGCTGGATGAACTATCGCAGAATGAAACAGCCTGTCTCGAAACAGTCTTCCGATGATTCTCCCGCAAAGCCGTAACGTTCTTATATGGTTGAATCTTTTGCAAAATCGTTCCCCTTTTTTCACAAAATCATCGGAAAATACGCCGTTTTCTCACTTTTTTTATAAATAATATAGAATCTCTCTTTGCATTTTTGATGGGACGGCAGTATATTTCTTTACGAAATTCTTTCTGATATGTTGATTTCAAAAGTCATTGGCGGAATGATTTGATATGAATCTTCGCGCAGTTGGCGGAAGTAGTTTGAGGTGGCTGTTTGGAACGCTGCTGCCGAAAACTCTCTGCAAATGCCGAAGAGACTTTCAAAGCTCACGGCGGGACGTTTGAAATTAGCTCTTATAACACAACTTTTTATGAGGATTTTTATCATGGCAGAACAGCCTGTTGAATCAAGCATGGAAAAAATTGTCAGCCTGTGCAAGCGTCGTGGCTTTGTCTTTCAGAGTTCCGAAATCTATGGCGGTTTTAATGGCTTTTGGGATTACGGTCCCTATGGCATTGCACTGAAACGCGCAATTGAACGCCTTTGGTGGAATTATATGGTCGAATCACGCAATAACGTGGTCGGTCTTGACTCTACGATTATTTGCCATCCGAAAACCTGGAAGGCTTCCGGGCATGTCGATCGTTTCGGCGATATCATGTGCGACTGCAAAGTCTGCAAGACGCGTTTCCGCGTCGATCAGATGCCCGATCCCGCCACTTGCACTAATTGCGGCTCCCATGACCTGACGGAACCCCGTGAATTTAACCTGATGATGAAGACTTATGTCGGTCCGGTTTTCGATGAAGACCACATCGCATATCTTCGCGCTGAAACTTGTCAGCCCATCTTCCTTGATTTCCACAACATCCGTATTGCCACCCGTATGCAGCTCCCGTTTGGTATCGCTCAGGTCGGCAAGGCTTTCCGTAACGAAATCACGCCCCGTATGTTCACGTTCCGTTCCCGCGAATTTTCTCAGATGGAAATGGAATTCTTCTGCGCCGACGAAGGCTCTATGGAATGGTTTGAATACTGGCGCGACCAGCGCTGGAACTTCTACAAGCTCCTCAATATCGATGAAAGCAAGCTCCGCCTCGCTCCTCATGACAAACTCGCTCACTATGCCAAAGCCGCCGTCGATATCGAATATCAGTATCCGTTCGGTTGGGGCGAACTCGAAGGCATTCATCATCGCGGTACTTGGGATATGTCCCAGCATCAGAAATTCTCCGAACAGCCTCTCGAATATCTGGATCAGACGACGAACACTCGTTTCCTTCCCACGGTCGTGGAAACTTCGGTCGGTCTCGATCGCATGACCTTGGCTGTCCTTTGCAATGCTTACGACGAAGACCGCGCTCCCACTCAGAAAGAAGGTATGGAAGACGATGTCCGTATCGTCCTACACTTCCCCGCCTCTGTCGCTCCGGTTCAGGTCGCGTTCCTCCCCCTGTCCAAGAAGCTCAACGACAATGCTCAGGAACTTCAGAAGAAGTTCATCGGACGTTATCGTACCGAACTCGACGTTACGGGCAATATCGGCAAGCGTTACCGCCGTCAGGACGAAATCGGTACTCCGTTCTGCGTTACGTTCGACTTCGACTCTTTGGAAGACAATGCCGTTACCGTTCGCGAACGCGACACCATGAAGCAGGATCGTGTGCCGGTTGACGGTTTGAAAGCCTATTTGGACGCGAAGATTTTTGGTGAATAAAACGGTATGATTGTCCCGCTGGTGCGGATGTGAAAATCGAAGGAGTGAACTCATGAATACGGTAAAAATGATACTTCCCATCGTATCTGCTGCCGTATTGCTTTGGACGGCTTCCGGTTGTCGGAGTTTTCGTTCCGCCTTTTCACATCCCCATCGCGAATCGCTGATTTCTTCGGCTCAGTCCATCAGATCGGTGTGTTATTCCGCCGAAATCACCACCTCCATGAATGCCGTTTTCCAATGCGATGCGATGATGCGCCGGGATGGCTCGGTTCGCAGAACGTTTTCTTGGAATGAAGTCGGCAGAAAGCGTTCCTATACGGAATGTATCGGCCCCGATGATTCGTTCACCGTTACCGATGGCAAAGTCGATGGCTCCCTGGATGGAGAACAGAAATTCACCTTGCTTTTGTTTGCTGACATGTTTTTGAAGCCCGTCGAAGTGCGCGGCGAGGTCGAAATCATTCCCGGTTTCCTCCCCGGTTTTGACGCTGAGCGTATGAAAGTGAATCTCCCCGGATTTGAAGATGCCGAGCTGGTTATCGCGAAGAATCACTGGTATTCATTGAGTATGACTCGTCCCGATGGCAGCACCATTCAGGTGCGTTTCCCCGAATACACTCGGAGCGGAGATACGGTTTTCCCCTCCAAAATCACTACAAGTTTTAACGGACGGGAAAATACCGCCGTTCTCAAAGAGTTCAGCCTGAATTCCATCCTTTCGGATGAACTTTTCGCAAAGACCTCAGGAATAGTAACATCCAACACGATATTATAAGGATATTCCCCCATGAAGAAAATCTTCTCACTTGCCTCCGCAGCTGCCGCTATCGGCTTTTGTTCTGTGTCTTGCACGTTCTGGAATGAGACTACGGATTCGATTAGCTCGGAGTCCTCTGCTATTTGGAACAAGACTGCGGATGCCGTCTCCAATGCTTCGGAAGCTGTCTCTTCCTCCTCTTCTGAACTTTGGGACAAGACGACTGCCAAGTCTTCCGAACTTTGGGACAAGACGACTGCCAAGTCTTCCGAACTTTGGGACAAGACCACCGCCAAGTCTTCTGAACTTTGGGACAAGACCGC
>DCIG01000049.1:0-27732 GCA_002315855.1 Lentisphaeria bacterium UBA1732 | reverse complement strand
CCGATTCTGTCGGTTCCATGTCTGACAAAGTCGCGAAAGAATCCTCCGAACTTTGGAACAAAACCGCAAATTCGGTTGACAAGTCCATCAAATCGATTACGCAGAAGCCCGGTGAGGAGTTGTTCATTGATGTCAGCAAAATGAAAAATTCTGCCGAATTTGATGCTCGTGTCAATGCCCGGCTTGATCGCGATCTCGCCTCTTTCAATGCGGTCGACGAAATCCGGATGCCCGTCTTTGGCAAGGGCACGGATAAAGCAAAATTCATGGCTCTTCCCCTCAATAAGTATGCCGCCGCCAGAAAAACGTTCGCTTTGACGTTTACCGCAAAAGACAGATCCAAAGTTACTTATCTTTTTGACAAGGAAACCCAGACTCTCACGATTACGCAGAATGGCAGGCAGAATACCTATGAGTTTGGCGGCACCATGAAGGATGTCCCTCCGTATGATGTCTATATGGCCTATGCGTTTGGCGTTGACCTCACCCGCATCGCTCACAAAATTACGCTCCGCACGCACGAAGCCTGCGTCCCCGGCACCGGAAAATCAAAAGAGCCTTTCCTCGAACCCGATGAATTTCTTGTCGCCGGTGTTCCTTGCATCTGCTATGACATCGAATTGAAGCCGCGTTGCGCTCCTGCCGAATCCATGTCCATGTTCTTTGACATTGAGTTGAACACCCCGGTCTGCATTGTCATCAACTACAAACAGCCTCAGCCCGTTGTCGAAACGGTTGCTGTCGCAGCTCCGGAAGCTCCCGCCGAAAAAAATGTCATGAAGAATGCCATGAACAAAGTGAAGAATTTCCTGACTCCTGCTTCTTCCTCTGGAGATGAAGCCGAGCAGGACGTTGTCGAAGTCGAGGAAGCCGTTGCAGAGTCTGCCGGAACCGTTCCTGTGCCGGACCCCGTTCCTCCCAAAGTCATTGTCATCGAATGGCGTGAACGTGATGGCAGTCCGATGCCTTATGCCGTCCGTGCCACGGATGGTTCGTTCGCGATGCAGTTGGATGATGTGAAACTCATCTCCTTGGCGGACTGATTTCCCTCATATCAGTCAATCGCACTTCTTGTCTTGCCCCTCGGTTGGGCATGACATAGAGAATCCCTGAAAGCATAGAGATTCCCATAGCAAAAAGCCCGTGCCTGTCTGAATCTTTCATTCAGATGCAGCACGGGTTTTTCTTTTGGAAAAACTTTGGTAACTTGAGCTTCTTTACTTCAGCCTCAGATACTCGCACACCGCATAATTGTCGGTCATTCCGGCGATATAGTCGGTGATGACGCGGTGCGCCCCGTCTTTTTCGATGCGCTTCACGTAGTCCGGTCCCATGAGTTGCGGATGGTGCAGGAAGCAGTCGAACAAAAACGACATGCGTTCTTCGGAGAGTGTATTCAGCTTGCTGAGTTCCTTGGAAAAATACAGATTTTCGTACAGGAATGTGCGCAGTTCGTTGGTCAGATTTTGGAATCGCTGGCTCCACGAAACAAGATGCAGTCCTTTGAGCTGAACTTCATCGGCGGATGTTACCCCGGATTCTTGGATGAGTCGGGCGGAGTTGTTGATGGCGTCTCCGACCATCATGTTGATGAGGGCACGCACCGTGTAGGTTTCAAATCGTTCATCATCCTCTTTCAGCCCCAGCGACTTGGATTCTTCGCCTGCGATTTGCCACAGCTGGATATGGGACAGCATTTCTCTGGTGATGATTCCGGATGACAGTCCGTCATCCACGTCATGACCGTAATAGGTCAAATCGTCGGCCAGATCTGCCGTCTGCGCTTCGAGCGATGGGGCAGGGGGCAGTTCCACGCCGTCCAGTGTAGCCGGATGGATTTGCGAACGGTGTTTCAGCAGCCCGGTGCGCAGTTCCCACGTTAGGTTCAGACCGTCGTAAGCCGGATATTTGCTTTCCAGCAGGTCCACGATCCGCAGTGCCTGTTCATTGTGGTCGAATCCCCCGAAATCCTTGGTCAGTTTGTGCAGGGCGCGCTCCCCCGAATGCCCGAACGGAGAGTGTCCCAGATCATGGGCGAGCGCGATTGCCTCGGTTAAATCCTCATTCAGGGCCAGTGCGCGGGCCAGTGTGCGGGCGATGCCTGCCACCTCGATGGTGTGCGTCAGTCGGTTGCGCAGATGGTCGCCCGACCCGCTCAGAAAAACCTGTGTTTTGTATTCCAGACGGCGGAATGCGTGGCTGTGGAGGATTCTGTCTCGGTCTCGTTGGAACTCTGTGCGGAAAGGATGCTGTTTTTCGGGATAGTGCCGTCCTTTCAGTCGATCGGAATGAATCGCGTAGGATGCGATGGATGCGTTTTCCAGCGCACACAGGCTGTCGAGATGGCGGGGCAGTTCATTCATTTTGTGAAGAAGTCCTTGGCTTTTTGGAAAAATCCGTTGGGATCGGCATTTTCCTTGTCTGCGTTTGCTTGATTGCTGTTTTTGACGTCGAAAAGTGCGGCGTATGCTTTCAGGGCTTCTTTTTGCTCCTCACTGAGTTTCTTCGGCACATCCACGATGAGTTTTACATGGTGGCTTCCCCACGAGCCGGGATGATTGAAAACTGGCATTCCTTTCCCGCGCAGTGTGAGCATATCATCGTTTTGTGTCCCTGCCGGGATGGTCAGTTCGGTCTGTCCCTGTACGGTCGGAATCATGATGGTGCCGCCCAGTGCCGCGAGGTGGAACGGAATATGCAGTGTCGCGTAAATATCGCTGTCTTCGCGTTCAAAATTGGCGTCTTCCTTGATTTGAATGATGATGTACAAATCTCCGTTGGGACCCCCGTTTCTGCCTGGTTCGCCTTCATTGCTGACGCGCATTCGTGTCCCCGTATCCACTCCGGCGGGGATGCGCAGTTCGATGCTTCTTGGGATGCTGATTGTGCCTGCTCCGTTGCATTTCGGGCATTTTTTCGGGATGGTTGACCCTTTGCCCCGGCAGGACGGGCAGTCTTGCATCATCGTGAAGAATCCCTGCGAAATCCCTACCTGTCCGCGTCCGCCGCAGCGTTTGCAGGGTTCGGGATGGGTACCCCGTGCACAGCCTGACCCGTGGCATTCCTGGCACAGCCCCGCTCGTTTGAATTCGATTTTGCGGTTGATGCCGGAGAATGCTTCCTGAAGCGTGATTTCCAGATTGTAGCGCAGGTCTGCGCCGCGCATGGGCGCATTGGGATTGCGCGGTCGTCCTCCGCCGCCTCCGAAGAAGGATTCAAACGGATTGCCTCCCCCGCCGCCTCCGAAGAGGTCGTTGAATATATCGAACGGATTGCTGGAGAAACCTCCTCCCCCTCGATTGTTCAATCCTTCTTCGCCGTATTCATCGTAGATTTTGCGTTTGTCCGGATTGCTGAGGATTTCGTAGGCGTGGGAGATCTGTTTGAATTTCTCTTCTGCGGTTTTATCTCCCGGATTTTTGTCCGGGTGAAATTTTACCGCAAGACGGCGATATGCTTTCTTGAGAGCAGCTTCGTCGCAATCGGCGGTTACTTCCAGGGTTTCGTAGAGTGCTGTGAAACGGGCCATTTTCTCTGATTATCCTTGCAGACGTTCAGTCATGAGTTTGGCGGTGCGCTGCGCGAATGCGGCCGGATCGGGTAGTTCTGACCCTTCGCAGAGGAGTGCCTGATCGTAAAGCATCTTGGCGTAATCTGCCAGAAGCGGGTCTTCCGGTGCCGCTTCAAATTTCTTCGACATCGCCTCAATCAGCGGTGAATCCGGATTGAGTTCCAGAATGCGCTTGACTTCTGGCATCCCCTGTTTCATGGCTTTCATGAGTCGCTGCATGTTGGCGGATGGATCGCCTGAATCGCTTACCAGACAGCAGGTGCTTTCGGTCAGTCGTGCGGAGAAGCGCACATCTTTGACGTTGGCTTCCAGCTCTTTCTTGAGAAATTCCAGCAGGTTCTTATTGGTTTTCGCGGCCTTTTCGGTCTTTTCTTCCATTTCTTTCTGAATCGGTTCATCCATCTTCAGGTCGCCCTTGGCCACGGACACGATTTCCTTGTCCGCGTACTTGCCGATTTGTCCGATGACGATTTCGTCGACCGGGTCGAGCAGGAAAAGCACATCCATATCCTGTTTGCGGAGCAGTTCCAGTTGCGGAGAATGTTCCACGGCCTCTCTGGAATCGCCGGTGATGAAGTAAATCGCCTTCTGCGTGGGCTTCATGGCGTCCGAGTATTCTTTCAGGGAAATGAGTTTGTCCGGTTCGCTCTTCATGCTTTGGAAAAGAAGCAGATTCTGGAGCTTTTCTCTGTTTTCCCAGTCGCTGTACGTGCCTTCCTTGATCAGTCGCGAAAATTCGCCGTAGAACTGCAAATACTTTTCGCGGTCTTTTTCCAGCATCGCGGCGAGTTCCTTGAGAACTCGGTTCGTGATGGCTTTGGCGATGCGTTTGACCTGCGGGTTGTTCTGGAGCGTTTCACGGGAAATGTTCAGCGGCAAATCGCTGGAATCCACTACGCCGGACAGGAAGCCTGTCATGTAGTCCGGCAGCAGATCGGGGCATTCATCCGTGATGAAAACTCGCTTGATGTACAGGTTCAGATTCTTTTTGGTGCGCACGCCGAACTGATATTGGAACGGCAGGTGCTTGGCGATGAAGAGGAGTGCCCGGAATTCGGATGCGCCTTCTGCATTGAAGAGAATACGCTTCAGCGGCTCATCGTAATCACTGCTCAGGTGTTGATAGAAGCTCTTGTATTCTTCTTCGCTGACTTCGGATTCACTGCGCAGCCAGATTGCTTTCATGGAGTTCAGGGTATCGTCGTGAATTTCTTCTTTCTTCTTGTCGCCTTCGCCGGTGGTTACGGTATGTTGCATCTTGATCGGATAGGCGATGAAGTCGGAGTATTTGCGGACCAGAGAGGAAATCTGCCAGTATTCTTCGTATTCGTAGAAGTCTTCTTTCAGGTACAGCGTTACGGTCGACCCGTAATCCGGCTTTTCGGCTTCGGTGATGGTGAAATTGTCCACTCCTGCGGATTCCCATTTCCATGCCTGGGTTTCGCCTGCCTTCTTGGAAAGCACTACCACCTTGGAGGCCGCCATGAATGCGGAATAGAACCCTACGCCGAATTGTCCGATGAGTTCCGGTGCCGCGTTCGGATTGTCCTTTGCCTGTGCCAGCTTCTTGAGAAATTCTTTGGACCCGGAGTGTGCGATGGTGCCGAGATTCTGAACCATGTCGTCCTGATTCATGCCGATGCCGTTGTCGCTGATGCTTAAGGTGTGGGCGGTCGGATCGGCTGTCAGGCGGATTTCTCCGTCCACTGCCAGTTCAGGCTGGGTTAGTGCCATGAAACGGCGTTTGTCGATTGCGTCGGCTGCGTTTGCAATCAGTTCTCTCAGAAAAATTTCCCGGTTGGAATAAATCGAATTGATTACCATGCTGAGAAGTTCTTTTACCTCAGCTTTGAATTTCATATTGGACATAGATGGTTCCTCCGTTCTGTGTTTTGTTTGCGTAATGGAATCCGGTTGTGATTTACTTGCCCGAACCGTGCTCGTGGCAGCAGCAGTCGCCGCAGCAGTGCTCATGGTGTCCGTTCCCGGATGGCAGACTTGCATTCTTGCCTTTGTAGTCGTTGCAGTAGAATCCTGACCCGACGAAGATGACTCCCGCTCCCGATCCGATTTTGCGGCGCAGCGTATCTTCTCCGCACTTCGGGCAGGTTTTCAAATGTTCATCGTTCATGTTCTGAAATCGCTCAAATTCATGTCCGCATTTCTTGCAGACGTACTCGTAAGTCGGCATAATGTTCTTTCTTTCGTGTAAACGAATGATTGGAGGTATTTCGTTTGCTGTTGACTGGATTGTTTCCTGTCTCTGCAAAAAAATACCTCTTGTTTGTGCCCATCTCCGGAACTTTGGATTTGGCTCATTCAAGCTGATTTCAAAACTCACGGCAGGACTTTTTGAATTTAGTTCGCTCATTTTACAGCATGATTTGTGCCAAAATGAAAATCGCCGCCTCTTAACCTCATATCTTCATTATAATAGCCTGTTGTCTCATTTTCGATTGTGTCATGCTGTCTCACTTCGTGTTACCTTGTGTCCCACTTTCTCATCCCCCTTCCTTGTGTGCAAATCCTCCGGCATTCTCTCTGCTGTTGATGGAGATGTCATCACTTCATCTGTCTTGCTTCTTCCGCTTCCCTTGTTTGCTCCTCGTCATTCCCCCCCCAATTTGTTTTCCGTGATGAGCTGATTTCAAAAGTCATTGGCGGAAAGATTTGATTGGAATCTTCGCACAGTTGGCGGGAGTAGTTTGAGGTGGCTGCTTGGAACGCAACCGCCGAAAACGCTCTTCCGGCAAATGCCGAAGAGATTTTCAAAGCTCCCGGCAGGACTTTTGAAATTAGCTCGTGATGTCCATCACCTGTTTTTTACGAAAAAAATGAAATATTTCTTGAAAAAAGTCCTTTTTTAACTTTCTTTTTAAAAAAAACGTGATATGTTTTAAGTGTGCTTCTTTGAATTGACCGTTTGTCTGTTCAGATGAAGCCGGAAATGTATTTTTATTGAGCTGATTTCATATTTTTTGAATTTGGCTCCGGCGAAAATACATTTGGTTTTACAGGGTTTTTGCCGCACGGCAAAGACGTTCACATATACTTTGATTTTCAGCAGTCAAATTCCTCATACTTTAATGAATATATTATCTGGAAATATGGAGCCTCGGCAGGCTTGGCATTCGTGTCTTTGCGTGTCGTGTCGTCGTTCTCCCGTCCATCGTCTGTACCGCCTTTTGTGTGCGGATGATGCTGGAGCTTCCGGTATTTCCCTGCTTCATGAATCCTTTCATGAGGTAAATCTTCTTATTCTTTGAGAAAATTGATTTGCTGTTTTGTTCCGGAAGATAATCATGGACGAAACAGACTTGATACTGCGGAAAAAAGCCTTGCGGCGGGAAAAAATTGCTCTCCGCAAAGCGCTTGCACCTGAGGTGCGCGCTGCGGCTGATTCTGCCATTAACCGGCAGGTGATTGACCTGATCCGGCATAGTTCTTATCGGTCTGTTGCCGCGTATGTAAGCGATGGTACGGAGCCTGATTTGTCGGTCGCGATGCAGTTCGCTCTGACTTCCGGAAAAAGACTTTTCCTGCCCAGATTTGTTGACAGGGATCACTACATTTTTGTCGAAGTGAACGATCTTCAGTTTCCGGCTTCCCACTGGGGGATTCCGGACCCCCCCGCTGATGCGCCCGCTGCTCCTCTTGAGCTGCTTGCAGATTCCCTGTGGTTGGTTCCCGGCACTGCTTTCGATTTGCATGGTCGCCGTCTCGGTCGGGGCGGCGGCATTTATGACCGGATTCTTGCGCAGAAATGCGGGAAAACGTATGGAATTTATTATGACGTTCAGCGTTGCCCCGAAGTCCCCGTTGAATCAAACGATCGCCCGACGGATGCGGTCGTAACGGAGCTCGGTGTGCTGGACCTCGAAAAAGATGCTTCTGCCTTCGCAGATGTGTCGAAACAAGCATAAGGAGTTTTTATATTATGCCTTCTTCGATTTGGATGATTGTAACGGGTGCCGCTGGCTTGCTGTTGGGCGGTTTCGGTGCCTTTGTCGCCATATCCGTAACCTCAAAAGCAAGAAAAAAAGGTGCTTCCTTTGAAATCGCTAAAATGCAGGAGGATGCCCGCAGGGAAGCCTCTCAGATTTTGCGCGAAGCCCGCGTCTCTGCCAAAAGCGATGCCCTGAAATTCAAGGACGAAGCCGAAGCGGAAATCAAGGAACGCCGCAAGGAAATCGCTCAGCAGGAAAAACGTCTTACTCAGAAAGAGGAAAATCTGGACAGAAAGAGTGATGTCCTCGACTCCAAACTTCGCAACCTCGAACGCAAAGACGCGGAAGCCGAAGCTCAGAAAGCTCGTTTGTCTGCAAAGGAAAACGAACTTCAGGAAACCATTGCCAGACAGATTGCCGAACTGGAGCGTATCTCTTCCCTGACTCGTGAAGAAGCTCGCACCACCATCCTCGAAAAACTGAAAGGCGAAGTGGAATCCGAATGCGGTTTGCTTGTCCGCGACATCGTGGAGGATGCCAGACAGCGCGCCGAACGCGAATCCCAGAAATTGCTTGCTTACGCCATTCAGCGGTATGCCGGCGACTGCACCTATGAACGTACCACCGCGACGATCCCTCTGCCCAATGACGAGATGAAAGGCCGCATTATCGGGCGTGAAGGCCGCAATATTCGTGCTCTTGAATCTGCAACCGGTGTCAATATCCTGATTGATGATACCCCCGAAGCGGTCGTAATCAGTTGCTTTGACCCCGTGCGCAAGGAAGTTGCCCGCCGCATGATGGAGAAAATGATTGGCGATGGCCGTATTCATCCCACCCGCATTGAAGAGCTTGTCAAAAAAATACGCAAGGATGTGGATGACGAGATTTTTGTCGCCGGCGAACAGGCTGTCCTCGACTGTGGTTTGCAGGGCGTTCCGAAACCCTTGATTCACCTCCTCGGCGTCCTCAAATTCCGCTACAGCTTCTCTCAGAATGTCCTGAAGCACTCCATTGAAACTGCTGCTTTCATGGGCGCGATTGCCGCTGAACTCGGCTTGGACGAAAACCGCGCTCGCCGCATTGGCTTGTTCCATGACATCGGCAAAGCCGTTGACCATGAAATCGAGGGTACTCACGCCGCAATCGGTGCGGATCTCCTCCGCAAATACGGCGAAAATAAAGAAGTGATCAACGCCGTTGCCGCTCACCACGGCGAAGTCGAAGCTGCCAGCGTTTATGCAATCCTTGCCAATGCCTGCGATGCCCTCAGCGCATCCCGTCCCGGTGCCCGCTCCGAAACCACCGAACTCTACCTCAAGCGCCTCGAACAGCTTGAAACGATTGCCCATGACTTCCCCGGCGTTGAGACTTGCTATGCCTTGCAGGCAGGTCGCGAAGTCCGTGTCGTTGTCGTGCCGGAGAAGGTTACGGAAGCTCAGGCACAGATGATTGCTCGCGACATCTGCAACCGCATTGAAAAGGAAATGACTTACCCCGGTCAAATCAAAGTCTCTGTCATTCGCGAAACCCGTTCGGTCGAGTACGCGAAATAAGAAGGCCTTTTCATGTACGAAAATATCTTCCTGCGCGCATTTCAGGCTTTCCATGCGTATGTGGACACGTTCCGCGATGCCTCCGGCAAGCTGGAATACGCAATGCAGGCGAAACTCGGTCATACGGAGGAGGTTTGCAGGATTACGGACCTCATTATGGCGGACGGGGGCGGTTTCCGTGATGAAGACAGGCTTACGTTCCGTCTGTGTGCATTGTTCCATGATGTGTCGCGCTTTGAACAGATTCTTCGGTTTCACACGTTTTTGGATGCTGCCTCGTTTGACCACGGCAATCGCAGTGCGGAGCTGATTGTCGAAAAGCATTTCCTGGATGATGTTTCCGAAAAAATCCGCTCCTGCGTCATCAATGCCGTTCGCGTCCACAATAAATTCGCAATCCCTGCGGATTTGCCTCCCGCTCACATCCCGGCGGCGAAGATGGTGCGCGATGCCGACAAACTGGCGATTCTCCGTCTTGTGATTCGCTTCTTTCAGGGACATGAAAATGACCCGTCCATTCGCCTTGACCTGCCGGACACGCCCTCTTTTTCGGACTCCGTTTTGGAGACGGTGAAAGCCCGTCAGTGTGTCCGCTACACGGATTTGAAGAACGTGAATGAATTTAAGCTCGCCCTTTTCGCATGGGTGAACGACTTGAATTACGGCGCGTCGTTTGCGCTTGCATCCCGTGAAGATTTATTCGGTCAGGTTCGCGCTCTCCTGCCGGAAGACCCGCGCTTGGATGAACTCCTTCGTGAAACCCGGAGTACCTTGTCTGCCCGTTCCTCCGCCCCTTGACCTTCTCAACCCCGAATCCCTCTCATGCCTCTTCTGACTGTTCAGCATTTGAAAAAATATTATCCCGTGTCCCGCGGACTTTTTGCCCGTCCCGCTCAGGTGCGTGCCGTGGATGATGTTTCGTTTTCGCTCAATTCGGGGGAGACTTTGGGCCTTGTCGGTGAGAGCGGATGCGGGAAAAGCACCTTGTCCCGGCTCCTGTTGCGGCTGGAGGACCCGACTTCCGGCTCCATTCAGATGGAAGACCTCGAACTGACCGGAATCAAAGGCGAAGCCCTCCGCAGAATGCGCGGCTCTTTCCAGATGATTTTTCAGGACCCCTATGGTTCTCTGAATCCCCGCATGAGTATCTTTTCTGTGCTGGAGGAAGCCCTGAAACTGCACACGTCTCTGGATGCCGCCGGGCGCGATGCCCGCATTCGGGAACTCCTGAAAATGGTCGGCTTGAATCCCGATTATGCGCGCAGGCATCCGCATCAGTTCAGCGGCGGACAGCGTCAGCGCATTGGCATTGCCCGTGCTTTGGCTGTGAATCCGAAATTCATCATTGCAGACGAACCCGTTTCCGCTCTTGATGTAAGCGTTCAGGCTCAAATCGTCAATCTCTTGCAGGACATCCAGCGTGAAACCGGCATCGCTTTCCTGTTTATTGCCCATGATTTGGCCGTCGTCGAACACATCTGCCACCGGATTATGGTTATGTATTTGGGGCGGCTCATGGAGTCCGCTCCTGCGGATGCCCTGTGTTCGGACCCGCTTCATCCTTATACAAAAGCCCTGCTTTCCGGTGTGCCTCAGATTGATCCCTCGAAACGCCGCCGTCGGATTATCCTGAAAGGCGATGTCCCGTCTCCCCTGAATCCTCCGTCCGGATGTCGTTTTCACACGCGGTGTCCCTTTGCGGTTCCGCGCTGTGCTGAGGAAATCCCTGAGTTCCGCGAAGTTCGCCCCGGTCGTTTCTGTGCATGTCATCTTGTGGAAAAAATCTGACTCCCTCTTTTTCCCGCGCGCAAAAAAAAGCTCCCGACACTGCGGGAGCTTTTCCATTTTAACCTTCTTTTCCGCTTCTTACAGCGAAATATCGTCATCGTTTTCTCCGTCAACTGCAAACTTCCCGGAGGAACTGCTTGATGTCGTATCGCTGGCGACCGTCTGGAAGGTCGGCAGCAGTCGGTAATACACTTCCAGCATCATGGTGCACATGCAGGTCGCATACACGCGGTGCGACAGTTGCGAGCCGAGACGGTCGGAGTTTTCATAGTTTCCGCCTTCGCTGTTGTCGCTTCCGTATTTTACGCGCGGGGTGTCCCAGAATCCTTCACGGTCCTGTTCTTTCACGAGAACCGGATTGAAGGAGTTGTTCCATTTCGACCATTCGCTCCCTGCTCCCTTGTTGCCCTGGAAGATTGCCTGTGTATAATAATACCATGTATACAGAGCCGCATGTCCTGCTTTCCCCGTATCGGAGTTGCGCCAGTCCATTGTGAGTTTCCCGCTGTCGTTCCCGGTCCATCCGTAATTTTCGAGGTAGCGCAAACCTTTTTTCGCTTCCTCCATTGTCGGATGTCCGAGCAGGTTCATGGACAGTACTGCAATGGATGTCATTGCCACATTCCCGTCGTTCTTCCCGAATGAATTTTCGTATGTGAAATTCAGCCCGCTGTTGGATTCGCGTCCGCGGTTGACGCTGGTGATGGAGGAAATTCCTTTTTCCATGGCTTCATGCAGACCCTCCACCTTGCAGCCTGCCGCAAATGCCGCCTTCATTGCCTGGAAGACCCACCCGCCGACGGACAGGTCGCAGCGGTATTGATTCCCGTAGATTCCCACGTTGTCTTTAATCAGATTCTGCTTGTAGCCGTTGCCCAGTGCTTTGATTGTGAAGTTGTATTCATACCCGCCCAGCGGATTTTGTCCGCTGATGATGCGGCGGATCATTCGGTCCATTGCCGTTTCCAGATCCGGAATTTTGGTCATGGCGTAGCCTTCTGAAACTGCATAGCAGACAATCGGGAAGATATAGGACGGGAAAATGGCATTGTTGCCGTCTGTTCCTGCACCCGGTTTCAGTTCGGAATGATTGGACTGATCGCACAGCTGATTGGCATAATCGCACAGTTTGCGCAGGGCTCGTTCCACGCATTCCCCGAATTCCTTGCTTTCCGGCGTTTCGCCGTGCGCGAGGAATGTCAGGGTGGCGAGTCCCGTCAGGGCCGGGCTTGTATTCGGGTTGTTGCGTTCGCTGCGTCCCCATGACCCGTCGCTGTTCTGGACTTTTTTCAGCCAGCGGAGTGCTTTCAGCACTGCATTTTCACCGGCTCCGGTTCCGCCGAAGTTTTTCAGTCCGTTTGCGATACCGCCTTTTGTGCGTGCGCCCATGGCTCCCGGCAGTTTCAGTGCCGAGTTGCTGAACGTAATGAAAAGCGGAGACTGGATATCCACGTCATTTACGACTTCCGATGCGATCACGTCTGTTACGGCGAGGTTGACATTGGTCGATCCGATGACATCCGCCGCTGGTCCCGGCGGCAAATCGTCCGATGAGGACAAATCAAGATTTTCGATTGGCGGCGGTTCTTCTTCAATCGGTTCAGGCGGCTGAACCACTTCAACCTCTTTCATCTGTACGGTAACCGTTTCTTCATTCCCGCCTGTCCCGATGACAACGAATGCCAGCAGGATTACCAGAAGAATATGGAAGGCGACCGAGAAAATCGGACCGGATATATGCTGCCGTATATCTTCTGTCGTGATCTGAAAATGCTTCAGATATTGTTCGCTGAGGTTTTGCCCTTGATTTTCTTGTGTTTCCTGACTCATAAAATGACCTGTTATCTGAATAAGTTTGGTTGTGTTTGCATATCGGAAGCATCTCTCCTGACAAATGCCCGCACTGATTCCAAATCTCCCCGCCGGAGTTTGATTTTAGCTCTCGTTCCTTTGTGATTTCTGATTTTTTCACGGAAAATCGAGACTCTTCCTACTCTATTATATCGCGTATACGCGCGTTTGTCAAGCAAAAAAAACTTTTTTCTGAATAATTTCTGCACTTGTTTGTATTTCTTCGCAAACGGAGTATATTTATATGTTCAATCTTATTTTAGAGCTGATTTCATTTCCTGAAATTAGCTTTTTTGTGCTGATTTTAATTTTTTTGAAATTAGCCCGTTTAGTCGCGGCTTTCCCCGTCTCATGGGGGCTGTCGCTTTTCAACGTAAAGGTTTTCATAATGTCAGTCAGTGTTTTGGTCGGCGTCCAGTGGGGCGATGAAGGTAAAGGCAAGATTATTGACGTCCTTACGAAGGACGCAGGTATGGTTGTGCGCTTTCAGGGCGGCAACAATGCCGGACATACTGTCGAAAATGGCAAGGAACACTTCGTTCTGCATCTGATTCCCAGCGGAATCCTCCGTCAGGGCGTCCCTTGCGTGATTGCAAACGGCGTGGTCGTTGACCCTGTCGAACTCGTGAAAGAAATGAATATGCTGACTGCCCGTGGCGTGGATGTCTCCGGGATTCAGCTCGGCACCCGCTGCCAGCTCATTATGCCGTGGCACAAGCTCATCGACGCATTCCGCGAAGACAATGCCAAAGGCGAGAAGAAGATTGGCACCACCAAGCGCGGTATCGGTCCTGCCTATTGCTCCAAGGCGGAACGCACTGGTATTCGCGGTATTGAAATGGCGGATGCCGCCCGATTTGAAAAACGCTTCCGCGAAGAAGCCGATGCCTATAACAAAATGTATGTCCCGTTCGGCGGTGAAAAGCTGGATGTCGAGGCCGCTTGGAAAGAAGTTTCCGCCGCCGCAGATGTCCTCCGCCCGTACTTGACCGATACGGTCGTTACCGTCAACGAAGCAAACCGCAAGGGCGTTCATGTCCTGCTCGAAGGCGCACAGGGGGCTTTCCTTGACATCGACCATGGCACATATCCGTATGTTACCAGCAGCAACACCACCAGCGGCGGTGCCTGCACCGGTACCGGATTGGCTCCGCGCACCATCAGCTGCGTCTGGGGCGTTTTGAAAGCCTATTCCACCCGCGTCGGCGAAGGCCCGTTCCCCACCGAACTCGACAATGCCGAAGGCGAATTTCTCCGTCAGAAAGGCGGCGAATTTGGAGCCACCACTGGTCGCCCGCGTCGTTGCGGATGGCTGGATGCTGTTTCATGCCGTCACAGCTGCCTGGTCAATGGCGTCGACTATCTCGCGATTACCAAACTGGATGTGCTTGACGATTTGGACGAAATCAAAATCTGTACCGCTTACAGAATCGGCGACAAAGTCGTTACCGGTTTCCCCGAAGATGTCTACGATTTGAACCGCGTGGAACCCGTCTACGAGACCATGCCCGGATGGAAAACTTCCACCACTGGCGTCCTCGCGTGGAATGACCTCCCCGAAAATGCGCAGAAATACCTGCTTCGCATTGCCGAACTTGTCGATTCCAAAATCGGTATCGTCTCGGTCGGTCCTGACCGCGCGCAGACTTTCCGCGTCTGATTGGTGCTCCGCGAACCGCTGAAAGCAGTGCTGTCCCATGGCTGCCGCAAAACGTCATTTCGGGAAAACAGCTGTTGTCCGTGAGAAAGAAGAGGATTTGACCCCTTCTGTAATCATTTGGTGTGCGGTTCGTGGATTCTTCCACAGATTTGATTTGCTTCAGATTATCCCGATGGTGCTTTTGTTGACCATCGGGATGCTTTTTGTCTACAGTACCGGACAGGAAGTCGGCGGACATCACGTCCTGCTTTTCAAACGTCAGGCGATGTATTTGGGAATCGGCTCCGTTTTCTGGCTGTTCCTCTTGTGTGTTGACTACCGGTGGTTTGGTCCGCTTTCCATTTTGATTTATCCGGCGTCCATTGGTTTGCTTGTTTTTGTCTTGCTCTTCGGTCCGTTGCGCAATGGTACGCATCGTTGGCTGGATATTGGTCCGGTCAGCCTTCAGCCGTCTGAATTTGGCAAATTGGCGGTCCTCATCGTGATTTCCTGGGTCCTTTCTTTCAAAAGAGCCGATATTAATCGTTTCTTTTGGATGATTCTCGTTGGTATCCTGTTCGCAATTCCTTTCGGTCTCATTTTTATTGAACCCGACTTGGGCTCCGCTGTCATCCTGTTCCCTGTCGTCGGCGCTGTCATGTTTGCCGCAAAATTGAAATGGCGTTATATCATTATCTTTTTGCTGATTATTGCCTGCGCCATGCCGACGGTTTATATGAGTCTCAAATCTTATCAGCAGGAGCGTATCCTTACCTTCCTTGATCCCGAACGCGACCCGCAGAATCGCGGTTGGAACGCCATTCAGGCGGAAATCGCCGTCGGAACTGGCGGTTATGCCGGAAAAGGTTATGGCAAAGGCACCCATTGTACGCTTGGCTATCTTCCGCAGATGGTGGCGGACTCTGACTTTATTTTCCCCGTGATTGCCGAAGAAACTGGTTTCGTCGGCTCTACGGTCGTGATTTCTTTGTACGCATTGCTGCTTTTTTCGATATTCAGAACCGCTCTGCTTGCGTCGGATGATTTCGGACGATACCTCTGTGTCGGAATTGCTGTCCTGCTTTTGTCTCATGTCGTCATTAATATAGGAATGTGTATTCGTCTTTTGCCGATTACAGGTCTCCCCCTGCCGTTGATTAGTTATGGCGGCACTTTTTTGATTTCCATGATGATTTATCTCGGCATTGCCCAGAGTGTGTACGCGCATCGTTCGGAACGCTCTTTGCTGAATGATATTTGAAAAATTTCTTTTTTTCTGAAAAAATCCTGTTCTCTGTCTTTCCCGGCGAAATCAGAAAAAATACGAAAAAATTTTCAGAAAAGTCGAAATTTCCCGTTTTTCGGAAATTGAGATAATCTTTTTTTTGACGGAAAAATAAGAATTTCCTTTTTTTTCGGATTTGGAAACGCCCCGTCGGAATGACCGGAAAATGGATTATCTTTCGGAAAAATGGAGTTTTTTTCGGATTTTTTGATAAAATATGTTTGAAAAATCCTGATTCTGTGATATATTAGTTGAGTTTACATGAGATATTTCTCTTGCAAACTGCCTTAATCGGCGATGGTATGTTTTGTCCGGGGACATTCAGAATTCCCTGAAAATGCCCGTGATCAACATGCCGGATTCGATTTCTTTTTCCCCGAAAAGAAGCTCAATAAGCATATTCTGTGCTTATTTTTCCCATGAAAAAGTATTGAATGAAAATTCGCACTTTTTAAACATAACCCAAAACTTAACAACAAAGCGAGAAAAAACAATGGAAGTTCGGGCAGTAACACGATACGTCCGCATTGCGCCGTCCAAAGGTATGGATTTCTCCCGCAGTCTCGTGGGTAAATCTTACAAGGATGCTCTTGCAATGGCGGAACTTTCCCCGAGGAAAGCCGGTCGGCTTTTTGCCAAAACGCTGAAATGCGCTGCGGCATCCGCGGTAGAGAAAGGTTTGAACGAAGCGTCTCTGACGGTTAAGCTTGCAGTAGCGGACCCCGGTCCGATGCTGAAACGCTTTCGCCCCAAAGCACGCGGTATGGCGGGTAAAATCCGTAAACGTATGAGCCATTTTACTGTGGTTCTTACCGACTGATAGAAAGGATACCAAATGGGTCAGAAAGTAAATCCTATCGGGCTTCGTTTAGCCCTCACGAAAAACTGGAGTTCCCGCTGGTTCGCTAAAAAGAACGTCTTTGGTGATCTGTTGCATGAAGACACTGTCATTCGCAACTATATCAAAAAGAACTATTATGATGCGAATCTCGCTCGAATCCTCATCGAACGATTCGGTAATCGTATCCGCGTGACTCTCTTCTCCGCCCGCGCTGGCATCCTGCTCGGCAAGAAGAATAAAGAAGTCGCCGATATCGACATCATGCGCGAAAAAGTCGCCGCATTGATTAAACCGGGTCAGGAACTTATCATCGATGTCGTCGAAGTCAAGCAGCCCGAAACCTGCGCTCAGCTCGTTTCCGAAAACGTCGCCGCTCAGCTCGAACATCGTATCGGTTTCCGTCGCGCTATGAAAAAAGCCATCCAGACTGCTATGGATAATGGCGTCGAAGGCATCAAGATCAAATGCTCCGGTCGTCTCGGCGCTGCTGAACTCGCTCGCACGGAATCGTACAAAGAGGGCCGTACCCCTCTCCACACCCTGAAAGCACACATCGATTACGGATTCGCTGAAGCCAATACCACTGCTGGTAAGATCGGCGTTAAGGTCTGGATCTGTCACAACGAACTTACGGAGGAAATGCAAAATGCCGTTAATGCCAAAAAGAGTAAAGCACAGAAAGCAGCAGCGCGGTAATATCGCTGGTATCGCTAACCGATGCAATAAGCTGGATTTCGGTGATTTCGGTCTTCAGACCTTTGAACGTGGTTACCTCACCGCTCAGCAGATCGAAGCCGCTCGTGTTGCAATTACTCGCCACATGAAACGCCGCGGTCAGGTCTGGATCAGACTGTTCCCGTACAAGCCTTGCACCAAAAAACCGCTGGAAGTTCGTATGGGTAAGGGTAAAGGCGCCGTCGAATTCTGGGTCGCTCCCGTCCTCCCCGGACGTGTCCTCTTTGAAGTCTCCGGATGCTCTGAAACCGTCGCTAAAGAAGCTATGAGCCTCGCCGCTTCCAAGCTCCCGATCCGTTGCAGATTCCTCTCTCGCGTGGTCGCCGCTTAATGGATATGGAAAGGATTTGACAATGAGCAAAAATAATACCAAACCTACTGTCAATAAGGCGATGAAGCTGATCATCGAACTCACCGATGAAGAACTCTCCCGTCGCGATGCTGAACTCCGCAAGGAAAAATTCCAGCTCCGCGCTCAGGCTAAATCCGGTCAGCTTGATAAGCCGGCCAAAATCCGTCAGGCTCGCCGCAACCTCGCACGCGTGCTGACCGAGCAGAATAAGCGTTCTGCTGCGGCCGCCAAATAAGGAATCCCGATATGGACGATACGAACAAATCTGCAGCCCCCGTCGCTCTCCCCGCGACTCGCGGCAACCGCAAAACCCGCGTCGGTAACGTCGTCAGCGATGTCCAGGATAAAACCATCATCGTTGAAATCGTCAACCGTACTGCTCACAAGCGGTATAAAAAGGTCGTCAAGACTCGCGTCAAATACGCTGCCCATGACGAAAAAAATGAAGCGAAAATCGGCGATCAGGTCAAGATCGCGGAAACTCGCCCCCTCAGCAAAAATAAACACTGGCGCCTGGTTGAAATCATCAGCCGCGGCAAATAATTGAAGGAGTACTGCCATGTTACAGATGGAATCTGTTTGTGAAGTCGCCGACAATTCCGGTGCCAAGCGCGTTTCTGTTATCACTGTCCTCGGTCAGCGCAAGACTATCGCCCGCGTCGGCGACATCGTTACCGCTGCCGTTAAGGAAGCCATCCCCGGCGGCGCTGTGAAAAAAGGTGACGTCGTCAAGGCCGTTATCGTTCGCACTTCTGCGAAGATCCGCCGCGAAGACGGTTCATACCTGCGCTTCGACAAAAATGCTGCTGTCATCATCGATGACCAGAAAAACCCCAAAGGTACTCGCATTTTTGGCCCCGTCGCTCGTGAGCTCCGTGAAAAGAACTTCATGAAAATTATCTCTCTCGCACCGGAGGTCCTTTGATGAACAAAATTGAAAATAAGTGCGCGAAACACTACCATGTCAGGAAAGACGATATGGTCGAAGTGATCAGCGGCAGCTGGAAGAAGAAAACCGCGAAGATCCTCGCCGTTATCAAGAAGACCGATCGCGTCGTTCTCGAAATTCAGAACCCGACCGAGCGTGACACAGAACGCATTACGAAGAAACGCACCCTGAAGAAGAGTGCCGCCAATCCGAACGGCGGTCTCGTCGATCGTGCCGTGTCGGTGCATGTCTCCAATGTCAAGAAGCTTGAAAAAGCTGCTGAATAAGCAGGAGGAACACTAAAATGCCCGATATGAAGAAAAAATACAATGACGAGGTCCGTCCTGCTCTTCAGGCTAAACTCGGCCTCAAAAACGTCATGGAGATTCCCAAGCTGACCAAAATCGTCATCAGCACCGGTATCGGTTCCAAGATGGAGAAGGACGCTTTCGCTGAAGCTCGTACTCACATCACCGCTCTCGCCGGTCAGGCTCCTGTCGTTTGCAAGTCCCGCAAGAACATCGCCAACTTCAAGCTCCGTGCCGGTCAGTCCGTCGGTCTTATGGTTACCCTCCGCGGCGACCGCATGTACCAGTTCCTCGACCGCCTGGTCCACAACGCCTTCCCTCGTATCCGCGACTTCCGCGGTATCCCCAAAAAAGGCTTCGACCACGTTGGCAACTACAACCTGGGTGTCCCGGATGTGTCCATCTTTACCGAAATCGACCTCGACAAGATCAAATATCCGCTCGGAATCAACGTTACTTTCGTGACAACTGCTAAGACCGACGCCGCTGCGAAGGAATTGCTTGCCATGATGGACTTCCCGTTTGCGAAATAAGGAGACAGTGAAAAATGGCTAAAAAAAGTCTTATCGCGAAACAGCAGCGCGGCGGGAAATTCAAAGTTCGCAGCTACAATCGCTGTGCCAACTGCGGTCGTCCGCGCGCATTCATCCGCAAATTCAAGCTTTGCCGTATCTGCTTCCGTGAAATGGCCTCCAATGGTCAGATCCCGGGTGTCGTGAAGGCCAGCTGGTAACAGAAAGGAAATCGAAGAAATGAGTATGCAGGATCCGATTTCAGATATGCTCACCCGTCTTCGCAACGGATGCATGTCGAACCAGAAATCTGTCTCTATGCCTTCTTCCAAAATGAAGACTGCCATCGCGGAAGTCCTCAAGCAGGAAGGATACATCGACGATTACTCGGTCGAAGGCGAGATCAAAAAAGTTCTCACCATCTCCATCAAGTATTTCAAGCGCCAGTCCGTCATCGAAGGCCTGGAACGCGTCTCTAAGCCCTCTTGCAGACTTTACTGCGGCAGCCAGAACGTTCCACGCGTCAAAGATGGCATGGGTATTTCCGTCCTTTCCACGTCGAAAGGTATCATGAGCGGCAAAGATGCCGAAAAACAGAATGTCGGCGGAGAAATTCTCTGCTACGTTTGGTAATTGAGGTGCATCATGTCTCGTATTGGTAAAAAACCCGTTGATATCCCCGCAGACGTCAAAGTTACGGTCGCTGATGGCGCCGTTACCGTCGCCGGAAAGCTCGGCACCTTGGTCGTCCCGAACCAGAAGTTCATCTCCGCCAAGGTCGAAGGCAATCAGATTATCCTGACCCGCGACAATGATACTGCTGAAGCTAAAGCCCGTCATGGTCTCAATCGCGCCCTCGTCAATAACGCCGTCATCGGCGTCTCCAAGGGCTATCGTAAAGACCTCGAAATCGTCGGCGTCGGTTTCCGTGCCGACCTCGCTGGCAAAACGCTCACCATCGCAGTCGGTTACTCCCACAAGATCAACTATCAGATCCCTGATGGTCTTAAGATCACTGTTGCCGACGGTTACAAAATCGCCATCGAAGGCTACGATAAACAGGCTGTCGGCGAAGCCGCTGCCACCATTCGTGCCTATCGCAAGCCTGAACCTTACAAAGGCAAGGGCATTCGCTACGCCAACGAAGTCGTGACGTTGAAGCAGGGCAAGAAGAACGCGTAACGGATAAGAGGACTATACAATGATCAGAAATTCAAAATTCAGAAGACAGGTTCGTCATCTGAGACTCCGCAAAAAACTCGCCGGCGTCGCTGCCTGCCCGCGTTGCTGCGTCAGCCTCACGGCGAATAATATGTATGTTCAGTTCATTGACGATGACAACGGTGTGACTCTGGCTTCCAGCTCCACCCTTGCACCCGAATTCAAGGCTCTGAATCTCAAACGCAACGTCGCCGCTGCTGCCGCTCTCGGCAAACTCGCCGCTGAAAAGGCTCAGGCTGCCGGCATTTCTGCTGTGGTGTTCGATCGCAGCGGTTTCAAATATCATGGCCGCATCAAAGCCATTGCCGATGCTATCCGCGCTGCCGGTATCAAATTCTAAGGAGTAATCATTATGAGTTTTGACAAATCCAGAAAAAATGATTCCGCTGAACAGCACGAACAGTCTGATACCGAGGAAGTCGTCCTCAGCATCAACCGTTGCTCCAAGGTCGTCAAAGGCGGCCGTAACTTCTCCTTCGGCGCTCTCGTCGTGGTCGGCGACCACAAGGGCAAAGTCGGTTATGGTTATGGCAAGGCCAACGAAGTTTCCGATGCCATCCGCAAAGGCGGCGAAGCTGCTCGCAAGAACATGATTCGTCTCCCCCTCGCCGGGCACACCATCCCCCATACCGTGATCGCCAAGTATCGCGGTTCCCAGGTTATGATTCGCCCCGCATCCGAAGGTACCGGACTCATCGCCGGCGGCTCCATGCGCGCCGTCCTTAACCTCGGCGGCGTCATCGACGTCCTCGGCAAATCCCTCGGTTCCAGCAATCCGGCGAACGTGGTTAAGGCCACTTTCAAGGCGATTGAACTTATGCACTCCAAGGAACAGATCCTTGAAAAGCGCAGCAAACTCTGAGGAAAGGATATTAATATGAATCTTCATAACCTTCAGACGACTCCCGGCTCTCGCAAGGTCCGCCACAGAGTCGGTCGCGGTGACGGCTCCGGTTGGGGCGGCACTTGCGGTCGCGGCGAAAAAGGGCAGAAGTCTCGCTCCGGTTCCACCATCCGCCATCATTTTGAAGGCGGTCAGACTCCGAGCTTCCGTCGTATCCCGAAACGCGGCTTCAATAGCGGCGTCAAGGAAATCTTCAACGTCGTCAACGTCGGCGACATCAACGATGTCTTCGAGGCTGGTGTCGAAATCACTGAAATCGAACTCCGCACCGCCGGTTTGATTGGCAAAGCTGATCGCCCCCTCAAGGTCCTCGGCAGCGGCGAAGTTACCAAGGCTCTCAAAGTCACGGCTGACAAGTTCTCCGAATCTGCAAAATCCAAACTGGAAGCGGCCGGCGGCACTGCCACTGTCGCAGAATGATTTAAGGCGACACCGCCATATAGAGGAATATCATGTTCAAGGCTTTTATTAATATCTTCAAAATCAAGGAGCTTCGTAACCGGATCTTCTTCACTGCGGCTGTCATCGTCATCTGCCGGATTGCTGCTAATATCCCGTGCCCGGGGGTGCTTGCAAACAACCTCAACGAATATTTCGTCCAATTCCAGAACGAAAACCCCGCTTCGGGGCAGTTCGTTGGAATGATTAACCTGTTCAGCGGCGGCGCACTGCAGAAATTCGCCATCGGTGCTTTGGGTATCATGCCCTATATCTCCGCGTCGATTATTATGCAGCTGCTCGTCCCTGTCCTGCCTTCTCTGGAGCGTCTCAAACGCGAAGGAGAGGCAGGTGTCAACAAAATCAACCAGTATACGCGTTATCTTACAATCGTGATCTGTGTCATTCAGGGCGCTATGACCGCGCTCGCTATGATGCAGCCTTCGCGTCTCGGTCTCCCTGAACCTGCCAAACCTCTGGTTTCCGGAGGCTCCATGTTTATCATCTACTCCGTCATTATCCTGACGTGCGGTACCATGATTATGATGTGGCTCGGTGAAAAGATTACCGATAAAGGTATCGGAAACGGCGTTTCTCTGATTATCACCATTGGTATCATTGATCGCCTCCCGACTTCCCTGATGCAGCTTTACGAAATGTATCAGAGCGGCGGTACAAGTGCCGGCGGTCAGTTCCGGCTCGCGCACCTCTTCCTCCTGCTCCTGATTTTCGGTATCGTTACGGCTCTCACGATTGTCTTGACGCAGGGTACTCGCAAAGTGCCGGTTCAGATGGCTCGCAAAACCATTGGAAATCGCGTCATGGGCGGTACAACGTACATGCCCCTGAAGGTGAACTTCCCTGGTGTTATGCCGATCATCTTCGCCGGTGCTATCATGATGTTCCCCGGTATGATTTGCAACGTTATCCCGAACGAAACAATTCGCGGCTGGTCTGTTTACTTCACCTATGGTTCTTATTCTTACATCGCGATTTACGGCGTGCTCATCGTGGCTTTCTCGTATTTCTGGGTGTCGAATATGTTCAACCCGGTCCAGATTTCCGACAATCTCAAGAAAGAAGGGGCTTATATCCCCGGTATTCGTCCCGGAAAACCGACTTGCGATTATCTCGACGATGTGATGACTCTCATCACCTTCGCCGGTGCATTCTTCCTCCTTGGTCTTTCCATCTTCCCGATGCTCCTCACCATGTGGCTCAAGATTCCCCATGATGTGGCTTCTTTCTTCGGCGGCACAAGTCTGCTGATTATTGTCGGTGTCGTGATTGATACTCTCTCGCAGATGGAATCTCATCTCGTGATGAAGAACTATGACGGCTTCCTTCAGCGTGGACGCCTTCAGTCCCGCAGAGGATGACTTCGCTGCTCAAGCATTCAACGGCCGTTTTGACAGGCTCGCCTGTAACGGCCGTTTTTTTCTCATTTTTTCCCTTTTTTTAGGTAATCCGGGAACTTTTTTCATTCTTTCCCGGTCTATTCTACCATCTTAACTGCTGCATTCAGGAGGTCTCAACAATGCTCATCTTTTCCCGCAAGAAGATCGTTACGACTTTTTCTTGTGTCATCATGGCGTTTGTTTTGTGCTTGTTTGCCTCAGGATGCGGCAGGAACAAGGTGCCGGATTTCCCGTCAAAGGAGAGAGCTGAGCTCCTCCTGGAAATGCTTGCCCTGCTCGATCGCCATGATTATGAGGACGTCCTTCCGAAGATTGAACGTTACAGGGTTTTGGCGCCGGCCAACACTTTTATGAATGATTTCGAGTACATCATGCACTCCAATATGTATATCGCTGATGCGTATCAGGCTGTGCTCGATGACGATTTCCTCAAAGCGAAAAAAATTTTGGATGATTATGTAACTCGCTTTGGTGATACCAGTACCCCCGTGAATGAGGCTCTGAAAGAGATTGCTTTGCTCGTTCAGGCGAATACTCTTGTGAAAGCTGTGAAATCATCTGTCTTTTCGGACGATATTCGCGAAGCCGCTCTCGATTTGAAGAGCTTCGCAGATGCCAATCAGTCTGTTTTCCCTCATTTGTCCGAATATTGCGAACAGTCCATCGAATATGCTGACCTCCTGTCTGAAAAGGAGCACGAACGCGCTTTGACTTCTGTCTTTCAGGATGCTGTCATTGCCATGGAAAACGGGCGCATTGATGAAGCAATGGCTCTGTGCTGTTTGCTTGAGCATGAACCCGGACAGTACGCCGATTCTTGTGTCCGCTATCTCGTCGAGTCCGGTCTTTTTGACCGATAACAATGTCTGTAATTCCCTTAACCATAAGAAAGGTTCCAAATGAAATCCATTAAACTGATGTCCGCAGTCCTCTGCTTCTCTGCTTTGTTTGCATTTGCAGCGGATGAACCCGCAAAAGCTGATGCTGCTGAAAAGGAAGAGCCCGCTTCCGTTGAGCTTTCCGGCGACCCGCAGAATGCTATCATGGAAATGTTGAACAAGCCCGCTTCTGCGGAAGATGTTGCCAAGGCTCTCGCTTTTGTGCCGGAAGTCGCAGGTCAGGCTGGTGACTACAAAGTTACCCGCAAAGACATCGTCGATGAACTCATCAAAGGCGGCATTTCCGAATACATCCTCTCCATGATGCCCGAAGATTCTCTTCGCGGTCAGATTGAAGACATCGTCAACGAAATGCTCACCAAGCACGTCCTCCTCGAAAAGGCGAAAAAGGCCGGCTTCGCTGTCAATAACGAAACCGTCCTCAAAACCTTTGATGAATCCCTTGCCAAGCTCACCGAAGAACAGCGCAAGGAAGTCATCGACGAACTCAAGGCCCGTGAAAACAAAACTCTGGATGATCTGAAGGCTGAACTCGCCAAAGATACCGTCATTCAGGAAAAGGCTGCCATCGCCGCTTATCTCGACAAGGAAGTTCTCTCCAAGAACGAAAAGGCCATCACCGACAAGGACGTTGAAAAATTCTACAACGAAAACAAGAAGGACTTTGAAATCCCCGCCACCATCAGCGTCAGCCATATCCTCGTTGCGTTTGACGAAGAGGCCAAGGACGAAGCCGCTGCCGACAAGGAAGCCAAGGCCAAAATTGATGCCATCGCCGCTGAACTTGCCAAAGACCCCTCCAAGTTTGAAGCTCTTGCCAAGGAAAAAAGCGATTGTCCCTCCGGAAAAGCCGATGAAGGCAAGCTCCCCGAATTTGCCGAAGACGGTACCATGCCCACGATGGGCGGTGCGATGATTCCTGAATTTGCCTCTGCCTCTTTCAAGCTCGCCAAAGACGGCGAAATCAGTGCTCCTGTCAAGACCTCTTACGGCTACCATATCATCCGCCGCAATAAAATGAACAAGGCTGGTGCGATTGAACTCGACAAGGTCAAAGATGATGTCAAGGCTTACCTCGTTGACAAGAAGAATGCCGAAGACGTTGACAAGCTCATCGAACAGGCTATGAAAGATGCCGGTGCCAAGGTCAATGAATTTGCTCCTGCCAAGAAGGAAGAAAAGAAAGCCGACGATGTCAAGGTCGAAGTCGATAAGCTGATCTGATCGTTTCTTTCCCCTCTTTTTGAGCTGAAATCGAGCAGGATGTCTGCCCCCGCCGGGCATTCTTCCTGCTCGTTCTTTTTCCCTCATTTGTCCCCCGTTTCTGATTTGTCCCCCCCCCGCTTCACTGCCCTTCAATCTTTCTTTCAGAAACTTTTTTTTGATTTACGTTTTGCGGATAGTTGGATTTGTTCAAATTGCCGGATGTGCCGGCTTCGCTGTACCATGCTCCGAAACCTGACCCTGTTCCCCGGCAGAGAGCGAGACGAAAACGCGCACAGGTTTTCAAAACGCCTTGTTCGTGATACCCTCTTCGGAAAATCTTACCGAATGGAAACGCGAAATCTTACCGAATGAAAATGCGAAATCTTGAAAAATGAAATAGATAGATATTGTCGAAAAAATAGCCGGATTAATAGAAAAAAATGCTTTTTAGTGTAATGACATTATCTTTCGGGGACGGCGAGGGAACACGGCCCATGACTGCATCCGCCGTGGCAGCCGATGACTTCCACCAGATTGGCGCGGGACTTCCCTGTCATGAAAAGGTGCAGCAGCGTGGTCGTCTGCTGGTTGATTCCGTCGATGTATTTCGTGATGATGGGGGCCTTCGAGTCATCTTCCAGCAGTTCCTTGAGAATTTGCCCTGTAAGCCCGCAGGATTGACGAATCATGGGGTCGTAGGGTTCTGCATCGGTTACAAGGTCCTGAGGCGTGATGGACACGTTCCCGAAGGCTGTCAGGACAGCCCCCAGTTCTTCATAGGAAAGCACCCGGTCGATGGAGGGACATTTGAACGCGGAATAGCGTTTCGTAACGCATGGTCCGATGAATACCGTCAGCATGTCGGGCGACTGCTCTTTTATCTTTCTCCCGGCGATTTCCATGGGGTCAGGCACATTGGACAGTGTCAGGCGCATCGCCGGCAGATTCTTCTGAATCAGCTCCACAAATGCGGGGCATCCGGTACTGGTCATGAGCCGCTGTCCCGAATTGAAACGGGGCACGAACTCTTCGGATTCCAGAACAGCCGCCTCGCGGATGGCTTCCGAGAGATCGACGCAGAGGCTGAATCCGATTTGTTTCAGCGTGGCGGTGAGTTTCGATATGCCGCCGGGAAACTGTTCATTGGCGGAGGGCGCGATAATTGCCGCAATCGGCAGACCTGCTTTCAACGCCATCAGCACCGGCAGCAGCTCGGAACGCTGCATCACTGCTCCGTTGGGGCAGGCTTGGAAGCATTTCCCGCAGAAAATGCACCGTTTGAAGTCGATGACCGCATGTCCGTCCTTGGTCTTGCGGATTGCTCCGATGGGGCAGGCGGCTTCGCACGGGATTGGCGTCTTGTGGATGGCATTGTATAAGCATATATCCACCAGGCACTTGCCGCATTGGGTGCACTGGGCGGTATCAATGCGGGCTTTCCCCCGCTGAATGCGGATTGCACTGTTCGGGCAGATGTGGATGCAGGCCTGCGAGAAGCAGTTCCGGCACTTGGATTCGATGATTTCGACCTTGCTTTCCGGGCATCCCCCGCAGGCCGAAACGGATACCGCAAGGGGGTATTCCGGACGAGGTGAATCCGCCTCAAGCAAGCTCAGCATTTCCCGGAGCATCATGAGGTCGGCTTCGGGCGTGGACGGGTCAAGTCCCAGGATGGCGATGATGCGCTGGCGGAGAATCTCGCGGTCATGATCGATACAGCACCCAACTGTTTGAGAATCAACTGGTTTGACGATACGGGGCAGTTTGTCGATGATGTCGCTCAGAGTCCCGTCCTGAAATGCCTTGGCTATGCGTATAAGTAGTTCTCTGCGAAGACGTTCCGGAGAGTGTACGTAATCATTTTTCATATCAGGATACCCTCCTTTTCTTTTACAATCCGTCTGATTTCTTCGCAAACGCTTTCAACTGTGGCATTTGCAATCATTTTCCCGTTGACGCGGGCGTAGGGAGCGTGCGTGAGATCCGCACACTTGCAGGCGGGATTGCAGGGGGAGGCGAGCAGGGAGATGTGGGGGAGCCAGGTCTCCGGAAGATGCGCACCGATGTTCAAAATCCTTGAATTTCCAAGCATATAGCACGGAAGACCGCAGAAGATTTCTACAGTGATTTGTGTTTGCATTTTCACCTCCGGTGAGGGGGACTGCCGCTCGGTCGTACTGCGGCATACGATGAGTTGTTTCTGCGCAAGAAGGGCAAACGCAACGGGGAAGAAAGAAATTCTCTATATATATTTACATCATTTTTTAAGATATTTCAAATGGAAAATGAAAAATTTTTCAAAAAAAATGCACAGATATCCCATAACTTTTCCA
>DCIG01000051.1 GCA_002315855.1 Lentisphaeria bacterium UBA1732 | reverse complement strand
GTTCAGTTGTTTTTGCGTTCAACTGCGTGGTCGTCGTTTCCAGAGCCTTTTCTTTTTCATTCAGTAATTGCGACGCATCTTTCAACGCAATATCTTGTGTCGCAATTTTTTGTGTTGCTTTTTTCAGTTCAGATTCACGTTTCGCGAGATTTTCGGATAATGCACGTGATTCTGTACGCATTTTTTCCAGTGAATCGGCTATTCCTGCAGCTTCTGCAGATTTATCTGCAAGTTTCTTATCCTGTTCCGCGAGTAGCTTTTTTTCTTTTTCCAGCGTCGCGTTCAGTTCTTCCAGCTGTTTTTCCAGGAGCTCTTTTTCTTTCAGCGTATTGGCTCTCTGTTCCAGTTCTGCGTCAATGAGTTGAACTAAATTCGAGGTCGGCACCTCTGTCCCTTCGCCCTTGTTTGAGGCGGGATCACCGACCTTGTTCATTCCCATCGACAAGGACATTGCCGCCAGCACGAGAAAGTCGCATGTGACAATGAGAATCGATCTGTTCACTCTGAAAACTCCTTATCTTTTCGATTGAGCTGTTCCATGAGTGCAAGCTCGCACGTCATGCGCTGTTTCAGCGGGTAATGAAGAGACAAGCGAAGAATTACGCTGAAAATAATACCAACCAGTGTTGAAGAATAAGCAATCAATCTGCTGATATTCGGATTGAACGACATGACAATAAAGGAAGATACTGTACCGAGCAACCCGAAATAGAGCGGCAAATCAAGGAAAATATCTGCGTTTTCCAGTTTTGCAAGACGGATTTTCAGCTGTTCTCTGCTGTGGCTCAGTCCTGAGAATACAATCAATGCTGTTAAGAATGCAAATGCTTGTAAAATCAATATCATAACCAGAATGGAGAACGACAGCTTTGAGGCAGATTCATTGGTTTGCTGTGCCACTTGTGCTGCTTCTTTCAGTGCTTCAGGTGTAACTACCTCTTGAGGCAGGACGGCTTTTGTTTCTCCGGTGAACAGAGTTCTGAAAAAAACACTCGTCTGATAGAAGTAAATAAAAAGTCCGGCTATGATTGCGGCGATTACCGCGTAGACCACAACCCATAAGATAAATTTTGAAATTGCCTTCACTGCACACCTCGTTTTTCGGTAAATTGGGGATAAATGAACTGATTAAAGAAGTCATTGACGGAACGGTTTAAAAACCTTCTAATATAAAATACCCCTTTATTCTGAAAAATCAAGCCTTTTCTTTTAAATATTTCAGGATTGAATTTTGTTTTGTTTGGCAAATTTGTTCATTTGAGCTTGACTTATGGTGCAAATTCTATTTGTCAGACCATGATTTTACTGCAATCTGTTTTCTGATTCCGCCCAGGACAATTCCTTATTGTTTATAGTTCTTCCTGAAAAGACTGTATTTTTTTACTGATTCATCAACAGGTGAGCCGCATAAACTGAAAACTCCATTTTCTGCAAAGTAAGCAAGCAGGAAATGGAGTTTTCGTTTTGAGAAATCAGCCGGGGAAGCTGAGTTTCGTTTCGACCTTACTTGGCAGTGGTCGTGAAAGCGGCGGTATCTTCGCCGATGACTTTACCATCACGATAGCCGACTGCCTTGAAGCTGTCCGGAGTGCCATTTGCGGCAGATGCAGTAAAGGGAACTGCATCAAATGTCCAAACAACGTTATTAATGGAATCGGTGGGCTTGTCAAGTGTCTGAATCTTTTCACCGTTGCGGAAGAGTTCCACCTTGTCGCCATTGGAGAACACCGTAATGGCAATATCCTTGGTATCGCGTTCCGTCCAGCGGGAAGACATGATATGCACTTCGGGGGCCTTGTTCCACACGCACTTGTAGAAATAGAACGCATCCTTTTTTGTCTTGCGGTCGCGGGTTACGAGCCCTTTGTCGTTGATGCCGGGGGTATTGCCTTCGTTGCGGCTTCCGACGGCGAAGTCGAAGAGAATCCAGAGAGAAGTAAAGGTCATGCGGCGACCTTCGGGCGTGCCGGCAATCTTATTCCACGAATAAATATGACCGAGTGTCTGGTATTCTTCGGGGTGAAGCCATCCGCCTGTGTCATTGCTCGTACCGGTTTTATTGCGTTTGTCGCCGGGGTGCAGAGTCATGAAGTCGGAGTTGTGCTGGAAGGGGTTTCCGCCGTAGCCATATTCCGTAATGCCGTGCATGTAGAATTTCGCAAGCATCTGGGAGGCGGCGACACCGTCCTTGGTGTTTTCAAAGGTAGTCTTGGAGTACCAGCCCGGATAGGGGTTGTTGCCGTACCAGTCGGCAATCAGGCCATTCTGCGAACCACGCTGAACTTCCTGCTCGCGGGCGACGAAACCAACGAAACGGTAGGGGTCAAGTCTGCGGGCATACTGGTAGGCTTTGTTGTGAAGTTCCACGCAGGCGTCATTGCTCCACGAATAGAAAATCTCATTGGAAAGTCCCCACAGGATGATACTGGGGTGGTTGTACAGGTTGTTGATCATATCATGAGTGTACTGCATGACATGGTCTGCATACGCCTGCCCGGCAGTATAGCCGTTTACCCACGGGATTTCAGTCTGGCACATCAGCCCCATACGGTCATAATCCTTGAATTCATTCACGTTGTGGGGATAATGGGCGCATCGAAGCCAGTTAAAGCCGAGTTCCTTCATAATCTCCTGGTCGCGGGCACGGTCTTCATCTGTCAGGGCGGCGGCGACGCCGGGTGCATCCTGATGCAGAGACACGCCGCGCAGGGTAACTTTCTGTCCATTCAGGCTCAGACGGTTGTCTTTCGCGCTGTACGGGAGCTGAATATCACGGAACCCGTAGGGGATTGTGATTTTATCCAGTGCCCGTCCCTGCACAACGACTTCAACACTCACGTCATAAAGATAAGGATTTTCAAGCCCCTGCCAGAGAATCGGATTTTGGAACGAAAACTCCTTGTAAAATTCGTTTGCGCCGGCGGAGATAGCGAAAGGTGTCGAAGCGGAAACGACGGATTTTCCTTCGGCATCAGTTACGGTAACCCGAATCGCGGCATCCAATGCCCCGCCCTTGCGGAAAAGGCTGGTGGCGATACCGAATTTCACCTCGTCTTTGCCAATGGAAACCGGCACGATGTGGGCTTTGTCAATACCGTATACCAGGGGATCGAAATAGAGAGACCCGCTGATCAGGAACGCTTTGCCGTAGATTCCATTGCAGAAATTGAAGTCGCCGCTGTTGGGAATATTGTTGGAGTCGTTGCGGTTGTTCGTATGAATCGTGATTTCATTTTTGCCGGCTTTCAGCCCCTGCAGTTTCACCGCAAATGGAGTATAGCCGGAATAATTTTTATGAAGGAGTGTGCCGTTCAAAAAGACTTCAGCGACCTGTCCGACCTGCTCGAACTGGATGATATAGTCTTTCGAGAGGTCCGCATTGGAAACATTAAGTTCATATTTGTAGTAGCCGTCCCCGCGTTCGAGAGGAATGGTTCCCGTTCCGTTGGCGGCATTCATAGTGTGCGGCAGAGAAACGGTCTTGAACGCTTCATTGTTTCTTCTGCGGAATCCCATTTCCTTGATTTCCTGCGTGGAGGTAACAGCAGAGGATTCACGCGCCGGACGGCGGATTGAGGAAGGACTGGGAAGCAAATCTGCAAACACCGGAGTAAGGACACCGGGCTTCATGACGGAGTCTGCACTGAACAACACCGCAGCAGGGAACATCAGGACGGCAACCGTTCCGGCCATTCCGAGGTGTTTCCATTTACAACGGGACCATGGATTCATAGGAATTCCTTTCTGAAAATGAGGATTAAGACATGAATACAACCATATAAATGGAGGTTTCCGGTCTTATTTTCTTGTTTTACACCAATATAATACGCGAAGAGAACAAAGTCAAATGAGATTCAGCAAAATATCTGTCTTTTATTTGCAGGTGCAATGCTTAATCTTCCCCTGATTCCAGAATCGGATACGCCGCGGGAGATGTGCTTCGGGCATAATGATATTTCGCCTTGCCGAAAAGCATAACCGACCCGACACGATAACCGCGCGGGATGTGGAGACGTTTCCGCATGGTTCCGCTGAGCTGAAACGCATGAAGCGCGAATCCGCACCAGCATGTGCCAATCCCCATGCTTTGGGCAAGCATATCAAACTGGGTAAGTGCAATCCATGGATCAGCTTCCTTGCATGGAGCTTTTTTCGAGACGGAGCAGACAATCATGTGAGGTGCATCGCGGAAAATCATGTCCTCGCCGCCAAGTATTTTTTCGAGATAACTGTAGCGCGGATAAATCAGTTTCATCAAGCCGGATTTTACAAAGATGTTCATCACGCGCTGCACCTGATTCCGATAAAACGCCATTTCATCGCGAGTTTCCACAATGGTAAAGCACAGTCCGCGATGATTGCATCCGGTCGGAGCCCATTTCAGAGAGTCTTTCAATAATGTCATCTGCTCAGGTGTTACGGGGGCTTCCTCAAAATAGCGAGTACTGCGTCTCTGACGAATCAGAGACATCATATCTTCGGGGGAAGACAGTGGCGACGGTGCAGAGCATTGATTTGCCGAAACACCATTGCAGGTTACCGCGCCTGCGGGGCATACCGCAAGGCAGTGATGACAGTTCATGCAGTAACGGGCTTGGGGCAGAACAACATACGGATGTCCGTTTTCATCGGATGCCAGAATCTTGACGGGACAATCCTTCACACATGCGCCGCAGCGGATACATGCGGATAAGTTGAATTCTATGCTCATTTTACGCCTTCATCCCTGTTTTTCGGAGTTAAGAGCGGGTAAAGATTTTCCTTTGATGAGAGCCTGCGGATCTTTGTCAAGATACTGAAGGAGTTCGGTCAACGCGCCGATTCCGTTATTCACATTGGAAAGAGTTTCATCAAACGTTTTTGCACTCTGAACAAATCTGGACATTGACATGCGGAAGTCCTTCATGACCTGATTCATGCCCATATCCTTAACCTCGGATTCCAAATTCTTGCTTAATTTATCAATGGATTGAATGGTTTCCTGCAATTCGTGCATGATACCTTCCAAACGGTCTTTCGTAATCGTTTCATTGGCATTTTTCAGCATGACATCAAGATGACCTGTCAGACTTTTTACATTATCCATGATTTTAACAAGCGGCTCCGAATCAAGCGTTTCATTGCAGTTTTTCAGAAGTACATGACCATCTTCAAGCAGCTTGCTTCCTTCGACCAGAACATTGGAAAGTTTATCATGAAGTCCCTGATAATCCAGTTTTTTCAGAGAATTGGCAATGGAAGAGAAGCTGTCAAGCAACGTCATGATCTGAGAGGGTTGTCCCGGCACATATAATTCTTTATTGGGACCATTGGGACCTGCTTCATAAAACTCTTCGATACTGACGACAGATGGTTCGGGGTCCTTATAAAACTTCATTTCAATGTATTTCCCGCCGGCAATTCCATCCATTTCCATCGCGCAGCGCAGTCCGCGTTTCACCTCTTCCCGAATAAACACATCAAACTCTTTTGCCGACATTTTCGGAGCTTTGAACTTTTCATTTACAGGACCGCGGAATTTTTCCAAATCCACTTCCATGATGACAGCAATCAAATGAGGCTCCGTCAAAATGCCGATGTCAGCCACGGTGCCTACCGGAACTCCCTGATATTTCAGGGCGGATCCGGCAGAAAGCCCCTGCACGGAATCGGAGAACAATGTAACAACCCGAACCTTTTCACGGAAACGCTCAAAAATGCCAAACGCCGCAATTGCCGCAATAAACAATATGACGGAAAAACAAACGAAAAGGCCGAGTTTGAATTTGTTGTTGTCTTTCATGTGGTTGCTCCTCGAAGATGTCTGCAAGACTTTTTCATTTCAGAATCTTGCAGACAGCTCTTTCAATTTATATTCAGTTGTTTTTATTTCGGGACAGGAAAGCACGTACAAACGGAATTTCCGAATGGTCGCGCAGCCATTGAGGGGAACCGTCATCCACAATGCTTTTTTCATCACGGGAAAGCATCAGGACACGGTCTGAAACTTTGAAAATACTTGGCAATTCATGGGTTACCATCACAATGGTTGCACCTGTTTTTTCGCGAATTTCCAAAATGACATCATCCAGCATGTCAGAAGTCAGAGGGTCCAACCCGGCGGACGGTTCATCGAAGAACAGCAAAGCAGGATCCAGTGCCAGTGCGCGCGCAAATGCAACACGCTTTATCATGCCGCCGGAAAGGTCGGACGGCATGAAATTGCCGAACCCTTCCAAGTGCATGAGCGCAAGTTTCTGTTCTACACGTTCTTTGATTTCATCTTTGGTGAAATGGCCCATTTCCTCCATGGGCAATGCGATATTTTCCGCAACGGAAAGAGCCCGGAACAAAGCACCGCCCTGATACGCGACCCCGAAACAGGACATGATTTCGCGCTTTTCCGTTTCATTGGCAGTAACAATACTGCGACCTTGAATCAGAATTTCACCTTGCATGGGCGGATATAATCCGATGATGTGTTTCAGCAATGTTGACTTCCCGCACCCTGAACCGCCGAGCAGTGTAACAATCTGCCCTTTTTTAATCTCAAAATTGAGGTTCTGAAGGATAATGCGTTCACCGTAACCGACCGTCAGATCTTTCACGACAATCGGGGAAACTTCAGGAGGCTGTACAGTGTTTGTTTTCATGGATTATCCTCAGAGTTGCGACAAATCGGCGATGATTTTCGCCATCACACTGTCAGAAATAATGACGGCAAGGATACCGAATACTACGGCGGAAGTGGTGGAACGTCCCACGGCGATTGCATCTTTTCCGGTCTGCATCCCGCACCAGCAGCCGACCTGCGTAATCAGGACAGCATAAACGAAACTTTTGATAATGCCCTCAAAAAAGTAGCCGATTCTGACGCCTTCCCGTGTCAAACGCAAGTACACATCGGCGGTCAGTCCGCATTCCAGATTTCCAATCATATAGCCGCCGAACATGCCGACCATATCACCGGCGACAGTGAGGAGCGGCAGCATCAGAAGCATGGCAAAAAGTTTCGGCACGAAAATATATCTGACAGGACGAATGCCCATCGTCTTCAACGCATCCAGCTCCTCGGAAAGTTTCATCGTCGCGATTTCTGCTGCGAAAGCAGAACCGCAGCGTCCGGTCGCCACAATTGCCACCATCATGGGGCCCAGTTCACGCACAATGGTGCATCCGACAACCATCGGCAGAAATCTGTCCGCGCCGAACTTGTGCATTTGCAAGGCTCCCTGATAACCAAGTATCACCCCCATCGCAAGGCAAATCAGCAGAGTGATCGGGAAACCGTCTGCACCGCAGGAATTCAGAGAAATAAGCAAATCGCGCTTCCTGATTTTTTTGGGATGGCAAAGACATTCCCATGAGGCCGCAGTTGACTCTCCGATAAACTCAATAAAAGAACGGATGGTCTGACCTAACGTCAGCAATCCTTCCCCCATGGATTCAATTTGATTGTTGGCTTCTCGTTTGTTGTTCTGATTGTCCGGCATTCTTTCGGACTCCTTATAAGCTGATAAAGAGAAAGGTTTGAACTGATTCCAAAAAAACAAATGCATCATTTTGAGATTAGCTCATTATATTGTAGCACACCTTTTCATTTTATCCAGTTTTTTTTCAAAAAAAAATCAAATTATATTTGGATATTGAGTAAAAACATAGTATATTTTAAGGACATCCCGATTTGCAAAATTCGGGATTATGGAAGAAAATCTTGTTTCCCTCGTTTCAACGGATGCAAGGTACAATCGTCAAACGGATTCTGTCATCATCACATGGACCCCAGTATCACCAATGCAGCTGTTTTGAAAATTTTTCTGCGGGGAAGCAAACGCTTTTTCCTCGCTGCATTGTTTTTTTCATTGACATCCATTCTTTTTGAACTGCTTCTTCCTCAAATCGTCCGATTCACGGTGGACGCGGTTCTCAGCGGTAAATACAGCGATTTGCCGGACACCCTGCCGCTGCTGGGGAATGTGCAAAAACTGGCTGAATTTACCGCTCGGCATCTGTGGCTTGCAGGCGTGGCGGTGCTTCTGACCGGATTAGGAACGGCGTGCTGTCGGTTTGCCTTTGAAGTTTTCAATGCCATGGGCGCGGAAACACTGATTCGGACCATGCGGGACAATCTCTTCCGTCATCTTCAGAATCTGCCGTTTGCATGGCACACCAAACACCAGACAGGCGATATTATACAACGCTGTACAGCAGATGTGATGATGGTTAAAAACTTTCTGTCCGATCAGCTGACCTCGTTTTTCCGAACGATTGCATTTATTTCTCTGGCACTGTTCTTTATGTTTCAGATGAATGCCACGCTGGCAGTCATCGCCGCGATGATGATACCGGTTATCGTGCTGTATTCCTTTTCGTTTCACAAGCTGATTGGCTCAAGATTTTTTCAATGCGATGTCAATGAAGGCATTCTGTCCACCATCGTGCAGGAAAATCTGACCGGAGTCCGTGTCATCCGTGCATTTGGGAGAGAATCTTTTGAACTGGAGAAATTCCGCAAGCAAAACGAAGTGTTCACCGGTCTGTGGATGAAGCTGGGCAAAGTCCTCAGCGTCTTTTGGATGTGCGGCGATCTGCTTGCAATTCTGCAAATCCTGACGATTATCATGGTGGGGATTTTTCTGGCAGAACAGGATAAACTAACTTCAGGAGAGTTCATCGCATTCGTGTCATACAATGTCATGCTGGAATTTCCTGTCCGCCATCTGGGGCGGATGCTTTCCGAAATGAGCAAGGCCGGGATTTCCATGCAGCGCATTCGCGAAATCATGGCGGCTCAAGTGGAACAGGACCCGCCCAATGCGCTTATGCCTCCCATGAATCGGGATATTGCATTCAATCACGTGTCGTTCGCCTATCCAGGCTGCGACCCCCTTATCCGTGATGTTTCGTTCCGTATCAAAAAAGGGACGTTCTTCGGGATTCTGGGCAGCATCGGGGCGGGAAAATCGACTTTGGTGCATCTGCTGTGCAGACTGTATGATTTGGAGCCGGACAACGGGACAATCACGGTCGGCGGGGTGAATATCCGTGATATTTCGCTGGATTATCTGCACCGCAATATCTCCATCGTAATGCAGGAACCATTTCTTTTTTCACGAACGTTGAAAGAAAACATCGCCATCACGAGAGATGAAATTGATATGGAAGACGTTCGGGAAGCCGCACGGACCGCCTGTCTGGAGGAAAGCATTGAGACATTTGCCGATGGGTTCGACACCGTGGTCGGAGAACGCGGTGTAACGCTTTCCGGCGGACAGAAACAGCGCACGGCAATCGCCCGGATGATTGTTCAGCACGCGCCGATTATGATTTTCGATGATTCTCTGTCGGCGGTGGATGCGGAAACCGATGCCATGATTCGCGCCGCCATTCGGGAAAAACTGCGGGGAACGACTGTGATTCTGATTTCCCACCGGATCGCCACGCTCATGGAAGCAGACAGTATTATTGTCCTGTCCCGCGGGCAAATCGCGGAAAGCGGCACACATGCCGAGTTGATGAAGTCAAACGGCATTTACCGCAAAAACTATGAAATGCAAATGAACAGGTCTGCCGCAGCCGCGGAGGTGCAGCCATGAATACCGCGCCAGCTCCCCATGAAACGATGAAGCGTCTGCCGTGGTTCGGCATTCCATGTCTTGTGCCGTTTCTGAAGCCCTTCCGCAAACAGCTTGCCGCCATGATTCTGCTGAATATCGCGGGAAGCATGTTTGATATGATGCGCCCGCTCTTCCAGAGATACGCGATTGACCACTTCATCGAAGGTCGCACCTCGGATACCGTATGGTATTTTTTTGCGCTGTATCTGGCTGTCGTGGGAATGCAGACGGTTTCCAATATTCTGTCGTTCATTTTCTGTTTCTTCATGGAGATGAATGTGCTGAAATCACTGCGGGACCGGGCATTCACACATCTGCAAACTCTTTCATTCGCTTTTTTCAACCGGAACAGCGTAGGATACCTGCATTCACGCATCATGAGCGATACCGAACGAATCGCCACGCTTTCCTCGTGGCACATCATGGAGAGCGTGTGGACCATCATCTACTTCATCGGCACGACAATCATCATGCTGGTCATCAACTGGAAAATCGCACTGCTGGTCTTTCTTGTTATGCCGGTTGCGACTGCTCTTTTCGTGATGTTCCAGAAAATCTTCGTCAAAGTCAATCACGGAATTCGCGAGCTGAACTCCAAAATAACGAGCGACTTCAATGAAGGCATCATCGGCGCAAAAACAATCAAAACGCTTGCCGCGGCAGACAAAATCTGCGGTGATTTCGAGCATGACACCATGGAAATGCGCCGTATGTCCATCATCGGGATGCGGTTCCGTTCTCTTTTCGGGGCCACGATTTCATTTGCCGCGACCACGGCATTTGCGCTGGTGTTGTGGCGGGGTGGCCGTCTCTCGCAGGAGGGCGTCATTGAAATCGGTACGCTTGCGGTGTTTCTGTCCTATGCGTTCGGACTCATGGAGCCGTTCCACTGGATTTCCAATGCCATTACGGAACTCATTGCCGCTCAGGTCAATATCGAACGTTTCACACGCCTTGTTTCCACGGAATCCGATGTCGTGGATTCACCGGAAGTCATTGCCCGCTACGGCGATACGTTTCACCCCAGACGGGAAAACTGGGAACCGCTGAAAGGGGATATCGAATTTCGGGATGTCTCGTTCCGCTATCCTGACGGGGATCGGCTTGTTCTCGAACACTTCAATCTGAAAGTGCCGCGCGGCATGAATATTGCCATCGTAGGGGAGACCGGTGCCGGAAAATCAACTCTGGTCAACCTCGTTTGTCGTTTTTTTGAGCCCACTTCCGGGCAAATGCTGATTGACGGACGCGATGCCCGCGAACGCTCCCAGCTGTGGCTTCACAGCAATATCGGCTATGTCCTCCAGACACCTCACCTGTTCTCCGGCTCGGTCCTGGAAAACCTGAAATACGGCAATCCCGATGCGACAATGGAGGAAATCGAACTCGCCGTCAAACGTGTCTCGGCGGATAAGGTAATCGCACGGATGGAGCACGGGCTTGACAGTCAGGTCGGCGAATGCGGCGATTTGCTTTCCACCGGGGAAAAACAGCTGATTTCGTTCGCGCGCGCGATTCTTGCCAATCCGGCGATTTTGATTCTGGATGAAGCCACATCCTCTGTGGACACCCTCACCGAAGCCATGATTCAGCAGGCCATCGCTGAAGTCATTCGGGGGAGAACATCGTTTGTCATCGCGCATCGGCTTTCCACCATCCGCAGTGCGGACCTGATTCTGGTTGTCCATGACGGCAAAATCATCGAACAAGGCACACATGATGAACTGATGGCTGCTCACGGCGAATACCGGCAGCTGTGCACACGCCAGTACGAAAACCGTTTCAGCGACACCTCCACTCTATAAAGCGCAACAGCGATATTCCACGAAGTGTAAAGGCGGTGTATGTCAAAAGAAAAGGAACATCATTAGAAGCCGATGATTATTTTCGGATTGCATTTTTTTCGTTTAACCACAGAAGTGGACTTCTGAATTTTGCTCTTCTATCCCAAATTAATCAAGATACTCTATATGGTTGTGATTTTATTGGTGATTTCGGAAAGGATCTGATGGAAGCATTTCTGCGCATCGGGATCAATCTTTTCAAAGCCGATTTGAAGTTTCTGATTTACATATCGAATAAACTGTTCACGCGCACGGAGACCTTTCGGAGTAAGTCCCACATAAACAGAACGCAAGTCCGTAGATGAGCCGATTCGCTTCAACAAGCCATCGGCAACCAGCGTATCAACGATTTGCGAAATTGCGCCGGAAGAATAATTCAAATCAGCAGACAGCTTTTTCATAATCGGTTTTTGTCCGTCATGAAGAAAGAAATAGGTCAAGACGCGAATTTTACTCAAGGAAATTTTAATTTTTCCACCGAAAAGTTCATTAAATGCTTTTGCCCGAAGCGAATCGGCAAGACGAATCAGCAATCCCCAATCACTTTCACAAAGATTCTGATTTCGGGGAACGGCGGAATCAGAATGAGGTGTATTTCCTGTGTCCTGAACGGAGGCTTTTTGCTGCTGCATTGTTGATGTATCTCCTGGGAAAAGTGAAAAGTCAAAGAGTTTTCAAAAACTTTGACATTTTGTTTTTTATGATGCGAGGAGGAATTCAGGTCATCGGGAATATTCCGAATTTACAGAGAACCCCTTTCAATGGTCTTGTTTCTTTCCGATTATTCATTCTGAAGAGGAGAAAGAAAAACTGGAAACAGGTCTGTGAACTGAACCAAGAAACAGTTCATTTCATATCAAAACAACGAAATAAAAAAGCTTTTTATTGTGTCAGTGAAGCGGAAAACGAGGAAGAATTACCTCATAAAATGAGATAAAACGGACAGGAAAACGAAATGGTGAAAGAAATGAGGCAGAAAATACATAAGGGCAAGCGGTATTCCGAAGACCGGAATTGACGTTTGAAAACGGGACTTTTGAGAAAAATTAAAAAAGGACAGGCAGATACGCTTTTTCGGGGGAGGAGAAGGGGCGCGGACGTGTGTATTTCCTGCTTTTTTTCAAAAAACGATTGAAAAAAGCGGGGAGAGGAATTAAAGTATAGATGGCTTGATTCAGGGACATTCAGAATGGAAAAGTCAGCCGTTGGAATGCCCTCGGAAATGCTTCAAAGGGAAATTTCAATTTATGAACCAATGAGGGAGGAATCATGAAAAGTATTTTCCGTGTAACAGGAATGAGATGTGCGTCGTGTCAGGCACATGTAACCAAAGCTGTTTCCGCAGTGGACGGGGTATCGCAAGTGGAAGTGAACTTGCTGACCGGAATCATGACCGCAGAACATGAGGATCGGGCGGAATGTGTGCAGAAAATCGAGGAAGCCGTAAACAAGCTTGGATTCAAAGTCCATGCACTGGAAGATAATGCGCCAATCCAACTGCCGCCGGATGAGAGCAGGGAACTTTTGCGTCAATTTCTGGTGTCTCTGGCGTTCCTGATTCTCCTGATGGCAGTTACGATGGGACTGCATCCGCAGGGGGGCTTCCTGCGACTGTGCCATGGACTGGTGCAGTTTTGTCTGGCGGGGCTGATTATCGGATTCAACCGAAGATATTTTATTGATGGCGGGAGGCGGCTGATTCGGTTTGCGCCGGATATGAACTCGCTGATAGCGTTAGGTTCGGGAGCCAGCATGGTATACAGCTGTATTATGCTGATTGAACTGCTGGCCGGGTGGATTACGGGAAATCAGACCATGATTGACGGTGCATTCCGAAATCTGTATTTTGAGACCGCAGGGATGATTCTTGTTTTGATCACATTCGGGAAATATCTCGAAGCGAAGGCAAAGCACCGCACCACGGATGCAATCGCAAAACTCATCAATCTGGTGCCGAAAACCGCAACGATTCAGAAGAACGGGAAAGAAGCGGAAATCCCTGTTTCGGCGATTTTGCCGAATGATGTGGTGGTCATCAAACCGGGCATGACCATTCCGGCAGACGGGACAGTGATTGAGGGAAGTGGACTGGTGGATGAATCCGCCATCACGGGGGAGAGCATTCCGGCAAGCAAAGAGGCGGGAAACAAGGTCATCAGCGGTACGGTCAACGAGAACGGCTCATTTTTGTTCCGCGTGGAACAGTCCGGCAAGGAGACAACTCTGGCGAAAATTACGGCACTGGTGGAAAATGCGGCAAATTCCGGCGCGCCTGTTGCCCGATTCGCCGACAAAGTGAGTGCCGTTTTTGTACCGGTCGTGCTGTTCATCGCCATTGCGGCAGGTGTGTCGTGGCATCTCTATGGCGAAACTGCGGCATTCTGCGTGAAAACTGCAATCGCGGTACTGGTAATCAGCTGTCCATGTGCCTTGGGGCTGGCTACCCCGGTGGCAATCATGGTCGGTTCAGGCGTGGGATCAAAATACGGGATTCTTTTCAAAAACGGCGCGGCACTGGAAGAACTGCACAAGGTTCAGACTGTGGTACTGGACAAGACGGGGACCGTAACCGATGGGAAACACCATGTCATACGGGCAGCAACATTCGGCGAAAAACAGAGCAGGGAAGAGGAAAACCGCCTGCTTGGTGCTGTGTCTGCTTTGGAATCGCACTCCGAACATCCGTTTGCGAAAGCATTCCTGCGCTATGCGGAGTCCTTCGGCATCACGGGGGAGGGGATGACGGTAACGGAGTTCGAGGCAATGCCGGGATTCGGCGTGTCCGGCAGTGTGGACGGGCGAAAACTGATTTGCGGAAACCGGAGATTTCTGGAACGCAACGGAATCAGACCGGATGCCGTCGAACAAGAGATTCAGGACATGGAACAGGACGGATGCAGCTTGCTGTTTGCCGCTGATATGGATGAAAAGAAACTGCTTGCGGCATTTGCGCTGAGCGATCTCATCAAGGAGGGAACTTCGGACGCCGTTCATGCACTGATGCGAATGGGGATTGATGTGGTACTGCTGACCGGAGATACTCGCGCCGCCGCAGAAAACACCGCGAAAAAACTGGGAATCAAGCAGGTTTTTGCCGGTGCCGTTCCCGAAGAAAAAGTCAATATCATCCGCAAAATCAGCGCAGAAACGAAAAAATCCGCAGTCATGATCGGAGACGGAATCAACGATGCGGCGGCACTGGCTTGCGCCGATGTGGGAATTGCAATCGGAAGCGGGACGGATATTGCATTAGAGACGGCGGATGTGATTTTGATACGCAGTGATTTGCGCGATGCCGTAACTGCTATCAAACTCAGTCATGCCGTAATCCGCAACATCAAAATCAATCTGTTCTGGGCATTTTTCTATAACGTTCTGGGGATTCCGATTGCGGCAGGTGCCTTGTATTTGCCGTTTGGCTGGCAGCTTCATCCGGCAGTCGGGACAGCGGCGATGGCCTGCAGCAGTATTTTTGTCGTAACCAACGCATTGCGCCTGCGAAAATTCAAGGGAGCATTTTACTGAGATTGTAGAGTCTGCAAAAAATTTTGTGTAAATCACTTTAACCGGATGGACAAAACTTTCTTCTCCCTCTGCTGGCAATGTCGGCAGGCAGATTTTCTTTCTGTCCCGAAACAAGCCCCGCAGAGGGGCAGGAAAGCAGGGCAAGGGAAAAGGGGGTAAAGATTACCGCCCCGCCAAACAACGCCCCGCAGAAAGCCCCGCAGATGGCAAAGAATGCGGATGAAGCGGCGGCAGTGAAAGACGGATGGGGAAAGGGCGATTTTCGGCAATTTTCGGGATTTTCACTAATTTTCACTAATTTTCACTAATTTTCGGGAAATCCGTCTTTTTCGTCCCAGCTGGGACAATGGCGTTTTGAGGTGAAAAACCCCGAAAAAAGACAAAAAAAGTGGTGCTCCGGGCGGGATTCGAACCCACGACCCGCTGCTTAGAAGGCAGCTGCTCTATCCTGCTGAGCTACCGGGGCACTGTAGACGTGTTAAATATAATATAGCACATTCTGTTAAAAAATCAAACCGAAATCGCGCCAAAAAAATCAGGAATGAGTATAAAAACGATGCTATTGTCCAGCCATTTGTCCAAAAGGAAGCCAAAAAACGGGGAATGGACATAAAAAGGGAAGAGGAACTGTTTCACAACGGTAAAATTGTCAGGGAAATGTCAGTAAAAAGGGAAAGATTGGCTTGTTTTTCGGTGAAAACGGTGTATATTATTACGATAAAAAATTATCCATAATACGGATTCGTGATATTCCACGAGATTTCATGACCTTTTCAGGATACCCTTTCACCTTATGAGTCAGAATCAAAAGGACTGCTGAAAGATTCGGAAAAAATCGAAACGGCAAAGACTTTTGAGGACAACTCTTTCTTTCAGGAGACGTTTTCCATGATACCTTTCATTGATCTGCCGCACCAATATGAACTGATCAAAAAAGACGTGATGAAGCGCATTGAATCTGTGCTGGATTCGGGTCATTATATTCTGGGAAGCGAGGTCGGCGAACTGGAAGGAAAACTTGCGGCATACGTTGGCGCGAAGCACTGTCTGACCTGCTCCAGCGGAACGGATGCTTTGTCTATGGCATTCATGGCACTGGGAATCGGACCGGGAGACGCCGTTTTCACGACACCGTTTACCTTTTTTGCAACTGTGGAAACGATTGCATTGCTTGGTGCAACGCCGGTTTTCGCCGATATAGACCCGGAGACCTACAACATTGACCCGGTGAAGCTGGAAGAAGCAATCATCCGCGTGGAAAAAGAAGGCAAGCTGACTCCGAAAGCGATTGTTCCGGTTGACCTCTTCGGACTGTGCGCGGATTACGACAAGATTCTTCCGATGGCAAAGGCACACGGGCTGTACGTGGTGGAAGATGCCTGTCAGGCGTTCGGCGCGACTGCTCCCTGCGGGAAAAAAGCCCCGAATCTGGGAACGATTTCCTGCACGAGCTTCTTCCCTGCGAAGCCGCTGGGATGCTACGGGGACGGCGGTGCGGTTTTCACCGATGACGATGAACTGTATGCGCGCATGTACTCGATTTTGGTGCATGGACGCAGTGCAAATGACAAATACGATAATGTGCGGCTTGGGCTGAATGCACGTTTTGATACGGTGCAGGCGGCAGTGGTGCTGTCCAAGCTGGAACTTTTCCCGAACGAAGTGGAACTGCGTCAGGTTGTGGCGGAAAATTATCGCAAGGGACTTGCAGGCGTGGTGCCGGTGCAGAAGATTCCCGAAGGCAATATTTCCGTATATGCCCAGTTCTGTCCGCGATCCGTGAAATATGCGAAGATTCAGGATGCCCTGAAAGCCGCCGATATTCCGACTGCACGTTATTATCCGATTCCGATGCATCTGCTCGGCGCGATGAAATATCTGGGGTATCAGCGCGGGGATATGCCTGTGGCTGAAGCCTGTGCCTCCGATATTTTCGCACTGCCGATGCATCCGTATCTGGAAGCAGCCACGATTGAGAAGATTTGCTCGATTATTGCTGAAACAGTGAAATAAATTATGATTTGTTACGCCCGCCATATTGACGGGCGTATTTTTATACAAGGATAAACGTGAACCGAAAAATGGGCAAAGGCAAGGAGAAGAAAGAAAGTTTATGCAAGCATACGAAGTAATCATTAAAGTATTGGGCGGACTGGCGTTATTTATTTACGGAATGCAGCTGATGAGCCTGGGACTGCGTAATGTGGCAGGCGAAAAAATGCGTTCCCTGCTGTATTTATTTTCATCCAACCGCTATGTGGGGGTGATTTCGGGGCTGATTGTTACCGCTGTACTGCAGTCGTCCAGTGCAAGCACGGTGATGGTGATTGGTTTCGTGAATGCAGGACTGCTGAATCTGGTGCAGTCCATCGGGATTATTCTGGGGGCAAATATCGGGACGACCGTAACGGCACAGCTGATTTCCTTCAAAATCAGCTGGATTATCATGCCGACGATTATTCTGGGGCTGGCACTTTCTTTCCTGAAACGTCCAGTCCTGAAAAACTGGGGTATGGCGCTGATCGGGTTCGGTTTCCTGTTCCTCGGCATGGATACGATGAGTGCGCCTTTGAGAGATTTGTCCACGAATGAGGCTTTCGTCAATGCGTTCCAGACATTTGACTGTTCTCCGAACGGCGGATTGATGCCGTTGAAACCGTTCCTGGGGGCTATCGGGATAGGTCTTGCGGTAACTTTGATCCTGCAAAGCAGCGCGGCCACCATCGGTATGGTTCTGGCTTTGGGGGCAGGGGGTGCCATCAACAGCTACACGGGAATCGCGATTACGTTGGGTGCGAATATCGGGACGACCGTAACGGCACAGCTGGCGGCACTGACGGCAAACAGACTGGCAAAGCAGGCGGCACTGGCACATACGCTGTTCAACGTATTCGGTGTGCTTACCGTAATTTGCACCATCTGGATTCGCATCGGCGGAGAACCGCTGTTCTTCGCTCTCGTGAAATATCTGCCGGGAGCAGGTACTCTGGCGCGTGAAGTGGCAAATGCTGACACGATGTTCAATGTATGCTTCACAATCATCATGCTTCCGCTGGTAAAACCGTTTGCAGTACTGTGCGCGAAAATCATTCCGATGAAAGAAGAATCGGTCAAATACCAGCGGCTGGAACCGCACTTGCTGGATACTCCGGCATTGGCATTGCATCAGTCAACCGCGACTATCCGCAGAATGCTCAAGAAGGCTTGCCGGATGGTGGATATTGCGTTGAGGAGCTACGATCCGGAAGAAAAAGACGCGCTGGAAAAAGTGCCGAAACTGGCGAAACGTGAAGATAAAATCGATGAATATCAGCGTGATATTACGCATTATCTTTCTGAATTGATGTCGCGTCCGATGACCGCTGCGCAGTCGAACGTAATCCCGAAACTGCTTCACTGCACCAATGATGCGGAACGAATCGGCGACCATACTGCGATTATTCTGAATATAATCGAGCGTTTCCGCGGATCAAACGGGATATTGTCATCGTCTGCCGATGAAGAGGTCAAACAGCTGACTCAGATGCTGCGCGAACAGGCTGAATGTGCGGTGGATCTGCTGGACAAACCGACCCCGGAAAAAATCAAACATGCGGCGACCATACGAAACGACATCCGAACCAAGACCGAAGATTTCGAGATGAACCACATCAACCGGGTTGCCGAGGGAATTTGTCAACCGCTTTCGGGCTTGTTCTTCATTGAAATCATGTCCGAAATCCGCAAGGTGTCGCGCCATGTTGCGAACGTAACGGAGCGTGTGGACCAGATTATGCCGGTTGTGTTCCCGAAGAAAACCGCAAAAGAAAACAAGGATAATTCATAGAGCTGATTTCAAAAGACTTCGGAAATCAGCTCCGCGGAGATACCCGGGAACTGAAATCAGGATTGGAAATCAGAACTGACAGACACGGAATCCGTGAAAAAAATAACGGCATTTTCTTGATTTCAGTTGAAAATCCTTTCCCGGAGGTTATATTTTATGAAAAACAAATATGACCAACCGAGAAAGGATTTTTTATGTTTGAAACATTCCATTTCCAAATGAAACTGTCCGCTGTTCTTCTGGCAAGTGCGGCGGGATGCCTTGTTTGTTTCGCCCAGCAAATACAGCAGGGGGCAGGGCGCGAGAATCAGTCGCTCGACCGAATTGTGGCACGTTTGGGGCAGGACAGTGCATACAGCCGTGCCGAAGCGCGGATTGAGGCGAAATATCCGCAGGAATTTGCAAAAATCGCGGCGAAAATTGCTGACGCTGAAAAACAAATGAACGCACTGGCGGAAAAAATTGCAGTGGAACTTCCGAAGACGGCGGAGCAGACTGACCGTGAAGCAAGGTTTTTCCTGCGCGAAAATAAAGCAGCAATCGACAAGCTGCTGGAAGCCGCAAAGACGGATTCCGCAAAGGCATATCGGGATTTTCAGAGTCTGGCAAGAGAAAAGGGGATTCAGATTCGCCGGCAGATGGCAAACGGAAGCGGCGCAAACGGGATGACGGGAGCACGCGGCAATCGCGGAATCCGCAATAACACGAGCGGAGCGACGGCTGTTTCGACGGAACCGAGAAAAGAGTTCGTGAACCGCGACATCTGGCCGGACAACAACGGTGCACATATCAACGCGCATGGCGGCTGGATTCTGAAAGTGGATGATACATTCTACTGGTATGGCGAATACCGCCCTGTAAACGGAATGGAAGATAAGGCGGTAAAGGTATATACTTCCAATGATTTGTATAACTGGACCGATGCGGGTCTTGCATTCCGTCAGAATGCGGAATATGCACCGGGAATTTCCAGAAACAGTCTGCTGGAACGTCCGAAAGTGGTATACAACGAGAAGACGAAAAAATACGTGCTGTGGTATCATTTCGAGCCGGGCGGAGGATATAATTCCGCTTCGACGGCAACGGCAGTATCCGATTCTCCGCTGGGGCCTTTCAGAATCGTGCGCACGGGTCGTCCGAACGTGAAGACATGGCCGCTGAATGCCGAGCCTGAACTGAAGGCTTACATCGATGGAACAAACAAGACTGTGCCGAACCGGTTCCGCCGCATGATTGAGAATTTCAACAACGGGCAGGAAAGCCGCGACATGACGATTTTCAAGGATGATGACGGCAAGGCATATCTGGTGCATTCCTCCGAAAACAATATGACCATGCACATTACGGAACTGACGGACGATTATCAGGATTTCACGGGACGCTGGTGGTATGTTTTCAAGGATAAGCAGTATGAAGCTCCTGTGATTTTCAAGAAAGACGGAAAGTATTATTTCTTCGGGTCGGGCTGCACCGGCTGGAATCCGAACGCGGCAAAAAGCGCGGTGGCTGACCAGCTGACCGGACCATGGAAAGAATTGGGCAACCCCGCTGTGGATGAGGACGGAAACATCACATACAGCGGACAAAGCGCATTTTCGTACACACTGCCTGACGGAACCATTATCGCGGTATTCGATATCTGGCGCCCGCAGGGACTTCATGACAGTCGTTATCTGTGGCTGAAAGTCGAGTGGGAAAATGGACGTCCTGTGGTGCATAACAGTGCCCGCTGGTCCTATCCCGCAGACGCTCTGAAGAAATAATGCCGGCGAAACGCAAAAAAAAAGGATAATTGCTTGATTTTTACAAAGAATCAAGGTATATTATTTACACTATTTTTGTGAACTCTTTTTTAAAGGTCAATACGGCTTGCCGGGAACAGATGTGTTCTGCCATGACGGAGTTTTGTCAACGAAGAAAGGACGAAAGTCCAAATGGCACGGGATGTTTTCCGGAAAAGCTGTAATGAACTTTGAAATCTGCTCTTTGTGATTTTAACCCACCATTATACAAAAGGGCACCTCTGTTAATTGCTCAATGCGTTTTTGCAGATATATGAGAAATTCCTGTGTTTCGCGGGCTTCTGCGGCATGGAAATGAAAGAATAACGTATCTGTGAAAAAACATGAACGATTAACAGAGGTACCCTAAACAATTCAACACCTGCAGGAGGTAATTCGAATGCCGGGCAATATCAATACACAGGACGGCAACTTTTGCGCCGCCTATGTCGCTTACGCATTAAGTGAAGTCGCAGCTATCTACCCGATTACACCGTCGTCCACCATGGGCGAATGGGTTGACCAGTGGGCTGCCGAAGACAAGAGAAACATTTGGGGACAGACGGTCAAAGTGACCGAAATGCAGTCCGAAGCCGGTGCTGCCGGTGCCGTTCACGGCTCCCTCGCCGCCGGTGCCATCACCACCACTTACACGGCATCTCAGGGCTTGCTCCTGATGATTCCGAACATGTACAAGATTGCCGGCGAACTCCTGCCGACCGTTTTCCATGTTACCGCACGTTCTCTCGCCTGCCAGTCTCTGGCAATCTTCGGCGACCATTCCGACGTGATGGCTTGCCGCAATACCGGTTTTGCCATGCTGTGCGCGAACTCGGTTCAGGAAGAAATGGATATGGCTCTGGTCGCCCATCTCTCGACCTTTGCCGCCAAAGTTCCGTTCCTCCAGTTCTTCGATGGTTTCCGTACTTCTCACGAAGTGCACAAATTTGAAGAAATTCCGTATGACACCATCAAGTCTCTGGTTGACACGAAGGCAATCGAAGAATTCCGCAACCGCGGACTCCGTCCCGAAAGCCCGATTTGCAAAGTCGGCGCTCAGAACGGCGACGTTTATTTCCAGGGTCGCGAAACGGTCAACAAGTTCTACAATGCCTGCCCCGCAATCGTGCAGGAAAAGATGGATGCAGTCGCCAAGGTTATCGGTCGCCAGTATCATCTGTTCGACTATGTCGGCGCAGAAGATGCAACTGACGTAATCGTTGCCATGGGTTCCGCCTGCGAAGCCATCGAAGAAACCATCGAATACCTGAACGCCACCCGCGGCACCAAGTACGGTTTGGTCAAGGTCCGCCTGTATCGTCCGTTCTACACGGAAGCATTCCTTGCAGCCCTGCCGAAGACCGTCAAGCGTATTGCCGTTCTCGATCGCACCAAAGAGCCGGGCGCAATCGGCGAACCGCTCTATATGGACGTGAAAGTTGCCATCAACAATCCGGCAATCACGATTATCGGCGGCCGTTATGGTCTGTCCTCCAAGGATTTCACTCCGTCCATGATTCTCGCGGTGTACAAGCACCTCGAAAAAGGCGGCTTCCACGGCTTCACCGTCGGTATTGATGATGACGTTACCAATACTTCTCTGAAGATTGAAGAACACATCGCCACGGAACCCGCCGGCACAACCGCCTGCATGTTCTATGGTCTGGGCGGCGACGGTACCGTCGGTGCCAACAAGACCACCATCAAGGTGATCGGTCATCTGACGAACAAGGATGCTCAGGCCTACTTCGCATACGACTCCAAGAAGTCCTTCGGTCTGACCTGCTCTCATCTGCGTTTCTCCGATTCCAAGATCAAATCCACCTATTTGATCACCTCTCCGGACTTCGTGTCCTGCTCCTGCGCCGCTTACATCGGTCGTTACGACCTGCTGAAGGGCATCAAGGAAGGCGGTACCTTCCTGCTGAACAGCCATTACAGCAATGATGAAGTGTTTGGTCATCTGACCCGCGACATGCAGGAAACCATCATCAACAAGAAGATCAAATTCTACAATGTGAACGCCGAAGCAATCGTGAAGACCAAACCCGGTCTGCGCGGCAAGGGTGCCAACACTGTCATGATGGTTGCTTACTTCAAGGTTTCCGGCATCGTCCCGTTTGAAGATGCTTCCAAGGAAATGAAGATGCTCAACGCCAAGACCTTCTCCAAGAAGGGACAGGCTGTAATCGATATGAACAACGAACTGGTTGATGCGGCTGCAGATGCCTGCCAGGAAGTCGTTGTCCCCGCTTCTCTGGACGGTGTTCCGTTCGCAGAACCGCTGACTCTGATTCCTGATGATGCCAGTGATTTCGCCAAGAAGATTATCGAACCCAGTATGCGCAACAACGGCGATGCCATTCCTGTTTCCGCCATGTCTGTTGACGGCACACTGCCGACCGGTACTGCATGTCTCGAAAAGCGTGGTTTCGCTCCGAGAGTTCCGCATTGGAACGACCAGAACTGCATTCAGTGCGGTGTCTGCGCGATGGCTTGCCCGCACGCTGCAATCCGTACCAAACTGTTCAAGGTCGAAGACCTCGCCAATGCACCTGCGTCTTTCGTCACCAAGGATCCTGTTCCGAAGGCTGACGGACTGAAGTTCAAAGTCCAGGTCTACATCGAAGACTGCATGGCTTGCGGTGTTTGCCTCGACCAGTGCCCGATGAAGGACAAAGAAGGCAAGCAGGCTCTTGTCTGGTCCACCCTCGACGTCGAACGCGCCGCCGGTGAAAATGCCAACGAAAAATTCTTCGGCAGCACGGAAGAAAACATCATCGGCAAGAATGCCCCGACAACCGTCAAGGGCGCGATGCTCCGTACTCCGCTGTTTGAGTTCTCCGGTGCCTGCGCAGGCTGCGGCGAAACTCCGTATGTCAAGCTGGTCAGCCAGCTGTTCGGCGAAAACATGGTTGTCGCCAACGCCACCGGATGCTCCTCCATCTATTCCGGTACTTTCCCGACCATCCCGTACACCAAGGCTCAGAACGGTCGCGGTCCCGCATGGGCAAACAGCCTGTTTGAAGACAACGCCGAATTTGGTCTGGGTATGCGTCTTGCCATCGATTCCAACCGCGTTCTGCTGAAGCAGGAAGTGGAAAAGGTTCTTGCCTCTGAAAGGGCCCCGGCGGAAGTCAAGGAAGCTCTTCAGGGTGCTATGGCCTACTGGGATAACTCCAAGTGCGCAGAAGCCTATGCCGCACAGGCCAAGGCAAAAGAAGTTTGCGAAAAACAGGCTGCTGTCTGCGGTTGCGAAACCATCAGGAAGATTGTTGAACTGTCCGATTACTTCTGCGATAAGTCCGTGTGGATTATCGGCGGTGACGGCTGGGCAAACGATATCGGTTACGGCGGAATCGACCATGTCGTCGCCTCCAACCGCAACGTGAACATCCTCGTCCTGGATACCGAAGTGTACTCCAATACCGGCGGACAGGCCTCCAAGTCCACCCCGACCGCAGCTGTTGCCAAGTTCGCAGCAGGCGGCAAGCCGACCTACAAGAAGAATATGGGCTTCATGTGCATGAGCTATGGTTATGTGTATGTCGCCAGCGTCGCACTCGGTGCTGACCGTGCCCAGACCCTGAAAGCCTTCCAGGAAGCAGAAGCATACGATGGCCCGTCCATCATCTTCGCCTACGCTCCGTGTATTGCTCACAACATCGATATGAGCAAGACCCAGAACGAACAGAAGCGCGCCGTCGAAAGCGGTTACTTCCCGCTGTATCGCTACAACCCGCAGAACGAAGTTCCGTTCAGCTGGGATGTCAAGAAGTCCGAACCGGAAAAGTTCCAGGAATTCATCCGCAGCGAAGGTCGTTACAAATCTCTGCTCAAGGCCAATCCGGCTCACGCGGAAGAACTTTTTGCCAAGGCCGAAAAGGATGCGGCAAAGCGTATGGAATTCTATCAGGAAGTCGGCAAACTGCTGAAGTAAGCCGCACTGATCGAACGATAACGTTTGAACGTTCTCACCTCCTCTGCTCTTGACGGGCAGGGGAGGTTTTTTTTTAATTGATTCCTCTTTTGTGCAATCGTATCGAATGATAGAATGCAGAGACGGCAGGAAACATGGTTTACAGACGATATGAGAGGGGGGAATGAGAAAAGACGTATCTTAATGTGTCTTGCACGAAAAGGACGTGAAAATGGGCAAAAAGGACGATAACGGGGGAATAAAGATAGATGGGCAAAAATAAAAAAACTGAATCCTGATGAAGAAGGATTCAGTTTTGGGGAAAAGCATTTCGGGCAAGGCAATTTTCAGAAAACAAATTGCCCCGTCAAAGGCATCTGAAATCAGAGTTTCTGTCTGAGATATGCCGCGACATCATCAAGGATGGTATTCAATGGGATTTCAGCCTGCCAGCCGCACAGATTCAGAATTTTTTCACAGCATGGACTGCGATGAATCATGTCCTCAAATCCAACTTCATACGCCTGCTCGTAGGGAATCATTTCAATTTCGGATGAACTGCCAAGGCGGGAAATAATGCGTTTGGCCAAATTGTAAATGGTAATGCTTTCCGTATTGCCGATATTGAGGATTTCGCCGCAAGCGGAGGGCGTTTGCGCAACAACACGCAGCGCGCGAACCGTGTCAAAGACATGGCAGAAGCAACGGGTCTGACCGCCGGAGCCATAGACGCGCAGAGGCTGTCCCTGCAATGCCGCAGAAACAAAGCGCGGAATCACCATGCCGTACCGTCCGGTCTGACGAGGTCCCACGGTATTGAAGAAGCGGACAACTGTACCGGGCAGGGCATGACTGCGGACATGCGCCATCAGCATAAACTCATCAAGGAGTTTGCTGCAGGCATAACTCCAGCGGGAGTGTTTCGGCGATCCAATCAGCAAATCATCGGTTTCATGGAACGGGATTTTGTCGGATTTGCCGTAGACTTCACTTGTGGAGGCAATCAGAATGCGTTTGCCGTACTGAGAGGCAAGAGAAAGGACACGCTCCGTACCGAAAACATTGGTGGTGATGGTGCGAATAGGGTCATGTACGACCAGTTCCACGCCGACCGCCGCTGCAAGATGAAAAATGACATCGGACTGCTGCACCAAAGCTGGGAGTTCAGGAGCATTCAGCATGTTGCCCTGAATCAGGGAAAAGGCGGGATGATTTTTGACGGAAGTGAGATTCTGAAGAGAACCCGTGGAAAGATCATCAATGACCGAAACCGAATGCCCGTCAGCAATCAGAGCTTCGGTCAAATGAGAACCGATAAAACCGGCACCGCCCGTAACCAGACAATTCATCGCAGATTATCCTCGCCCTGATGAAAGAATCCGATTTTCACCGCGCAATATGCAACAATTCCCCAGATAACATAGGTATTGATGACGAGCAGAGGGAAGAAAAACGGGTTGACAATGAATGAAGAAATCAGCCAAAGGAGCAGAATGAAAACGATAATGGCGATTTTGCGAGGAGAATGAAGTGCGGAAGCCAGCCATTTGCCGATATGAAGATACGGGATGCGGCTGACCATCAGAAAACCCAAAACCATGGCGTAAACGGGAAGGTAGTGGAAAATCACTTCAAGACGGCCTTTCTCTGTGGCGGAAAAAAGAATAAAAGAGCAAATCGCAGACGCGGCACCGGGGGAGGGAAGCCCTGAAAAATGTCCCGTTTCCTTGTGGTCCGGATCCATGGCAAGGACGTTGTATGTGGCCAAACGCAGTGCTGCACATCCGAGGTATACGCCGCAGAAAATGCAGATGGGGATGAATTGGCCGGTACGCTCAATATTGCGCATATTGTGTGCCATAATGGCGACAAGGATGGACGGTGCAACACCGAACGTGGTCATGTCCGCAAGGGAGTCCATCTGCAACCCGTGCATACTGGTGGCATTGAGGAGACGAGCGGAAAAGCCGTCGAACATATCGAAGATCATGGCGAAGAGAATCATGCCTGCACTCCACGCGAAAACACGTGCCATAGCGGCAGGATCGCCCGTGTGTTTGTACGCCTGAAGTGTAATCAGAATCGCTGTATATCCGCAAAGGGAATTGCAGAGGGTAAGCGTATTCGGAATGCACTTCAGAAGAGAATTTTTCTTCTGCTCAATCTTCTGCTGAGTCATGATTATTTCTCCATTTTTTCTTTAGCCCATGCAGCCAGCTTGTCTTTTGCTTCCGGACGCACAAAAGCAATGACGGAAAGACCGGCATTCACTGGGTCTCCGACATTCACGGCAACTTCAAAGCCCATTCCTGCGGGAATGTAAAGTTCGGTACGGGAACCGAATTTGATCATGCCGTATTTGAAGCCTTTCGGGAACTGCTGTCCGGGTTTGACGGGGCACACAATGCGTCGGGCAATGGCTCCGGAAACCTGACGTATCGCCAGCGGGAAAGGCTGACCTTCATATTCGCCGATACCGCCCATAATCATGGCTTCATTTTCTCTGGATGCATTGGGATTGCGGGCATCAAGGTAGCGACCGGGTTTGTATGAGGTGAACTTCGCGGTCATCGCCCAGGGAGTGCGGTTGATATGCACATTCAGGACGGAAAGGAAGATTCCCACACGAAGAATGTCTTTGCCGTCGAAAAGTTCACGAAGCTGTGGATCGGCGAGAGATTCGGATTTCAGGAGTTCGATGTCGCGAATGACACCGTCCGCTGGGGAGAGGAGTGCATCCGGACGATTGGGAATTGTTCTGGGAGGATCGCGGAAAAAGGCGCAAGCTCCGGCACAAATGACAACACCAAGGACAGCCAGAACAATTACAGCTGTTTTGGGGAGATTGCAGAAGAAGAAAAGAACAGCGAGGACAGCAAAAAAGATCAGCAAAGAGAGGATGGCAATTCCCCATTCTTTTTGTCCATAAGGAGTTAACAACATTGGGAACCTCGTTTCTTCTTAGGGCATTTCCATCCATTGGGAATATTGTCTTTTTGTCTGTACAAAGTCCAGCTTCTGCACATTCCTGAAAAAACTTCTATCCCGAATAAAAAGGAAACCCCCTTATAAATTAAATTGGTACAGGCATGTCGACGATTCCGGCATTTGCGTGGAACGCAAGATTGCCGTGACAGTAGGCCAGCGCGAGAGCATCTGTGGCATCATCGGGAATTTGAGCTATGTCAAGTCCGCCCATGACAGCAAGAATCGAAGCGACCTGCTCTTTTGCGGCATCACCAATGCCCGTTGCAGCACGTTTCGCTGATTTCGGAGAATACTCGAATGCGGGAACCCCGGATTCAGCAAGAGCCGTAATCACGGCTCCACGTGCAAGACTGAGAATCATTGCAGTTTTGATGTTTTTTGAAACAAAAGCCGCTTCCAAAGAAGCAACGTCCGGCTTGAATTGAGAAACAAGCTCACGGATTCCCCCGGCAAGCCGCCGGAGGCATTCGGAGTGAGGCAGAGACGGAGCATTCTTGATTATGCCGCAATCCAGAATTTCGAGCGACCCGAGTGCATCCATGCGGATAATTCCGTAGCCGGTTTTCCGGATTGCAGTATCGATGCCGAGAATGATCACAACTCTGCCTGAAAGAACAACTTGGTAAAATCAGTTGTCCTGTGCGTCGATTTCTTCGAGAACTTCGCTGGCGATGTTTTCGTTGGAGTAGACTGCCTGAACGTCGTCAAGTTCGTTGAGGCGTTCGGAGAGGCGGAGAACCTGCTGTGCCTTGTTGAGTTCGTTGATACCGACTGTCGTTTCGGGGCGGCGGGTAATGCCGGCTTCGGTGCAGGTGATGCCCGCATCTTCGAGAACCTTGGCAATGTCGTTGAATGCTTCGGGTGCAGCCCAGATTTCGGCAACGCCGTCTTCGGCGGAGATGTCTTCCGCGCCGGCATCGAGGGTGAGTTCCATCAGCTTGTCTTCATCGGCGAATTCGCCTTCAATCATAAAGTGAGCACAGCGTGAGAACAAACGAACCACGGATCCGCTGGAAGCGAGGCTGCCGCCATTGCGATCGAGTGTGGTACGGACATCACCGATGGTGCGGTTGCGGTTTTCGGTGAGGCATTCGATGACGAATGCGGTACCGGCAGGACCAAAGCCTTCGTAAGTGATTTCTTCGTATGCGACATCGCCGAGTTCGCCGGCACCTTTCTTAATGGCGCGTTCGATATTTTCACGCGGCATGTTTCCGGCTTTTGCGGAGGTGAGAGCCATACGCAGTTTGATGTTGGAGGAAGGATCCTTACCGCCCTGTTTGACAGCGACCATAATTTCCTTCGCGAGACGGGAGAAGACCTGACCTTTCTTCTTGTCAGAGGCTTCTTTTTTGTGTTTGATATTGGCCCATTTGCTATGACCTGACATGGTAAAACTCCGTTTGTGATTCAGTTTTCGGGTAGATTTATTTACTAATATAGCATAAAAAAACAAATTGTCAACTGTATTCCTTGCAGGTCATGAAAAAATAAATGTGAAAAACAGGGGAAAGTGTCCGGAGAAGAGAAAAAACAAGGATTTTTTGAAAGAATAGTGAATGGCATTTTGATTTATCTTGAATTTGGTCTTTTTTGTCTGTACAAACTCTAAAAGAACAGATATTCTCCTCATTTCAAAAAAGACGGGAAACGAAAAAAGAAAAGCCCCGGCAGAACAGGTAAAGTTCTGTCGGGGTAATCGTATGCTGTTACACGGAAATCAAATCAGAATTTCTTGGGTGTAATGACATAGTCCATGGTAACAGGAGCGTCGGAAGAGACGTACTTGATGTACTTTTCCATCGGTCCCGGTCCGCAGCTGTTGCCGCCGAGGGGAGCCTGGAAGACGTCGAGTTCGAGGACGGTCTTGTCAGATGCAGGGAGACGGTCCGGCGTGGTGGAGGCGCGGAGTTCGCGCTGAGTCCACGGAAGAGCGGAAAATTCCATGCCCTGATTGGTTTTTTCACTGTAGAAGGAGATCCCGGCATTGGCATTCTTGTCAGAGGTGAGGCGAACCCACTTGGTTCCTGTGCGGTTGCCGCAAGCCTGAGACTTGGCATAGTAGGTGGTGCCGTAGATTTCCTGAACTGTGGTCTTGAAGTGGTCGAAGAACGATCCGGTTTTGCGGTCGTTGTAGTTTTCCATCGGGCCGTAGCCGAGATATTCGACCTTGGAAAATTCCTTCGGAAGGTTCATGACGAAACCGAGGCAAGGCAGAGAGTTGCGACCGAACTTCGGCATGATTTTGTTCTGGGAACGGATGGAGCCATCGGGGAAGATCGTCCAGACGGTTTCAACGGAGAAACTGTAGCCGCCGCCCTGCTGCTGACCGGGACGTCCACCCTGCGGACGGTTGCCCTGCTGCTGCGGACGATTGCCGTTTCCGGTATTGTAGTCAACGGTGGATGTAACGACAAAGTTCTTGCCCTGCTGAGCAACGGTGAAAGCGGTGCAAGCGGGGGTGAGGCTGATGTCGTTGCGACCGCGGAGCCAGCCGTCATTGTCCAAGGGGGAACGATAGGCGTTGAGAACCGGACCGGAAAGAAGCATATCTTTCTTGTTGTATGCGATACCGGAGAGGAGACCGTTTGCGAAAGTTACGGAGACCTTGTTGTTGGAGATGACCGCTGTCTTTTCGGTGTCGCTGCCGGTGCGGGTAAGAGCTGCATCGGAAGCGGATGCGGTGAGATTCAGACTGTCATCGGGAACTTGTGCGAAGGATTCGTAAGCGATTGCGAGCTTGCGGGCCATATCGAGGTCGCCATTGTCGAGAGCCTTGACGGGGTCAACGGGATTTTCGACGATGTCGTACTGAGCGATGGATTCCTTTTCATTCGGGAAGACGAGATAGAGCATGTCTTTGGTTGCGCCGGCGGGAATATCGAAGGTGAAATCAGCCGTGGCACCGGGAGCGAGATCCGGAACATTCTTGACCTGAACAGCACGCTTGCCGCCCTTGCCGAAACCGCCGATGGGCACGGCTGCGATACGAGCGCCGGAGAGAGTCTTGTGGAAGTATTTGTTGAGGAGCTGGACGGTAACCTTATTGGTGCCGGCGTCTGTCTGTTTGAAGCGGAGATACTGATAGACTTTCTTGACTTCCATCAGTTTCGGGGTGATGTGGCGTTCGGAGTCGATGACGCCGTTTTCGCAGAAGTTGCCGTCGTTCGGGTTATCGCCGAACATGCCGCCGTAAGCGCGGGCTTTGCCCTTGTTCGGAGCAGCAGCGTATTTTCCGGTGGCAGGATTGAGTTCAGCGTGGATATCCTGGTCAACCCAGTCCCAGATGCAGCCTCCGATGAGACGCGGATGACGTTCAAATGCATCCATGTAGTCCTGGAAGTTGCCGAGGGCGTTACCCATGGAGTGTGCGTATTCGCAAACGAAGAACGGGGCCTGTTCGTTGTTTCTTCCCGTACCGTTCAGTCCGTTGACGTCAGGATACATGCAGCTGCCCATATCGGTAATGCCGCGACGGAAGCCGAGGTCGCAGGAGTGGATGAGACGTGTGGTGTCGATTTCTCTGATTGCCTTGGATGCGGCATCGAGGTTCTGACCGCGTCCGTTTTCATTGCCCAGACTCCAGAAGATGATGGACGGATTGTTTTTCAGACGGTTGACGGTGTTCAGGTTGCGTTCGACGTAGGCCTGTGTCCAGTCTGGATTGCGGGTAAGTTCCTGCTTGCCGTGGCATTCAATGTTGGATTCAGCAACGACGTAGATACCGTACTTGTTGCAGAGTTCGTACATGTAGGGGGCGTCGGGATAGTGAGAAGTACGCAGCGTGTTGACGTTGTGCGCTTTCATCAGCTTAATATCCTTTTCCATGACTTCGCGGGTGATGGCACGTCCCATATCGGGGTGTGTTTCGTGGCGGTTGACACCCTTGAGGATGACTTCCTTGCCGTTGATGAGAAGCTGATACTGCGGACCGACTTCAACGGTGCGGAAACCGAGGTCGGCGTTCAGTTCCTGATGTGCGGCGGCAGACTTGGAGGCATCATCGATGGTGGCTGTGAACTGATAGAGGTTCGGAGTTTCAGCCGTCCATGCGTCAACGTTCTTGACAACGTAGGAGAGCTTGACGGGTGCTTCGGAGTTTGCGGGAACAGTGATGCTGGAAGAGCCTTTCCAGATTTCCTTTCCCTTGTAAGTCAGCTTGTAGTTGACATTGCCGGTCAATTCCTTTTCGGAATAGTTCTTGACGAAGAGATTGCCTTCGAGTGTACCGTCTTTGTAGTCGTTGGCAAGAAGAGTGTGGACGTAGATGTCGCGCAGCGCCAGATCGGGCGTGTGGAACATCACGACATCACGGAAGATACCGGAGTGACGGAAGAAGTCCTGGTCTTCGAGGTAGGAACCGTCGGTCCAGCGAAACACCTGAACTGCCAGAGTGTTTTTGCCGTCTTTCTTCAGGTATTTGGTAACGTTGAATTCATCGGGGTTGTAGGAGTCTTCCGCATAACCGACTTTTTCGCCGTTGACCCATACGTAATAACCGGCTTCCACGCCGTTGAAGCGCAGGAAGACCTGTCCGTTGCCGTAGTTTGCGGGAAGCGTGAAATTCGTGCGGAACGATCCGACGGGGTTGCGTTCCACGTAGGAGGTCATCCACTGCGCAGGCTGTGTGGTAACAGACGGCGGATTTCTGGTTTCAAACGGATACCCGACATTGGAATACAGCGGTGTGCCGTATCCCTGAACCTGCCATGAGCTGGGGACGGGGATGGTTTTCCACGAAGAGTCATCGAAATTGACCTTGTAGAAATCCATGGGGCGGTCTTCCGGCTTGAGGACGAAATTGAATTTCCAGTTGCCGTTGAGGAGTGTGGACTGATTGCTTGCGGTGGGAACTGCCGTATCGGAACGGACTGGTTCTACATTCACAAAGTTGACTTTTTCATTTTCCCATTCGGGACGTTCTTGAGCCTGAACGGCAAAGGCGGCAATCGACAGGAAAGTCGCTGCCCCGATGGTCAGACCGGATACTTTCGGCATAGAGCGCATTTGAAGTTTCCTTTGTTGGTTGTGTATAAAAAGGTGGTTGATTGGTTTGTTTATTTGGTTGAGGAAATGAAGTTTGTGAAGATACCCGTGTAAAAACCGTCTCGCTGCTGATTGGGATTGTTAACAGACCAAAAATAATAGTCGCCGTGCATCCAAATCAGTTCGGGTGAACCGGATTTCCCGCCTGAAATAACGTATGGACGGATATGATTGCGGGTGGAGTTTCGTGTAATGGAGGTTGTTTCAACGATTTCGGATGCATCGGCGGAAACAGTCATTCTGACGATTTCAAAAACGCCTCCAACCGGAACGGAAACATAAACATTCTGCGGGTTTTCGTGGTCAAATGCCATTCCTGCGGAGTAGCATTTTTCGGTATTGGGATTCTGATGGAACCAGCCTCCCGCATCGGCAAGTTTCAGAATGTGCCATTTCCCGTTGACCCATTTCCCGTAGTAGTAGGTATGGACCGTTTTATCGGGTGAAATTTTCGTGAAGAGCACATAATATGCACCGTCTTTGCCCAGTGCGGAATCCCAAATCCAGTGGCGGATACTGCGGTCATCTGCAATGACATAAGCGAGAGAATCCGCGATGGTTTCTGTGTTCGTAACGGTCATAATCGGGGCTTTCGTGAGGTCGGCATCCAAAACTTTCCCGTTCAAATCGCGCAATGAAAGGTCGGAGACATCCACATACGCGCCATACAGCATGGTGGGATTGATGTTGTCGGGGTGCGTGGCGGTGAATGCAAGATAAATGCGGCTTTTGCCGTCGGAGATGTATTTTGCGTAAGGACGGCAGCTGGAGCCGGCAGTTCCCGTATTCTGTGCAGAAGAGTGGACAATCTGCGTCGGTTTGAGTGCAAATTCAGCGGTATAGCCGTTTTGGACGGATGGCATGGTCAGGGATGCTATGGTAGGATGCCACTTGATGCCCCGCCAGGTCAAATAGATGTGAGACGGGTCGCCGCTGAGCAGAAACGGAGTGGGGTAGGTGGTGTTATGGTCGGTCGGGAGAGATTTCGGCGGGAGCAGGTCGGTGATGTCGCCGGGATTTTTGCTGACGCGATACCAGATTTTGGGTTCGTTGGTGTGGCGTGTGTAGAAAATGATGATATGCTCATCCGGCAGGACCAGAAACGTGGGATTGTCGTGGTCGTCGCGCTCAAAAGCGGAGTGGATGACAACTTCCCGGATTTTTTTTGAAGTGTAATCGTACTGGCAGGCCATAACATCGCCGCGGCGATTAATCCAACCAATGAACGTTCGGTCGATTTTGCCGTCGCGGGAGGTAAAATGAATCGCGCGGGGGTCGGCGAACCAGCAGTATGCACCGTCCGAAACAAGTTCGGAACTGAACGCGGGGAAGGCGGGGACATCTTGTGCAGAGAGACTGCCGGAATTGATCAGAAATGCGCAGGTCAAAACAACAAAAAACAAGAATGTGAAAGGGAATGAAAAAAACTTTTTCAAGCTCATGTCAGTATCCTTATCTGTGGGTATTTGAGCAGATACCCTGTGTTTTGAGATGTGTATTGTAAGCGATTTCACGTTAATATACATCTTAATGGGAAAAAAACAAGAGAAAATCAGGCGTTTTGAGAAAGAAATATGAGAAAAAAGAGAAATTCACGAATTTATTTTGCCGACATGTTTTTTGTTGTATCTGCGGTGAAACATTGGCTGCTCATTTTTTGTTTTTTTCGGAAAAATGCGGGAGGGAAATTTGTATTTTCAGTTATGATGTGCTATACTTAAATATGCTGTCATTCCAAATCAAATATACCACTCACCCAATTGAAAGGATTTTCTCATGGAAGCACAAATCAGAGAAAAACTGGAAGAACTCCGCGGAATGCTTCAGGCTGACGGCGGCGACCTCGAAGTCATCTCCATCGAAGGCAAAGTCGTTACGCTCGCTCTGCGCGGTGCATGTGGCTGCTGCCCGCACGCCCAGATGACCTTGAAAGAAGGCATTGAACGCATTCTCCGCGAAACGGTCGATCCTGAAATCGTGGTGGAACGCGCCTGATTTTGATGCGTATGCCCGCAAAGGGCATTCCTGAAGCTCCGGTTCTGATTCCGGGGCTTTTTTTGTGCTCCGGTGATAGTCTGGTTTCATCAAAGACGCATCCATAAGAAATCGGAGAAGAAAGAAACGCCCCGTGTCCTCCGGGAGAGAAAACGGGGCGATGTTTTCGCGTGCAATGCGAAAATTTTTCAGGTCAGCGTGTAATCACGATATTGAAGACGCCGCCGACGTAGGAAGTGTTGGCTGATCCTTGGAAACGGACTGTAACGCTGGATTTGCCTTTGGTCATTGCTTCCGGCAGTTCATAAGTCTTGTCGTAGAAAGAAGACTGATTGCCGCGCATGCCGCCGCGTCCGCGGGGTGCCTGAAGTTTTTCAGAGGCGAGCTTCTGACCATCGATGAGAATGTCAAATTCGCGTCCATTGTCGCCGGAACAGTAAGTTACGACCAGCTTGACGGGCTTCTGAGGATCGACTGCCATCTTGTAGGAGAACCAGCCGTCTGCCCCCTGTGCATGACGATACTTGCGATTCTGGAAATCACCTGCTTCGGAGCGGTTGCCCTGATATCCGTGGTTGACTTCGGTCTGCTGGAAGCCCGGTGTAACCAGGTCGGTGCGGAGTGCTTCGAGACGCTTCTGTTCTGCGGCGATTTCTTCGAGACGCTTCTGTTCAACCTGCCAGTTTTCTTCCGACATGACGGGGAAGTACATGGTGTAGTGTTCTTCGTAGACGGTATGGAACGGACGGAGAGTGATTTCGCCCGGTTTCGCCAGCCCTTTGCTGACAAATTCGAGAGGAGACTTGGATTTCAGTTCCAGCTTCTTCCACGCGTTGAGCGGATCATTGGAGACGATGTTCGCAGCCGTTTCGTTTGTGGCGTAGGGGGCTTTGAGGTGGTCGTCCCAGCGGCGCTTTGCCATATCTTCCTTGCCTTCTTCGGGCGGGACGATGCCGGTCAAAACCATCGGACCGTACATGAAAGCGATGAATTTGTTGTCGGAGTGGGGCAGGGGCTGGATATGGAGCTGCATCGGGAGAGTCAGGTCAATGACATCCCCGGTTTTCCATGTGCGTTCAATGGTGAAATAGGAGGAGGGCTTGCTGGTGATGGTCTGTGCTTCGCCGTTGATTTTCATTTGGGGAAGTTCGCACCAGTAGGGATGACGGAAGTTGAACGCGAGCTTGACCGGCTGTTTTGCAGTGATTTCAAAACGAATGGTGTCGGAGTTCGGGAACTGCGTGATTTGCTTGAGGGTAATGCCCTGATCTTTCCAATTCAGCTGTGAGCCGATGTAGAGATTGATCCAGAGGTTGTTGTTTTTGTGGAAGTAGGCCTGTTCGGCGTAGTGCATGGGGTTTTCCATGCCGGTGCCGACACAGCACCACCAGGCGTTTTCCGGGGTGGAGAAGACCTTCATGGAGACGGGCTTCTGGCTGATGAAGTAACCGAATTCTCCCTGTTTCTGGCCGATGTTGGCAAGAATCTGGTTGATGAGAGCGCGTTCCACGAAGTCCATCTGTTCTGCGGTGGGTTCCCACTGGAAGAGATGCCCCGTGAGGCGAATCATGTTGTTGATGTTGCAGGTTTCGCAGTTCTTGTGGCCGAGTTTCTGCGGGAACTGGGAGACGTCGAAGAAGTGTTCGCTGTCGCTGTGTCCGCCGTTGGCGAATGAACGTTCGCGCACAACGCTGTTCCAGAAGGTTTCGACGGCGGTGCGGTATTCTTTCTTGCCGGTCATTTCATATTCTGTGGCCAGACCGACGATTTTCGGAACCTGCGTATTGGCATGGAGTCCGGTCAGACGGTCCTGTCCCTGCTTGAGCGGGTCGAAAATGCGCTTGTGATCGAAATACTTTTCCGCGATTTCGAGATAGTGCATGTTCCCGGTGTCCTGTGCCAGCTGGCAGAAAGTTTCATTCATGCCGCCCCATTCGGAGCCGAGAAGTTTCTGACGCTGTTCTTCGTTAAGGGGCGAGACGATGCCGTCATACCAGTCGCCGAGCTTCTTTTCGATTTCGAGCGCTTTCTTGCAGCCTGCATAGCGATAGGCATCGCGGAGTCCGGCGAAGATTTTGTGCAGACTGTAGTTCGGAACCCACCAGTTGTTGATGTCGAATCCGCCGACGGTGAAATTGCCGGATTTGACCTTTTCATAGACGTTCTGGTCAACGGAGTGGAGGTAGCCGTTTCCGTTTTTCTGCTGGCAGAGTTCGAGTTCATCGAGGATGTAGTTGAGGCGATCCTTGACCTTTTCATCGCGGGTCTGCGCGTAACATGCCGCCAGCGCAGAGAGGTAGTGTCCGAGACCGTGTCCATTGATGCCCTGAGATTCCCAGCCGCCGTATTTGTTGGCTTTTTTGGGGAGACCTGCACGTTCGCGGATGCCTGCAATCAGGGGGTCCGGCTTCAGGACGTTCATCAGGTAGTCCTTGTCGATTTCCTGAAGTTTCAGAAAGGGACTGTCCAGAAGCGTAACGTCTTCGAGTGCAAAAGGTTCAGTTTTGGTTTCGATTGCATTCGGCGTGTCGGCGGCGGAGGAATATCCGGCGGCGAGGCAGAATGCGGTAAACATGGTGGCAGTGAGTTTGCGGTTCATGAGTTGTTTCCTGAATATGTGTTGCACGGGACTGAAACATTTTGAAAGAGAAAACGAACAGTCCCGTATCATGAAGATTTGTTATTTGAACGAAACGGATTTTTCAGAACCATCGTACTTGACTTCGATGGTTTCTCCGGTGGTAACGAGGACGGCGCGGAACGTTCTGGATTCCAGCATACCATCGAATTTGCCGCTGCGTTTGGCGATATTCAGCTTTTTCGCATTGTCATTCCAGCTGAAATCAATGGTTGTGAAAGCACCTTTTTCGTAGGAATAGTCAATGCCGTTGTCTTCGTACAGGGTGAATGTGCCGTCCTGGCCGGGGTAGATGCGGATTTCCAGATTGTCGGGCTTCTTTTCCCCGGTGTACTGCATGGTTTCGCCGAGGGGGAGAATGCTGCCGCCGCGAATGAAGAGCGGAATGACATCCAGCGGGGCATCCACGGTAACGGTTTGACCGCCCTTGGAGGGCTTGGAGTCGGCGAAATTGTACCACGGAGCTTTGTCTTCGGGAAGGTAGACCGCTTGCTTGGCGTTCTTGTCTGCTTCTTCGGTTACGACAGGAGCCACGAGGAAAGCCGGACCGAACATGTATTCGGTTTCCTGTTCAAGGGCTTTTCTGTCCTGCGGAAAGTCCATGACAAGCGGGCGCATCATGGTGTAATCTTTCTGCGTGGTCGCGCCTGCAAGCGAGTAGACATAAGGAAGCATACGATAGCGCAAATCCAGGAATTTGCGGAAGACGGTTTCAACTTCGGCTCCGTAACGCCAGGGTTCCGTGTCGCTGGTGTAGCCGTGGACGCGCTGTATCGGGCAGAATGTGGCAAATTCAAACCAGCGAATCAGACGATGATGATAGGCTTTGTCATTGTACTGATTGCCGGGACGGAAGAATCCGCCTGCATCGGTGGTCCAGTACGGAATGCCGCTGATGGTGGTATTCAAGCCGGATTTGACCTGCGTGCGGAAATCATTCCAGGTGCTTCCGACATCACCGCTCCACAGAACGTCGCCGAGACGCTGCTGACCGGCGAAGACGCAGCGGGTCAGCACGAGTGCTCTCTGATTGGGCATGGCCTTGCGGAGATTTCTGTCCGAAGCGAGGTTGACCATGAGAGGATAGATGTTGCGGTAGGTATCGCCGTCGCCCATGGCGATTTTCGCGCCGTGGAGAGCATCGTTTTCGGGCTCAACGGCATCCAGCCACCAGGAATCCACTCCCGTGGAGACGAGGCGTTCGATGAAGTATTTCCAGTAGAGTTCGACGGCTTCCTTCTTGGTGAAGTCAATCCATTCGCTGTTGCCGATGAAGCCTTGTGCTTCCTGCATTTCGTTGGCAAACTGGTTGCGGCGGTCGCGTCCGGTCTTGGACCAGACGGAAAGCATCAGGCGGGCATTCATGTCGTGAATGTCCTTGTTCATCTTGACGGGATCGGGGTAGCGTTTGGAATCGAAGTGCATGGAGTTCCACAGACCGTCATCCCACCACTGCCAGTCCTGCACGATGATGTCAACCGGGATTTTTTTGTCGCGGAATTCTTTCAGCGTGGAGACAAGTTCATTCTGGTTGTGGTAGCGTTCGCGGCAATGCCAGTAGCCGAATGCGTACTGCGGAAGCATCGGGACTTTGCCGGAGAGTTTGCGGAATGTGGATGTAACTTCATCCGCTCTGCCGGCGAAGACCGTGAAATCAATTCCGGGGGCTTTGTCGGAGCGGAAGACTGTGGTATTCTGGTCGGCGCGCATCTTCAGAGAAGTGCGGTCGTTGGCCACATTGGTGATGTCAACTGTGTGCTGACCTTTGGTGAGGTTGACGCGGAATCCGACGACAGGAGGAAGCCACATATTGCGCTGATCGACAACGCTTTTCCCGTCGATGGAGAGAATGTGCTGGCGGGACATGGTCTGACCGCAGTCGAGCTCAAATGCGTATTCGCCGTCGGCGGGAACTTCAAATGTGCCGTGGAGCATATTGTCCTGACGGCGTTCACGGCGTCCGCCTGCATCGGTGGTAACATCGACCGTGCGGCTTCCGCCAACACCCGTGCGGCTCAGCGTGATGGAAATATCTGCCGGGTTGAAGTCCGTGCGGCTGTAGTTGTGCCACAGGAGACCGTAACCGCGGCTGGAATATATCATGGGAACCGAAGCCTGCGTATTGACCTGAATCAGGCGGCGGGGCTGGTTGCGGAGATTCAGCACGTCATCCTGGAACTGTCCCAGACCGAAAATGTATTCGTTTTCGGGTGCATCGAACGTGATTTCCGCTTTGCCGGCCTGTCCGGCATCGGGGACAACCAGTTTGTTCACATTGCTCTGAAGCAGTTCTTTGCCGTTGGAAAAGAAGCTGAGATTGCCGTTTTTGCCGTCAACCGTGAGGCTGATAATCTGTTTGCTGCTGAAACTTTTCGGGGAAATCACGATATCTCCGTCGGCTCCCTGCTTCTTTTCGAGAGTAATGGGGAGTGTGTCGGCTGCGGTATAAATCAGCTCAGGCTGTTCTGTAAATTCCCCGTTTTTCTGAACTCGCACGCGAAGTGCATTGGCGGAAAGCGCGGAAACTTCCAGATTGCAGCCGGAAACGGAGATGCGTACTTTGTTCCCGTTGGAACCGTCGTTTTGAACTGTGATTTGCGCCGGCTCATCGGCTGCAAGCGTGGTCAGTGCCGTCGCAGATGCGAAAAGCATGGCAAAGGCAAGAACGGAACGGGAAAAGATGAGATTTCTTTTCATGAAAAAACCTGACTTTTAGATGTGGGTGAAAGGGTAAATGATATTTTACACATATTATAATACAAGTTCGCAGTGTTTTCAAATCAAAAAAGAAAATAATTCCGTCTTTTTTTGACGGAATCATGAAAAATCACCTTGTGAAAAACAAGGGAGCGTATCAGGATGAAAGACGGAAAAAAGCCGGATTTTAAAATAAAAAGAGGCATCAGGGAAAAAGGGAGGGGAAACCCTGATGCCTCAGGAGGGGACAATCAAATCTGTCATGAAGACAGAAAGTTTGGAGGCGTGAGTGGGAGTCGAACCCACCAGAACCGGTTTTGCAAACCGTTGCCTTAACCGCTCGACCATCACGCCATCGAACTTAATGATACAAACTAATATACATGCACATCGCAAAAAATCAAGCAAAAAAAATGAAAAAAGTATATTTTTCCCTGATTTTTCCCCGACGAGCTCATCCGGGCGAATATTTCAAGATAAGATACTCCGCCGTTTCAGACCAAAATCGCCGTTATACCTTTGCCTTCTTCCTCGAAAACTGCATCGGTGGTGAAAGAATCGAATGCGCCGAGCGCGGCAAAACGGGCATAATCCTCTGATTCGTCATTCCCGAAAATCAGGAAAACACTGTCTGCGGAAACGCCTGAAACGAAAACGGAGTTTGTGCCGTCCGAATAGGTCATCGTATCGGCGTTCCATTTGTCCGAACTGCCGGAAGCAAACCACAGAACAACGGAACCGCCCTGCGACTGAGTTACGGTATCAATCCCCCAGTTTTCGCAGAAACAGAAGGTATCGTTTCCGCCTCCGCCGAGAAGGGTATCATTGCCGCTGCCGCCGGCTATGACATCATGACCGGAAGACCCGGCAAGACAGTCCTCTCCTTCATCGCCGAAGAGCAGATATTCTCCGCCTCCCGCCCAGATGATGTCGTTGCCGCTGCCGCCGCGGATAATCATGGCGGACGCGGAATCTGTGAAAACTTCGCTGGACAAATCAATCAGGTCATCACCCTTGCCGGAGCGGATTTCATGGATTTGCACCACGCGGGCGCGCTGTTCGGTCAGGTCCTGCGGCAAATCGGTGTACTGGTCGTCCAGAAAGAATGCATCGCCGTTTTCCGTATCGGTCAAATACAGGATGTTTGCATCGGTATTCCCCTCGAAAAGTCCGGTGAAACGGTTTTTCCCGCCGATGGAGACAATTTGCGAATTGTCCGCCGTGCCGCAGTAGCAGGCGGCGAAGTATTTACTCCAGACTTCGGACGGCGTGGCGAAAAAAACATCGGGCGCTGTGTCCTGTGTCCCCTGAAAAAGCTTTGGAACGGCGGAATCGTGCGAGGAGGTGATGGTTTGTCCCCGCGTCCATTCGGTGTCGGTGGAGGCGCGGTAACGCCAAGTGTATTCTCCGGCGGAGAGTGCGTATGTCTGAAGCTGGGAAGCCGTCAGAACAATGGCGATTGAGGTATTGAAGTTGTCTTTCGAGTATTCGACCTGATAGGTCGCGGCATCGTCTTTTTTCGCCCACACCAGCCCGTCCGCACTGCCGTGATATTTCAGGGCAATCTCCAGATAGATGCAGCCGTTTTCAAAATAGGGACGGTAAGAAGCCTTGTCGTTTTCAAATGTACTGCCGCATGGAAGACCTTCGGAAAGACAAACATCATTCTGATGAAAATTGAATTTGATGCGGTCCAGCCAGTTGTTGTATGTGGCATTGGAGGCGTCAATCAGGAGGTGTGTTCCTTCTATGTCGGGAATGGATGCGAGGTGAAGACTGATGCTGTTGGAAGACAAACTGCTGTAGAAATTATAGGCATACTGGTTGATGGTAATGACGGCATGATCCGCAGGGGCGGCTGTGATTTCAAATGCCGCGGAGAGCTGACAGTAATAGAAATCTCCGGCGAAGAAAGAAAGATTGTCAATGGTGAAATATTCAGTATTCCAGACATCCCCATAGAGAATGGAGTCGCGGATGATGAGGGTATCACTGCCGGAATCCAGATTGATTGACCCGGCGGCAATGGAACGGTTTTGCAGGATGACCGTATCATCGGCAGTGTTTGCTCCGATGATGTAATTGGTCGAGTTTTGAAGCCAGATTTCCGCTTTTTCTGCGGAGCCTGTTTCAACGTATTCGCGCACCGCATCGCCGAAACGGTCGCCGTCTTCGCTGTTCACGTCGTGTCTTCCGGCATACAGTCCGGAGGCATTCAGAGTGAGATTGAGTTCGCCGGAACGGGTACCGCAGAAAATGGTCCACGAATCATAATCGACCGCCAGTGAACCGTGATTCATGGAGAGAGTCAAATCGCCTTCATAGACATAGAGTGCGCATGAACTCTGCGTGTCGCTGTGCACTGCTATATCCATGTTCCAGTTTTGAAAAGAGACCGTTTCGCGGATACTCAGGTCGTAGGTGTACATGAAGACGGTTTTCCCTTGGAGAGCTTCATCGAAAACAATCTCATTTTCACCGGCCGATGCATAGGCGCGTTCGACTGCTCGCATAAGCGTGCCGACCCCGTAGGATTGCGCCGTGGAAACGGTAATCGGCTCCGTGATGACATCGGGGGTAATATCAAGGAGGAACTCATAATAGCCGCCTGCATTCATCTCTTCGCGGGTATACCAGCCCGTGCCGCAGTAAACGCCGCGGGCGGAATCGAACTGCTTGACATAATCGGGACCCCAGCCGAAATTGAAGTGAAACTGATCCGTTTCGGGATCATAGCCGTCTATGACGAGCGCATGACCATTGTAATTGCCGTATCGGTCGGCATACGCGTAGCTTACTCCGACGGGACGTCCTGCTGTGAGGTTTTCAATCAGAACCTCGAATCCTGCATCGGTGATGGTGTAGCTTTTGAGATAATCCGAGGTTACGAAGTAGTTGCTGTAATAAAGCCCGGAGTAGTAGGTCGTTCTCCCAAGCCCGCTGCGCTCGAAAACGCTGTCGTTCCAGGCTGTCGCCGTATTGGAGGACGAATAGATTGCCTGCTGGATCACTCCGCAGGTGAAGAGCAGCGCGGCAATCAGTTCCGCATTCTCCTGCGTCCCGGTCGTGAGATTGCATTGTCTGAGACGGTCATTGACTTCGCTGAACGAAAGATAGCCGTACTGCTGGACGTCATATTGCGAAGAGGAAATGCGAATCGGATGCTGGTCAAATTTGTCTTTCCTGCTTGTGTAACTGTCTGTGAAAGTGAGCGTCAAAGAGAAATCTTCGATTTTTCCGCTTTGCAGCCAGTAGTAGATAATCATGCCGGCGGCTGTATTCGTGCAGCCGGTTAGACAGGACTCCTGAGTAACCGGATCAATGGGGCAGGCGCTGTTGTAATCAACGGAAATACCGTCGTAAATCGCGCCGGACTGCTTCCAGTTTACGGAAAGCAGAATATAATCATCCGAAGACATCAGAATACCTCGCTGTTCACAGCCCGTCAGGTGAACTCAGTACGTCCACCCGCAGTCTTTCAGGAGTTTTTCGAAGCGCCGCCCGTATTCCACGTAGTTGGCGTAGCGAATGCTTTCCGGTGTCTGATTCGGCTTGGATTCGTGGAAGACCACTGCGAGATGGGGTTCCATGGAGAAGCCTCCGTCATACCCTGTTTTGCGCAGATCGGTTACGATGGCGCGGACATCTCCGCAGCCGTCGCCCGCATAGCAGAAATCGCAGGCGGGACGCTTGCCGTCGGGCGAGGGAATGGCGGTCCCGTCCTTGATATGAACATAGGCGATGAATTCGCGGACATTCTTGTAAAATTCCCAGGAGGACTGGAGCGGATATGGAGCTGTGCCGATGCGGCGATAGTTGAAAACGGGGTTCCCCGTATCGAAAATGAGCTTGAGAGCGGGGCTTTTGACATGGTCGAGGAGTTTCAGCGTGTGAAGATAAGACAAACCGCCGTAGTTCATGCAGTTTTCGTGCCCGTAGATGATTCCTGCGTCTTCGCAGAGCTTGACGAGTTCATTCATTTTCCTGAAAATGATGGCTTCAAGTTCGGGTGAATCGGGCGTTTCATCTTCCGCCATGAGGAAACTCATCCCGCGTATCATGCCGATTCCCAGCTTCTGCATACGGGGAATGGCACGGACCAGTTCTTCACGGCTTGCCTCGAAATCTTCCTGTTTGCGGGGATGGCGCGACCAGTTTGCCACGGCACTGCCGAAACAGTTGATTTTGATGCCGGAAGCATCTAACTTTTCACAAATCTGATCAAATTCGGCGTCGGAGATGGAGGCCAGATTTTTGGATCCGATGGAACGGCTTTCGATGAAGTGCCATCCGAGTTCGTGTGTCGCCTGAAGCTGTACATCAAAGTCGGCTCCGGCTTCGTCTGCAAATCCTGTCAGAAACATGATTTCACCTCAAAAAGATTTTGTAAAATCGCCGGAATCATTCGCTGCGACGACTTTTTTGTGATAACGTGATGTTGCAATAAGTGTGTCCAAACACGCCGCGTATTCGGCGGAATCAAGCGGCAGTTCCACGGTTTCGTGCTTCAATCCCGAAAGAAGCATGGCATTGCCAAGCTCAAGCCCGCGAATGCCTTCTTCCATCGGCGCAATGAGTTCCCCGCCGTGAAGAATGACGTTGACGACGTTTTCGATGACATTGCGGTGCTGGTGCGCACTGATGCCGTTGTCCTCGAAGCGGACTTCGCATTTCCAGTTGTCGCAGATGCCGAATTTTTTGTCGGTGTGTCTGCAATATTCGGAGGTCGGAATTTCGTTGCGGATGAACTCGATTTTTCCGTCCTCAAATACCAGACGCCCGCGTTCTGCTGTGATTTCCAGACGGTTTGTGCCGGGCATTTCGCCTGTGGAGGCAATGAAGTTTCCGGTTTTCCCGTCGGCATATTCCAGATACGCGTTGACTTCGTCCTCCACTTCGATGTCATGATATTTGCCGAGTTTGACGTCGGCGCGGACTTTGCAGGGCAGTCCGAAAAACCACTGCATCAGGTCAAGCTGATGAGGACATTGATTCAGAAGTACGCCGCCTCCTTCGCCGCGCCAGCTCGCACGCCAGTCGCCGGAGTCGTAGTAGATTTGAGAGCGGAACCAGTCTGTGATGATCCAGTTAATGCGCCGAATCGTGCCGAGTTCACCGTTATCAATCATCTGCTTGATTTTTTTGTGTGCAGGGATGGTGCGCTGATTGAACATCAGAGACTTCACCAGTTCGGGGTGTTTGGCGGCTTCGGCGATAAGGCGTTCCGCTTCGCGTTTGTGAACGGCGATTGGCTTCTCGACGATGATGTGTTTGCCTGCATTCATGGCGGCAATGGCGATATCAGGATGGGAATAATGCGGCACGGAAACAATGACGGCGTCAATATCCGCTTCGTTCAGAAAGGTTTCAACATCGGTGAAGCATTTGATTTTCGAGCGGACAGCGGCATCAATGCGCAGAAATGCTTCGGGATTGATGTCGCACACTGCCGTCAGTTCCGCCTGCGCAAGTTCGCAAATGCTTTTTGCGTGAAATGTACTGATATTGCCTATGCCGATAATACCGAATTTAACTTTATCCATGGGATGGCCTCATGAGGATGGGGGGCTCTGTTGTGTCGAAAATCAATGATTTATTCTCGGTAAGCAGAGCTCTGTTTGTTATGGAAAACCTTTGAAATCAGTTCAAAGATGTATTTCAGAAGCTAACTCAATATACCCCTTCTATCGTTTTTTTGCAAGAAAGAAACGATGGTCGAGGCTTCTTTTTCCCGATATTTTTCTTCAGCGTCCGCGCACATCCGCAATCGTGGAAAGAATCTGCGGCAAAAGCTGTTTTTTGCGGCTCAATACGCCGGGCAGTGCGTAAATCCCGTCCGCCAGTTTGTGGTAGGGGAGACTGCAAATCACGGCATTGTTGCCCGAAATGAGAAGTTCGGAGTTTTCACGCACTGCATCGGTAACAAGCAGACCGATGAGCTGGAGCTGCTCCGTCTGCATGATGCTCTGCATGGCGGAAGCCAGTTCTTCGCGGCGGTTGTGAAGCAGCTCGAACTTCGTTTCCTCCACCTGTGAAAGCGAAAATTTGAAATCTCCGTCGGTGTAGCATTTCCGGTCGGATTCAATCACGTCAACAGGCGAATTTGCCGCCAGCGGGGACGCGATTTTGGAAAGTTCTTCCATCAGTTCGTCCGCTTTGACGCCGGAGATTTTTTCCAGCCACTCCAGCATACGGCGGTCCATGGGGGCCGTCGTGGGGGATTTCAGATTCAGTGTGTCGGAAACAATGCCGCCCAGCAGAACTCCGGCCAGTTCGGGGGTAAGACTTTCGCCGGAGCTTTTGAACATGCCGGCAACAAGCGTGCAGGTGCTTCCCACGACGTCGCCGGTGAATTTGATGGGGACCTGTGTGCGCATCATGCCGATCCGGTGATGATCCACCACCTCAATCACCGGGATTTCTTCAATGCCGGGAATGCTTTGTTCCGGCTCGTTGTGGTCGACCAGAATCATGCGGTACGGCGGCGGCGCGGAGATGTTCTTTTTGCAGACAACGCCCTCGTAATGATTGTTTTTGCTGACTACGGGGATGACGTCTTCCGGGTGGGACATGATTCTGCTTTCCATCCCGCGAATGCGTTCATGCAGATTCAGGACGAGACTGTCGCTGCCGAAACCGAAATCTTCCACAGGTACACTGAATTTGAGGCGGCGGATGACGGTGGCGGAGTCCAGCGCGGTTTTCAGTATCGTAACATGCTGGGTAACTGCTTCTTTCAGAATGAGCGGTTCCACCGCTTTTTCTCCGGTAACGATCATCAGTCGGATTTTCTTCTGCAATGCCATCAGATGTATTTCAGGGCGGTCGCCCGAAATCAGGACCATTTCATGATGATCGCTGTCGGGGATATGGGACAGAAAACTGTCCATGCTCATGGCGGCGACATAGACTTTGAAATCCTGCTTGATTTCTGTGTCAAATGAGGTAAGCTCATTCGCTTCAATAACCTGTGAAATCAGCTTGATGGAGCTGTGTATCAGCCGTCCGGCAAGACCGATTCCCGCATCACTGCTCACATCGAGCAGGCATGAAAGTAGATTCAGGGGGCTCAGCATCCCGACAAATGTGCCGTCCTGATTGACCACGGGAAGGCGTGAATAGCCGGAATGGTTCAGGCTGTAGACCGCATCGAAAAGGGTGGTGCCGGATTTGACCGTGGGCACCGATGTATCCATGATGTCCGAAAAACGCAGATAAACATCGCTGTGCGAAGCGGGCGGCGTCAAATGAAAGCGTTCAAATAGAAATTTGGCGCGTTCAGGGAGAATGCCGGGACAAATGGGCACGATATTTTCCGCGCCCTGACGTCTCCGGAGTTCCGCCAGAGCAAAGGACGATGCCAGTGTATCAATGTCGGGGTTGCGGTGCCCCGTAACATAAATTTTTTTGATTTCTTCAGACATGAATTGCGTTCTCCGGTTTATGGGGGGATGATGCGGCAGACTTTTGAAATTAGCTCTTTTATACTAAATACTATAACCGCTTTTCAGGATAATACAAGCCAAATTTGTAAAATGTGCGGCTTGGATGAACTCCCTGAAATCAGGAATCCCCCATGAATATTCAATCGGAAATGTGTAATTTTGTCGTAACAGAGAAAAGGGACTGTTGTTTCCCCGAAAGGTTTCGCAACAGCCCCTTGAAGACATTTTGTGTCGTTTTTTTATGGGTTAACGTCCGCCACGGCCTCCGCCGAAGCCGCCGCGTCTGCCGCCCATGCGACCTGCATTACCGCCCATTTGTCTGCTGCCGAAACCGCCCTGTTGACGCCCTCCGCCGAAACCGCCGAACCCCTGCCGGTCCGCGGGAGCGTTAGCCTGTTGACGCCCTCCGCCGAAACCTCCGAATCCCTGCTGGGCCGCGGGAGCGGTAGCCTGTTGACGCCCGCCACCGAAAGCACCGAATCCCTGCC
>DCIG01000063.1:15246-35710 GCA_002315855.1 Lentisphaeria bacterium UBA1732 | reverse complement strand
GCCAAAACTTTTGAAATTGGCTCTTGAGTAAAAGTTTTGGATTAATACAGTGTGCTGTTCGATGCTTTTTGGGGCGCGGCAATACGGCGGGCGGCATACTCTGATACATCCCGTACTACTAACTTCTGTACGGTGCGCATGAACGTTTCCATCGTCGCGTAGTCCGGTTGTCCGTCGGGCATAACGGGAAGCATAATGTCGAGAGCGTCAGCATCTTTTGCGTAAAAGTTGTGGGAATAGTCGAACTTCCCCGTATGCGCGGCTTGTGGCACGCGGTTGTAACAAAAAATGCAGCATGTTCAGGTAGATTCTCTGTGTGGACAACTGCGACATGGTCATCCGCACCATAGGCATAATTGCGATATTTTGCAGAACCGAACATATCAATAGTCGTTGTACTTCGGTGAAATACTTCAACCTTATTGCCTGTAAACGCAGAAACACCTTCTTCAGCTTCTCCCGCAGTGACGAAAGGCAAAGGTCCGGCGATTCAATCGTCTCCTTTCAGTCGTTTGCCCCGTGTTGATAAGCCAAACAAAGTTTTTTCCGGCAGCTTAACTTTTTTGCATTGCCGTCGATTAGTTCTGACATATCTCAAATAGACTGTACATGGAACAACCTGATTGATTCAGGGGCAAGTTCCCGTGCTGTCTCGCAGTCTGCAATTTAGCACGGAGCACTTGCCCTGCGTTTTCTCCCACTCTGCGATTTTTGCACGCCCAAATCGTGGATAGTGCCCTTAATCCCCCTTGGATTAAGGCTGTTCCCTGATTGATTCCGGGGCAAGTTCCCGCCTTTCTCCGAAAGCGCGGGAACTCGTCCCGGCTTGACATCTCTTCCCCCCGCGCCCCCTTTTCCCATGCTGAATGACGAGATAGGAGCATACGAATGTATCTTTTCTACATAGATGAGTCTGGAAACAGAGATATTAGGCATTTTGATAAGGAACGCTTTTATGTTTTGACTACCGTCGGAATGTTTGAATTGCACTGGAGCGTTTTTATTTTGATCTTGCCAAACCCAAGCGCAGCATCATAAAACGGATTTTTGAAACATACGGTATTGAACTTGATTTTGCTACCGATGCCGAGGGCAAATTTACATTGTTGAGAAATTCAAAGTGAATCTTTTTAATCTCATAAGTGAAAATGGGGTTATTCCGAATTGCCTCAAATAATCCTGCTTGCACATTGGAGAGTCTTTGTCTGTTCCAGAATGCAGTAAAAGTGTATTTGCTTGAGTTTTTCGTTGTTTCCCTATAGTTTGAGAAGGTAATTTCGTCTCCATATCTGCCTCAAAAACGTGTTTTTTTATCTTTTTTTAAGATTTTTTCAAAAAATGATTTGACAATGTTTGTTTCAGTGATATATTAATAATATTGACGATGGTTTCTATAAACCAAATCATGTGATATTAAATCACCAACACTATTATACCACACCAACCAAAAAAAGAATAAGGAGACTCAAATTGAAAAACGAAGACAAAAAAAATGCTGCTGTTACTGTTCTTAATGCAATAGAACGAAAATACAGTGCGGATTCATTTCCTGGAATGATTTCTGCAGCCTATGTCCTTTGGCTTGCACAAAAAGACAAGGTTGTGGACATTGTTAATTTGACTAAATTCATTTATCAAAATGAAAGTTACGATAAAATTCGGACTTTCATTAATGATCGTTTAAAGAATCATTGGGAAGAATATCGTCGTTATATTACCGCCTTTGATCAGGAAACTCTGGAAGAAGTCATTTTATCCTTGTCTAGAGGAGATTCACGCGCGAATCCGATTGAAAACACCCCGGATTGCATTCTTAAGTTAGTATATTCTATTTTGAAGATACAAAAGAATGATTCTGTTGGCGAATTTGGAACAGGATATGGAAAATTCCTTTTTCATGCGTTCAATCAAGAACCTCAAGCGTCATATTGGGGAAATGAAATCTCAACAGATGCAAGTGTGATTGCAATGATTAAAAGTGTTATTGTATCTCATGGGAAAATCCGTATCGTTCAAGAAGATATTTTTGGCAACACGGAGGCCAAGAATCAACAATTTGATAAAATCTATTGTTTCCCGCCGGCAAACCTCCGTACAAGTCTATTGACAAATGCTCGTTCTTATCTTGCGAAACAATCGCCCTCGCTTCCTGAAATTAAAGGAAATGTTTCTTCTGAATGGGTATTTATGTTGAAGATGCAGTCCTGTCTAAAGGCATCGGGGAGAGCTGTCATGCTTACCTATGGGAGACCGCTATTCAATCAGTTGGACAACGAAATAAGAAAGTATTTCCTTTGGCGGAAAATGATTGAAGCAGTAATTCAGCTTCCTGGACGGATTCTGAACATGACTAATATCGCGCCAGTATTAATTGTTTTTAATACAGGTGATGATGTAATTCAAAGAAGTGAAAAGATTCACATGATTGATGCTTCTTCCTTGGGTGAAAAAATGAATCGCAATACAGTATTACGCGATAAGGATGTTACTCAGATTATTGATGCACTTAACGGTGTTAAAAAAACATGGCATACACTCGTAGATTACCGTGATTTGATTTGTCATGGCGATATGACTCCGTCTCTTTATTTGCACCAAGAAATTAAAGTTCCCTATGCAAAACCTTTTAACGATGTAGTTAAACAGATTACGCGCGGTGCAATGATTTCTTCATCGGAAATAGATGAATTACTTTCCGAAAAATATACTCCTTATCATTATCTTACAATTAGTAATATCAATAACGGTATGGTAGATGATAATCTTCCTTGTTTGAAGGAGATCAAAGAAAAACATAAACGATATTGCATTACTTCAAGATCGATTGTGTTAGGAAAGAATGGAACACCTTCTTTTAAGGTTGCGGTTGTCGAACCTAAAAAAGGACAAATTATTCTTGCTCATTCCAATCTTTATATCATTTCGATTAATGAAGAAGTAGCGAATCCGTATTACATCAATGCTTTTCTGAACAGTGAAACCGGGGCCATTGTGCTTAATCAAATTGCACAAGGAATTGCAATCAAAAGTTTGAGCTTGCAAGCACTTCGTGATATGTCGATACCAGTCCCCTCAATGGAGGAACAAAACAAGATTGCGGCCCTATATCAAGCGGAAATGGATAAAGTAGCTTTTCTGAAGCAAAAAATGGAAAAAGCACTTGCCTCTCTCAAAAACTTTGAAGTATTTTAATATTGTATCAGGAGATAAACTTTGCGTATTTTGAACCAAGACGAAATGGAGAATTTGCTGGACAATGTCAATAACCTTTTTTTGGAAGCAAATCGAATGGGAACTCTTGATATCTTCATGGAGCAAATGGGGTTATCTTATTTACTCTCTTCGCAAGAGGACGAAGTTTCTCGTTTATTTACACGTTCCAAGAAAGGTATTATTGTGGTTCTCGGTGCTTTACAAGTTAGCAAAGAAAAAATGCTTGCAACAACAAAGTTTCAGGGAATCAGCAAAGAACGCATAAGGTTTTGTAATGGATACGAGGAGTTTGTCAATTATCGAAGTTTTCAGTATCAAAGTGAGTATAGTGCAATTCTTGTGGGACCGATGCCCCACAAGACTTCTGCCACAGGCGAATATAGCAGTGCGATTAGTGCTATGTGTAATGAGCCTGGATATCCTCATGTAGAACGACTTACCGATTCTCATGGGCTGAAAATTACGAAACAATCATTCAAAAAAGGAATTCAAACTCTCTTGGATAAAGGTATTATTGAACCTGATTTATAAAGTCAAATGGGGAAAGAATTATCTTGAAGAGTGTGGAATTTTTTTCAAAAAAGAAAGGAAAAACTATGGCAAGAGGTGTACATTCAAAATCCAATGACGGACATATTTATACTGTTTATTATCCTAAAAGTCAGGAAGACCATCGGAGAAGTCGCAAAAAATGCAAGTGGTATAATAAATCAAATGATACCTGTATTCATGAGAAACGAATGTGTCTTCAGTGTGTTGTTCGTTTTTGTACTCAATATGAGGAGAGACAACCGTAATAATCTGGTCTTTACCGAATTTATGGGTAAAAATGAAACGGAATACATTAGTCGATTATGCAAAGAAACTTTTTAATTCTAATCCCCCTTGGATTAAGGCTGTTCCCTGATTGATTCCGGGGCAAGTTCCCGCCTTTCTCCGAAAGCGCAGGAACTCGTCCCGGCTTGACATCTCTTCCCCCCGCGCCCTTTTCCCCGCCAAACTCATTTCCGCTTCATGTCCTTTTCTTCCAGTTCCCGCCGGGAATCAAGGTCGCCTGCTCCGGCAGTTTGTCCATGAAATAGACCCATCCTTTATCAAAGCCCCCGCCCTCCGGCGCGACTTCAATTACTTTCCTGTCATATTCTCCGGGGTAGTCTTCGAGGACATCGATGTCCGGCCAGTCGGCGGCGGGGACTTCGATGAGTTCGCCGCAAACATCACTTTCTCCGTTGAGCTGAACCGCCGGATATCCCAGTCCGGTATCATAGAGTGTCCCCTTGAACGTGCACAGCTTGATGGAAACCGCATGGCGGCAGTAATGATGATTGCATTCTCCGGTCATAAGTGTCCCGTAGCAAACGATTTTGACGGTGTTCATATTGTCGTTCCCGATTGTGAAATTGTCTTCGATTCTGCGTCATTTCCCCCGCCGTTTCGCCCCCGCAGCTTCCGCGAATCCGATTTTAGGTCGACCTGTCGACTTACTTCCGTTTTTGCGTCTCTTCCCAAGCTCACAGAAGCATTTTTTCAGCCTGTCTTTGCGGAAAAATCCCGTCTGAATCCGATTTTAGGTCGACCTGTCGACCTGCTTCCGGATTTGTACTTCTTTCCAAGCTCAAAGGATGGCGCAGAATCGGGAAAAACGTATTACAGCAGGTCTTTTTCCTTGACCACCGCAGGCACATGGAAGTCTTCGATGTGCGAATACTTCTGGTCGGAACCGTGCAGGACGATGCGTACCAGGCTCGGAATCGGCAAAGTCGTGATAATCGACAGGATGATGATTGCATTGAAGAAGTTGTCGCTGAGAATCCCCATATCTTTGCCGATTGCGGCGGCAGCGAGCGTGGCGGAAAGCTGGGGGACGGTCATCAGTCCGGCCGCCAGTGCGGGACGCGGCTTGTATCCGCTGAAAGTCATGGCGAAATAGCCCGACCCGATTTTGCTGAGGACCAGCCCGGTTACGGTCAGAATCACGATGGAAACATCGTTTCCCTGCGTGAATGCGCGGAAATCTGTCTTCATCCCGATGGACACGAAAAGGAACGGAATCAGGAAGCCGTAGCCGATGCTTTCAAACCGTTTGAACAGCAGCATGTCGCGGTCCTGCACCACGCGCGAGAGCCCCAGCCCCGCGATAAATGCCCCGACCACCAGGTTGATTCCGAAGACTTCGCCCACGATGACGGTAATCAGGATGATGAACAGGATAATCGTGATCAGCAGGTCTTCATTGGGCTTCATCACCTTGAGGAGCCAGCGGGCGACGCGGTTGACGATGAAAATCGAGGCCACCAGATAGACCAGCACGATCAGCAGGAAAATCGGGAGAAAACTGTTCCCCAGCAGATGGCTTTCCATGTGGTCGAAAATCGACAGTGTTTCTTTCCCCACCATGTGGGACGCATTCGCCCCCTGACGGAACAGCTGGACCGCCACCGCCAGCAGGATAATGGACGAAATATCGGTGATGACCGTGGAAATCAGAATCGAGGCTCCGTATTTCGTTTTCGTCAGTTTCAGCTCGCGGATCACGGGGAACACAATACCCACCGAGTGCGAGGCGAAAAGCGATGCGTACAGCAGTTTGCCCGGCAGGTCGTTGGGGCAGAAATACCAGTACACCCAGTAGCCCGCCGCCGCAGGGATCAGGAACGTCATGATGCTCAGCAGGGTAACGGCCTTCCGGCAGGAGCGTATCAGCTGGAAATCCGCCTCCATCCCCGCAAGCGCCATCAGGAACATCAGCCCCAGTGCCCCCAGCGCGTGAATGAATACGGTGAACTGATCTGCCGTCTCCGCCGCCATTTCCGCCTCACAGCCGGGCTTGCCGAGGAAGCTCAGCCAGTCCGACAGGTGATGAATCAGGTCCACCCCCAGCCCGGTTGGTCCGACCAGAATACCCGCAATCAGCAGGGCTATCACCGTCGGAATGCCCAGTTTCCGCAGCAGAAATGGAAAAATCGCCATAAATGCTGTAAACGCAATGAATAATATCAGAAAAGCAGAACCTTCCATGAGCTCGTCCTTACTTGTAATTTACAGGGAAGCCCCCCGCCGGGAAGCCTCCTGAATTGTTGTTTTCGGGCGTTTTCCTCTCACACCCGTCTTGTTTCCATTCTCCTCCCTCTCGTGTCCTGGCATCATTGTAACAGAATGACCAATAACGATTTGCGACGATGAATGAACCGCCGCCGAATGCCACCCCGCGCCCGCGTCACGTCCATTGGGGGTATTGGCGACAGACTGCACAGGGGCGAATGCTCCCCGCGCCCGCGTCACGTCCCCTTGCGCTGCGCTTCCCCACCCTCATCTCCGGACTGACCTGACCCCTCGGCTCACCCCCCTCAGAGGAGCCGGGCGATTTTCCGGCAGACAATGCCTTAATATAACACGATTCAGGTCAAATGCAACCCCGATTTGCTCATTTTTCACAAAAAAATGCAAATCTTGCGTAACATGTTCTATTTAGAAGTGGTTGCGTTGGTTAAAATGCTTGTTTTTCAGGAAAAGACAGATTTTTTGTGTAAAATATTGTTATTCAATTAATTATGGCGAAAATACGGCGTTTTTTGTGAAAAAGGAGATGTGAATGCTTTGTGTAAAATATTCTGATTTGAATGGGTTACGCTTGTGATTCTGCGTGCTTTTTTCTGCGGAGAGGGGATGTAAATTCTGCGTAAATTATTATATGATAGATAGTTGCGACCACCATTTTTTTGCTCATGAGGAGACTGAGCAAAGAGGAAAAGATGCTAAAACTGCTGTATCTTGTTGAAATTTAATATAGTTATGCAGAAAAATGAGAAAACTGTATAATGCGATTGATTTTAACCTCATATCAATTTGTAAGACTATGAAAATGAATGTGTTACGTGATTTTAAAATAATTCTCCGTATCTTATTGATATTCAATTAATTGTGAAGTTTTTTCGAGCACGTGCGCAGCGAACCAGTTTTTGAGAGTCTCTGGTGAGCAAAAAGTGCCTTTCTGATGACGAGAAGTGTTCGATTGCATAGCGAAGCATAATACGCGGCATTTCCTGTAAATGCTTCTGAATGAAAGAAGTCAGGAGAGATTTATCGCGTTTTCCCACCTCACGGAGCATCCATCCGCACGCCTTGTGCATCAAATCATGAGGGTGATTCATGAATTTCTCGCTCAAATCGAGGGTGAGTTCGAGCTCGCCGTGGCGGATGAGAGTGAGCGTGGAAACTACGGCGATACGCTGTTCCCACAAGGTATCTTTTGAGGCGAAACCGAGGATACAGCCGTCATGGTGTTCCAGCTCATGTTCGCCGATGATGTTGGGCGCACTGAGGTCAACCAAATCCCAGTTGTTAATTCGCCCAAGTGTGGCGCATTCCATATAGTTGCGCACGATTTCGGCGCGCAGTTCGGGGGAGCCGTATTTGTACTGTCCGTCAAGGATGAAAAGTGAGCACAGTCTGACCTCATGGAACGGGCTTGTTCTGAGGGCGGCGACGGACTCCGTCAGGGGCATGTTCTGAAATGCTTCCTCGAAACGGTGGCAGACGGGGTTGGGGAGACCCAGGAAGCGGTCGTGTTCGGCGCAGCCGCCGGGTCCCGCCTTGAAGAAGCGGAGCATCTCCCTTGCTTTCGGGGGATTTTCGGCGGACTTCATGGCGGATTCCAGTTTGGCGGCGGTCAAGTCCGGGTCAAAGACGCCTTTCCATTTTTTCATCGGGTGATTTTTCCTGTGGAACGCCAGACGTGATTGAGGGGGCCGGAGCCTTTTCCGAGGTCAAGGCCGGTGGAAAGGGCACCGCGGACATATTCTTTCGCCTGAGCGACGGCATCGCCCAGGGGGAGACCGTCCGCCAGAGCACATGCGATGGCACTGGAGAGGGTGCATCCGGTGCCGTGGGTATTGTCCGTATCAATGCGAGTGCCCTCGAACCAGCGGATACCGCCATCGGGTGCGACCAGCACATCCGCCGCATCGTCCAAACGGTGTCCGCCCTTAATGAGGACGGCGCAGCCGTATTGATTGGCGATTTCATGACCTGCTTGTTCCATATCGGAGCGGGATGAAACGGCATGACCGACGAGCTTTTCCGCTTCGGGCATATTGGGAGTGAGAACAGCGGCAAGGGGGAGGAGCTTTTCCTTCAGCACCTCGCAGGCATCGGGAGAAATGAGAGCACAGCCGCTTGTGGAAACCATCACGGGGTCAACCACGATATTCTGCGCCTGCCAGTGCTTCAAACGCTGAGCCACGGCGGCAATGATCGCGCATCCGGAAAGCATTCCGGTTTTCACGGCATCGGGTCGGATGTCCTCAAAAATCATGTCGAGCTGAGCTTCGACCATTTCGGGGGAAGTATTGGCAATCATGCGGACACCGGTGGTGTTCTGAGCGGTCAGGGCGGTGATAGCGGTCATCGCGTACATATTGTGAGCGGTAATTGTTTTAATATCCGCCTGAATACCGGCACCGCCGGAAGAGTCGGACCCTGCGATTGAAAGAATTTTTTTCATGGAATTACAGTCTTTGAAGCCAAAATCAAACGTTCCGGGAGGGGATTTTTTCAAATCTTTCCGAAATGCCAGAGAAATCCTTTTGAAATCAGCTTCCGGTTATATTATGGGAAATCAGGGGAGCAGAATCTGTTCCAGTTCGTTCAGGGAGCGTTCAAACAAATCCATTGCGGCGTTGACGGGACCGGGAGTACGCAAATCGGCTCCGGCATCGGCGAGGATGTCGAGCGCATCTTTGGTATCGCCCGCGCGAAGGAAGTTGAGAGCAGGTTCCACATTGCCGTTCAGGATTTGGGAGGAAATCTGAGCGGCAGCACTTAATCCTGTGGCATACTTGTACACATAGAAATCGTAGTGGAAATGGGGGATTCTTGCCCATTCATAGCGGATGGAGTCGTTGTTCTTCACAGCATCGCCGTAATAAATACCGTTGAGCTTGAAGTAGTGTTCGGAAAGGAAATCGGTGGTCAGAGGTTCGCCATTCTCGCTGGCGGCGTAGATGTCGCGTTCAAATTCGGCGAACTGGGTCTGTCTGAAGACGGTTCCGCGAATGAGGTCAAGGAGATGCGTGAGGAGATATGCGCGGAAGCGGCTGTCATCGGAGTGGTCGAGGAGATAGCGGTTCAGGAGCAGTTCATTGATGGTGCTGGCGACCTCGGCGACGAAAATGCGGTAACCTGCATAGTGGTACGGCTGAGCGTGGTCGGAGAGGTAGGAGTGCATGGAGTGTCCAAGCTCATGAGCGAGAGTGGAGACACTGTCCAGCGTACCGGAGAAATTCATGAGGATAAACGGGGGGAACCCGTAGCAACCGCCGGAATATGCGCCGGAGGTTTTGCCCCGGCATTCATAGACATCAATCCAACGATCTGTGAATGCGTGTTCGAGAATGCCGCAGTATTCGGGGCCGTACACTTTCATGGCTTCGCGGATGAGATTACATGCTTCGGGCCATGAATAGATGGCTTTCGATGGCTGAACGAGGGGGGTAGCCAAATCGAACATATTGAGATCGCCATCCAGATTCAGGACCTCAGCGCGAAGTCTGAAATAACGATGAAGGAGAGGAAGTCCGGCATGAACAGCATCAATCAGGCCATCGTAAACGCTTTCGGGGACATTGTCGGAGAAGAGGGAGGCGGCACGCGCGGAAGGATAATGGCGGAGTTTTGCATTGAGGACACCGACTTTGACGGTGCCGTCGAGCATAGCGGCGACAGAGTTGGAGAAGGATTTGTAAACGCCGTAGAGGGCATCAAACGCATCCTTGCGGACACGGCGGTCGGAGCTTTCGAGGAACTTGATGTAGTTTCCGTGGGTGATTTCGACTTCATTGCCGTTGATGTCGGCGATTTTCGGGAAACGCAAATCGGCATCGTTGAACTTTGAGAAAATCTGGTGAGGAGTGCCGAAGACTTCGGAGCTCAATCCGAGAATGCGCTCTTCGGGTTCGGAGAGAGTGTGAGCGCGTTCGCGTTCGGTATCGTCCAGCGTGCGGCGGTAGAACGCGAGTTCGGGGGCATTTTTGAGTTCGTCGAAGCGATTCTGAGGGATTTCCATGAGTTCGGGATCGAACCAAGCTGTTTCGCCCTCGATTTCCGCATAACGAGCGGAAATGCGGTCAAGGCGACCTGCATTTTTGCTGTCAGCGAGGTCTTCATCGGAGTTCAAATGGGCGTAAGTATAGAGAGTTTCGAGGCGGAGTTCCAAAGCATCGCCGACCTCAAAAGCATGTTTGAGCATGGCGGGAGAATCGCCCAAATGTCCGCGGCATGACTGATAATCGGCAAGGAAGGCATCCAATTCGCGGAAAGCGGCTTCCCATTCCTTGTCCGATTTGAAAATGACAGAAAGGTCCCAGCAATCTTCGGGATTAAGGTCTTTGCGAAGTTTCGGAGCGTTATCCATATAGAAATCCTTTGCATCAACGAGTTTGGGAAATGATGAGGTGAAACGGTCAGCGGGAACAAAATTCAAAAGAAAACCTCATGACGCACGGGAAACGCACGTCATGAGGGGGAAAACAGAAATCAATACGAAATCAGAAACGATTTCTCATTACGCATTGAGGCGTGCTTCCAAAGCCTTGCGCTGAGCTTCGAGTTCAGCGGGAAGACGATCGAACTTGGCGAAGTGTTCGTTGATGGTTTCGAGTTCCTTCTTCCAGGCATCCTTGTCGATGGTGAGGAGCTCTTTCATGTCTTCAGCCGTAACGTCGGTGCCATCACGGACGATAGCATCTTCCGTGGGGAGGAAGCCGACTGCGGTTTCCTGAGCCTTGCCTTCGCCGTCGCAGCGTTCAAAGACCCATTTGAGGACGCGGCTGTTGTCGCCGTAACCCGGCCAGAGCCACTTGCCGTCAGCAGTCTTGCGGAACCAGTTGACGCAGAAGATTTTCGGGAGCCTGGCGCCTTCGTGCTTGCCGATGTCGAGCCAGTGCTGGAAGTAGTCGCCCATGTTGTAACCGCAGAAGGGGAGCATGGCGAACGGGTCGCGGCGGACAGTACCGGCCTTGACGTCGAGAGCAGCGGCGGTAACTTCGGAACCGACAGTGGAACCGATGAAGACACCGTGTTCCCAGCTCATGGACTGGTAGACCAGCGGGAGAGTGGAGGGGCGACGACCGCCGAACAGGAATGCGGAGACCGGAACGCCTTCGGGGTCTTCCCAGTTGCTGGCGATGACGGGGCAATTGCAAGCGCGTGCAGTGAAGCGGGCATTGGGATGAGCGGCCTTGACGGGCTTGCCATCGGCATCTTTCATATCGGGAGTCCAGTCATGACCCTTCCAGTCGATGAGGTGAGCGGGCTTATCGCCGTCCATACCTTCCCACCAAACATCGCCGTCATCGGTGAGAGCAACGTTCGTGAAGATGGTATCCTTGGCGCAGGAAAGCATAGCATTCTTGTTGGAGGAGAAGTTGGTGCCGGGAGCGACGCCGAAGAAACCGGCTTCGGGGTTGATGGCACGGAGTTCGCCGTCCTTGTTGAACTTCATCCAGGCGATGTCATCGCCGACGGTATCGACCTTCCAACCGGGGATGGTGGGGATGAGCATGGCGAGGTTGGTTTTGCCGCATGCAGAGGGGAAAGCACCGGTAACGTATTTGATTTTGCCATCGGATTCGCGGGTAAGCTTGAGGATGAGCATGTGTTCAGCCATCCATCCTTCATCGCGAGCCTGAGCGGTGGCGATACGGAGAGCGAGGCACTTCTTGCCGAGGAGGGCGTTTCCGCCGTAACCGGAACCGAAAGACCAGATTTCGCGGGTTTCGGGGAACTGAGAGATGTACTTCTTGTCCATGGGAGCGCAGGGCCAGACGCCATTGTCGGATTCGCCGTTTTCGAGCGGCTTGCCAACGGAGTGCATACAGGGGACGAATTCGCCTTTTTCGCCGAGGACATCAAGGACGCGAGTGCCGACGCGTGTCATGATGTGCATATTGACCACGACGTAGGGGGAGTCCGTGATTTCGACGCCGATTTTGGCGATAGGAGAGCCGACAGGCCCCATGGAGAACGGGATGACGTACATGGTGCGACCGTGCATACAGCCCTGATAGAGACCGAGCATGGTTTTCTTGAGTTCGTGGGGGTCAATCCAGTGGTTGGTCGGACCGGCATCTTCTTCCTTTTCGGAAGCGATGAAGGTACGGGCTTCGACACGAGCCACATCGGACGGGTCACTGCGGAAGAGGATGGAGTTGGGGCGCTTAACCGGGTTGAGGCGGATAGCGAGACCGGAATCGACCATTTCGTTGCAGAGACGATCATATTCTTCTTTGGAGCCATCGCACCAGTAGAGTGCTTCCGGCTCACAGATGGCGGCCCAGTTCTTCACCCATGCGAGGAGCTGGACGTTCTTTGTGGGAGCGGCATTAAGTTGTTTCATGTTCTTACCTTTGTTGTTAAGATATGAAAAAGATTTGAGGATGGTTGATATAAATCTACATAATATACACCGCAAGGAATGAAAAAGCAAGAAAAAGAATGAGATTTCCGAAGAAAGGACGACAAAAAAGAAGAAGAGACGGGAAACGCGTGATTACTTCGCGGGACCGAATTTGCCATTGTGTGCAAGCCAGGCATCGCGGAGCTGTTTGCCATAGGCGAAGCGTCGTTCAAACTCATCAAAATCGTTTGCTTCGATGATGCGGTGCATTTCGGCGAGCTGGTGCTCGAAACTGCCGAGAGCGTTCAAGATTGCGGGAGTATTCAGGGAGATGATTTCTTTCCACATCTGCGGGTTGCTGGAGGCAATACGGCTGGTGTCGCGGAAGCCGGAGGCGCATCCGGCATCGCGGAGCATTTTCTCGCGTGGATCACTGCTGCCGAGAATCGCCAGCGTGAGAGCAGAGGCGACAATGTGCTGGACATGACTGGTGTGCGCGACAAGATTGTCATGTTCGGCTGCATTCAGACGAATCACATTCGTATCAACGGAACGCCAAATGCTTTCCAGTTCGTCCAAAGCATCGGGGGAGGTATTTGAGGCGGGACAGAGGAACACGTCGGCTTTCCGGAAGAGGGTGGGGAATGCGTGGCGGTGCCCGGAATACTCAGTCCCCGCCATGGGATGTCCGCCGATAAACTGAACGCCGCGAGGGACGACGGTGCGTTCGGCAGTGTCCATGACAACGCCTTTCACGCTGCCCATGTCGGTAACGATGGAGCCGGGCCGCCAGAGGGACGCATATTCCGTGAGGTAACGCATAATGACCGGGAGCGGCAAAGCCATGAACGCAATATCAGCCTGGGGAATCACCTCAGCGGGATTCTCCGAAACTTCATCGGCGGCATCGTGTTCCAAAGCCCATGCGCGGCAATCGGCATTGCGGGTGCAGCAGATGCGGCGGAAGCCTTTGCCCTGCAAGGCAAGTCCGAATGAGGCACCAAGAAGCCCGAACCCAAGAACGGCAATCGTTTTCATGAAAACAGCGGGGAGGGAGTTATTGATAACGGATAATCACGGCAAGGATTTCGAGGGTGTCAGAACCTTCGCAAGCCACGGAATGACCTTCGCCGGAACGGGTTACGATGGAATCGCCGGGGACGGCATGGACTTCAGAGCCATTGTCGTTCAGGAGGGCGTTTCCGCGGAGGATGTAGAAAATTTCCTCTTCATTCTGATGGACGTGCCATCCGATGGAGCATCCGGGATTCAGAATCAGGCGTGAATACATGCGGACAGGAGAACCGAGGTCTTCGCCGGGCTTCCAGATGTGTTCGAGCTGAACGGAACCATTGCCATCGCGCATGGCGGTACGGGTTTCGCGCGAGAAATCTGCTGATTTTTTGAACATGGGGGCTACTCCATTTTTGTGAGATGAGGAGGGGAGTTATTCGGGATACATGAAGAAGTGATTTCAAAGCTGCTCTCCGTTTTCCGGGCAGAGGACTGCAGAAATCAGCTCTCAATATAACACCGCAGGAGGAAAAAATCCAGCGGGAAGCGAAAAAAAGTGAAAAGAACATGAAAAAAGACAAATCAAGGACTTGAAACTTTCAAAAGGTGTGGTAGATTAATAGTTGAGATTATCTCTACGTTTTTGTCGAACGAGCGAAATCCGGGACAGGAGATAAGCCGGAATGAATGATATTCCGAGCGGAAGACAGCCGGAATGGAAAGCTCATGAGAGGTATGAGCGAGGAGAAATCTCAAGCAGAACCGGCATATCCGGTTTTGTTTGAAAAAGTTTGCAATCAAAAAAAACATATACTTTTGGAGAAAGGTAACGGTTATGTTCAACTTCAAACAAATCGCATTGGCTTCAGTCCTTATGCTTGCCGCAATTCCCGTATTTGCGGAAAAACCTTTTGCGATTGCGATCAACACCGACCAGTCAGTGCCGACATTCAAGAATCAGCAGGATTCGCGCATTGCCTCGCTTGCCCTGGAATACTACAAGTCCGAAATTGCGACGCATTCGAGACTGGTGCTGTGCGATTTCGACAAGATACAGGACGCATTCATCGATATGAAACACAAAGCGGGAACCGCGTACACCGCAGAAGAAGTCAAGAACCTTCTTGCGCAGGTGAACGGGGATTATCTGTCGCTCATCACCGTGGTCCGGAACGGGGAAAAGATGACACTGCGGGTAACGATTTACGACAAAGACGGGAAAGCCAAGGAGCCGATTACGGAAGAGCTGGAAGACATCCGCGAAAGCGACTTGCCGGCAGTGAAGCTGGCCGTGGCAACCGCCCGCGCCATCCGCGGCGACAGCCCGGTCGACCGTTTCTCCTATGAACGCGAAGAGTCGCTTCTCGCCGAAGCAAAAGAAGATATGCAGGATGCAGGCCGCACAAGAGCCAAGGCAAGAGCAAGAGAATCCATTCGTCTGAACAATCAGAACGGCGAACGTCCCAGCACAACGCTTTCGTCCGTGGCCGCCAGTCTGGGAGCCGGCGCGGCATCCGCGAAGACAGCCGACGAAATCCACGACAAGGCAATCGAAGCGTATGACAAGGCAAAAGCCGAAGGGAAAAACGCAGATACAACGACGAGCGCAAACGAAATCGTGAAGAAAGCCAAAGAAGCACTGGAAGCTGCCAAGAAAGACGCCAAAGACGCAGCGAAAGCCCAGGGGTACAAAATCGACTGAGCGATTGAGCTTGTGTTTTCCACGGACGGCAGGGGTCTGTCAAAAAGTTTGTTTTTGACGGGAATGACCATGCCGTCCTGAATTTTTTTGAGAGATATGGACTGTATAACACTGAACGGGCTGAAAGTGAATTGTCTCATCGGGACGTTTCCCGATGAACGTCTGGGGACCCAGGAGCTTCATTTCGACCTGAAACTGTACGGGGATTTTTCCAAAGCGGGGAGAAGCGACCGGCTGGAAGACACGGTAGATTACTGCGCGGTGGAACGAAGCGTGCAGTCGTATGTATCGCAGAGTTCCTTCTGTCTTCTGGAAGCACTGGGTTACGCCGTGGCGGAAAAAATACTGAACGAATTTCCGCTGCTGGATGAGGTCAGTGTCCGCATTGAAAAACCGTATGCGCGAATCCTGTCAAATGGAGTATCTCTGGAAATCACGCGGAAACGCTGAAAAAAGTCAGAAAAACAGTTGTTTTTTCAGAGAAGCATGATATAGTGATAGATATGAGGTCAGAAAAACAAAAAATCTGAACACAGCTCAAGAGCATCCTGCATGGATGGAAAGCAAAAATCTATGAACCTTGAAACGGAACAGGAACTACAGACACATGATTGAATTTGCAGAAACGGCTTCCTGCCGGAACTTCGGCATAACCGTGCTTGGCAGCGGCAGCAAAGGAAATTCCTCGGTGATTCACGGGACGAAAGGGAATTTTCTGCTGGACGCCGGATTTTCCGCGAAAGAGCTTGCCGCGCGCATGGAAGACCGCGATATTGATCCGTGTTCCATTCAGGCGATTCTGGTAACCCATGCGCATCAGGACCATACCAAAGGATGCAGGGTATTCGGGAAGAAATACAATATTCCGGTCTATATTCAGCAGGAAACGTATCTGGAACTGAAAGAGCACTATGAGAAATATGCGCCGGAAGAAGATGTGGTGCTGATTACGCCGGGGTCCGCATTCGACTGCTGCGGAGTGCATATCGAACCTTTTGAAATCTCGCATGATGTGGCTGCGCTTGCGTATATTTTTCAGGTGGAAGACCACAAAATCGGGTATGCCACGGATTTGGGGTGGATGTCGCCGCTGGTGAAACGCAAGCTGCACGATTCGCAAATACTGATACTGGAATCCAACTACGACCCGGTGAAACTGCGCAATTCCGGACGACCGATCAGCACGATACGCCGAATCATGGGGAGACAGGGGCATCTGAGCAATGACGAGGCGATGTCTTCTCTGGGGGATTTGATTACCAGGAATACGCGAAAAATCGTGTTTGCCCACATCAGTCAGGAATGCAATGACCGTGTACTGGTCAATGACCTGGCAATGAAGCAGCTTGCGGATTTGAACCGGGAAGATATTCTGGTGGAAATCGCCAGTCAGAGTACCCCTCTTGAAACCATGTGGATGAAGGTGTAATATGTCCGAGCAGGAAGTTCCCCGCAAAATCAAAATCGCGTGTCCGAAGTGTCTCCAGAAAATCGATGTGACGGAGCTTCCCTCGTTTTCACGAATCAACTGTCCGGTGTGCAATCAGCCGCTGATTGTGCCGAAGTGGTTCCACAGCTATCTGCTGGAAGAAATCGAAGGGCGCGGAGGCATGGCCACAGTATACCGGGCCCTGGATGTGGCATTGGACCGGGAAGTCGCCATTAAAATCATGGACGCAAAACCGGGGGTATCATCGGATCGATTTCTACAGGAAGCCCGGATGGCGGCGACCATCAATCACAATGCAGTGGTGCCGATTTATTCGTGCGGAGAAAATGACGGAAGCGCGTTTGTGGTGATGCAGTTCATGGGAGGGGGGACGCTGGAACAGCGTCTGAACCGTGCAAACGGACGGCTGCCCATTGCGGAAACAGCGCGCTGGATACGCGATATTTGCGAGGGACTGGACAATGCACGGGCGCATAATATCGTGCATCATGACATCAAACCTGCGAATATTCTGCTGGATTTGGAGTCCAACGCCAAAATCGGGGATTTCGGTCTGGCTCAGGTGCTGATGCGCGAACCGGGAATGCGGATGGGGGGAGATACCACGCGCATGTGGGTAAGCCCGCATTACGTCAGTCCCGAAAAAGTGCGGACCGGGGAAGAAGGTCCCGACGGAGATATTTACAGTCTCGGCGCGACCTTCTATCAGCTTCTCACGGGGACAACACCATTCCGCAACAATGATACGGAAGAGCTCCTGCGAATGCGTCTGGAACAGGACCCGGTTCCGCCGGTGATGATACGACCTGAAATCGGGCAGACGCTCTCCCAGCTTATCATGAGCATGATGAACCGCAATCCCGTGGAGCGGCCGGCGTACAAGCAGATTATCCAGCAGATTCAGCAGGGACTGGAGGAGCTTTCACGGGGGGGCGCGGTCAGGAAAGAGTCGAACGAGGTCAAAAAGAAAGTATTCCGTGTCAATGAAGAATACCTCAAGGGGAAAAATGTGCGCCGAATCAGCCATGTCGGGTCTCTGACCTTTCTGCTCATCGTGGTGTGTCTGGCCTCGGTGGCACTGCTGATACCCAAGTATGCAGACAAGCGTGAGCTGTATACCATCGCGCCTTTTCTGAAAAGCATTTACGGGGAAGTGCCGCCGGAAAAACCGAGTTTCATGCCGACCGACATCGAAACGACATTTCCTGATTTTGAGGAATGCGCAGACAACGCGGAATCGGTGTTTTTCGATGAAACGCAGAGTCTGCGCGACCGGGCGCAAGCCGCATGGCTGATCGGTGTGCGGCAAATCCTGAACCGCGACCCGGATGCAATCGCGCTTCTGCGGGATTTGAGCGAACAGCTTGTAAGCGCCTCAAATCTGCGGAATGAAAACATCGCCGATGAGCTTTTCTGCATTTCCGTGATAGCGAATAAAAACTACACACTCCCGAAATATTATCTTTCGGACGAACAAATCGCCCGATACTCACTGGGGAAAATGCTGAGGGCACTTTACGATATGGATACGGGAGCGATGAGTGAAAGCAAGCTGAACAATGAAATCGCGCGAAAACTTGAGAATTTCCGAAAAAATCTGGAGGTACTTCCGGTGGAATCATGGGTATATTCCGTCTTTGCGCCGTGTCTGACCCGCTGGATCGGGAAAGCCATCGAAAACAAAACGGTCCCGAATCTGGAACCGCTGTTTATGCGTGAACAAGGCGAAACGTCAGGCAGCCAAAGTTCGTCGAGCCGTCCGCGGACACAGAATCTGAGCAGACCGGCACGACAGCCGGCGACAACGGGGGACAACGGGGATGTTTCCGAAGGGATTGATTTTTAAAGGGATTACAAACGAAATGAAAGATCAAATTTTAAAAAGTATATTTTTACAATCAGAAAGGTTCATTTTGTGAAGCCATCCCGAATCTCCGAAGATATTCTCACCTTTGCAATCCAGCTGGTCGCCGTCTGGGAAAATGACGGGCTGTCGCTGGATGACTGTCTGGACCAGCTCAGGGAAAGCGAATTTCCCGAAAAGGCGGCAGTCGCATCGCTGCTGTTTGAATATTTCCGTCACAAAGGATTTTTGGATGCACTGCTGATGAAACATGCCAAGAAAGGCAAAGTGAATCAGGCAATGCGTCTGCTCGTTTCGTTAGCCGCCACTCAGGTTTTCTTCCAGTCCGGCATCCCGTGGCAATCGGCAGTGAATATTGCCGTGGATGTGGGAAAGCAAATGAGAGGATCGGGGGGAGGTGCATTCGTAAATGCTATATTACGGAGTTACTTGCGGGATGACAGTTTCGACCGCAATCATGTGCCGATCATGTGTCCGCCAATGCTTCTGGAACGGTGGACCAAGGAATACGGCGAAGAAGCGGCGAAGAAAATATCGGAACAATTTGCCAGCAATCCGGGGGTATCAATACGGCTGAGGAGCAACGCCACGGAAGAGGAGCTGGCTCCCTTCAAGCCGACGCCGATTACAGCGGATTTCCCCATGGCACCCAGCATGAGATTTTATGATTTGGGACTGTGCCGTCATCTTTTTGAATCCCGTCTAATCAAGGAGGGGAGAGCGTATGTGCAGGATCCGGCGACGTGCATGGGACTGTCGATGGTTCATCCTGAGGCACTGAAAGGCAATCTGCTGGATATGTGCGCGGCTCCCGGCGGGAAAACAATTCTGATGGCAGAAATGGCGGCTCCCGGCTCCCGAATCATCGCCGCCGACCGTTCGCATTCCCGTGTCATGCGGATGAATGCCAATTTGCGACGTGCGGGACTGAAAATCAAAACGGTTGCGGCAGATGCCAGAGAACTGCCGTTTCCGCCGGAGTCGTTTGATTTTGTTCTGGCCGACGTGCCGTGTTCCAATACGGGCGTAATCCGCAGACGTCCTGATGTGCCGTGGCGTTTTTCCAAGAACCGTCTTTCCGAACTGCTTCCGCTGCAGCTGGAAATACTGCGTGCGGCCGCGAACCAGACGAAAGCCGGAGGGCATGTGCTTTATTCGACGTGCAGTCTGGAAAACGAAGAAAATACGGGACGTGTCCAGGCGTTTCTGTCGGATCATCCCGACTGGGAACTGATTTGCGAACGGACGCTGCTTCCGTGCGGGAAGCATGACGGTGCATATTCGGCACTGCTTCACCGGAAAGGGACGGAATCATCGAACTGAAAAGAGAGCTGATTTCAGAAGTCAAATCCACAAGAAAAAACCGTCCCAGATGTGCCGATTCGGGAAGTTTGCGGCGAGGAATGTCAAAAAAGTTTAAAAAAAAGAAAATCGTTTGCGGATTTATCGCGGATTGTACTTGCAAATAGCGGCACAATATGCTATATTTAAGGCAAACATCCGCAAAGACACCCCACAACCCTGCTTTTTTCAACTTTTAGAAGCGGGATGCGCGTTTTTTACAAGAACTTCTGAAAAAAAGCGACATCTACACAATAAAAGACAAAAAAAGAACGTTATTTTCGTTGAAGTTACAGTTTCTGCACAAAAAGGTCATGTAACTCCTGAAAATTTCGTTATTTCAACGGTATCAATCATCTTACCGCAGTTCAAAACAAATTATGAAAGGAACAGAAAGATGAAAAAGACAACAGTTACATTGATCGCACTGGCTCTCTCTACAGGCGTAGCATTCGCACAGGGCGGCGGCATGGGCGGCTTCGGCGG
>DCIG01000063.1:15032-15201 GCA_002315855.1 Lentisphaeria bacterium UBA1732 | reverse complement strand
GTGGAGCCGGCGGTGCCATGGGCGGCCAGCGTGGACAGCGCGGCCAGCGCGGTCAGGGTCAGCAGGGACAGCGTGGACAGCGTGGTCAAGGCGGTCAGGGTGCAGCCGGCGGTGCCATGGGCGGCATGGGCGGCATGGGCGGCATGGGCGGCATGGGCGGCTTCGGCGG
>DCIG01000063.1:14544-14979 GCA_002315855.1 Lentisphaeria bacterium UBA1732 | reverse complement strand
GTGGAGCCGGCGGTGCCATGGGCGGAGCTATGGGCGGCATGAACCAGAACGGTCAGCTTGCCCGCATGATTGAACGTCTGAAAACTCCGACAGCCCGTGCAGAAGCAGAAGCCAAAATCGCGGCCAAGTACAAAGATGATTATGCCAAAATCGTGAAGGCACTGGATGAGGCCGATACCAAGCTCGCCGAGCTTGCAAAGAAGGCCGAAGTGGAACTTCCCGCGACACAGGAAGAAAACAGCAAGAAAGTCAATGCGTTCCTGACGAAAGAAAAAGAAGCAATTGACAAGCTGCTTGAAACAGATAAAACGGATTCCCGCAGTGCAATGCAGTCATTCCGCGAACTCGCCCAGAAGGCAGGCGTGGAACTGAATGCAGGCTTTGGCGGCGGCATGGGCGGTCAGCGCGGCCAGGGCGGTGCAGCAGGTGCCGGAG
>DCIG01000063.1:0-14447 GCA_002315855.1 Lentisphaeria bacterium UBA1732 | reverse complement strand
AGCCATGGGCGGTCAGCGCGGTCAGCGTGGACAAGGTGCGGCAGGCGGACAGGGCGGACGCGGAAATTCCGCCAGTCTTCTTGAGCAGATCAAGGAGAAATATCCGACGGAATACGCCGAAGCAGAAAAGCTGCGCGACACCGATCAGGCAGCATATCGCGAAAAACTGCGCGAACTCCGTGCAAAACTCAATGCAGCGAACTGATTGAGTTCAGGAAGCCGCATTTCAGGCCGCAATTCATAAAGAACCATTAACAAAATAACATAACGTAAGGACAAAATACGATGCATATTTTTGCCAGAGGTGAATATCAGATCGTATCTTTTTCGCCTGCTATGGTGCGTGTTTGCAAGTTTCGCAAGCGCGGCCAGAAATACCGCGTCGTAAGATGCAATACGGTTAAAGCGGCGATGGGCAACGAAGCCGGCGCACTTCGCCAGGCTCTTGATGAAAACGGCGGCCAGATTCCGGGCTGTCTGATTCTCACAGGATCATTTGAGTCCGGAACCTTCTTCCAGTGCGAAAGCGCCTCCCACAGTATCCGGGAACAGCGCAACGCACTGGAGTTTGAACTGCCCCTGCACATGCTGCAGGTGCCGAATGATTTCGGGTTGCAGTTCTCGAAAGTGAAAAAGACAGAAGTCATTCCTCCTGCACCTGTAAAGGAAGAGGAAGACGACAAGAACAAAGACAAAAAAGAAGAGGAAGCAGAAGTTCCGGAGACACCGGACTTCGTGAACGTCTACGCATTCGACAGCTCGGCAATCCATTCTCTGGCATCACAGATGACCCTGGCGAAATGCAAGATTGATGATTTCATCTATCCTCTTATGGGATGCCGCAAGGAAGATCCCGCGATATACATTCCCGAAATTGAGCCCGGATTCTGCTGGAAGAACGGCGACTGGATTCCGTACAGCGGAAATGCAGCAGAAATCAACAAGGCGTGGGAACCGATTATGCAAGAACTGATTGAGCCTCCCAAAGACAACACGGGATTCTCAATCTCCGATTATCTGCCGTGCCTGCTCATACTGCGTTATCTGTCCGACAAGAGCATGGCGGCAAATGAACCCAGCATCCGCATTACCCCGACCAGAATGCGTCCGAGCCGGTGCCGTATCCAGGTCTATATCATGGCGGTGCTTGTTCTGGTTCTGCTCCTCGGCGCGGGATACCGGGAAGCGCAGAAGCGCATTCCTGCATATCAGAAGTTCAACGCACTGATTCAGGAACGCGACTCGCTGAAAACCAAGAACAAGAAGATATCGGATACGCTGAAGAAGGCCGAAAAGGAAGAGAAAGACCTGGAAAAACTTGTTCAGCTTACAGCGGGCGATCCGAGCTTCCTGACGAAACTTTACGAGCTTTCCGTCAATCTGCCGGAAGCGTCCATCGTCAGCTCGTTCCGTTTCACGGACTCCAACACGACACTGACCGTTCAGGCGGAAAATGGAACGGGCAATGTTTCGACCGCATTGAGCCGTCTTACGAACTGGAAAGTGCAGCGTATTCAGGACCGCCGTCTTTCGGACACGCTGACCCAGTACACCGTAACGCTTGTGCCGCAGACGACTAAGAAATAAGGAGAAGAATCATGAAAACAAATCCCAAACTTTTCCTCAATTCTCCTGCCGGCAAACTGGTTCTGCTCATCATCTGCATGATTTTATGCTGGGTAGTACTGATTATTTTCTTCAGTGCCAACGCACCCGGCGGGACATTGTTCCCGAAAGAATCCGACATGAAGCGCGTGCAGTCGGAAATCAATACCCAAATGCAGAAATACAATACGGAAAACGCCAAAGTGGAAGCACTGGAAGCACTGCGCGGCAAATACAATTCCCAGCTTCAGACATACTGGCATGTCGACCGCGACGGACAGCCGGAAACCGCGCTTCGCGCGCTGATTTCGGATACGGCATCCGTGCTTGATATAGCGATGGCGCGTTTGGACAACGTCCGTATTTCCTCCAAGATTTCCGATGAGCTCGCCTACGCAGACCTGTCATTCCAGTTCTCCGAAACGTATGACAAGGTACTTGAGTTCATCGCGGAAATCGAAAGCACCACACCGAAAATCGGCTGGCGCAACATCTCCATCAGTCTCGACAATACGCGCAATCGCGAACGCGACCGCAACAATAACACAAGCACGACGGCAAATACCAAAGTCGAACAGAAATACCGTTTCGACGGTACAATCCGCGTGATTCGCTACATGCCTTTGACCGGTACTGCGAAAGAAGCTGAAAAAACGGCCGCAGCCGGAACCGCAGCGACCGGAACAGCCACGACCCAAAAGGCACAGTCCACGAATTTGACTCCGCCGACCGGAAATACGGCGGCACAGCCCGCAGCCGGAGCACAGCCCGCAGCAGGAGCGGCTATGAGACCCGCGGCCGGAGCACAGCCCTCAGCAGGAGCGGCTATGAGACCCGCGGCCGGAGCACAGCCCGCGGCGGCCGGAGCACAGCCGAATATGCCTGCGGCACAACAGGCGGCAGTTCCCGCAAACCCCGCACGATAAGGAACAACTATCATGAGAAGTTTATTAATTCTAATCAATCTGGTTCTTGTCGTGGCAATCGGCTACGGCGCATATTCATGGCTTGATGAAGAACCGCAGGACTTAAGCAAATACGATGTTCCTGCCAATAAAGACAAGAAAAATACAAACGTCAACGTCAATCAGATGATGTTTGACGATGATTATTCGATTTACAGCGGGATGTCCGCAAAAGATCAGGTCAAGACACTTGCGGCGATTAATATTTTCGACCCGACCCGTGCGCCTGAAGCGAAAGTAGCAGGACGTCAGCAGACGACACCGGTCCGTGCCACCGATATGTCCCTTCTGGGGACGTTCTCATTCGGCAACGTGATGGGAGCAATTATTTCCCAGCGCGGAGCAGGAGGCGCTCGCAACAATAACAACCGCAACAACAACGGACAGCAGAGTCAGGCGTCCCAGCAGGAACAGCTTCAGGAACAGGCGAATGACATTCGCACGGAAATCGCGTCCTTGCAGGAACTGCTCCGCAACAATACCGACAATGAACAGGTATCGTCCACCCTCCAGCAGCGTGTTACGCGCTTGCAGAGCCAGCTGGAAACCGTCAACACCGGTATGAACAACAAGAGCGGCACCATGATGGCAGATGTATCCGCCGACAATACGGCGAACCGTCAGTATGTCCGCGTGGGCGATATTCTGGCGAACGGTTTCACGCTTTCCGCAGTTACGCGCAAATCAGCGACGCTGACCCGCAACAACGAAGTGATGGAACTTGCGATACAGGAACCGTCTGTCGGCGCACGCATGATGGGCGGCGGCAATATGATGCAATCCCGCACTCAGGCATATCAGCAGCCGAACACCAACAGCAATTTCGATGCAGGCGGCGGCTTCACGGGCGGACGCGGCGGCAATGGAGGCGGCGGCATGGGCGGCGGCATGGGCGGCGGCATGGGCGGCGGCATGGGCGGCGGCGGACGCGGCGGCGGACGTGGCGGCAATGGCGGCGGCGGACGCGGCGGAAGATAATCTGCCCGCATAAAATTCAGGAAGACAAACAAAAATTAACATAAAAAAGACGGAACTGAACAAAATGAAAAGACAAATCAGCTTACCTCTGTGTGGTGCGGTCGTCGCAACACTTCTCGTCCTCTTCAGTGCGCAGTCGGCATTTGCAGCCGAGGGCGAAGTGAAAGAGCACGTACCTCAAATTGAAAACGCTTCCATTGTTGATCTCGGCAGTGGGAAGACCGTAGTCGTGGTTTCCGACCCGACTGCGACGAAAGTTTCCGCGAAAAAGACATCGCTGGTGTCCGACAAGCAGGACGGGACTGTGGATATTGAACAGACGACAGTCGTAACGGTTCCTGCGGGAAAAGCGGCAGAAGTGATTGCAGAGCTGAAAGAAGGGAAAGTCAACTTTGAGGTTGAAGAATCCTCTGCATTTGATAAATTTCTGAACAGGATGGGCAAGAAGCTGGACTGGATTCACGCCCCGATGGATGACATTCTTGATCCTGCCACCGGATCGAAACCTGCACCTGATGAGGAACGATTCAGCTTCCTCTATCATGATTCCTACATGACAGATTATGAAAAACTTCAGCGTCAGAGCCTGAAAGACGAACAGATCAAGGAAACGAGTGAGCCGTTTGCAATCACCGACAAGAAAAAACTGGATGATGCGGCGATTCCGAAAGTGAAACCGGAAGACGAAGAAGAAAAAGAAAAAGTTCAGGAACCTTTCTACGAGCAGATTCTGTTCCAGGAAGAAATCAACGGAACGGGCAGTGCGGACGAAGAAATTTCGGTGTCCATCGTGTTCAACAGTGCGCCGATTCTGGACGTGATTCCTGCATTTGCGGAAGCACTGGGATTCAACTTTGTGGTTGACACGGATGTCCGTATGGCAGTTACACTGAACTTGAACTCAAGAATGACGAAGCGCGAACTGTGGGCGGCCTTTGCGACGCTGATTGAAAACGCGGGCGTCGGTGTTACGGTTGAAGATTCGCTGATCCGAATTCTGCCTCCGAACAAGTTCAGTGCTCGTTCCAAACTTGACATCAACTCGGAAGATGCAGAAATTCTGTTCTATCCGCTGCATTTTGCCAGCGCGCAGGAAATCATCGGACAGATTCGTCCGTTCCTGAGCAATTCCGCGACGTGCATTCAGGTGCAGCGTCCGAATGCGATTCTGCTTTGCGACTACAAAGCGAACATCAAGAAACTGAAACAGCTGGTTGAAATTCTGGATGACAATCAGAAGACCAAATGGCCGCGTATTGTAGTGCAGTGCGAAAACATTCTGCCGAGCAAGATTGCGGAAGAACTGCGCACGATTTTCCCGGTTCTGGGATTTGTGGTGAAGCAGCTGAACGACAACAGCAACTCCACGAACGAACAGCCGGGTTCGATTAAGATCGGAGCGGTTGACCGTCTCCAGATTCTGGTTGCGAGCGCAGCCACGCCGGAAGCCATTCAGGAAATCCGCAACTGGATTTCGATTCTTGACGGAGCGGTGTCACTGGATCAGGAACGCATCTTTGTACACAAGGTTATGTACACGAAGTCTGAACAGCTGATGCAGGCCTTGTCTGTGCTGTACAATATGACGGGTACATCCCTGACGATTGACGATGACGGCGGAAGCCGCACGACCAACATCAACGGGTCCGGCTCGAACCGCACCACGACCACGCGAACCAATTCCAATTCCGACAGCTACTATGTTGCGACGACGACCGACAAGCAGTCCAACGTGTTTGAAACGCCGGTGAAGATTTTCTCCGACGGAGCATTGAACCGACTGGTCGTGCGTACCACGCCTCGAGCCTACGCATCCATCAAGGCCTTGCTTGACCGCTTGGATGTAGTTCCTGCGCAGGTGCTTCTGCAGGTAACGATTGCGGAAATCAGCAAAAAAGACGGCTTTGATTTCGGTATGGAAGGCGGAGCCGTGAATTACTGGGGCGGCAAACTGATTTCGCTTTCCAATAATACCGGAGCCGGTTCCAATACGGATTTACAAGATCTTCAAGCATACGGTTTCAACTCTGATTCTAACAAGGGACTTCGTTTCCTGATTGCCAATGAAGACAATCCTGACCAGAAGATGGGATATCTCCGTGCATCAGCCACGGACAACAACGTCAAGATCGTTGCCTGCCCGCAGCTGCTTGTCGCCAGCAATACGGAAGCCACACTGAACGTGGGTGAACAGACACCATACGTCGGAAGTTCGACAACGAATACGTCTTCCTCCACCGGCGCAGTATCTGAAACAATCACCTACAAAGATACCGGTATCAAGATGATTGTTACCCCGCAGGTTACCAGTACCGACCTGATCACCTTGAACCTGAATCAGGAAATTTCATCGGTTGAAATGATTAATGTGACAGACAAGACCAAAGCACCGAATGTTACGACCCGTACACTTGAAACATCCATGACGATTCACAATGGTCAGACCATGGTAATCGGCGGCTTTATCCGTGAAGATACATCGGACAACCTGACGACGCTTCCGTTCATCGGTGAAATTCCGATTATCCGCCGTTTGCTGGGCAATACGACTGCATCACAGACCCGCCGTGAAATCCTGATTCTCATCACCGGTCATATCGTGAATGAAAAGAGCCGTGTGGAAGACATGCTCCGCCGTTACAACGACGCACTGGATGCAATCACTGAGTTTGAAGACAATCTGGGCGACTCCGCCGACGGACATGCCAAGAGCCCGTATCAGAGAATGTTCTACTGATTTTCAGAGAGGCGATTTCACATGACGACTGAAAACACAAAACCTCTGTCGTTCCCGGATATGAGGGAAAATCTCCGGAAGTGCCTTGCGGCATTTTCGGAGACGTATCCGGCAGCCGGAGCGAGCACGAATGATCTTCGTGACGCGGACTACAATCTGGTTCGATCCGGTGCGGTGAACGAACAGCAGCTGACGCTGTACTATTCCCAGTATTACGACATTCCCGCACCTGATGAGAACGATTTGCATCAGCCTGATCCGTATCCCAATGCGCCTCAGGATTTCCTGAATGCGAATCTGTGCGTGCCATACGAATGGGACGAAGAGAGCATCAATTTCCTTGTAGCGGACCCGTATTCCCTGGAACACATCACGTATCTGGTTCTGAAGAGCTGGCATCTGAAAGTGTCGTTCCAGTTTGTGCGTCGGACGTTCCTGGAACGAATGCTTGCGCGACTGCAGAATATCGGCGAGGAAGAAGAAGAGTTCAAAGAATCGGACGATGAGGCATCACTGCGCTCGATGGCGGGTGAAGCCAAGATTGTGCGACTTGTGAATGATATTTTCACGCGTGCTCTGGAAGACGGGGCATCCGACATTCACGTGGAACCGGGCGAAGACACGGTTTCGGTGCGGTGCCGAATTGACGGTGTACTGCGGGAAATCATCAGCTGTCCGCTGAACCAGTTCCCTGCGATTGCATCGAGAATCAAACTGATCGGCGGCCTGAATATTGCAGAAAGCCGTCTGCCTCAGGACGGACGCACCAATGTGAAACTGGGCCATGATGAACTGGATATGCGAATCAGTACGCTGCCGATTCTGACGGGCGAAAGTATCGTGCTCCGTCTGCTGAATCAGGAAGCATTGACGTTCGACCTGAAGACACTGGGGATGTCGGAAACGCATTTGAAAGAGTTCCAGAAGCTCATCAGCATTCCCTACGGGATTATTCTGGTGGTGGGACCGACCGGGTCGGGCAAGACGACGACGCTGTACAGTGTAATCAACCAGCTGAACGACAGCAAAAAGAAAATCATCACGATTGAAGACCCTGTGGAATACAAGACAGCAGGTTTGTGCCAGGTGCAGGTCAATGCCAAAATCGGCGTAACCTTTGCGGCCGGACTTCGCAGTATTGTGCGACAGGACCCTGACATTATTCTGGTCGGTGAAATCCGCGACCGTGAAACGGCCGATATTGCGATCAATGCGGCCTTGACAGGACACCTGGTGCTGAGCACACTTCACACCAACGATGCAGTTGGTGCAGTTACGCGACTGCTTGATATGGGAGTGGAACCATTCCTTGTATCGTCTGCGCTGTACGGTGTACTGTCCCAGCGACTTGTGCGCAAAATCTGCACGAATTGCGGCGGGTCAGGATATATCGGACTTCCTCCGGGACAGAAGGGCGACGCCACAAACCGCTGCAAACGCTGCGGCGGGACGGGCTACAAGGGACGTTCGGGCGTATTCGAGCTTCTTACTGTAACCGATGATTTCCGTTCTGCAGTGAACCGTGAAGCAGACAGCAGTGTGCTGGAGCAGATAGCGGTGAAGAACGGTATGCGGACGCTGCGTCAGGACGCGGAAGAGAAAGTGCGTCTGGGCATAACGACGATGGAAGAAGCAAACCGCTCGGTTGCAGACATGTAATCAAGGAGACAGCCGGAAATGGGACTTTATAAATACATGGCCGCAGCCAGCGGCGAGAAAGCACGCGAGATCCTGATTGAAGCCGATAATCAGAATGAGGCTTTGAGCAAGCTGCGTTCGCGCCGGCTGAAACCGGTTCAGTATTTGGGCGAAGCATCGATCGGCGGAAAAGGCAAGTTCCAGCTGTTCAAGAAATCGTCCGGTATTGACACGTTTGCCTTTACGCGCCAGCTGACGCCGCTGCTCAGTGCGTACATTCCGCTGGAACGAGCCTTGGGAATCATCGCGGACAGTTCGGAAGATCCGCGACAGAAAGCATTCGTATCGTCCATGCGACAGGGATTGCACGAAGGCAAGAAATTTTCCGAGCTGGTGCGATCACACGGGAATCTGTTTCCTGATTACTATGCGAACCTGATTGAATCCGGAGAAGAGTCCGGTTGTCTGCCGGAAGTGCTTGTGCAGCTGTACAAGTTCATGGGAGAAAGCAAGGATTTGAAAGGATTCATCGTATCGAGTGCGATATATCCGTCCGTGATTCTGTGTGTTACGCTGATTGTGATTGTGCTTTTGTTCACGGTATTCGTTCCGAAGTTTGCAAAGATTTTTGCGGATATGGGACGTGAAACGCCAGCCTCACTGAACCGCCTGATTCTAGTCAGTGCGATTGCGAAGTGGGCGTGGTGGATGATACCGCTGGCGATTATCGGAGCGCGTTATCTGTACATCAAAGTGAACGGGAAAACCGCCTACGAAGTACTGACAAGCAAGTGGAAACTGAAAATACCGCTGCTGGGACGCATTATTTCCGACCTGGAAATGTGCAGATTCATCCGAACGCTGTCCATCATGACATCCAACCATGTGGAAATCATCCGAACCGTGAAGATTGCGGGTCGCGTGATACACAATCCGATTGTTGCGGCACAGTTCACCAATATTGCATCGCGATTGAAAGGCGGCGAAAAGCTGTCTGCGACGCTGCTGGGGAATCCGTTTGTGCCGAAAGAAATGGTTCCGATGCTTCGCGTTGGCGAGGAATCGGGGAATGTGGGCGATATGCTGGTGCGCATTGCCGACAATCTGGAAGCGGATACGCGAGCGAAAATCAAGCGTCTGCTTGCATTGTTTGAACCACTCATCATTCTGCTTCTTGCAGGAGCCGTGCTGACGGTCGTGATTTCGATCTTCATGGCAATGATGGATTTGAACGCAATTTCGTAAGAGAACCAACCAAAAACGAGAAAAAACATAAAAACAAAGAGGTATTACAAATGAAAATGAACCGCAGAAACAAACGTCATTCGTTTACCCTGATCGAAGTGGTGGTCGTGATTGTGATTCTGGTCACGCTGGCCGGTGTTGCGACCCCGATGTATATGAAATATCTGGAAAGCTCACGCAAGGGAGCCGCGCAGACGCAGATCGGTCTGTTCAAAGACGCACTTTCGAGCTATGCGCTGGATGTGGGCACCTATCCGTCCGATTTGACCGGACTTGTGACCAACGTAGACGAGAATCCGCGCTGGGAAGGGCCGTATATTTCCACCAGCAAGATTCCGACCGACCCGTGGGGCGGAGAATATCAGTACGTATTCCCCGGCGAACACGGTGAATACGATCTGTATACATTCGGCGCCGACATGCAGGAAGGCGGCGAAGGGAAGAACGCAGATATTACCAGCTGGGATTAATCTGTTTCAGGAACATCAAATCAATCAGAAAGAAATCCGGAAAGATTCATGAAGCGTTCTCCGTTTACTTTGGTCGAAGTCGTCGTTGTAATCGTCATTATGGCCATAGCAGGGTCATTGGTGACGCGAGCGCTCCGACCTGAGTCCACAAGCCGAATCGTCGAACGATGCTCTGTTGATTTTGAAGCATTCTGCGGGCGAGTTCGAGCGTCATCCATGACGTATGCCGAAGACCGGTCCATTCTATATATTCCGGAATCGCGGGCATTCGTGATGGCGGATCCGAACCGTCTTGACGAGAACGATACTCCAGAATTACTGCAGTACATAAAATGGAAACTTCCGGAAGAATTTTCCATTGAAACGGAAGAAGACTACGTTGAAGTGTTCCGATTTTTCCCGGATGGCGGGGCATCCTCCGTCCACAATTTTCAAATGAAATGCCGGAATCAGCTGTATGAATTTTCCATATCCGCCCTGACCGGAGTGCTTGTGGTAACCCACAGCGGTACAGATAATTCCGTGAGATTATGAAAAAGCATACAGGAATGAAAAGACAAAACGGAGTAATCCGCCGGAAGCATGGCTTCACGCTTGTAGAAGTGGTGGTATCGCTGGGTATTCTGGCGGTTTCGCTGGCGACGCTGTTTCAGATGACGACATCGGCGCGAGCGCAGCTGACAAAAGCGGAACAGCAGTGGCATTATACGCACATGCTGTCGCAGGCGGCGGAATATATTCTGCTTCACCGCTGGGATGAGCAGGAAGTTCCTGAAGATTTCTTTCCGTACAAGGATTACGAAATATCCGTGTCCTACGAAGAAGTGGATGATGAGCAGATATACGAAGACTATTTGAACATAGACGGACAACTTCCGCTGGAACTCTGTGTAATTGAGCTGTATGCAATCAACCGGGCAGGGAACCGAGATGTGGTGGATGAACTTCTGATTGAAAGGATTATTTATGAAGACTACGGTCTTGTTCCGGAATAAGAGCGGACGCAGAGGGACAAGCCGCCGTTTCTTCACGCTGATGGAACTGGTGGCCGCGACCGGCATCATGCTTTCCGTGGCGGGGATTATCGGATTTGCGTCTCATACATTCTACAAATCCGTGGCGTCTGCCCAGAAGGTTACAACACGGCTGAAAAAACTTGTCAATGTGGATCAGCTGATGGACGGGTGCTTCCGCAATATGATACCATTCAACTGGGTCTATGAAGACGAATATGATGATACATATCAGGTTTTCATGGGCGAAGAGGATTTCATTCATTTTACAACACTCCGCCGTTCGTATGATCAGGACACGGGATGTCTGTTCTTTGTGCGAGTGTATCTGGAAGACAATGGCGATCTGATTGCGGAATACAGCAAGTTTCCGCGACTTCCGTGGATGGAAGATGTGGAAGAAATGCCCTACGAGTCAGAAGTCATCACGTCCGATGTGGATTCCATATCGTTTCTATATGCGGGCGTAGACCTGGATGGAGAAACGGTGGTGTGGCGCGAATACTGGAGCCGGGAAGACTATGATTTCATCCCCCACGCGGTCCAGCTGACAATCAAGTGGAAAGACGGGTCCGAAGAATGCTGGCTGCGCCGTACAGCCGCATCCGGCAGCAACAGTGCATACGGCGGATTGCAGACGATTGACGAATGAGAAGCATATTCGGGAAAAAGAGCCGCATTCATGATGACGGCAACCTGGCGGCACGCCGCCGCTTATTCCGCATGAGACGGAAACGTCAGGCCGGAATTGCGCTGATTGCAGTGCTGCTTCTGGTCATAACAGGGACATCTCTGGCGACCATGGTGATGGCGATTTCCAAATCCAGTGCATTTACCGTCAGACCGTTTGTCCAGCTACAGCGCAGTTTCTACGTGAATGAGGGGATGGCGGCACGCATACAGTATTTGATTTCGGCGGAACGACAGCTATTCGGGTCAGTCAGTCTTCAGGAAGACAATTACATCGACTACAACCATGACCGGTATCTGCCGGACTGTGTGCCGCATACGATGAATTACTACGGGACATGGGTAACTTTCACGATTCAGGATGGGTCCAGCCCGGTTACACTGACGGATGATTATTACCGGGACGGACTGGCGGAATTCAACAACTACTCCGATGACGACTACGATATGGAGGAACTGATTACATTCCTTCAGAACCGCATTCAGGACTATGTGGACAGCGATGATACGCCGATTGATGATGACAGCTATGAAATCGATGAATACTATGATTTGTTCAATGCGTATCCGCTTCCGCGCAACAGCGCAATTCTGGACCGCAACGAATACGGCTATATTCCGGAACTGAAGACATTCTTCCCCGTGGACCGGGACGGGCGGCTTTCCTATATCCGCCTGATTCCTCCTGCCATTGCCGGTGTAACGCTGGACGGGAACCCGGATATCTGGGGAGTTACGGATGACTGGCTGTATTACTGTGCGGGGCTGGAAGAAGATGAGATAGAAGAGCTGCGCATGGGGATCGAAGAACTCAATTCCGTGGAACGAGTACCGCTGACGGACAGCGTGGATGAAGAAATCCTGAACAAGCTGGGGAATTTTGTGCGGTGGGATACCACGGATGTCATCACGGTAACGATTCGTCCGGCGCAATACGATGAAAAAGGGGAAGAGCTTGCGGAAAAGACTCCGGGCAAACGACTTGTCTTCACGTACTCGAATCAGCCGATCGGCGGAGCAGAAAGCGGGACCGTGCCGTTCTATGAATGGATGTGGTTCTAATCCGCGGCTATGCTTTTCCTGCTGATTTTATTTATTGGCTCAATTCTGTTTGTCCGGAAAGGCGCGCCTCACGCAGGAGATTTCGGATTCGGCATGGCCTCCATGCTGGCTTTTGTGATTACGGTACAGCTTTTCAGCACACGCGCAGGACAATTCATGGGCGGATGTATTCTGCCGCCGGTTGTTTGCATTTATATCCTGTTCGATTTTATTTCCCATGATGCGAAAACGCGTGTCATGGGACTTTTCGTCTGGTGCAAAACGCACTGGCAAGTGCTTGTGTATTCGTGCGCGGGGATGCTATTTTTCGGGTATGTCATGGAATGGCGCGATTTGCTGCCACGGGGGACGGATTGTGTACACCACGCCATCATCAGCCAGAAAATACTGAATACGTTTGCACTGTGCCCCGACTGGGAACCGTTTGCTGCGACACAGGTCCAGTACCCGCAGGGGATGCATGTGCTGCTCGCCGCACTGGCGACGATTTTTCATTGCGCCATACCGAAGGCGGAACAGATTCTGCAAACGGCGCTGTATGTGCCGTCTGCACTGCTGATCGGAGGACTGGGCGCAAAACTTTTCAAAAGCAAGGCGGCAGGATGGTTTGCGGGGCTGACGTTTGTGTTTTTGGGGAATGCGGGGACTTTTTTCAGTATGTGGGCATGGGCCGGGTATCCCTCCATGATCGGATTCCTGCTTTTTTCCGCGCTGGTGTGGTATGCACTGCTTCCGCAGCCGATGATTCGGGACCATGCGGCGGCGATTTTGCTTTGGACGTCATTTGCATTGACGCACCACATGACGCTTCTGACCTCGCTTGTCGTACTGCCGGGGTGGGCGGTCATTTATTTTGCCACGCATACCACACTGACACGGCGGGCATTGATACGGATGTTCGGCACGGGGATTCCAGCGGCGGTTCTGGCGATACTGGTAAATCCCCGGCTCATACAGATTCATTCTTCCGGTGATACGTTCCATCTGACAAGCGATCCCATGACCACGGCACTGCATATGCTGGAGCTGCTGGGACTTCCGCTTGCGGGAGCTGTTTTCGGGATGGTTTACGCGAAGAAAACGCTGAAAAGCAAGCCGGAAAAGGCGGCACTGGGGCTGATGCTGGCGTGGTTTCTCTGTCCGTTTCTCTGCTTCCTGATTACGGAGTACGGGATTCGCCTGTATACGCTGTATTTCTGCGAAGAAGAATTCACGTGGTTCGCGCCGACGCGTTTTCTTGCCGCCAGTGCGATTCCACTGTCCATTTTTTCGGGCGGGGCCTTTGTTCTGCTTATCAAACGTTTCGGCAATCCTCGCCGCGTGATGTATCTATTGTCAGTGCTGGTTATGGTCGTCGGCATGGTACGATACGCGATTGAATTTCCGTCGCAACCGAAACAGGATGACACCATCCGTCTGGCGGAAGAGGTGAAGAAGTTTACGCCGGAGAATGCGTTTCTGCTGTATGATTCGGAAAATCTGCCTGATCCGCTCTGGCTGCCGGTGCTGTCCTGGCGGGCCTGTGTTCTGGCACCGCTTCCAGCCTCGGAAGACCGCACTGAAATGCGCAGGACCTACCATCTATTTTCAAAGAGTGATTACAAGAATGAATCTGACCTTGAAAAGATACGGAAATATTTGAGCGGGAGGGGATTGGAACCGTGGTTCGTGTATATCGACGAGGAAGGAATTGCGCGAATCTGGAAAGTGAATTTTCAGGCGATGTGAAAACAGTGCGATTTCAGAAGTCATTGACGGAAAGATTTGAAAAAGACCGGATATGAGAAAAAAACAGTGTCTGCTAAATAAATTATTCAGCAGACACGAAACAGAGAAAGACCCCGCGAGAAGGGGAACATGCCTTTCTGAAAAACTGCTGCTTTATGCAAACCTAAAAGTGGGCTAATTGCTGCACGATGATTCCATGCCGAGCATTTCCATAAACAGGTGATCTCTTGAGACAGATTCTGTTGTCCAGCGTTTCATGCCGGATTCCGTCTTGACGGTGGTTGTTTCAAGCCTAAAAATCGGCAAAAGCGTCCAC
>DCIG01000077.1:15248-55922 GCA_002315855.1 Lentisphaeria bacterium UBA1732 | reverse complement strand
GTTTACTTTTTCAATTAACTTTTTTCACTTTCCCTGTCTTTTTCAGCGGAAATCATTTGACTTCCTTGAATATACTGATATATTACATAAACATTTGGTTTTCGGCAGACATTTTCCCCTGCCTTTCAAAAAATTAACGTCTTCACAATGAATCTTCCTCTTTTTGCAGCTGAAACTCCCGCATCGTCCGGCACCATGTTTTTTGATTCCCGTGTTTGTTCCAATCCGTGGCAGGTGATTGGCGTTGTACTTCTGCTTTTTTCCGTTTCGCTTTTGGTCTCGACTTTGATGACTCCTTTCTGCAAACGCTTGGCCGCGAAAATCGGTCTCATGGATGTCCCGAATTCCGAAGGTCATAAACTTCACAGAAAAGCAACGCCTTTGCTGGGCGGACTTGCCATCTTATGCGGCTGGCTTGCTCCGATTATTGCCGGTGTGATTTGGATTTCATGTTCTCAATCTGCCTTGCCCGATTTTGTGGGCGGTCTTCAGAATGTTCGTTCAGAGTTAATCGTAATCTGTCTTTGTGCGGTATCTTCTGTTCTGCTGGGCGCGATTGACGACAAATATGCACTTAAAGCATGGAAAAAATTCCTTGTTCAGTTTCTGATTGTCCTTGTCGCGGTTCTGTTTGGAGGCATCCGTATTTCCGTGTTTATTCCCTCCTTGTGGATAACGGTTCCCATTACGGTTTTCTGGTTCCTTTTCATTATGAACGGCATTAATTTCTTTGATAATATGGATGGTCTTGCCGCCGGGACTGCCGCGATTGCATTCTTGTTTTTTGCCGCCGCATCCTGTGTGCAGGGGCAGTTCTTTATTTGTGCAATATCCTTGTGTGCCGCGGGTGCCGCAGTCGGTTTTTGGTTCTTCAATGCTGCTCCGGCGAGTATTTTCATGGGGGATGCCGGCAGTCATCTGTTAGGCTTCCTCATTGCCGTGATCAGTGCAAAAGCGACCTATTACAATCCGCAGATTGCCAGTACACGTTTTTCCGTCTTGATTCCTCTGTTTATTCTTGCGGTTCCGGTTTTTGATACGATTGCTGTGGTTCTGATTCGCCTGTACCATCACAAGCCTGTTTACATCGGCGACCACAACCACATTTCCCATCGTTTTGTACGGATGGGCTTGACCCGCCCCGAAGCGGTGCGTCTGATTCATTTGCTTTGCGTGGTTGCAGGGCTTGGTGCTCTGCCCCTTCTGTGGGGTGATTTCATGACATGCTGTGTCCTTTTATTGCAGGGTATTGTGCTTTTGCTTCTGCTGACACTTCTTCAATTCAACAGCAATCGAAACAATCCAACCGGAGAATCTCCAAAATGACCTCCTCTGACTCGAAACAAGTTCATTTCCAGCGTATTGGCGGCAGTCTTCAGCTCTCTGTTAATTCCGAAGCCGATCTCCATGATATTTTATCGCTTGACCCTGCTCATTGGGCGATGATGAGCATTGCCGTGAATGCTGTTCGCTGTGAAGCTCCGTTCCTTGACCTGATGAAACGCGATGATACCGGTCGTATCCGTGTAAATGCCGTCCGCGAACTCCTTGCGTGGATGCTTGGCGTCCTTCGTGATACCTCCGGGGTGATGACCGCCTCTGACAGAATTTCCATTGCAGCGTTGAATCCTGAGAATCCAGATGGCAAACAGATTGCGGAAACTCTTCGTATCGCATTGAAGCAGTTGGGCAAGAAAGAAGACGAGATGCTGGCTCTGTCGCAAATTGACGATTATCAGACCCGTGTTTCCGATTCTTTGCAGAACGGCGATGGCATCATCCCTCCCGATCCTGTTCCCGATGCAAACATTGCCGACTGGGTGCGTTTGATTATGACGGTTTGCGGTTCAAAAGTCGACCGTTCCGGTGCGCTGGGGATCAGTGCCGCAGAATTGGAACAGTTTGAGAAATCCTCTGCCGCATACCTTGTCTGGCGCTCGCAGGAACAGAAAGAACATGATTCGATTTATCCGTTTGGCGAAGCGAAAACCGCTGAACTTTGGACCTTGACCCGTCCTTTGTGCTCAGTGATTGACCAGTATTTTGAAAACTGCCGTGCACTTGTTTTTGCGGGGGAGGGAGTTGCTGCTGTTTATCACAATACCTTTGACCCGTTGGACAAATCCAGTGTCGGTGCATTCTTTGACAAAGCCCCGCTGGCTCCGGCATCTTCGGATTGTGTCCTCCATGTGAATGGACGTTTGAATCCTGCCTTTTCTGCCTCTGTGAAATCTTTTATTCAGGCTTATCGTGCGGCTTGCCCCGGTGAATTGTGGCAGATTACTGAAACCGAATGGAACGACCTGAAATCGAAACTTGCCTCTTACGGTGCATGGTCGCAAGCCAAGCCAACCGCCTCTTTGGACGGTGTGGATATGGCAAAATTGAACGAGTTTCAGAATGGCAAAACTGCCGCCGCGATTCGTCAGCTGATACAGAAGGATGAGGCGGTTGCGTTGAATATCGGCAATTGTGCTTTGGTGCACAAACTTCTCCTCTGCCAGAAAAATATGCGCCTCTTCCTGAATAACTTTGTCAGCATGAAGTCGCTTTTCTCCCGCATGGAGCCGTCTTTATTGCTTGCCGGTAAACTCATTATGGATGGTCGTGCATTCCAGCTTGCCATGGTGGTTACGGACCTCGCCGCGCATAAGGCGATTGTCGAGAAAAGCAATATCTGCGTGATGTACCTGAATGCCACAACCGGTGTTGGTGCTGCCATGAAGAAAATCACGATTGCCGTCGCTGTTACATCCGGCAATATGAAAAATCTCTTCATTGGGAAAAATGGTCTTTTCTATACGGATGACGGCAAAATCTGGGATGCGGTTGTCATTGATTTCCTGCGCCAGCCGGTTTCGGTTGCGGAGGTTTTCTGGCAGCCGTTTGTCAAATTCGGCGAATTGATTCACAAGCAGGCGGATAAATATCTCTCTACGCGGAGCAAAGAGTTTGAAACAAAAGCTGTTTCTTCTATGGAAGCTCCCCCCGCGCCGAAATCCTCTGCGGTCAATGGTTCCATGCTTTTGATGGGCGGTGGTCTTGGAATTGCCGCGATTGGAAGCAGTTTCGCATTTATGGCGAAAAGCCTGAAAGACGTGTCTCCTGTTACGATTGTTTCTGTTTTGGCGGGCATTATCATTGTCTTTGGCGCACCGTTTGTGATTGCCGGACTGATTAAACTTTTTACTCGCAGTCTTACTCTGTTTTTTGAGGCGAATGGCTGTGCTATGAACCGCAAAATGCGCATGTCCCTTGCTTTGGGGCGTTACTTCACCTATGTCCCGCAGCTCCCTGCCGGAAGTCAGCTGGTTGGTATTTTTGCACCTCCGGGAACGGAAGATGATGCTCGGAAAAGACACTTCATTATTTCAATCTTGGTAATCCTCATCGCATTGATTGCCGCATGTGTGTGGTATTTTACGCGACAGGAGAAAAAAGCGGAGACTCCTGCGCCTGCACAGCAAACGGAAGCTGTTTCTGTTCCTGCTGCCTCCGCTGCTCCGGAGGAATCGGAATCTGCTGCCCCCGCAAAATAATAATATCGTCGCTGTTATTTCAGTGAATGAATAGCGATACCCGTCATTCCTGCGTAATTCCATAACGCAAAAAAAAACGGAGTGTTTCTGTGTAATATCACAGTTGCGCTCCGTTGTTTTTTTGTTGAAAATGCTTTGTTTACTGGATTGCTTGTCTGATCTGGCCGCCTCCGATTAATCGGTCTCCGTCATACAGCACTGCCGCCTGACCGGGGGTTACCGCCCGAATCGGCGTTTCAAATTTGATTTCAGCCGTCCCGTCATTTTGCAGATGGATTTCGGATTCAACGGGACGCGAACGGTATCTGATTTGCACTTGCGCATGAAAAATTTCCGCTTGCGGCTCTGCAACCCAGTGCATTGCATCCGTCTTCAGTCCGTTTGCCAGCAGAACATCTGAATCGGTCGTAATCCATACGGAACAGTCCTGCCCGTCAATCTTACTGATCCATGCGGGTACCCCCATGGCAACACCCGTCCCTTTGCGTTGTCCGATGGTGAAGTTGTAAATCCCGTCATGATGTCCGAGGATATGCCCGTCAGGATGACAGCGGAACGGTCCTGGTTTCGGATGTGCATGGAAGAAATCTTTCAGAAACCCTGCCGCTGTTTGGTTTGGCGGCATGAAGCAGGCGTCCTGACTTTCTTTTGCTTTTGCATTGGGCATCCCTGCTTCTGCGGCGATTGCCCGTACCTCATCTTTGCTCATGGCTCCCAGTGGAAAAACGACTTTTCCCAACTGTTCCTGTGATAGTCCGAATAAAAAATAGGACTGGTCTTTCGGACGGAACTCTCCTCTCGCTAAAACAGTTTTCCCGTTTTCTGTGAATACTTTTGCATAATGCCCGGTGGCAAACGCATCGCATCCATATTCTTCAATCAGCGGAAGCAGTGCCCCGAATTTAACGCGGGGGTTGCACAGTGCACATGGATTGGGCGTGAATCCTGCCTGAAATGTTTCCCATGATGGACGCAGTACCCGTTCACGGAATCTGCTTGCCAGCGGCACGGTAATCAGTCTGATTCCAATCTTGTCTGCCGCAGATTGTGCCTTTTCGGCGGATTCTGACGAATCTTCTTCAAACAGGGTCATACGGACGCCTGTAACACTGTATCCGCTGCGCAGGGCAAGCAGTGCCGTAACCGTGGAATCGACACCTCCGCTGAACCCGACAAGGATATGTGCTCCGGTCGGAAGTTCCCGGAATGGCCGATAGCCTTTGTCCATAAGAATGTCTGTTTGTTCCATATTATAACTTTTCTGCAAGCTGTTCCGGCGTGATACCCGGCAGAAAAACCGTTTTGTTTCGCGATGTCAAACCAGCTGTCAGCTGGACTGATGACTTCGGCAGTTTGAGTTTCTTTGCCAGAAAAATGCAGAGTTCTTTATTGGCTTTTCCGTCCACAGGCGGAGCCGCCAGTGCGATTTTTAATGCGGTTCCGTATACGCCTGCGATATTCGTTCTTGATGCACCGGGCTGGACATGACAGGAAAGAAAAAGCCCGCCGGAGCCGGAACGGATCAACGGGCTGAGTTCTTCGATTTTCATGGTCGGAATCAGATTTATTCCGCCGGAGTTTTAGGCGTTTCCTGCGCTGTCGCTTCTGTCGGCGCAGACGCAGATTTATCTGTTTCCTGTTCACTGCCGGGCATTTCAAACGGAAGTTCCAGTAATTCATGGATTTCTTCTGCGGAAAGCGTTTCTTTTTCCAGCAGTGCATTGGCCAGCGTATCCAGACGGGCGCGTTGTTCGGTCAGAATCTTGGTCGCACGTTCCTTGCACATCTGAACAATGCGTTTGATTTCCATATCGATTTCACGTTGTGTCTGTTCACTGCAGGCTTCGTTGCGGGTGATTTCACGTCCCAGATAAATATGGTCGCCGCGTTCCCCGTAACGGATTGTGCCGATGGTATCACTCATACCGAAATTGCAGACCATGGCATGAGCCAGATTGGTTGCGTGTTCGATGTCCTGCGAAGCTCCGCCGGTGATGTCTCCCAGTGCCAGTTCTTCTGCCACGCGTCCGCCCAGATCGGTCGTGATGATGTCCAGCATTTCATTGCGTGAACGCGAATAGCGGTCTTCATGTTCCATCATCATGGTCAGACCAAGAGCTTGTCCGCGGGGGATAATCGTAACTTTATGAAGCGGGATGCTGTGTTCAAGGAACAGATTGACGATTGCATGACCTGATTCATGCCATGCCGTGAGTTTCCGGTCATGTTCGGGAATCTTGCGGCTGCGTCGCTCACTTCCGAAGCATACCTTGTCGCGGGCTTCTTCAAAGTCCTTGTGCGTTGCTTTTTCCTGATTCTTTCGTGCCGCCAGCAAAGCCGCCTCATTGACGAGGTTTGCCAAATCTGCACCGCTGAATCCCGGTGTGCTCTTGGCGATAATATCCAGGTCTACCGTTTCATCAATGCGGATGTCTTTGATATGTACATCCAGAATCTTCCGGCGTCCTTTGATGTCCGGCAGGTCAATCACAATCTGTCGGTCGAAGCGTCCCGGACGAAGCAGAGCCGGGTCGAGAACATCGGGCCTGTTCGTTGCCGCAAGCACGATTACGCCTTCCTGTTTTTCCAGACCGTCCATTTCCACAAGCATGGCATTCAGTGTTTGCTCGCGTTCATCGTGTCCGCCGCCGATTCCTGAGAATCTGGAACGTCCCACCGCATCGATTTCGTCAATGAAAATCAGGCTCGGTGCATTTTTTCGTGCTTGGCTGAACATATCGCGCACACGGCTTGCTCCGACGCCGACGAACATTTCCACAAAATCCGATCCGCTGATGGAGAAGAACGGTACTCCCGCTTCTCCTGATACCGCACGGGCCAACAGTGTCTTCCCGGTTCCCGGAGGTCCGGTCAGAAGCGCACCGTGAGGAATCTTTCCGCCGACCAGTTTGAATTTCAGCGGATCTTTCAGGTAATCCACGATTTCCTTGATTTCCTCTTTTGCCTCTTCGCATCCGGCGACGTCATCGAATGTGGTCTTGTTCTCATTGGGCATGATGATGCGTGCCCGGCTTTTCCCGAACATAAAGGCATCGCGTCCTGCTCCGCGGATTTGGCGGGCAAATATGAAATAGACAATCAGCAGAATCGGCAGTGCCACTGCCACATTGATCAGAACCTCTTTCCACCAGACATTGCGTTCCAGAAAGGTTACGGCCACGTTCTTGGATTCAAGCTCGGCAATCAGAGAATCGGTCGCATACAGTCGTGTGATGTATTTGAGCTTTTTCCCCGGTGTACCGGGCGCAATGGTCAAATCGGTTACTGCAACAGGTGTATTGTTCCCGCTTGCATCCTGTTTTTCAGCAGGTTGTTCTGTGGCGGAAGATAAAACCCCCGCCGCTTCCTGTCGAAACTCTCCGGTAACATGCAGAATTTTGTCCGATTCCGGCATGATTTCCGCAGTAACAATCAGTCCTTGGTTCAGACTTTCCATGAACTGGTCTGTCGTCCAGCGCACTGTTGTCGTAAAACGCGACGGCGAATACAATATAATGATGGAAACAAGACCGAGGAACGCCAACAGCCACAAAAACAAGGCCGCTGGTGGACGTTTCGGCTGAACCGGCGGTTTCCCGGCGGTTCCATTATCCTTTTTCGGTATTTTCATAGATCGTTATGCGATTTCACTCATTGCGGGCAAGGTGGATTGAATGCTTGCACCCGCCTGCGGTCCCTGCTGAATGCTCAGGAAGAAGAAGCCGAGAAGTACAAGAAAAATAAGAATCAGAACGATAACCAGTGCCAGAATGAGCTTGTTGGTCAGCCCGCTGCTCTGTTTGCGCACGGTGAAGCCGGACAGTTCCATGGCTTTGATGGTCTGCGTCGTATTCGCCGCATTGATATTGATGCCCGTCTGGGTCTGATGAATCGACATGCGCATCGTCTTGTCTTCGCTGTCATACAGCAGCTCGAATGCACCAATCTGGACGGTGTCGCCTGTATTCAGCAGAACAGGTGCGGAAATCTTTGCTCCGTTGACGCGTGTACCGTTGGTTGAGCCTACGTCTTCCAGCATAACTCCCTTTTCTGTCTTCGTGAATTTGCAGTGGAGTGTGCTTACAGTCGGGTCTTTCAAGCAAATATCGCGCTCATCTGAACGTCCTGCTGTCAGTTCATCTTTCGTAAGCTCAAATGTCGTTCCTCGAAGCTGTTCTGAAGTAACAATCAGTTTCGGTGTTGCCATATCAAATTTCTCCTGTTTCTGAAAGGATGATCTCCCTCTCGTTCAATCATCCGCTTTTCGTTTTGGATAAATGTGTTGTAACCTTATCGGGAATCACGCTCAGATTTTCTCTGTTCTATGCTTGCTGTTTTCTCTGTCCTGTGCCGCTGCCTTTGTTGTGAGGCGTTCTGCACACTCGCGATAACCGTTTCCGCGCACCATAATCCCATGTCGGAATATGTGCTCATGTGGAATGTTTCAGCAAACATTTGAAACGTGATTACCATAATATAGCACAAATTCAGATAATTCAAAACGGAAACTGAAGAAAAAATGAAAAAAGAACCGAAAATAATCACTTTTCCCTCCTCTTTGAAAAAGAAGTCGGAAAAAACTGATATTTTGTATTGAAAAGAAGCCTTTCCACATGTATATTTAAACTTGAATCTATACTCCGGCTCATGAGGGCTTCTGTGTCTCATGCTTCGGTTTGTATTTGCATCTCAAAAACATTTAACCCATAATCTGAAAGAAACAAAGGCATCAATATGTCCAACAACTGGCAAGCTCAACTCAATATCGATATCGCGGAAAATGGTTCCTGCGGTCGTAAAATTACTTTCTCTCTGCCCGCCGCTGCGGTCGATGAACTGATTAATAGCACGACTCGCGAAGTCGCGCGCAATGTGCAGCTCCCCGGTTTCCGTACCGGCAAGGCTCCTGTTTCCATGGTGAAGAGTCGCTTTACCAAAACCATTATGGAAGAAGCTGACCGCAAACTCATGGTCGCCGCTTATTCCAAGATGGCGGAAGAAGCTGAAAAGCTGGACATCGTTTCCTATTCCCGTATGCAGCCGTCTGGCGCTCTCGAAGCCGGCAAAGACTTCTCCATGTCTGCTGATGTCGAAATCGCTCCGTCAATCGAACTCCCCGATTTCTCCTCCTACGGCAAGGATGTCGAAAATAAGGAGAACCTCGAAGAACATGAAGCTCGTATCCTTGATCAGGCAAAAGAATATTTCTCCTCGTTTGAACCCATCACCGATGCCGTCAAAGAAGGCGATATGCTGAACGTTTCCTATGAAACGGATCTCGAACTCGCTGAAGATGCCACCGACCTCCAGAAACGCGCTGCCAAGAATGAAAACGCTTGGTTCCTTCTCCGCGAACCCGAACAGGTCCCCGGCATGATTGCGGCTCTGACTGGTGCTGTGATTGGCGGCGAATACAACTTCTCCGCAGAATATCCTGCCGATTGGCGCGAAGAATTCCTTCAGGGCAAGAAGGTTGCCTACAAGGTTAAAGTGATCAGCGGTCAGCGTCGCATTCCGGTCTCCGATGATGCCGCCCTCGCGGAAAAGCTCGGTGCCAAGTCCGTTGAAGAAATGAAGGAAGAATTCCACAAGCGCGCAATCGCCGAATGTGAAATGGCATATCGTCGTCAGGTTATGGATGCCATCCAGACTTGCCTCCTCGCTGAAACTCCTGCTTTTGAACTTCCCGCTCATGCCCTCGAAACGGCTGTCGAAAACGAATTCAACGTCATCGCCAACAAGAAAGTTACCAATGACGAAGAAGCCAGGAAGTTCCAGGAAGAAAAGGAACAGTATCGCGAAGAAGTCACTGCAAACGCCACTGAAACCGTTCGCAAGCAGTTTATCCTCCGCAAGATTGCCAAGCAGGAAAAAGTTACGGTCTCTGAAGAAGAAATCAGTGCCGAAATTCAGCGCATTTCTTCTTACACTGGCATCGAAGCCGGAAAACTCGTCAATCTGCTCCAGCAGAGCGGCCGTATCGGCGAGCTCGAAATCGAACTCCTCGTGGACAAGACACTCGGCGTGCTTGCTGACAAAGTGATCAAGGCTTGATGTCCATCCTTTCTCCTATACGGAATTTCTTAATTTCCCGCTGACTTTTCAGGAGACTTCATCATGATGAAAAATAATATGTACGTCCCGTTTGTAATTGAACAATCGGGAAATGGTGAACGTTCATTCGACATCTATTCGCGACTTTTGAAAGACCGCATTATCCTTCTCGGTACCGAGATCGATGATTCTGTCGCTAACTTGATTATCGCAGAATTGCTGTTTCTGAAGAGCGAAGACCCGAAAAAAGATATTTCTCTTTACATTAACTCTCCCGGCGGTGTCGTTACTTCCGGGCTTGCCATCTACGACACGATTCAGTCGTTGCCGTGCGATGTCTGCACATTCTGCATGGGGCAGGCGGCTTCTATGGCGGCCGTCCTGCTCTCTGCCGGAACAAAAGGCAAACGCTTCGCACTTCCCAATGCCCGCATTATGATTCATCAGGTGCTGGGCGGTGCTCAGGGGCAGGCCACTGACATCGAGATTCACACCAGAGAGATTCTTCGGATGAAAGCCACATTGAACGGCATTCTTGCGAAGCACTCCGGTCAGAATCTGAAGAAGATTGAGAAAGACACCGAACGCGACCATTTCCTTTCTGCGGAAGAAGCCGTGGAATATGGCCTCGTGGATCACGTGATTCAGCCGCGTAACGTTTGAGCGGAGTTGATGTATGCCAGGATCAAAAAACTTGTTAAAATGTTCTTTTTGCGGCAGAACTGAGCAGGAACTCCACGGCGAACTGGTCTCCAGCCCGTTCGGCAGTGCGATTTGCCGCAACTGTGTTGACCTCTGCAATCAGGTCTTCCGCAAGGATTCCCCTCGCAGCGGCAGTGGGGCGGATAACAGACTTTTGCCCGATAAACTTCCTTTTGTCGATTCTCTGAAAGTCCCGACTCCCGCTGAGATTAAGGCGGAGCTTGATTTGCATGTGGTCGGTCAGGAGCAGGCGAAAAAGACTCTTGCCGTTGCCGTTCACAATCACTACAAGCGTTTGCAGTCCCGCAATCTTTTCAGCGGAGACGATGTCGAACTTGACAAAAGCAATGTCCTTTTGATTGGTCCGACCGGCAGTGGCAAAACTTTGATTGCCCGCACGCTGGCGAAGTTGCTGGATGTCCCGTTCTGCATTACCGATGCCACCACGCTGACCGAAGCCGGGTATGTCGGTGAAGATGTGGAAAACATCATTCTGCGTCTTGTTCAGGCTGCGGATTATGACATCCAGAAAGCGCAGATCGGAATCATCTACGTTGATGAAATCGATAAAATCGCCTCCAAGAGCCAGAATGTTTCCATTACGCGCGACGTTTCCGGCGAAGGTGTCCAGCAGGCTCTCCTGAAAATCCTGGAAGGCACTGTTGCGAACGTCCCCCCGAAAGGCGGTCGCAAGCACCCGATGCAGGAATATATTCAGGTCAATACGGAAAACATCCTGTTCATTTGCGGCGGCGCATTTGTCGGTCTTGACAATGTCGTCAAGCGTCGTGTCGGCAAGCATGTGCTGGGCTTCGCTCCCGATGAAATGCTTACTCCCGATATGGCGGATGAGCAGGCGAAAAACGAGAAAGTTCTCGAAAATCCTCTTGCCTCTGCCGAACCGGAAGACTTTGTTCGTTACGGCATGATTCCCGAATTTGTCGGGCGTTTGCCTGTGATTACTGCTCTCTCTCAGCTTTCCGAAGAAGACATGGTGAAAATCCTGACCGAACCGAAAAACTCGATTACGCGTCAGTTCATCAAGCTCTTTGAAATGGAAAACGTGAAGCTCACCTTCCGCGAAGATGCTCTCCGCGAACTCGCTGCAAAAGCCGCCTTGAAAGGCACTGGCGCTCGCGGTCTTCGTGCCATTATTGAATCTGTTATGACGGATGTTATGTTCGATGTCCCTTCCCGCAAGGATGTTGTCGAATGTATCATCACGAAAGACACCATTAATGGCAAGGGTGCTGAACTCGTCCTGAAAAAGAAACAGGCAAAATGAACAGTGCGAAAAGGCATTCCGAACAATGATTTATAAGCGACCTGAGAAGATTTTTTCTTTTTCAGGTCGTTTTTACAGATCGCTTGTTTTTCCGGTGCGCCGTTTTATTCCTCTTGGAATCTGAAGCCGCTTCGGAAAAGCATAGACTCGTATAACTTGAGAGCCGATTGATTTTGGCTCTTGAACGCTGATTTCAGAAGTCATTTCTGGAGTCAGCTCATGAATCCCACAAGGATGAACCCCTATGGATGAAGAGAAGAAACCACATGAAATGATGATTGAGGGAAGCCGCATTTCCAATGCCATTTCTCAGATCGCTCATAGCATTTGCTGCTCCTTTTCAAAGGATGACTTGGCGAATGCGGCTTTGATTGGTATTCAGGCGGGCGGTGTCCCGCTTGCCCGTCGCATTTCTCGTCTCGTTCAGGCGGAAACAGGATGCCGGATTGAGGTCGGCTCGCTGGATATTACCATGTATCGCGACGACTTCGGCACTCGTCCCGCGTTGCCGATCATTCGGGAAACGGAGATACCCTTTGACATCAACGGCAAAATCATTATTCTGACGGATGATGTCCTTCAGAGCGGGCGCAGTGTGCGTGCCGCTTTGGATGCCCTTACGGATTTCGGTCGTCCCGGTCAGATTCGCCTTGCCGCCTTGATTGACCGCGGTCAGCGTGAATATCCGATTCATGCTGATTTCGTTGGCGAAACCGTTCAGGTCGAGAAAGACTGGCGTGTCTGTATGGACTGGGTCGAATTTAGCGGTACCGACTGTGTTTACAAGATAAAACGATAAGGATTTGACAGATGGATTTGAAATGGACAAAAAAAGACCTTTTGAGTCTCTATGACCTTTCGCGGGATGAGATTCTCTGCATCCTGAATACGGCGGAGGAGTTCAAAAAGGTTTCTCAGCGCAACGTCAAAAAAGTTCCTGCCTTGCGAGGTCGCACGGTAGTGAATTTGTTCGTGGAGCCAAGTACCCGCACAAGAGTTTCTTTCGAGCTTGCCGAACAGCGTTTGAGCGCGGATATTATCAATATGAATGCCGATGCCAGCAGTTTCCGCAAAGGGGAAACTCTGCTGGATACTCTTTACAATATTCAGGCTTTGCAGGCGGATATTATTGTGATTCGCCACTCTGCCACGGGTGCCCCGAATTTCCTTGCCCGTTCGCTGGATATGGGCATTGTGAATGCCGGTGACGGCGCGCACAGCCACCCTACGCAGGCTCTCCTCGACATCTTCACCATTCGCGAGAAAAAAGGGCATGTGGAAGGTTTGAATGTTGTTATCGTTGGTGACATCCTCCACAGTCGCGTTGCCCGGAGCAATATGTGGGGCCTGCTCAAACTTGGCGCCAATGTTACCTTTGCCGGTCCCGCCACCCTCGTCCCCCGTGAATTTGAACAGCTCGGTGTCCGTGTTTGTCATGACCTGAAGGAAGCCGTTGCGAATGCGGATGTGATTAATATGCTTCGCATTCAGATGGAGCGTCAGGAATCCGGCTTCTTCCCCAGTGTCGGTGAATATTCCAAATTCTTTGGAATCAATCAGGATATGATGCGTTATATCAAGCCCGATGCCTTGATTATGCACCCCGGTCCCATCAATCGTGGCGTCGAACTCGACTCTTTTGTTGCGGACGGTCCTCAGTCTGTGATTCTTGAACAAGTTACCAACGGACTTGCCATTCGTATGGCTGTCCTTTACCTCGTTGCGGGATGTTTGAAATGAAAAAGAATACCAATTGGATTATCAGAGGCGGACGCGTCATTGACCCCGCCAATAAAGTGGATGACATTCGCGATCTTTGGATTTATGATGGCAGAATCGTCGAACCTGATTCCTTTGATGCCGAATCCGCTCAGATTTTCAATGCCGAGGGAAAAGTCGTTACTCCCGGTTTGATTGATATGCACGTTCACTTGCGCCAGCCCGGCAATACCGATGCGGAAACCATTCGCACTGGCACGATGGCTGCTGCCGCCGGCGGATTTACTACGATTGTTGCCATGCCGAATACCTCTCCCGTTGCGGATACTGCCGGTGCGATTCAGTATGTGAAAGAGTTCGCACAGCGGGAAGGTATGGTCCATGTCCTTCCCGCCGGGGCCTTGTCGGTCGGCTTGAAAGGCGAACAGATGGCGCCGATTGGCTCCCTCAAAAATGCCGGTGCTGTAGTCGTTACCGATGATGGCCGCTGTATTCAGAACAATGAACTCATGCGACACGTTGTGGAATATGCCAATAACTTCGGCTTGACTGTCCTTGACCACTGCGAAGACCGTTCTCTGGCCCGTGATGGTGTGATGCACGAAGGCTACTGGTCGGTGCTTCTGGGGATGAAAGCCATGCCCTCTGCCGCCGAGGAAACCATTGTGAGCCGCGACATCGTGTTGTCCCGCATGACCGGTGCGAAAATTCACCTCCAGCACATCAGCGCGAAAAATGCCGTTGCCATGGTTCGTCAGGCGAAACGCGATGGCCTGTCGATTTCTGCGGAAGCCACTCCGCATCATATCGCTTTGACCGATGTCGAAATCAAGCGGTTCGATACCAATTACAAGATGAATCCTCCGCTTCGTTCCGAAGAAGACCGTCTCGCCGTGATTGCAGGGTTGCAGGATGACACCATCGAGGTCATTGCCACCGATCATGCTCCTCATACACAGACGCGCAAACTGGTCGAATTTGATATTGCTCCTTTTGGTATCATTGGCCTCGAAACTGCGGTCGCCGTTACCTTGACGGAACTTTACCACAAAAATTTCCTTACGCTTCCTCAGCTCATTTCCAAATTTACCACTGGTCCGGCTCGTGTCATGGGCATTGATGCCGGTACCCTGTCAATTGGCGGAACGGCTGATGTTACCGTGATGGATGTCAATGCAAATCACGTCATTGACAGTTCCAATTTCTACTCCAAGTCCCGCAATACTCCGTTCAACGGCTATGCGGCAGCGGGGCAGGTGGTTGCCACGTTTGTGGATGGAGCCTGTGTTTTCATGCGTCCTTGCGAGGAATTTTAAAATGGCTGATCAGGTGAGAGATTTAGCTGCTCTTTTGACGCAGCGTCTTCCCGTGATTACGGATTCGCCGGAAGGCACCGAGGCGGTTGCGGTTGCGATTGCCCGTCAGTTGACTCCCGGCTGCGTGATTGCTCTTCATGGTACGCTGGGGGCTGGCAAAACGGTCTTTGCTCATGGTTTCGCACGCGCTTTGGGAATTGTGGAGCCGGTCAGCAGTCCTACATTCACCTTGGTGCAGGAATATCCGTTCCCCGGCGGTGTGCTGTATCATTTGGACCTGTACAGAATTGACAATTCGGATGCCGCACTTGCGTTCGGTGTCGATGAATTTCTCTACGATCCTCGCGGTTATGCCTTGGTGGAGTGGCCGGAGCGTATCATGGACATCTTGCCGCCGAATACGCTTCATTTGCTGTTGCGTCCCCTCGGACGCTCATCTCAGCGTGAAATTTCCCTCTTGGGTCAATAAAAAATTTTGAGCTGATTTCAAATCTCCCGCAGGACTTTTGAAAATCAGCTCTTTTGTATCCCTTTTTTCCTTGATTGCTTATTCGACCGTTACATTCAGTTCAAACTTCTGAATCGGTTCGGTATCCTTTTCCCATGGACGCTTGTATTCCAGGCGTATATTGGTAATACCTTCCTGCTTTGCCGTGAAATCAAAGTAGAAATTCCCGCCCGCTCCGACCATTCCTTCTTTGTGGTCATTGATGATATAGCGTCCTTCTCCGCCTTCCAGCAGCAGGACTTTGGAATCCGTTACCTTTTCTGCGGCATACCAGCTGTAGCCGGTTGTCGGATTGCCGGACAGTTTGACCACGAACTTGCTGTTTTTCTTGATCTTGATTTTCTCCCCGGAATTTTTTACCGTATAGATGGTTGCAGTCTGCATATCATCGTCCGTCTTATCAACTTTCTTTGCCTCTTCTTTTTTCGTGTCGGCTTTTATGTCTGCGGCTTTCTTTACCTTGATTTTGGCAGTGAATGTTTCTGCCGGATCGGTATCTTTTTCCCATGGGCGTTTATACTGGAGAACGACTTGGGTGTTTCCCTCTTTTTCTGCCTGATAACGGAAATAGAATGTCCCGCCTGCGCCGGCCATGCCGTTGCTTTTGCCTGCCACGTATTCATCGCCGGTCTTGATTTGTTTCAGTATCTTTGCATCTGTTTTCCCTTCCGCGATTTCCCAGCTGTAACCGGTTGTCGGGTTGCCGGAGAGTGCCACCACGATTTCCTGTCCGGGTACGACCGTGAATTCCTTTCCGGAATCCTCTTTCTTCAAGTTCAAAGCCGTAATTTTCGCTTTTTCTTCTGTCGCCGATTTTGCCTTGGCCGCCGTTGCTTTGGGCGCAGTTGCCGTTGTTTTAGGTGCCGTCGTCGTTGCGAAAACTGCGGGAATCATCATGACTGCCGCTGTCATTGCTGCAAATTTCATCAGTTTCATATTCTTTTCCTTATCATAAAGGTTGAGATTGTGGAGAATCCCTATGAATGGAGATACCATGAAATACTATAGACCGTTAGAATGGAAAATCAAGTCATCCTTTCGGAAAACAAAATGTTTTTCCCGTTTTTCCTTTCTTTTGGACAGTTCATCCCGTTTTTTTTGAAATCAGCTCAAACTAATGAACAGCATATTCCCGCTTTTTTTCAGAAACTCCTGATTTTATACTTGACAATTGGAAAACATCGTCTATTTTATGGAATGAGCTGATTTCAAAAGCCACTGATGGACGTTTGAAATTAGCTCGCATGTTTTGTACGTGGCAATGTGTGCTGCCTCATTTCCCCGATCTTGCATCTTTTCATCATTTTCCCTCACATAAAAGGTCCCCGGATACAATGTTTGTTCAGATAAAAAAAGGCATGAAATATCCTCTGCGCGGCATCAGACTTTTTTATTCGGACAGAAGTCTGTGGCGGTATTGTCTGATTCCGTTTGGAATTATTTTGCTTGTTTACATCCCGCTTACTTGGGGCAGTATTCAGTTTTCGGCTTGGGTGTCAGCGAGAATCGCTGAGTCTGTCCCATCGTTTCCGGACAGTTTTGCTCGCCTGATTGAGTGTTTGATCTTTATTTCAGGGGTGTTGCTGCTGATTACCCTGCTTGCATTTTCGGTTACCACATTGTACGAGATATTCGGCGGTCTCTTTTTTGATAAGCTGATTGAAGAAGTGGAAAGAAAATATGATCTGAAAACATCCGCCTCCGTTTCTGCAAACCGTAATTTGGTAATGATTTGGGATGGTCTTGTCTTTGGCGTGAAAATGTTTTTTCTGACCGTTTTTTTATCGTTGGCAGGGTTGCTCCTTCCCCTCATTGGGGAGGTTGTAATCTTTTTCATTTTGAGCTGGTATTTTGGGATTTCCTATATCACGCTGACAGGTTATTCCCATGGAATGCGCTGGAAACAGCAGCGTCTGATGGCGAAGAAACACAAAATGCTGATTTTGGGCTATGGCCTTTGTGCGTATTTGTTTTCCATGATTCCTTTTCTCTTCCTGTTTATTATGCCGGGCATAATTATCGGGGGCACTCTCCTTTTTAATCAGGAGTTGCAGGACAGTCTTCCTCTCGTCCCTGCAAATGCCGAAGAGAATTTTTAAGCTCCCCGCAGGACTTTTGAAATGAGTTCCGGAGGTTAAAACGATGAATCGGAATCCCCGAAAAATTCTTGCATGATTCGCCGGAAATCCTTCAATCTTTTGTACACGTCCTTTTCACATTTACGGTACTCTCCTTTCTCCTCAGGATTCCTTTCTCTCGCTTGACAAGGTTGTCTCTGGCATGTATATTATGGACGGCTTTTCTTTCAGGGTATCTGGATTCCCTGAAGTCATTCCCTCTTGTGTCCCTTACACCCTCATGTCAGATTGGAAAATGATGAAAAACAAACGTATGATTCTTCCTCTCCTTGGCTTTTTCTTTGCCGCTCCCGTATTTGCGCAGAGCAGTGCAGCTCCGCAGATTTCCATGCCCGAAACTGCTTCCCAATGGGGCGTTTACGAGCTGAAAATCACGGGATGTACCGTCCCTTTTGAACAAATTTCCGCCACGTTCACTCACGACAGGGAAACGAAGATCATTTCTTCCTTTGCCGATGGCGATTCCGTTCGCCGGATTCGTTTCATGCCCTCGTTTCAGGGCAAATATTCCTTTGAGATTTCCGGTCTCCCGGATGGTATGAAATCTTCAGGCTTGTTTACGGTTTCCGCTCCGGAAAAGAATATGCACGGCCCCGTTTCCGTCAGGAATAAACACCATTTCGCACATGCGGACGGCACTCCCTTTTATCCTGTTGGCACAACTTGCTATGCCTGGCTGAATCAGCCTGAAAAAGTTCGCCGGCAGACCGTCGAAACTCTGTCCAATGGCTATTTCAACAAAATTCGTTTTTGCGTCTTCCCGAAACATTACCTGTACAATCAGATTGATCCTGAAATCTATCCCTTTGAACGACTCCCGAATGTCCCCGGTCCGAATAACTGGGACTATTCCCGTCCGAATCCCGCTTATTTTGCAGTCATTGATCAGGCTGTCTCCGACTTGGCTGCCCTTGGCATTGAAGCTGACATCATCCTGTTCCACCCCTATGACAAATGGGGCTTCTCCGAAATGCCTGCCGAAGCAAACGACTTTTACCTGAAATACATGATTGCCCGTTACAGTGCTTTTTGCAATGTCTGGTGGAGTCTTGCCAATGAATACGACATCCTCAAGAAGAAAACCATCGCCGATTGGGATCACTACGGCGACCTCATTCGTTCCATTGAGCCGTGGAATCACCTCCGCAGTATTCATAACTGTGTCCCGTTCTATGACTATACCAAGCCTTGGGTAACTCATTGCAGTATGCAGCGTCAGGATTTCTATGTTTGCGCCGAATTGACCGATGAATACCTCCGCAAATATGACAAGCCGATTGTCCTTGATGAAATCGTTTACGAGGGCAATATCCCACCCATGTGGGGCAATATTTCCGGGCAGGAGCTTGTCCGCCGTTTCTGGGAAGCCACGGTGCGCGGCGGGTATGCCACCCATGGCGAGACCTACGAAAGTCCCGACGGAATCCTTTGGTGGAGTCATGGCGGTGTCCTTCATGGCGAAAGTCAGGAGCGCCTGAAATTCCTGAAAAACATCCTGTACGAAACTCCCGGTTACGGCCTGCGCCACACCCGCAAGGATTGGGATGACAATGCCGCATGTGCCGAATCCGACCCCGATTATGTGCTGTATTACTTCGGCAAATCCCGCCCGAAACACCGCGATATGAATGCCCTTGACCCCAATGCCTCCTATCATGTGGAAGTCATTGATACTTGGGATATGACGATTGACGACCGCGGCATTATGAAGGGCCGTTTCCGTCTGGAACTCCCCGGCAAGGAGTACATGGCTCTTCGCATTCGCAAGGTCAGATAATCTCTCTTCCTTATTTCATTTCCTTTCTTGCTCTCCCTGTTATCCTTGGAGCGCATACGGAAAAAACGGGTACATTCGTTTTGAGTGTACCCGTTTCCATGTTTGGAGAATCTCCGCCTTGTCAGAATTTCGGCATCCCCGCAAATCCTTTTTCCAGATCCGCATCGGTCGGGATGTAGTCTGACATAAGACCGTCATTGTATTTCTGGTAGGCATACAGGTCGAAATATCCTGTCCCTGTCAGTCCGAAGAGTATATTTTTCGCCTCGCCGGTCTCTTTGCATTTCAGGGCCTCGTCGATGGCGACCCGGATGGCGTGGCTGCTTTCCGGGGCGGGGAGCGTTCCCTCGATTCGGGCGAACTGGACTGCCGCATCGAATACTTCCGTCTGCGTAACCGACCGTGCTTCCATCAGATGATCGTCATAGAGTTGCGACAGAATGGCACTCATGCCGTGGTAGCGCAGTCCCCCTGCATGGCTGGCGGACGGGATGAATCCGCTTCCCAGCGTATACATTTTTGCCAGCGGGCAAATTCGTCCTGTGTCGCAGAAATCGTATGCAAACTTCCCGCGTGTCAGGCTCGGACAGGATGCCGGTTCGACCGCGATGATTTGCGGATTGCTTTTTCCCTGGATTTTGTCCCGCATGAATGGCGCAATCAGTCCTCCCAGATTGGACCCGCCTCCTGCGCAGCCGATGACAATATCCGGCGTGATTCCGTATTTGTCCAGTGCGATTTGGGATTCCAGTCCGATGATGCTTTGGTGAAGCACGACTTGCGATAGGACCGACCCCAGCACATAACGGTACCCCTCATGCGTGAGTGCCGCTTCCACGGCTTCCGAAATCGCGCATCCCAGACTTCCGTTTGTCCCCGGAAATTCCTCCAGTATCTTGCGCCCTGTTGCGGTGGTATTGGAAGGCGATGGCGTAACATCAGCTCCGTAGGTTCGCATGACTTCGCGCCGGAATGGTTTCTGCTCGTAGGATACCTTGACCATGTACACATGACTTTTCAGCCCGAAATACGAACACGCCATGGAGACCGCAGTTCCCCATTGTCCCGCGCCTGTCTCTGTGGTAACTCCCTTCAGCCCCTGTTTCTTCGCATAATACGCCTGTGCGATTGCCGAGTTCAGTTTATGGCTTCCAGATGTATTGTTCCCCTCGAACTTATAGTAGATATGTGCTGGTGTTCCCAGTGCTTTTTCCAGAAAATAAGCTCTGATCAGCGGTGCCGGGCGGTACATGCGGTAGAAATCCATCACTTCTCCCGGAATATCGAAAAATGCGGTCGTGTCGTCCAGTTCCTGTTTCACCAGTTCATCGCAGAAGACGGGACGCAGTTCATCCTCGCTGACCGGCTTTTTTGTTTGCGGATTCAGCAGCGGTTCCGGCTTTTTGATCATATCGGCGCGAAGATTGTACCAGGCTGTCGGCATTTCGTTTTCGGAGAGGTAAGTTTTGTACGGGATTTGGCTCATGGTGTTGTTCCTTTCATCGTTGAGACGGGTTATTTTGATTGATATGATTCGCTCTTTCGTTCGTTTGATTTGCCTGCTTGTTTCGTGTTTCCTGATTTTTCACGGGTCCGGGGATTCTTGCTGCTTCCCTTTCTGTTTTCCTCGAATCGCCTGCCGTGCAGACATAAAAAAAGCGGACTGAAACCATCGGGTTCAATCCGCCAAAATCATAGAATGTGTGTGAAAAACGTATACAGCAAAGCATGACCTTGACGGATTTACCGCCAACGCCACCAACCGAAGAAGAAATGGATGTTTTTGCTGTAAGTTTTCATAATGTTTTACTATAGCATCCTTTTTTTTCCTTTTCAAGCCTTTTTTTCAAAAAAAACAGTTTTTTCTTCCCTCATTCCTCGTTTTTTTGAAAAATCTCCTCGGATTTCCCCCCTTAGCTTTGCCCCTTGATTTCAGTGATTTTCTCCCCCGTTCTTTCATAATACTTCAGTGTCCTGGTATCCAGCGGCAGGAAAAGCGAGAAGATTGCTCCCTGACCTTTTTCAGGCTTGTCCAGCTGAATCCAGCCGTTGTGGGAAATCAGAATTCCGTATGCCATGGATAACCCCATCCCTGTCCCTTCGCCCACTGCTTTTGTCGTGAAAAATGGTTCAAATACTTTGTCCGCAATATCTTCCGGAATGCCTGGTCCGTTGTCCCGTATGCTGATGACAACGTATGGTGTATCTGGCAGAATGGTTGCATCCAGTGGCGGCACAGGGCGTATTCCCAGTTTTTCCGCCAGTCCGTACCGCATGGCGATCAACCGGTCGTAAATCGGTGTTTCTTTTTGTGCATCGCGGGCGTTCATCAGGATGTTCATGAGGACTTGTTGCAGCTGGATCACATCCCCCGGCACAGCGGGAATATCATCTGGTGCAATCGGTGGCACTGGCGGTTCCATTACGAAGTTATAGTCGGTCGAAACCGGGTGGAACATTGCGGCGGTTGATTCCAGAAAACTTGGCAGTTCGATGCGCGACACATGGTATTTCCCGCGTCTCGCGAATCCGAGAAGCTGTTTTGTGAGCGTGGATGCCTTTACGCTGATGGCGTCGATGCTTTCGATGTGTTTTCGGGCTTGTTCATCCTGCACCGGGTGCATGTACTGGATAATGTCGAGGTGCCCTTGGATGGCGTGCAGGAAGTTGTTGAAGTCGTGTGCGATTCCTCCCGCCAGTTCTCCGATGGAGGCCAGCCGTTCCCGGTGGAATGTTTTTTCCTGCCAGATTCGGTGTTCCTGTTCCATGCGCTGAATTTCGGTTACATCTCGCCCGTGAATCAGTATCATTGGCGTGTTTCCCAGCGAGATATGGTTCAGGATGATTTCCAGAATTGTCCCGCTTGGCAGGGTGATGGAGGTTCGTGCCACATCCTGGCGGATCAGATTGGTCCAGGTTTCCTGCGTGATGCCTGTTATCGTGAGAAACGAATGGTTTACGATGTCGCTTTCAGACCGCTTGAAAGTTGCTATCGTCGATTCATTGACCTCGGAAATCATCCCGTCCGGGGTCATGACCAGAATATTGGCGATGGCGTTGCGGAACAGTACGGCATAGCGTTCTTCCGTTGCCTTCAGGGTTCGTTCCAGTTCCACTCGTTTGCTGTAGTTTTGGAAAAATGCGTAGAATATATCCAGCGATGCACGTTGTTCATTCGGCAGACATGCGTGGATTCGTTTCAGGTAGAATGTCAGAATGACGCTCAGCCACAGCACCATGAGTGCCTTGAAAACATAGGTCGATTGGATTTCCAGCCACCAGTACTGCGTCCCCCAGTTGCTTACGATGCCCACCACCACCGAGTCAATCAGTTCCACTCCCAGAAGCGAGGTCGCAATGCAGAGATACAGGTTGATTCGCAGATTCCTCAGTCCCTGATAGAAGATTGGAAGCAGGAATAAATCTGCGGTCAGCGCGATGACGGTTGCCGCCATCAGGTTCAGTGTCTTTTTCAGGATGAGCGACAGGAGTGTCAGTGCCGTTGTGTTGGTCTGATCATTGATCAGCGACTCCGACTGCGCCGATGTCAGCAGCGATATGTAGACCGATACCCCCAGACAGAGCATTAATCCGATAATGACTCTCTGGGCTGAAAATGTCCCGTCTGCGATGTAGACCACTGCCAGAATCCCCAGAAACGGCAGCATCAGTACCCCGGATGAGATGTGGATGTCAAATCCCGTGTACCCCGTTTCGATTGACAGTCCCACGGCTCCGATCACCTGCGTGAATGCAAAAATAAGCCCCATGGAAAGATACAGCGACGAAATCCCGATTTGCTTCCTCATGCCGTGCAGGAGCAGCAGCATGACTTGCAGAAATGTCATTTCCAGTATGGCAAGTGCCACATTGTATAGGATGTCCATGACTGTACCCGGTTCTTCTGTTCTTGCCTCTGTCTCGTATTATGCAGGCTTGAATCCTGCCTGCGGTTTGGGCCCGTTCAGCAGTTCCCGGAGCATTTTCGCCCGGATTTCTCCTGCTTCGATTGGGGTGAGTTCTCCGTTGTTCTGGCATACCAGATGCGCGGGCAGTCCTTTGATTGCCATGCTTGCCCAGTCTTCTTCCCGGAAATGGCGGAATACTCCCGTGTCGGTTCCCAGTTTGAGGATGGACAGCGCGTCCAGCATTTCCGCTGTGGGGAGCATGTACGAATACTTCAGCAGTCCGAAAGAACGCCCGCAGGCGTTGAGAAAAGCCGGAGTCTGGCGGATGATGATGTCGTTCCGTGTGCGTTCTTCTTCCTGAATGAGCCGCTGTGTCGCATTGCAGACACGCTGTACGATTTCATATCCTCCTTCGCCCATGGTGGATACATTGGTGAGGCGGTAGAGATTGCCTGCCGCATTTTTTTTGATTGGATAGAATGCTTCGGCTTCCAGTCCCATCCCTTCGACTTGTTCCAGCAGGTCTTTGACTCTGCTGGCGAGCGTCAGCGCGGGCAGATGCACTACTGTCCAAACGTGCAGCCCTGTTCCGGCGTGAATCGGGGAGGCCGTCAGGTATCCGTATTCGTTATGGTACATATAACGTATTTTTTTGCTCAGCAGATTGTCGATGTGTTCCATCTCGTCCCGCAGGCTTTCCAGATCGCAGTCCGGTGAAATCAGCCTCAGTTCCAGATGATCCTGCCCGTTGACGAGGGCGGAGAAACTTCCGTCTTCGGCGCAGAATAGATGTGCCCCGCAGCGTTCCTCTGGAATCGGTGTGCTGATCAGGTCCCGTTCGCAGAGCAGTTCCTTGTCTGTATCGGTCAGGTCTTTTGCAGGAACCTCGAAAAATCGCGGCAGGGTCCCCTTGATTTCATCGGATTGGAAAGTCGCGCAGACAAGCTCCTGAATGGATTTCAGCAGATTGTTGGAGGCCTCTTGCGGGAAAGGATACCCTGCAATGTTTCGCCTCAGGGAAATCCCGCAGGCGACTGCTGTTCCTGTCCCGAAATACGGCGGCATGTTGTCGGCTATGTTTTTTATGAATGGATGCAGAATCATAGGTTATCCGTTTCATTTGCTTGGCTCATGGTCGATGTCGGATTGGTTCCCTTCCGGTTCCATTGACGCGAGCTTTTTTTCGATGCCCGTGATTTCGTCCCGCAGTTCTGCCGCAAGCTCATATTCTTCACGTCGGATGGATTCATTCAGTTTGCTTCGGAGTTGTTCCAGCTGGCGGCGCATGTTGAGACGTTCCGATATCTCTTTGTTTTCGAGGATGGGTGTATCTTCTGCCGGCATTCTGCCGCGGTGTACTCCTGCTCGATGGGTCAGCGGCAGTTCTTCATCCAGAATGCGCGCAAACGCTTCATAGCAGTGTTCACAGCCGAAAAGTCCTGTCTTGCGGTATTTCGCGGTATCCGTTCCGCATTCTTCGCAGACGATGTTTGCTTGCGGCTCTTTTTCCTGCGGGGCTTCTTCCTGTTCCCCGAAAAGTTTGGATAATACCCCGTCGGGATCGCTGATGACGGCCTTGGACAGATGTTCCAGCATTTCTTGCAGATGCGGATCTTGGAGTGGCGAGTCTCCCATATTGCGTTTCCTTGCGCATTCCGGGCAGAGATGCAGAGAACGCCGTTCGCCGTTGACAAATTCCTGAATATGGATGGAGGCAGGAGCAGAATTACAGATTTGGCATAACATGAATAGGCATTCCTTGTGATGAAAGACTGATTCGGACACGCCTGTCGGTTTGACAGTCGCATTCTTTAAATAACAAATGTATCATGCAAGCCGCAAGATTGCAAGCGGATTTTGTAAAAAAGATTTAATCTCGCATGAGCGTGGCGCCCCGATTTCGGCTTTGACGCCTTTTCAGCTTGGGGCAGAGCGGCGGCCTTTTTTTGCAAATCAATCCGTATTTTTTTCAGATTTTTCCTTTGACAAGCTCTTTTTTTATGCTATATTTGTGTATTGCATCAGGAGTTGCATGTTTTTTACAAATAAGCTGATTTCATAATTCAGAAATCAGCTCATAAATCGGTGATGTTTTTGCATCCCGGGTCAGCCTCATAGGAGTTTTTCCCATGAAAATACATTTGATTCTGTCCCTTTCCCTTTCTCTGGCTCTTTCTGCATGTTTTTCGGGAAACGGCGAAATCAATACCCGTGGTCAGGTCGTTTCTTATGACCCCGCCTCTTTGAAGACCGTTGATTGGGTGCAGGAGCTTCCGGAAGGCAATTACGATGTTTCGGTTGTTTTGGGCGACCGTGATTCCGGTACGGTCAACTGGGTGAAAGCCGAGGGGCGCCGCCAGATGCTGGATCGTGTCGTAACTCGTCCCGGCTCTTTCGTCTCGAAGTCGTTTACCGTGAATATCCGCACAAATGATTTGCAGAATGGCGGCAAAGTCGGAATGCGCGGCTCAGAAGGCTCTTTCCTTCGCTGGGATAATAAACTGACTCTTTCCGTCATCACCGATTATCCGGACGCTGTGAAAATCTCTGTAACTCCGAATCCGTCCGCTGTTACTGTTTTCCTCGCGGGCGATTCCACCGTAACCGATCAGACCGATGAACCTTGGGCTTCCTGGGGGCTTCTCATCCCTGAGTTTTTCGACCGAGGTGTCGCGGTTGCCAATCATGCGGAATCCGGCTTGACGCTTTCTGCTTTCCGTTCCCAGCGCCGTCTTCAGAAATGTTTGGAGACCATGAAAAAAGGCGATTACGTCCTGATTCAGTTCGGGCATAATGACCAGAAAGAGAAAGGCGCAGATGCCGGTCCTTTCAAATCATATAAGAAGAACCTCGAAACGATGATTGCCGATGTCCGCTCAAAAGGCGGCAATCCTGTGGTGATTACTCCCGTCGAACGCCGCCGTTTCGATTCGGATGGCAAGCCGTTCAAAACATTGGAAGAATATGCGGATGCCTGCAAGCAGGTTGCCGCCGAACAGAATGTCCCCTTGATTGATCTTTCCGCCATGAGCTTTGCCATGTATGGCGTTTTCGGTGCAGAGGCCAGCAAAAGCCTTTTCGTATATGACGGCAATACCAAAGATGACACCCATCATTGTGTGTTTGGCGGATATGAGCTTGCCAGATGCGTGATTGAGGGCATTCGTTCCGGTGTACCGGGCTTGGCTCGTTTGATTCGTTCGGATGTCCCCGTATTTGACCCGCTTCATCCGGACACTCTCGAAACTGTCAGGATTCCTCCTTCTTCTTCCCGTTCTCTCGTGAAACCCGCCGGAGATTAACTTTAACCCCTGTTGAGAAGTTTTGAAAAATGCGCTCTCCCTTATCTGCCAAACAGCATTTCACGCTGATTGAACTCCTTGTCGTGATTGCCATAATCGGTATCCTTGCCGCATTGCTTTTCCCTGCCTTGAACAATGCGAAAACCAATGCCCATACTACTGCCTGCAAAAACCTGATGAAGCAGTATGCCTTTGCCACAGGCTGTTATGCGGCCGACTGGAACAGTTATTTGCCGGATATTCAGACCTATCTTTTGCCGGATGCAGGCTTTGTGCAGGCGTTCGGGCGCGGCATGTTCGCGCAGGACATAACCCGCTGTCCCGGCGATGGCATGACCGAACGTTTAGGCCGTCTTGGCAAATGTCAGCAGGGCGGCGAACGCGTCTCCGTTTCCATTGGCGGCAGCGGAAACACTCTTTCCAATTCAAAAAGCGGTCGTTCCACCGGGATTGTCGCCGATTATGCGGTTCATGGCGATGTCCGTATGAAAGTCCCATCCAAATCAATCACGTGGACCGATTATCAGGCCACCTCGGATGCCGTGATTACCGGTGCGTTTTACCCTGCCTCCCGTCCCGGTCAGTCCTCCACCCTTGGCAATATTCCTTTCCGCCACAACCGCACCGTCAATGCTTCCTATCTGGATGGTCACGTCGGCTCGGTTCGCATTGCTTCCCGCATCAAACTCGAAAATTACGGTCATGATTTGGCGCCCGGTCAGACTTGGACACAGCCCTGCAATACCCAGTATCCGTTCGGTCCTCGTCCTGCCAACGTCTCAATGCTTGCGGATGGTATCGCCGCCGACAATCCTGACGTAACTTACGACTGATTCTCTTTCATCCCTCATGAAGCAAAAAAAATGAGCGAAGTACACCATTCTCGATGTACTTCGCTCTGCACGCGTGTCCCCCGAAAAACACGCGTGCCCCCCTCGAATCAGGATATTTTATCCAATGTTTCGGAATAATCCTGTTCTAAGTCTGATTTGCGGAGTTCTTCCACCATCACGCGGCATCCGTTTTGGATTGCTTCCAGTTCTTCTGCGTTTTTGGTCAGGAAAAAACTTGTTACATAGTCGGACAGTGCATCATCGATTTCCGTCAGGATTCTGTGTCCTTCCGGTGTAACTCCGATGACCACATTCCGTCGATCCTGTCGGTCTTCAATTCGGGTTAATACCCCTGATTTTACCAGTTTCGACACGAAAATCGATGCCCCGGCGGACGAAAATCCCGTGAAATCCATGATGGTTGTCAGATTGCACGGCAGAAGTCTCCGTATGTTCATCAGGTGGTCGAATTGTGCTGTCGGAATGTACGCGACATATTTCTCCCGCAGATTCTTGAGGAAGATTCTCCGCTTGAATTCCAGCAGCCTGCTGAGTTTTTTCAGTTCTTCCACGGCCCCTTTGTTGACTTCACCTTTGGGCGTGGCGTTGGCATTGTCTGCCCCTGTTTGCTGTTGATTGTCGTTCTTGTCCATTACTTCAGCTCCTGATATTCGTCATCGATGGTTTGTTCCAGTTCGTCCAGATTCCTCTGGAATGACGGACGGTCTCGGTCCAGTCCGTACTGCTGGAAGAACATATTGCCGGTTTTGCTGTCCATCCCCTTGTTGACTCTCTGCACGATTCCTTGCATTTCGCCTGCTTCTTCCTCTTTCAGCTCACTGGAAATCGGCGAACGTTCCACGGTCGCAATCAGGATCAGCTGCGATTGCTTGATGGACTCTGATTCTGTGGAGAAAACTCGTCCCAGAACGGGGATGTCTTTAAGATACGGCAGTCCCGTTGTCCCCCGCACGGATTCTGATTTTCTCAGTCCTCCGATGACGAACTCCCGTGCATCATAGCCGATTTGCACTTTCGTTTTTGTGGATGATTCGCTGGTTCTTGCGCTCCCGTCCGCGTTCCACCCCAACAGAGAGATGCAGTTCATGTCGAATTCCAGTTCTGCCGCTTCTCCTGTAACTACAGGCTTCATTGACAAATCGACTTTGAATCCGTCGGTTACCATGGGGTATTGCAGCCATCCGTGAATGATTCCCGGTGCCGCGTTTGCGTAATCCCAGTCTGAATTGTAGTAATTCGCGCTTACGACCTTGGTGTCTCCGTTTTCATCGGTTGTTACATATCCCGTCAGATATTTGGTCAGCGGCGATGCGCTTTCCCCCAGCATTTCCGCATAATCCGCGTAAGTGTTGCTGGTCGTCTGCGTATTCATCATGCGCATGGTGTACCCTGCCGGAAGTACAGGATTCGTATACGGATTCAGTTTCGCGTCCTTGTATAACATGTTTTTCAGCACTTCGTAAGGCATGATGGAGGTCAGACTTTCTCTCTGAATGGTGTCCGGGTTCGGTTCGGTATACGCGAATTCATCACAGGCTTCTTTCAGCGTGGAAGCTCCTGCGAGATACGAGGTCCTGTCATAGAAAAATCCCGAATTGACCTGCACCGTGGACACTGCCCGGTTCTGTGCCACCAGGACTCCCTGTGCCAGACATTTTGCCTTGCCGATGGTTGTCATGAAGTCCAGATACCGCGTATTCCATTTCGGGTTGAAATTCCAGTAGGAGGTTCGGTTGTAGCCCGTATCCTGAACTCCGCTTGTGAAGAAGGTCCCCCAGTTGCGGCGGTTGAACGTCCCTGCCGAGAACAAATCCACCCCGTCATTGTTTTTCCACGACTGGAAATCCACGCCGATTCGGTCATCGTTTTCCGCATAGATTTCCAGTATCTTGTAGGAAATCCGCACTTCCGGCACGGGCTTGTCGTAACTTGCCAGCATTTCACGCATATCGCTCCAGCACCAGTCGGGTGCCTTGACCATCAGCGCGTTCAGTTCACCGTCCACCATTACTTCGCTTGGACTCAGGGCGAATTGCGGATCATTGGCGCTTGACCCGATTTTCAGGAGCATGTCCCGCAGATTGGAGGCTTTGCTGTAGCGAGGAAAATAAATATGTGTTTCTGCATCGCCCATGTAAGTGAGCCCCGGTCGGTCGAGGCGGGCGATGATGTCATCGATTCCGCGTCCCTTGGACGAGTCCGTGAAACGGTACTCTTCTGCCGAGACCAGAATGACCCCCGTCCCGTCTGCGAATTTCACCGCTGTCGCCTGGGCCGGACTTGTGCTGACGCTTTTTGCTCCGACTGCCGCTTCCAGATAACCGCGTACCGCGTATGGGTCTGCATGTTTCAGCTGATACGGCTTTGTGATGACGTAGGGATCGGTGTTGTCGCGAATGACTTTGACTTGTTTCGTGTCGTTGTTTACGTCGATTCGCAATTGTGCCTGTACATTGGTCGGTGCATACCCTCCGGTCGGATTGTCATTTTCACTTCGTGCCGTCCCCGGGATGGTTTTCGGCGTTACTACGATGCTTTGCGGTGTATTTTGCGGCATTGGCATAATGGCGTGATTTGGTGTTTGCTGCCCCTGATTCCCGTTTTGACATGCTCCGCCCAGCATGGCGATGATTCCTGCGCAGGTCATCACCGCTGTTAATTTCCCTGTCTTCTGATTCATGATTCCTATCCCTTCCTTTTACTTTTCATCCGATGTCGGCTTCAGTGGTTTTTCGATTCTGCGGTGTACTTCGGTATTGACGCTCTTGTTGTTCAGACGGTCGCCCGATGTATGCACTGGCACTGCTTCTGCGGACACTATGATATAAGTCCTTTCCCGGATGCTGGTTACGGTGCTGAAAAGATATTTCAGAATCGGAATCCTGCACAGAATCGGGATTCCCACGGTCTGTTCCACATCGTTTTCTTTTTCGTAGACGGACAGGACTTTTTCCTGATTGAATCCTATCGTCGCCGCTCCGGAGAAAATGGCCGAATTGCTCAGTTCTGACCCCGTATTCCCCCGTTCCACGATGCTTTTGAAATTCAGCTCGTAATGGAACAGCACTCCTCCGTTTTTCCTGATTTCTCCGGCTCCGTCGTAATATTCTTTGCTGTCGGGGATGAATCCTTTTTCGTCCGCATCACCGTCTTTCGGGTCGAAAAAGATGAAAGGATTGATGATTTTTGCCTTCAGAACCGGCGGATTGGAATGTTTGTTCCCGTCCTCATCCTCGTAGAAACTCTTTCCTACGACGGTGCGTCCCAGAATATTTTTTTGAATGTTTTGGTATTCAGGGTACATTGACACCTGATAGATATATGGTGCGCGGTCTGGATTTTTTACTTGCTGCAGCACCAGATTCAGATATTCGCTTTGACTGCGTACCGGCGTATTCAGTGCCGTGATGGTCGCGTCGGCTGTTACGTTGGCCTGTCCCGACTGTTGCAGACAGCGGATGAAGCTCATGTCAAACTGCGGTGCCGTGAAAAATCCTGCCAGAGACCAGTTCGCGGTCAAATCCACTGAAACTTGCTGAAGTAGTTTCTGCAGGGTTTCGCTGATGACCGCTCGTCCTGCGTTGTAACCCACGTTCAGTATGTTCACTCCCGGACCGTTCTTCCACGCCACATAATCGAAACCCCAGTCCTGCAAATCGCTTTCTCTCAGTTCATAATAATTCAGCCGGATATTGGCCTGCGGCAGTGGTCTGTCCAGACGTTCCACCCATTCCAGCGTATTTTTTGCTGATTCTCCCTGATCTTGCCAGAATATCGTGTTGTTTTCGGCGTTTACGTATGCTTTCCCTTCGCTGGACGCGATGGTATTGTCAATCAGGTCTGCGAATTGTCGTGCCGCGCGGTATTTCGGAGTGTAGGCGATTCGCATTGCTCCTGTCCCCTTGATGACTTTCCCGCTTTCGTCCACGATTCCGTCATGGTCCAGTGCTTTTACGATTTCTTCCGCGTAGGGCATGAAATCCCGTCCTGTTGTTACCATGATTGCGTGATCGTTGTTCTTGCCGTCGTTGTCGGCGGAAGTAACTCTTTGCGCGTTGGAATTTGCGCTGTAGCGCAGCACTGCTGTCCGTATGAATGGCAATACGCTTTCTGCGCTTGCGTGTTCCAGTTCGAATATCCTTGTTTCGTAACGGACTTGTCCGTCATCTTGCGTCAGGTGGATTGTCCTGACTTCGTTTTCCGCATTTCCCTGCATATTCTGGGAATATGCGGCTGGCATGGTTGCGGCACTTGCGGCGAGCATGACCGCGCAAATCATTTTCTTGTTGTGTGTTCTGTTCATTTTTTGCTTGCGTTCAAATGATCTGATTTCGGTGAATCGTTCTCTTTTGAAAGTTCCCTTTTTTGTGGATTGTTTTCGGAAAATATCTGAACTGATTGCAAATCCCCGGCAGGAGCTTTGAAATATTTCCCGTTGTCCTTTGTTTTTCGCAGATTTCCTCTGCCTGTTTGCTTGAAATCCTGCTGACGCTGATTTCAAATCGGATTGAAGTTGGCCCGTCAGATAAAACTGAATGCCACCGCCACTGGTCCGTCTTCCGTCATCCCGGTGATGACTCGGAACATGGTTTCTGTGTAAATCTTTTCTCCGTTTTCCTTCGTTCGCACGAAACGCACTTTCCATACGTATGGACTGAATGCGGTCATTTCCAGTTTGCTGAGAAAAAGGTACGAGACTGGTTCTCCGACTGCTCGGAATGCTTCTTCTCTGACCTTTTCAAACTCTTCTTTGCCGAACTGTTCCCGGAGTTCCGGCGTGATTTGTTTGGATAGTGTTCTGTAATCATCTTCCAGTACTGCCGCAATCACTTTTTCCGCACATTCGTATTCGGCTCCGCTTTCCTCTGCGGTTCTCATTTCCTTGGGCAGGTGTTGGATGGTGGTGCAGGAACATGCCAGTGTCGCCGCTGCTCCGATCAGGAGTATTCTTGCTTTCTTGCACGGATTCCTCATAGTTTCCTTTCGGGTGAAACATCGTTTCTGATGCTCAGACAAATCTGCTGATTAGCTCTTGGGAGCTTCCCCTGTTGTCTGTCGCATCTCGTTTGCTTTGATTGCTTCCTTTTTTTTAATATCTTTCAAAGAAAACTGTTTGCAGTAAAAATCTCTTTCAAATAAAATAGTTTTCAATGAAAGGTAATTTAATATAGCACCTTTTCACAAAATGTCAAGCCATTGCCCTGAAAAAAATCATTCCCTCCTCGTTTCCGTCGATGCCTTTTGAAATCAGCTCCTCTGTTTGCTCCTTGAAAAATCTCTTTTCCCGTGGTATATTATGTTTCATGAGTTGTGAAGCTCATGTCTTGAAAAATCGTATTGGGGTGCTGAAACCGTCGTGGTTTTGGCTGAGATTACACCCATCGAACCTGATCCGGGTTATGCCGGCGTAGGAAATCGCGATGCCTTTTCATTGGATTGGAACCTCTTTTTCCTGCGTAATCAATCACAATGAGCTGATTTCAAAAGTCATTGACGGAAAGATTGGAAAGAACTTTCAAGCTCCCCGCAGTACTTTTGAATTGAGCTTACAATGAAAAGGAAGACTGAAGATGTCCCGAAACTCCCTCCCGAAAACTCAGATGCTTGCCGCCCGGCAAGGCATTGTTACCCCTCAGATTGCGCATGTCGCCGAACAGGAAAAACGTCCTGTTGATTTCATCTTGCAGCGTGTCGCCGATGGCAGGATTGTCATTCCCGCGAATGTGAATCACACGAATTTGATTCCCATGGGCATTGGGCGCGAACTGACTGTGAAGATTAACGCGAATATTGGAAACTCCTCGACTTCCAGCTGTCCCGGTGCAGAGAAGCACAAACTTGCCGAAGCGATTCGGTTTGGCGCGGATACGGTCATGGATTTATCCACGGGCGGCGACATCGATGCCATTCGCACTGCGATTATTGCTGCCTCTGTGGTTCCCGTTGGCACGGTTCCCGTCTATGAGATGGTTGCCAAATACGGCAGAGACCATTTTGACCGCCCCACGCTCCTGAATACCATCCTTTCACAGGCGAAGCAGGGTGTCGATTATATGACCGTTCACGCTGGTCTCCTTGCCGAATACGTCCCGATGGCGTTGAAACGCACCCTCGGCATTGTCAGCCGCGGCGGTTCGCTTCTTGCCTGCTGGATGAAAAAGCACCATGAGGAAAATCCCTTTTACACCTGCTTTGACGACATCCTGAATATTTGCCTTGACTACGATGTTACCCTTTCTCTTGGGGATGGCTTGCGTCCGGGATGCCTTGAGGATGCTTCCGATGACGCTCAGTTTGCCGAACTCAATACTCTTGGCGAACTCGTCCGTCGTTGTCGTGCTGCTGGTGTTCAGTCCATGGTGGAGGGACCCGGACACATCCCCTTCAATGAAATCGAAATGAATATGAAGCGCGAACAGTCCGTTTGCGAGGATGCTCCGTTTTATATCCTTGGCCCTGTTGTGGTGGACTGTGCTCCCGGATATGACCACATTACGGCGGCCATTGGCGGCACGGCGGGCGCATATTATGGCGCGGCGATGCTTTGCTATGTTACCCCGATGGAACACCTTGGTCTTCCCGAAGCGGAAGATGTCCGCAATGGCGTGATTGCCTTCCGGATTGCGGCTCATGCGGCGGATGTCGCCCTGAAAAAGCCCGGTGCCGTATCCCGTGACCATGCCATCAGCCGCGCCCGTGCCGAATTTGATTGGGATGCACAGTTTGACCTCGCGCTTGATCCCGACCGCGCCCGTGAATTTCGTCGGCGTGCTGTTTCCGCCTCTCATGCCGAAGTGAAGTATGATTCCGGATATTGCACCATGTGCGGCCCGGACTTCTGTTCCATGCGGATAAGTGCCGAACTGAAGAAAAACACCTGATTTCTCCCCTCCCGCAAATGTAAAAAGCCTCCGGCACGCTTTTGTTGTGCCGGAGGCTGTCCTTTACCATGTAGCGGACATTACCGCCATTTATTTGAGCGAATCATTGCTCCTATACCATGAATTTCTGGTATGCCAGAATGGCGACGATGATGCACACCAGTCCGAATACAGAGCAGATGATTGTTTCGAGATGTTTTGAGATGAATTCTTTCATTTTTTTTCCTGTTTTGTCTGTCATTGGTTGAATGACGGAATTGGCAGTTAGGCTCAAGGCATCTCGATTTGCCCCGTTGTTTCCCGTGGTTTTTCATTTCCCGGCGGGAAACTGCAACTCGGAATCAAATCGAGTTGCCTTTACAGGAAAAACGGACTTCCTCTTACCGGTGCAGATGGATCATAGCCGTACTGCACCGGGCGGGGAATTGACTTGATTTCTTCCGGTACGGAGCAGGGAAGCCCCGTTTTGATGATGGAATCTGATAAAATCAGGGCGGATGTCTTGCGCCCTCTGTTTGCACCTGAATCCTGTACGGAACGCTCCTGCCGTGGGATTCTCAGCAGATTTTGTACATCAGGACGCAGTGTTTCTTTGGCGCGTGTTCCGTCCTGGTATACGGCGGCATCGCGCGTGATATGCCCGCTTGCTCCGGTTTTGCTGATTCCGAAATTTGAGAAATACGAAAAGAACAGCACCAGAAAAACGCCGAAACTCAGCAGAATCGGCATGTTTCGATTGCCTTTCCTCTGCTGCTTCAGCTCAACTTGTTGCCTTGTCCTCGTGAATCGTTGCATGGTGGAAAACGTTCTTTTCGTTCCGTTCCTTTTGGGGTATGAAATCAATACTTTTTGTGGAACTGTTTGAAATTGACTCTTTCGTACATAATATAATTCTTCCTGTCATTTTTGCAACCCCCGTCTCTGCTTTTTTATAGAACTGATTTCCCCTTTCATCCACAAATCAATCAGTTTTCTTGCGATGGATCCCGGCGAAGGAATGGCCGGCATTGCATTTCTTCTGAAAAATCCTGCCGTTTGGATTTCTGTCTCGTCGGGCTTGATGGTCCCCCCTGCATATTCTGCCGTATAACCCAGCATGAGCGAGTTCGGGAACGGCCAGCACTGACTTCCCAGATAGCGGATGTTGCTTACTTCAATCCCGACTTCTTCCATGATTTCCCGCCGGATTGCCTGTTCCGCGTTTTCACCTGCCTCCACGAATCCCGCAATCAGGCTGTGCACTTCCGGTCTGAATTTTACATTGTGCGCCAGCAGGATTTCATCGTTTCCACGTGTGATTGCCACGATTACCGCCGGGGCGATTTGCGGATAATACATCGCTCCGCAGTTTTTGCATTTCAGTGAAATATCGCTCCGCGACGCTTCCGGCTCCGACCCGCATCCCCCGCAGAACTTATGCTGTTTGATCCAGTTCCACAGTACGCGTATACGTCCTGCCGCGTAGGACTCCGCCTCTTCTGCCGCCGCGAAAAATGCCCGCAGTTCCACCCATTCCGCCCCGTTCCCGGTGAATGCTTCTCCGTCTGCTTCTTTGGGGAGAATCGTCCCGATACAGTCCGTTCCGTCCAGTTCCCCCGCCACCAGAAATCGTTTCGGCATGATCCCTGCATTGATCCCTGCATTCAAATCTCTGATACGCGGCAGTTCTCCCCCATCCCGCATAGTCAGTATCTTGGTCCCTTGGAGCAAACACACATGCGCGTCTTCCCCCCTCTCTTCGCAAAATGAAATAACCTGTCCCGGAATAAACTTTTTCATCGTGTTCTTATTCTTCTGTTGCTGTAATTTTTTGCAGAATATAGGTATTAAACCATTTTGGCATAACATTCTCTGATATGACGAGCGAATGGCCTGGCTCCATTTCTGCCAGTAACTTCATTTTTGTTGTGGAATTATCCCAAATATAAGCTCGATATGCATAGCGTATAGCAGGAAAAAAATGATTGAGACAACGCGAATAGCGTGTTTTAATCTTATCCTCTGGAACATCGTGTCCGCCTTGCTGTTTGCGTTGTTTTACACGGTTGATATTCAGATTGATGTCCTCTGTTGCCACAAAATAAAGATAAATGCGATACCCTTGATTGTATGCTTTTTTCAAAAAATCCAGTTTGGATGGATGTGAAAATACAGTTTCAAAAGAAAAACTGAGCCCTCTTGACAGATAACAGAATCTTAAGAAATCAGCCAGTGCTGCCACGGAATAAGAATCGATCTTCTTTTGATTCATGGCAATCGTATTCCCTGAATAGGTAACAGCTTTAATTAGAGTTTCCTTAACATGTTCATCAAAAAGTGATTCTGAAAGATGCAGGTCGAGTTCTTTCCGCTCTATAGAGAACGGCAGAGATAGTTTTTTCCCCTGTTCAAAATTGAGCTTCATATCATCTGCATTGAGAAAATCATACATTGGTATGTTATTGTTGCAGAGTTGCTGGTAAAGTGTGCTTTTTCCTGAACCGTTCGGACCGGCAATAACTCGCAATCGCTTAATCATGGAGCATTTCTTCTGTTACAGGTGTTGTGATGATTTCTCCGTTTTCATTCATATAGGAAATCGGAACTCCTGCTTCTTTTGCTTGGCGGATTGCTGCGGCACTTGCCTCAAGTCCTGCTTTCCTCATTTTTTGGGATAGCGGGCTTGTCCATGACTTCTTTTTTACGACTGTAATCTTGAAATCATCGGGATTTTTCTGGTTTTTGCAGGATAATTCCTGCTTGTTTTGCATTTTTTTCACTTGCGTTGTGCCTTTATCCATGATAGAACCTCCTTTTCTTCACATACCTCTGGATGTCGGCAGAATTTCCACCCGGTATCCGTCAGGGTCTTCGATGAAATAAATCCCCATGGATGGATTTTCGTAGCAGATGCACCCCAGTTCTTTATGTCGTGCATGTGCCGCAACGAAATCATCGGTGCGCAGCGCCAGATGAATTTCATTGTCGCCCAGATTGTATGGTTCGTTCCTGTCTTTCAGCCATGTGAGTTCCAGCAGATGCCCCGACATCCCGTCGGTCAGGTACACGATTGTGAAATCGTCTTTTTCGATTCTTCTTGATTCAATCAGCCCCAGCGCATCGTGATAAAACTTCAGACTGCGTTCCAGATTGAAGACATTGATATTGTTGTGGACGAAACGGAATGTCATGTTTTTCTCCTCGGTTTCGGCTTTCGGTTCTCATGTCGTTTATTTTGCCAGTCCCAGCGCAATCACGCCCAGCAGAATCAGCAGCAGTGCCAGTGCTTTCCGCAGAATGTGCTGATCCTTGAATAGAAGCGACCCGCCCGCAAACGAAATCACGCAGCTTGCCCGCCGCACCAGCGACAGCATGGAAATATGTGCTTCCGGCTGGCTGATGGCGTAAAAATACGTGAAATCCGCGAGAATCAGCAGTACTCCCGTTGCGGGTACGGTCCATTTCCAATGAAATTTCTCCGGTTTCGTTTTGCACAGATACATCCGGTACAGCAGACCGGCCCCCAGCAGGATGACCAGATCGATGGAGAACCACAGTTGCACTGACTGCGGATCGAAGTGCCGTACATTCATCAAATACTTGTCGTACAGTGCCGACCCCGCCCCGATCAGTGTCCCGATGAAAATGAGATGTACGCTCCGTGAGTTGCGGAACGCAAATCCTTCCATCTTCCCGATTACCGAAAAACCGAAATATCCTGCGAAAATCGCAATCATTGCCAGCCCCTGCCACAGATTCGGCACCTCGTGGAAAAGAATCAGTCCCCCCAGAAACACCCCCAGCGGCGAGCTTGCCCGGATGGGCGATGCAATGGAAATCGGCAGATCGCGCATGGCATAATACACGCAGGTCCAGCTGGTGGCCACGATTGCCGACTTCAGCAGAATCAGCAGGAAAAATGTCCCCGTGCATGGCAGCAGCTCCATGAGCTTGCCTGTGATTGCCGTTACCACGATGAAAAACGCCGATCCGCATAACGTCGCGCAGAATAGCACTGGCATGACCGCGTTGTTGCGCAATGCGTGTTTTTTGGTGATGTCGTAGAAACCGAGCAGAAATGCGGATAGCACTGTCGGCAGAAACCAGGTTTGAAGCATGTTTTCCTCGTATTTCACTTCGTCAATAAAAATCAGCTCAATAAATATATCACATGTCCCTTGCGAATGCAAATCTTTTCTGCATGTTGCTGTCTCTTCAGGAAGCTCTTTCCCTGTTTTTGCAGGTGTCCTTCATTATCTACAAAAATTTCTTGCTTTTTTTTTTGCGGAAAATGTTCTTTTCATGCTTGAAAACTCTTTATGAACAATATATATTATGATAGAATAATCGGAGCTGATTCCATAATTGTCGGAATGATTGGAAAGGATTCTTTGCATATCTTGCAGGCGTGCTTTGTGGCGGACATTTGAGAAAATTTCCCCGAAAACGTTCTCCTGCCTGTTCCCGGAGAATCTTCCCCGTCTCCGGCAGTATCTTTGAAATTAGCTCAATCTGTGTTAGTGTGTAGAGCCTGCTTCTTGCAAGTACCTCTATAGATGGACACGCAACATCCAGTAAAGGAAAGTCAAAATGAAACTCAAACATCTTGGAGTCGCGATTATGATCGCTGCTGCATCTTTCGTCGCACCCGCGTTCGCTGAAACGCCTGCGGATCCCCTCAACCCGATTATCTGGGCAGACGTCCCCGATGTCTCTGTGATTCGCGTTGGTGACACCTACTACATGACCAGCACCACCATGCACATGAACCCCGGCGTTCCTGTCATGATGTCGAAAGACCTGGTGAACTGGGACATCATCGGATACTGCTATCAGGATTTGATGGAAGACAGCCTCAACCAGAATGCCAAAAACCAGCTTACTCTCACCAATGGTCAGAATGAATACGGCAAAGGTACATGGGCAAGCTGCATCCGTTACAAAGACGGCACGTTCTATGTTTCTTCTTTCTCCAACACCACCGGCAAAACCTACATTTGGACTTCCAAGGACCCGCAGAAGAACGACTGGAAACTCTATTCCACTCTCCCCCACTTCCATGATCACTCTCTCGTCCTCGACACCGATGGACGCAACTACATCATCTACAATGGCGGCGACCGCAAAATCCGCGAACTCTCTGCCGACCTGAAGAGTGTCAAGCAGGGCGGCGTCGACCAGATGCTTCTCTCCCGCGCTGATACCAACAAGGATCTCGGTCTTTCCGGCAACTATCTGCTGGAAGGTTCCCAGATGCACATCATCAACGGCAAGTATTATCTGTTCAACATCGCATGGCCGAACGGCAAATGCCGCTCCGTCTTCTGCGCTCGCGCGGATAAACTCATGGGTCCCTATGAAACCAGGATGGTCTTCCAGTGCGAAGGCATTGCTCAGGGCGGCCTCGTTGATACGCCCGATGGAAAATGGTATGCCATGCTCTTTGGCGACCGTGGCGGCGCTGGCCGCATCCCGTTCCTCGTCCCCGTTACGTGGAAAGATGGTTGGCCCATGATTGGCACCGATGGCGACGGCAAGACCCTCCCGAAGCTCCCGATCAATGTCAAGCACAAAGAAATCCCCGGCTGCTGCGCTTCCGATGAATTCGACCGCAAGGCTGGCGAAGCTGCTCTCCCGCTTGTATGGCAGTGGAACCACGTCCCCGTCAAGGAACTCTGGAGTGTTACCGCTCGTCCGGGCTGGCTCCGTCTTACCACTGGTAATGTCGTGAGAGACCTCGAAGCCGCAAGAAACTCCCTTACTCAGCGCACGTTCGGTCCCGTTTCCACCGCTGAAATCGCGATCGATGTCAGCAAGATGAAAGACGGCGACTATGCCGGTCTCTCTTCTTTCCAGAAACAGTATGGTTTCGTTGGCGTCAAGATGCTTGATGGCAAGAAGACCATCGTGATGTGCACTCCTGGTGGCGGTGCTGGTGGCCGTGGTGGTTTCGGTGGTGGTTTCGGTGGTGGTCGTCCGCAGCAGGGCGCCGCTCCTCAGCAGCCGTCCGGTGCGAATCTCACAGAAGTCGCTTCTGTCCCGCTGGAAGGCAATATCGCATATCTCCGCGTGGAATGCGATCTCCGTCCGCAGGACGGCAAGAATTGCGCTGACCTGAACCCCGGTCGTCGCGACAAATCCTACTTCTACTGGAGCAAGGATGGCAAGACATGGACTCGCATTGGCAATTCCATCAGTATGCCGTACTCCATGCCTCACTTCATGGGCTATCGCTTCGCGATTTTCAACTTCTCCACGAAGGAAGCTGGCGGCTATGTTGACGTCGATTATTTCAGACTTGGCACCAAGCTGTCCGATGCCAGCAAATAATCTGCTGTCTCCCCTCTCTGAAAACATTTGATGTTTCGCCGAGATCGTTCCTTAAGAGCGGTCCCGGCTTTTTCATCCCCTTGAATTTCTCTTCCGTTCAGGAGATTCCATCGTCCTTTTCTCCTGCATCACTCCACATTCTGCCCCTGAAATCCCGGCTTTCCCCGGCGGCTTCTTTTGCGTTTCTTTGTTGCGAAAATGAGCCCCGTTCGGCTTTTTTGTACCCATCCTGAAATTCGTTCTTCCCTCGCAACTATTTTCTTCCTTTTTTTACTTTTTTGCTTGATTTTTTCTGATTCTGTAGTATATTAAATTATACTCGACAATTTGAATGTTCGAGTGTATGTTTCACAAGTTGTGTCCCTATCGTCTAGAGGCCTAG
>DCIG01000077.1:0-15112 GCA_002315855.1 Lentisphaeria bacterium UBA1732 | reverse complement strand
TCGAATCCGGTTGGGGATGCCATTTTTATTGCTTTTTTTCTCATTTTTACATACACATTCCTCTTCAAACAGTCCTTCATCCCTGTTTGTAGCATTTCGCTCCCTTTCCCTCTTCATTATCCCTCGATTGCGACTTTCTGAACGTGTTCTGTTTCCCGGATTTTATCGCGCAGGATTTCGTACAGGAATATGATGATGGCTCCTTGGACGTGTTCTTCATTCATCTTATGAAGCAGTTTTTCGGCCTCATGGTAATGCCCCTGCTTGTAGAGCAGCTGGAATTTCATCAGCAGGACTGGTCCGATATTGGGCGTAAGCTCTTCCATTTTGTTGGTCCAGTATTCTGCCTCCTCGTAATTCCCGCATCGGCACATATAGTTGGCCAGACGCACCAGCAGAAACGACACTGCAAATGGATTTTTTTGGCTTAAATCGATTGCTTTCAGCCGCTCCAGGAATACTTTTGCATATTCTTCGTTTCCTTGTGCGTGCATTCGCATGTATGCACTGATGTTTGACGTTACGGACGCTTTGCAGTCGGGATTGAATGAAATGAACATTTTCATGGTCTCAATCTGTTCCGCCTTGTCGTTGAATAGCGACGAATCGGAAATCAGTGAGAACAGAAAAATCGAGCTGTCTTCGGTCGAAAAGGATTTCAGGCAGTCCACATATTGTTGCAGATACGCAAATGTATTTCGTGTTTTTTCTTGTTTTTTGTATGGACTGTTGGATTCTCTGATTTTATTCAGACACAGTTCCAGTTCATTGATTTTGACGGAATTGATTCTGCTCTTTGTGTAATCCAGCAGTTGTTCTGTTTCCGTCAGTGTCATTTCTCGTTTCTTGGGCGGCTGAATCTTTTGGAATAAATACCCGTTCCATGCCAGTGAAAGTGCCAGCAGGACCAGCACCGCATATTTCCAGTAGCTTATGAAGCAGTCTTTCAGTGACCATTTGCGGTGTTTTCTCCTCAGTTTTGCCGTATCCTGCTGGATTTGCGCGATGTCATGGTAACGTGCCGCCGGGGCCGATTCACAGCATTTCAGCGAGATTTCGTTCAGTTCTCGGATGTTTTTGAAGTTGCAGTAGGTCGGGATTACGGGATAATACTTCGGGTCTTGTCTGGTAATCAGGATATAGAGGATGATTCCGATGGCGTAGATGTCCGATTCGATTCCTGTTGGATTGCTCCACGGCGGCATGTATCCTTCGGTTCCTCCGGTGAAGTTTTCCGTTGTCATGGAGACCAGCCCCGGATCGGCGATTTTCAGCACCTGCTTCACAAACAGGATGTTTTCCGGCTTCAAATCCCGGTGTGCCAGTTTGTTTTGATGGAGTTGTGCCACGCCGCGCAGTATTGCATCCAGTATCTCCAGGATTTCATTGATTTCCAAATCATGATGCTGGATTCTCCATGCCAGCGTGTCTGGTTCGTATTTGCTGGTGTATCCCTGTACGTTGTCGGCGAGTTCCGTTACATAGTAGAGATATTTCGGCGTTTCCCCCAAATACAGAATATCCAGCAGGTTGTCGTGCTGATTCGCTACGTTGCGGTAAGCTGAGATTGCCTTGCGTTCCTGCTCAATGAACTTCGCATGTTTCTTTTTGTCGATGATTCGGATGGCTCGTTTGATTCCGTGCGCATCGACTCCGATCCACACTGTGCTGATTGCTCCTTGTCCGCAGAGTTCAAGCAGTTTGAAATTGGGAATTGAGGGGATGTTTTCCATAATCAGTTGTCCAGTTCTTCTACGATTTTTTTGATGATTTCTTCTGCCCGGGTTCGGATGGAATAAATCGTCGCGATTGGCTGTTGCGTCAGTGTTGCCACTTCTCGGACTGGTTTATTTTGGACATCGAGCATGTAGAATATTTGATAATGCCTTGCACTGATTTGTTTTTTCAGTTCTTTCAGCGATTCGTCTCGGAGATAGTTTTCCCATTCCGAATCGAAGAGATCATCCAGATACAGGTCTTCTTGCTGGGGCAGTGGCTCTTTTTCGTTTTTGTAGATTTGCCTCATGATATCCATGGATTTTACTCGGATGATTTTCCGCAGATAGTCCCGGAAGCGTCCCTTTTGAGGATCGTAGGAGAATTTGCTCATCTGCCCCATCAGGGAGACCATCACATTTTGAACAAGATCGTCCAGATTGTCGGGTTTCAGTCCGCAATCCTGCCCGTGAAGCCGGATCAGCGGGTCATATCTCCGGTAAAAGTCTTCCCATGCTCGTTCGTCTCCGTCTTTCAGTTTCGTGAAAATGCTGTATCGGGTTGTAAAGCACATCGTTTCACCTCACAGTTGGGGAATTTCCATAGGATGCTCCTCATTCTCCTCGTGCATCGTTCGGGATTCTTTCCTTTCGTTTGCACTGGGAAATGTCGTTCGATTCTATGTGTATTCCCCCTAATATAGTGCGTTTTTTGTGTATTTCAAGTTTTTTTGAGCTGATTTCAAAAAGTCATTGCCGAAAAGATAGGAAAGAATCTTCGTGCAGTTGTCATGATTGGTTTGAGATGGCTGCTTGGAACGCAAACTCCGAAACGCTCTCTTGACAAATGCCGAAGAGATTTTCAAGGCTCCCGGCATGACGTTTGAAATCAGCTCTTTATTCATGAGTCGTTTTGAAAAGTCATGGGATTTGTTCGGATGACATTGGAAAATGGCTCCCGTTACTGTTTGGGGGTATCTCCGGGATACCCTTTGTTTGGAAGCCCCTGCCACCCGAAAACATTCTCGTTTTTTACGGGCAGAGACCTCTCTGTCGAGCTGATTTCAAAAGTCATTGAAATCTACTCTGTATACTTATTCGCATTTTATTCTGTTTTTTATGCATGAATTTTCATTTTTTTGCAAAATTTTTTTCTCAATCTGATTTCACGGGGGTGTTCTGTGAATTTGGAATGAAAACTTTCCCCTCGTCAAAGCATGAAAAAAGGACGCAGTGTTTGACTGCGTCCTTCTGAAATGAACTCTGTTATTTGCAGATTTTCAGAATCATGTCTTCCGCTTTGATGTCCGGATGATGATACCGTTTCCGGTTCAGGGTTACCTGTCGGAACTGGACTGCTTCTTTGGGACACCATTGAATACAGCCCATGCAGAGTGTGCAGTGCCCTCGCCATACTGGTATATTGTTCATCAGCACGATGTTGGATTCCGGGCAGATTTTTTCGCACAGCCCGCAGGAATCGCATTGCTCCGTTGTCCAGAACCAGCGGTCGTAATCGCTGTCCGAAAGATAATCCACCGCTCGTTTTGCCACCAGATCGGAGAAAATGTCAAAGGGATAAATCCGCAGGACTTCCGCGTGTTTGCGTTCCCGTACTTGCGTTGCAAATCCCTTGGCTTCTTTTTCTGCCTTCGCCAGTTGTTTCTGAATGTGTTCATCCGGCGGCAGCACGGTTTGCGGGATGTAGTTGGACGGCATAACGGTGCTGAATTCATTCGCCAGCTTGATGTCGAGCTTTTTCAGCAGGTCTTCCAGCAGATTGGCGGCTGAACCTTTCATCCCGCTGCAGGTGCAGAAGGAATAAACGTAGCCTTTGTAACCCGGCTGGATGCGTTCAACAAATTTCTGTACGATGGAGGGTACGCCGAAGCAGTAGACCGGGAAAAAGATTCCCACGGTGTCTGCTCCTTCGAATGATACCTCATCCGTTCGGTCCAGATCGGCGATGGAAATGACTTCTGTGTCTCCCAGTTCCGCCGCAAAGGTGCGCGCGATGGATAAGGTATTGCCGGTCGCTGAAAAATAATAAATCCTGTTGCTCACGGGACTGCCTCCAATCCTTGATCGGAATGTTTCCGCAGGCTCCGGCTTAGGCCGGAACCTGTTTGTATGCGATATTGTTCTTGCCGGTGCGGTAGGCCTTCAGATTCAGGTCGAACGCTTTGGCTTTCTTGCTGAACATTTCGCGGACTGCTTCATCCATGGCAGTGTCGAGGTATTTCTTGTCCTCTTCATCCAGGAAATTGTCTTCCATCACGCGCCCGATGGCTCCCAGCATTACGATATTCGCGGAGCGCAGATCGCCCAGTTGGTTTGCCAGATCGGAGGCGGCGAGACCGTACACGAAAATGTCTTTGGAAATATCCGCCGGCAGTTTGACGGTGTCGGAGTCGTAAATCAGGACGCCGCCCTTCTTCAGAATCGGCAGGAACTTGTCTACGGACGGCTGATTCAGGCAAATCAGCATGTCGCAGTTTTCCGCTGCTTCCGGCGATCCGATGTGAGTCTTGGAGAACACCACGGAGCAGTTCGCTGTACCCCCGCGCATTTCTGGCCCGTAGGACGGCAGCCACGACACTTGGAATCCGCGCTGTTTGCCCAGAATGGCCAGAATATAGCCCAGCGACAGTACCCCCTGTCCGCCGAATCCGCTGATTTTCACGCGGCATTCTTTGTCGAATACCGGAGAGGTGCAGGCTCTGTCCCCGATGCTGCTTTCCTGCTCTTCCGGGAACATCAGTTCTTTCAGCTTTTCAGCATCGAAAATCGGGGTCGAGCGTACAATCGCTTCCTTTTCTGCCGCATTGTCGCGGTACACGCCCAGCGGGAAGTACTGCGTCATCTTCGTTTCGATGAATTCCGACATGTCATGCGCATTCATCTTCAGGTTGATCGGGCAGCCGGACAGAAATTCCACCAGCGAGAAACCTTTTTTGTCCTTTGAATTCTGCAATGCTTTGCGGATTGCCTTGCGGGCGGTCATGATATTCTTGAACGAGGTCAGCGCACAGCGTTCCACGTACACCGGTGCGTCAAACTGCGAAATCATTTCGCATACGCGAATCGGGTAACCTGTTTCTTTCGGATCGCGGCCCCACGGGCTTGTCTGCGTTTTCTGTCCCGGCAATGTCGTCGGGGCCATCTGTCCCCCCGTCATGCCGTAGATGGCGTTGTTGACGAAGAATACGGTCATGTTTTCTCCGCGGTTCGCCGCCTGCAGAATATGGTTGAATCCGATGGAGGCCAGGTCGCCGTCGCCCTGATACGAAATCACGATGTCATTCGGATTCGAGCGGGCCAGCCCTGTGGATACTGCCGGTGCGCGTCCGTGGGCGCACTGCACCGAGCGCACTTTGAAATAATAGTACGCGAAAACGGCGCATCCCACCGGAGCCGCGAGAACTACATCCTGTGTGATTCCCAGATCTGAAATCGCTTCCGCAATCAGTTTATGGAGCACTCCGTGCCCGCATCCCGGACAATAGTGCATGTTTTTCTTGATTGCACCGGGTCTCCGTTCAAATACTTCAAAGAATCCTGCCGGACGGCCGAGTTTGATTCTCTCACTCATGGTCGGCACCTCCTTCCACTGCTGCGAGGGTTCGATTGACGATTTCTTCCACGGTCGGCACATTCCCGCCCATGCGGTTGATCAGCGTTACGGGGCGTTTGCATTCAATCCCCAGACGGATGTCGTCAATCATTTGTCCGTTGCTCATTTCCACGGAGAAGAAATGCTTCACTCCGTTGTCCATTGCTTTTTTCAGACCCGCATCGGGGAACGGGAACAATGTTTTCGGGCGGACCATGCCGATTTTCATTCCGCGTTTGCGCAGCTCATCGGCGGCGCTTCTTGCCATTCTCGAAGAAATCCCGTAGGCCACATAGGCATATTCTGCGTCATCCAGCAGATATTCTTCCCACATTTGTTCGGTCGCCTTGATTTCCGCGTATTTGCGGTTCAGTCTGCGGTTCACTTCTTCCAAGTCGTCGGCTGCCATGTAGATGGAGCTGATGTAATTGGTTTCACTCACTGCTCGGTCGAGTGACCAGGCAGGTGCCGGACGCTGCGGACGCGGTTCCGGCAGTTCCAGTTTTTCCATCATTTGACCGATCATGCCGTCGGTCAGTACATACACCGGCGTGCGGTACTTGTCGGCCAGATCGAAGGCTTTCATGGTCAAATCGCACATTTCCTGCACGGACCCCGGAGCCAGTACGATGCAGCGGTAGCCGCCGTGTCCTCCGCCTTTTACAATCTGGTTGTAGTCTGCCTGTTCCGGTGAAATATTCCCCAGTCCGGGGCCTCCGCGCATGACGTCGATGATGACGCACGGCAGTTCGGCTGTCGCAATATAGGATACGCCTTCCTGTTTCAGACTGATTCCCAGTCCGCTGGAAGCCGTCATGACTCTGCGTCCTGCGGCGGCGGCTCCCATCACCATGTTGATGGACGCAATTTCGCATTCCGCCTGAATGAAGACTCGTCCCAGTTCAGGAAAAAGTCGGGCCGATGTATGCGCAATTTCGCTCGCCGGTGTGATCGGATAGCCGAAATAGCATTCACAGCCTGCCAGCAAGGCCCCGTACACTGCTGCTTCGTTGCCTTTCAGAAGTACTCGGTTTGTTCTGTGCATTGCTTAGTCCTCCTTGCCGTCGGGTATGATCTCGACAATCGTTATCGCTCCCGGTTCCGGGCAGCAGTAATAACATGCTCCGCAACCGATACAGCCTGCTCCGGCGTACTCTGCGGCGGGGTAGCCCATCATGTTGATGGCGGTCCCGATTTTAAGAAGTGAGCGTGGACACGCTTCCACACATCTGGCGCACGCCTTGCATTCATCGAATGCAATGTCGCACCGGAACTGTTTTTTCAAGGTGTTTTCCATTTCAATGTGTTCCTTTCGTGAAATCAACAGGTAATATACATGTGTTTCGGAACTTTTTCAAGCGAATTTTTCATGCTCTCCTCTGCCAAAAGCATTCCCGAAATCCTTTTGGCAGGTTTTCCCTGTTTCCTGTGCTGTTTCAAATGCCTCTTGCCGGAATTTTTGAATCCCCGGCAGGACGTTTGATATTAGCTTTAGCTCATTAGTTCGTCAGGGTATCTCTGTCAATCATGAATGGAGATACCCTTCCGTTCTTCTGTCATTCCTTTTCGCTGGTCTGGGTTTCTTCCATTTTGCGGTATTCTGCGTAACGTTTCGCCGCCTGTTCACAGCCCATGGCGAAAAGTTTTTCCGCGTTCTGCGGGAAGGTCCGTTTCAGCGCGGAGTAGCGCACTTCTCCGTCGAGAAATTCCGCATACGGCTTGCTCGGTGCCTTGGAATCCAGCGTGAACGGCTTTTCTTTGGTCGGATTGTAGCGATAGAGGAACCAGTAGCCCGACTCCACGGCTTTCTTCATTTCCTGCTGTACGTTTGCCATCCCGCATTTCAGCCCGTGATTGATGCACGGCGCGTAGGCGATGATGACCGACGGTCCCGGATAGGCTTCTGCTTCCTGCACTGCTTTCATCAGTTGATTCGGGTCTGCTCCCATGGCGACCTGCGCCACGTACACGTTCCCGTAGGACATGAAAATCTTGCCCAGATCTTTTTTCTGACTGCGCTTGCCGGAGCTTGCAAATTGTGCCACTGCTCCGATTGGCGTCGCTTTCGAGGCCTGTCCCCCCGTATTGGAGTACACTTCCGTGTCCACAATGAAAACGTTGATGTTTTCGCCGGATGCGATTACATGGTCGAGTCCGCCGAATCCGATATCGTAGGCCCATCCGTCGCCGCCGAACATCCAGAATGTCTTTTTTGCCAGCTGGTCTTTATGAAGCACGATTTCGGTTGCGATTGCCTTTCCCGGTGCTGCGTCTTTCATTCCTTCCAGTACTTCGCACAGTGCATCCGAGGCCGTGCGCGACGCCTCGAAGTCGTCGAACGCATCCAGCCAATTCTGCAATGCTTCTTTGACTGCCTCATCGTCGCTTGCCGCCATCAGTTCATTTACGCGCATTTTCTGCATGTCGCGCTGTTTGTTGGACGATAACAGCATCCCCAGCGCAAATTCCGCGTTGTTTTCAAAGAGTGAATTGGTCCACGCCGGACCGAAACCTCGCTTGTTTGTGGTGTACGGGATTCCCGGCATGGGCGATCCCCATGCCTGCGAGCAGCCGGTCGCGTTTGCCCAGTAGACGCGGCTTCCGAAAAGCTGCGTCAGCAGTTTCGCGTATGGTGTTTCGCCGCATCCTGCGCAGGCCGCGGAAAATTCCAGCAGCGGCTGGCTGAACTGGCTTCCCTTTACGCTCCACAGCGGATAGACTCCTGTTTTGTCGCTCAGGTTCAGTGCATAATTCCAGTTTTCCTGCGAGTGATTGACCTCCTGATACGAGGTCATGGTCAATGCTTTTTCTTTCGCCGGGCAGACGGTCGCGCACACTCCGCATCCGGTGCAGTCTGCGGTACTTACCTGGATTGCAAAATGCAGGCCCTGTTTGCCCGTTGCTTTCAGCGTCGCGAAACTTCCCGGTGCCGCTTCTTTTTCGGCGTCATTCAGCAGGAATGGACGGATGACCGCGTGCGGGCAGGCGTAGGCGCATTGATTGCACTGAATGCACTTCGCCGGATTCCATACCGGCACATGCACGGCGATGGCTCTTTTTTCGTAGGCGGTCAGTCCCATTTCGATGGTGCCGTCTTCATATCCCTTGAATGCGCTCACGGGCAAATCATCCCCGTGCTGTGCGTTGATTGGTTCCAGCAGTTTGGTAACTGCATCCGGCAGACCTTCGCGCACTTCCTGTTTTGCCTCTTCTGCGTTTGCCCATTCTGCCGGAATTTCGATTTTCACCAGATTTTCTGCGCCCTGTTCGATGGCTGCCAGATTGCGGTTCACCACGTCATCTCCCTTGGCGAAATAGGTCTTCCTTGCCGCATCTTTCATGAAGCCGATTGCCTGTTCCACGGGGATGACGTTGGCGAGACGGAAGAATGCCGACTGCAAAACCATATTGATGTGGCTTCCCAGCCCCAGTTTTTCCGCGATTGCCACAGCGTCGATGATGTACAGTTTCGCCTGACGTTTCGCCAGAATCCGTTTTACTTTCGCGGGCAGTTTTTCTGCTGCTTCTTCCGGCTTCCATTGGCAGTTCAGCAGCAGCGTTCCGCCCTGCTTCAATTCCTCTGCAATATCATATTTTTCGATATAGGTCGCATTGTGGCAGCCCACGAAATCTGCGGCTTTCACGTAGTACGATGAACGAATCGGGTTGTCTCCGAATCTCAGGTGCGATTTGGTTACGCCGAATGATTTTTTCGCATCGTATTCAAAATACGCCTGGGCATACTTGTTTGTATGGGCGTTGATGATGTTCACGGTGTTCTTGTTGGCTCCCACGGTCCCGTCCGACCCCAGTCCCCAGAACTTGCAGCATACGATATGTTCGTCATCGGGGTACAGCGGCGCGGGGGCGGGCAGGGAGAGTCCCGTTACATCGTCCACGATGCCGATGGTGAAATTCCCTCTCGGCGTTTCGCTTGCCAGATTGTCGAATACTGCCTTGATTTGCGCCGGATCGGTGTCTTTGGACGACAGTCCGTAACGTCCCCCGTACACCTGATAGGCCGCCGCATGTCCGCTCGTTGCCAGTACGCTGGTTACATCCAGGAACAGCGGATCGCCTGCCGCTCCCATTTCCTTGCAGCGGTCCAGCACGGCGATTTTCCTGACCGTTGCGGGCAGAGCCGCCAGAAAATGCGCGGACGAGAAGGGACGGTACAGGTGTACTTGGATGAATCCCGTCTTTTCTCCGCGGGCGTTCAGATAATCCACGGTTTCGCGCACGGTTCCCGACACGGACCCCATTGCCACGATGACTCGGTCGGCATCTGCCGCCCCGTAATAATCGAACAGATGATACACGCGTCCTGTTGCATTTGCGATTTTGTCCATGTATTTCTGGACGATTTCCGGCAGTGCGGTGTAGGCACCGTTGTTTGCTTCGCGCACTTGGAAGAAAATGTCGGGATTCTGTACGGTCGCGTGGAGCAGTGGATGTTCCGGATTCAGCGCGTGGGCTCGGAATGCTTCCAGTGCTTCCGTGTTGACCATCTTTTTCAGGTCTTCGTAATCAATCGGCTGGACTTTGGACAGTTCGTGCGATGTCCGGAAGCCGTCGAAGAAATGCAGAAACGGTACGCGTCCTTCCAGTGCCGCCAGATGTGCCGCCGGCGCCAGATCCATGACTTCCTGTGCGTTCCCTGTGGACAGCATGGCGAATCCCGTCTGTCTGCAATTCATCACGTCCGAGTGATCGCCGAAAATGGACAGCGCGTGTGTCCCGACCGTTCGGGATGCCACATGCAGGACTCCCGGCAGGCGCTCCCCTGAAATTCGGTGCAGTACCGGAATCATCAGCATGAGCCCCTGCGATGACGTGAACGATGCGGAGAGCGACCCCGCTTCCAGTGCCCCGTGAACTGCTCCGATGGCTCCGGCTTCCGACTGCATTTCTACGAGGGTTACTGTCTGCCCGAATACATTTTTGCGCCCTTTGGCGGACCATTCATCGGTTTTCCCTGCCATCGGCGATGATGGCGTAATCGGATAAATCGCGGCAACTTCGGTGAAAGCGTATGCTGCGTATGCACATGCCTCATTGCCATCCATTGTAACGTATTGCATTGCAAAACTCCTGTCTTCTGAGCTGATTCCAAAGCTCCTGACTGAACTTTTGAAATCAGCTTTTCTATGATTTCTTCGGGGGCGTAGGTCGGTTTTTGGGGAGAAGTTGGCACTGACGGCAAACTTCGGTCAGTGCCTCTTTCCCAATGGGCTTTTGAGCTTGGACCCGTATCGGCTTATTCCGCCACGATCCCTTCTACTTTTCGGATGTTCAGACGCTTGATTGCATCTTCCCTCATTTTGTACTTCAGAATCTTTCCCGCCACGTTCATCGGAAATTCCGTCACGAAATCGATGTATTTCGGGACTTTGTACTTTGCCATGTGGGAGCGGATATACGCTTTCATCTCATCTGCTGTCATGCTTTCTCCTGCTTTCAGGATGATGCACGCCATGATTTCTTCTCCGTACTGCTCGTCGGGGATGCCGATGACCTGTACGTCGGAGACTTTCGGATGCGTATAGATGAACTCCTCGATTTCTTTCGGGTAGATGTTTTCTCCCCCTCGGATGATCATGTCTTTCAGTCGCCCCGTGATTTTGTAATTCCCTTCCGGGGTGCGGATTGCCAGATCGCCGGTATGGAGCCAGCCGTCTGCGTCGATTGCGCCCGCTGTTTCCTTCGGCATTTTGTAGTAGCCTTTCATGATGTTGTAACCGCGTGCCAGAAATTCGCCCGGGGTATTGTCCGGCAGGTCGTTCCCTGTTTCGGGATCGACGATTCTGCATTCGATTTCCGGCATGTTGGTTCCCACGGTTCCTACACGCACTTCGATGGAATCGGTTGTCTTGCTCATGGTGCAGCCGGGGGAGGCCTCTGTCTGCCCGTACACGATTACGATTTCTTTCATGTTCATCTGGTCGATGACCTGACGCATTTTGTCAATCGGGCAGGGCGACCCTGCCATGATTCCCGTTCTCATGTACGAGAAATCGGTCTTCGGGAAATCGGCGTGTTCCAGCAGTGCGATGAACATCGTCGGCACTCCGTGGAATGCCGTGATTTTTTCCTGATTGATGCACGCCAGTGCCGGTTTCGGCGAGAAATACGGCAGCGGCATTAACGATGTCCCGTGGGTCATGGAGGCTGTCATGGCCAGCACCATCCCGAAACAGTGGAACATCGGTACTTGAATCATCATGCGGTCGGCGGTGGAGAGATCCATGCTGTCGCCGATGCACTTCCCGTTGTTGACCACGTTGTAGTGTGTCAGCATGACACCTTTCGGGAAGCCTGTTGTCCCTGATGTGTATTGCATATTGCACACATCGTGAATATCCACTTCGGCGGCGCGGCGGCGAAGTTCATCCATGGGCACTTCGTTTGCGTGACTCAGTGCCTCTTCCCAGGTCATTGCACCTTTCATCCGGAAACCCACGGTGATGATGTTGCGCAGGAAGGGCAGGCGTTTCGCGTGAAGCGGCTTCCCTTCTTCGGTCGTTTCCAGTTCAGGACACAGTTCCTGCATGATTTCCGCATAATTCGAGTCGCGGTACTTGTCTATCATGACCACCGTATGCGTGTCGGACTGTTTGAAGAGGTATTCCGCCTCATGGATTTTGTAGGCGGTGTTCACGGACACCAGCACCGCGCCGATTTTTGTGGTCGCCCAGAAAGTGATGAACCACTGCGGCACGTTCGTTGCCCAGATTGACACATGACTGCCTTTTTTGACGCCCAGTGCCATCAGCGCGCGGGCGAATTCGTCCACGTCGTCCCGGAACTGCGAATAAGTTCTCGTATAGTCCAGTGTCGTGTATTTCAGCGCGTACTGGTTCGGAAATTCTTCCACCATCGTGTCCAGTACCTGCGAGAATGTTTTCTCAATCAGAATGTTCTTTTTCCACACGAATTTCCCTGTATGCGCCTTGTTGTCGTACAGTACGCTCTTCGCTCGTGCGATATGGTCGTAACGGCTCATGTAGCTTACGAACTGCGGAAAAATAATATCCGGCGAATTGACTGCGGTATCCCAGGTCGGGTCCCATTCAATCGAGATGAATCCGTCGTAGTTCACCGACCTCAGTGCATCCATGATGCCCGGCAGGGGCAGTGATCCTTCTCCCGCGATTGCATGAGTGCCGTTGCTGTCCGAGTCTTTCAGATGCACGTGGCGCACGTAGGCTCCCAGATTCTTGATGGTGTCTTCCGGGGCTTCGTTGTGGACGCGGCACGGATAATGCAGGTCCCACAGTGCCGCCAGATGGTCGGTGATGAAGCTCCCCAGCAGTTCTCTCAGTCTTGATGTGTCGGCGTACAGTCCCACTGTTTCCATCAGCAGGACGACCTCGCTTTTTTCTGCCAGCGGGATTGCTTTTTCCAGAAAGGCGCGTGCTGCCGAATCGTTGGACTCATCGGTTCCCGTTACTTTCAGGCGCAGATACGGCACATGCAGTCTCCGGGCTGTTTGCAGACACTTCGTCAGTTCTTCAAATGCCTCTTCCGGCTTCTTTGCGATGTCGTTGACTACGTCGATGCACGGGATGCACAGGTCTTTATGGTACAGTTTCTGCGAGATGCTGGTCAGATGTCCCGTTTGGAAATCTTCCCCCATGGCGTTCACGTCATGGATTTCAATACCGTTGAAATGATACTTCTCCGCGATTCCCAGAAAATCGTCGAAACTGTATCCTTTCCATCTGTTTGTGGAAAATGACAGTTTCATTTCACTTCTCCTCGTCTGCGCAGATTTTGTTCAGCGCATCGATGTAGGCACGGATGCTTGCTCCCACGATGTCTGTGGAGTTCCCCGTCCCTTTGTAGACTTTCCCTCCGTTGCGCAGTTTCACCACGGTTGTTCCCATGGCTTCTGCCCCTTCCGTTGCCGATTTGATTTGGAAATCATCCAGCTCGTAGTGCTTCCCTGTGATTTTCTCGATGGTGTTGAAAGCCGCAGAAATCGGTCCGTCTCCGAAATTGCATTCTTTGACGATTTTTCCCTTGTATTCCAGAATGACGTGCGCCGAAGCGTTGATTTCATTCCCGCTGGTGATGACGAAACTGTCCAGTGTATAGGTCTCCGGCACTTTTTCTATCACGTTGTTCACGATTGCCGTCAATTCTTTGTGTTCCACGTATTTGCTCTTCTTGCTGCTGACGCGTTTCAGTTCTTTCATCACATCGTCCAGTTCGCGTTCCGTCAGGTCGTAACCGATTTCCTTGACTGCTTTGGACACCGTTTCTTTGCTGTCGTTGCCGTCCAGATGCACGTTTTTCAGATTGGTTACGGTTGCCTTGATTTCCGTTTGCTGATTCTTGCTCCCTTCCAGCAGCTTGATGATTTTCCCTGTCGTGTTTTCCAGTGTTGTCATGTTCAGTCCGCAGCTGTATCCCGTTTCACTGGATTTCGCTCGGAAAATCTGTCCCAGACTGCGCAGATTCGCGCAGGAACTCCCTGTGCAGGTCGTCTTGATTTGTACGGCTCCCGCTTGGAAGCAGGCAAACGAGCAGGCCGCCGCCATGTGAAGGTCATTCGAGTATTCTACGCTCAGTTCTGTGTCTTTCAGCCCCGGCACTGCTTCATACAGACCTTCGAGGAAGACCTTGAACTCGCTGGGGAACATTGCCCCTGCCGTATCGCACACCGTAATCGTCTTCGCTCCGTTTTCGATGCCGCACTGGATGGCCTGTGCCAGAAAATCTTTTTCGGCACGGGTCGCGTCAATCAGTGTCAGTTCCACATCTTGGCAGACTTCTGCACACGCTTTCACCTGCATTGCGATTTTTTCCAGCATTACGGGCTGTTTCGCGTGAAAATGATATTCCATCTGTACGGCGGAAACCGGGGCCATCACATTCAGTTTCGGCTTCGAGGCCGTTTTCACTGCTTCCCATGTGTCCGCCAGCATCCCCGGCTCAAGTCCGATGGGACAGCTCAGGGCACTTTTCTTAAGAAGGGGCGCAAGGGTATGGAGGAAGATGATGTCGCTTTTCCCGTTTCCGATCGGTGCCGTCTCTATGGTATCCACTCCAAGCTCATCCAGCATCGTCGCAATTTCGATTTTTTCCTTGAAATTTACTTCACTGTTCGTGCTGTTGCTCTGTTCTCGCAGTGAAACATCGGCGATTTTGATTTCTTTCATTGCTGTTTCTCCTTGACTTGCGTCATGTGCTTCTTACTCCGCTCCGTTTCCGTTTCCGTTTCGGACGCGGCTTAATTTTTTCCCTTGCTCCTGCTCTTGTTTCTTCCGTCTCAGCTCTTTTGCTTCCGTTTACGGGTCTTTTGCCTTTTCGCAGGTGCACGTCTTTGATGTGCTTTCCTTCCTCCTGAAAAAACGTCTGGTCTCTCAGTCGCAAACTCAGCCACTCCCTCCGGCGAACCTTTCAGCTGCGCATTCCGGTTCTTGCCTTCGTCATCGTTGCTGACCTTGAAACCTTTGCCGGTTGGCAATTTCGTCCTTTCAGTCGGCAGTATCTGTTTCTTTTGCTTCCCGTTCCGGTTTCTGACATGGTTTTACAATTCGTCTTTTTCGGATCAGGTCGCTTTTCAAGTCATTCCTGCATCCCCGCTGATTGTATTTCCCGCATAACGGCAAATCATTCAGGCGGATTGCAGAATTTTCCTGAAAGAACATAGAATAAAGCATTTTCCAAATCATTTAATATACATCTTTAAGGGCATTCTTTCAAACTCTTATGGATAAAATCCCCTTATTTCCTGAAAAAAAGTTAATTGAAAACACAGATATCCCACATTTTTTCA
>DCIG01000064.1:5543-7109 GCA_002315855.1 Lentisphaeria bacterium UBA1732 | reverse complement strand
TCGGCTTCATCTCCTGTCCGCTCAGGCGGTAGACGCCGCCCGCCTCCGCCGTGATCCGCAGATCCTCCGAACGTGTCAGGCAGGCTCCCGTCAGGAACTTCGCCGGTGCTGCCGGAAGCTCCTTCGGCAGAGCCGCCTGGACGCGCAGGGAAAGAAGAAGCATCAGCGTGAAAGAGAGAAAAAGAAGATGTGAGGACTGGCGAGGCATGAATGTTTTATTTTTTTTCACTTGCTTTAAAAGATTTATATTTATTGTATAATTTTGGGCCCAAAACAGTCGAGAGATCTATTCCCCGTTTCTCTGCCTCTTCAAATCCTTCTTTCAGGCGTTTATCACGCTCGGAAAGCTCCCACTCACCATTTTGCAATTTGTGATCCGTATCCATCTTGTACAACATTTCAAACGCTTCGTCTCCCTCGCCGAAATGTTCCAGCGCATATTTGGTACGGCGGTATTCCCAGCCATAATACTTTTCCTTCTCATACATTTCCAAGTTCTTTTCCAATTGAAGCTTTCTGGCAGGATTCACTGCATATTCCCTTGTATCATGATCAAGCAGAAGTCTGTCAATTTCATGAAAGTTATTAAGCCTGTCGTCTTGGAAAGCCCATTCACGAGCTTTGTCAAGAAGTTTTTTCTTGCGAGTCTCGTCCTTTTCATTTTGAACTTGACGTATCAAATTGAAGCATGCATTGTCAAGATTAAAGATTTCTTTGCTGCTTTTGGATATCAAATCAAGAATTATTTTGGCATCGAATATCCAGTCAGGATATGCCTTTGTATAAGAGGAGATGAGCCAGTCAGCGCACATAGGGTCAAGTTCGACCGTTTTTTGGATTAATTCCAAAAAAAGCTTTTGAGGAACCGGATAATACTGTAGAAGAAGCGATACGTAGGTGGGCAGCCAATCTTTAGGTGTTTTAATCTCTGATTTCGTTTCTATCGCAGAAAGATGATCCTGAATGCTTTTGAATAAAATATTCGCCACATCATCTTTTTCAAGTCCATGTCCTTTGCGCCAGAGTTCAATCCGGGCATCAATATCCAGTGGTTCTTTTCCATCAACTTCGACAATATTATCTGTTGTTCTCCATATCTCGATCTCACGAAAAAGAGATTCTGTCAGGTCTTCCTTATGATTGGTTTGTCGCAAATCTTCTGCAAGCAACATGCAAAAGCATGAGCCCAACAAGAGCATGATCCTTAGTTTCTTTTTCATTGTTCGTCTCCTAAGTAGTTTTGTGTTAGATGTTTGTGGTAATTTCAAAAGTATTTAATTTCTTGGTTTAAAAAAACACACAGCAGATTCAAATTATCTTCAGGACTAATAATTGAGCTGATTTCAAAAGTCCTGCCGGAATCTTTGAAAATCTCTTTCGCATTGCCAAACGAGAATTTTCGGCGGTTGCGTTCCACGCAGCCACCGAAAAAAACTACTCCTGACAACAGCACGAAGATTTTTTTCAAATCTTTCTGCCAGTAACTTTTAAAATCAGCTTTTTGAAAAAGAATCGGATCAGAAGCCGCCGCCGAAGCCGCCGCCACCACCGAAGTTGCCGCCGCCG
>DCIG01000064.1:0-5413 GCA_002315855.1 Lentisphaeria bacterium UBA1732 | reverse complement strand
GCCGCCGAAGTTGCCGCCGCCGAAGCCGCCGCCCATATTGCCGGCGGGACGCGGATTGATGATACTGTCATTCAGATTATTCAGGGACTGGAATGCGTTGCCAAAGACGGCGCGTTCCTCCTGAGAGGTGGAATCGCCAAGTTCAGATGCAACCGCACCGAGGAGTTCCTGTGCCTGCGTTGCACTCTGGATGGCTTGTTCCTGCTGTTCGGGAGACAATCTGCCGATAAAGCTGGAAGCATTCTGAGCAATTCCATTCACAACCATGGAAGTAACCGTCATCGCCATTGCGAACTGCTGTTTTTCCTGCGGCGTGGCGCTGCGGTAAGCATTCAAAATATCACGAGCACCCTGAATGGCTTCTTCCTTGGTAGGCATCCGCTGAACTTGACCGTTCTGCTGGAGCGGCATCATATTGTTGAAGCCTGCATTGAGGTTAATATTGGAACGACGCTGGCGTCTGGCAGGAGCTTCAGGTTCTGCGGGCGGCTGCTCTTCAACCACCTCAACCGGAGGTTCTTCCACAGGGGCAGGGGCTTCCTTTTTCGAGTTGAGGACTGCAACCGAAATACCGACAGCCAGCGCGACGCAAACAATGCCGGTTCCGATAACAATATCTCTTTTTTCCATAAGAATCGTTCCTTTCGTGTATGTTTTGAAAGTTGAATTTGCTTTAATATAGCATAAGAGAGTTGTATTTCAAGGGGGACATGCAAAGAAAATTGAAAGATTCGGACTAATTTATGAGCTAATTTCAAAAGTCCTGCCGGGCGCTTTGAATTTTTCTTCGGCATTTGCCGGAAGAGTGCTTTCGGAGACTGTGTTCCAAGCAGGTACCTCAAACTATTTTCGACAACTGCGCGAGATTCGTTTTCAAATCTTTTCGCCAATGACTTTTGACATCAGTTTGCAAGATTTGATTTTTATTTCATAAGTCCATTTCCTGAGATTCAATTATTTCATCATCCGGCGAAAAGTGCTTCCGATAACAAATCGAAGATTCGTTTCATCTTTTTTTCAAATGTGTTATGAATAATCCGATCTTTCTGAATATTAATTTGATGAATTCAAGTATGATTGATTCCCATGTCAAAAGAATATGATGGGGAAGATAGAAAACAGACAGGAAATCAATACGGGGATTTCATTTTATATGCAAGAAAAAGGATATTAGCTAAACTGTTTTCATAAATAAACCAATACGATGATATTTGTAATTTAGTTTCTTAAAGTGCATCTGGAATTTATCATATCATGACTTAAAATCAGACAAAACAAATCAAAAAAGAAGAATGGATTGTACAATAAGATAATATTGAATAAGACGCTGAAGGAATTTGCCGGGAAAGGAGAGAAAACATTATTTTGAAATAATGAACGGAGCGGCAAGTCTTACATTTGTAATGAATAAACTGCAAGGAAATCCGACTAACAGAAATAAATGATATAAACCTCGTAAAACGCTTCTATTTACGTTTTTTTTATTGTTTTTCGATAATTTTTTATTTTTTTACTTGATTTTTGGGGGATATGAGTTATATTAAAGTCAATGCGATGGTAAATATAATGGTTTCTCTACAGAGATACCGATTACCGGAAACATAAAAACGGGAGTGAGTTAAATCACTTCCGAAAACATAAATTCTTCCATTTGCAAATGAATGCAGATTCTTTTGCAGAGAAGAAGGAAAAATAATATCAAAACCTGGCTGACACTCAGTTAAAGATTGGAATAGCTGCATAAGACAGGTTGCGAACTTAACCATTAAAATATGAGGTGTTTGTATGTCGGTGTATCATTTCCATCGTCCGCAAATCATGCGGCTTCTTGTGTATCAACTGCGCGCAGTGGTTGACAGTCCGGAGGGGATTCCTGCTGCTTTGCTGCGCTTAATCCGCGTGGTTGTACCATTTGCCGCACAGAATGTGGGAATGGAGCCGCCCGATTCGGAAAAATCATTAAATGGATTTTTGTTTAATAATATAGAACAAGGGAGTCAATGTGAATGTGTGTGTATTCCTGATCAGCTGATTTGGACGATTCGTTTCCGTTTCCTTTCAGAAGATCGTACCTATACCTGGTTCTATGATATTGGCACGGTTCAGGAAAATGACCAGCTGGTTTTGGGAATCCGAATTGAAGTTACATCAGGTCCCGATGTAAAAGCATTGCAGAAGAATTTGCCGCTGATTGATTTGCTGATCAATGAGTTCAATCTGACGCAAATGCTTCCGCTGAAAAATAATTATCTCAAGATTGAAGAGCCTGAGGATGTGCAGAATCTGCTTGCGCTGCTGAACTTCCCCGGACGTACCATTCCGGTAATGGTAATCTCTGAAATCAACCGCAATCTGTGGGATTACACGAAGACGCCGCCGAGCTATCTGATTGATGCAGAATATGTCGCAAGTCAGGTGGTGGGGTATGCGTTTGTGGCAAGACTGAGTTTCCGCGCCGGCTATGAATTCTCCAGTATCGTGGGCAAGAAATGGGCAGTCTACGACGGTGCATATCGTACCTATCTGCCGTATCTCGACCTGGAAAACGGCAATCCGCACGAACACCGCACCAAACAGAAACGCGATATTTGGAACTGGCGTTACAAAGGTCAGATCGGTCCCGATTTGTTTGCCGATTTTGTCATTTCCACGGCACATTACTGGATTACCGTGCGCCGCCTGTACTGGGGCAACCTGCGTTTCGTGCCTGATGTATCAACGCTGGCAACCCAGCTCGCTTTGGAAGAATTAAAGGACAAGCCGGATGCAGATTCCCGCGAAGAAACACTGAAGAACGTAATCGCGACACTGCGCCGCAGTCATGAAAGCACCATGGAAGAACTGAATCAGGCGATTGAAGAGCTTGATCGTGTTTATACGAAACTGGATTACTGCGAAACAGAATTGCGCAACTACCAGCAGGCGGAAATGTATGCCAACTCAATGGACCGCGGCTTCCGGCGTTATCCGGGAAGACGTCCGTCATTCTCACCCCGTGACCGTATGCGCACCGATATGCGCATTCCATTGGGCGGCGGGTTGCAGGATCAGGACGGAGCGTATCCCGGCGACCGCATGGACTATAATAACGGGGCGCATGATTTTGAAGATTTTGACCGTCCGTCCTATTCCTCCCGCCGCAACAGCGACGCAGAAGAGGGCGAAAGCTCCTACGATTCTGTGCCGTCCTACTCGACCCGCAGATTCACTGTGCCGAAGGACGACCGCCGCGACGACATGGCCGGCATTGCCCCTGAGAACATCAATCCCGAACAGGGAGAAACGGATGAACATTCTCCCGATGAACTGTAAGGCATAAATTATAAGCTGATTTCAAAAGGATTTTTGAGATTAGTGCATTTGAGAAAAAGCTCACCTTTCTGAAAAGTCGGGTGAGCTTTTTTGATGGATAAAATGGGAGATAAGATATTGAATTATGAAGATAATCGGATGACAGGACAATCGTGTGTGGGGCTTATCTGAAGTGATATATAAGGAAAAAATGGGTAAAATGTATCTTATTGGGAAATAAGATGTTATTTATAAAGATGATATTCCTCCCGCAGATGCTTTAAAAGGGCTGTGCAGCCTTTGTAAATATCATCCCAGGCTTTATCAAAACGGTCTGTATACCAAGGATCGGCGACTTCAAGACCGGGGCGTCCGGTATAGTCTAAAAGGAGGTGTATCTTATTGTCGGGATCGCCGCCGCAAATACGATTCATATTGCGGATATTGGCGGCATCCATGCCAATGAGCAGGTCGTAAAGTTCGTAGTCATCGCGACGGAGCTGACGGGCTGTTTTCCCCTGACATGAAATTCGATGACGGCTCAGCATGGCACATGCAGGCGGATAAACGGGATTTCCGATTTCTTCGGTGCTGGTGGCGGCGGATTCGATGTGAAAAAAATTGGAAAGACGAGCCTTTTCGACAAGGTTTTTCATGATAAATTCCCCCATGGGACTGCGGCAAATATTGCCGTGGCAAACGAAAAGAATGCTGATCATAAGGGATTACTCTTCTGTTTCTTCGGTGGCTTCGGGAGCATGAGCTGTATCCGGATGAATGGTGACTTCAATCTGCGAGACACAGCGATGTTCGACCTTCTGAATCGTGATGGTCAGGTTTTTGAAATTGAAGGATTCGCCGACTTGGGGAATGCCATCCATATTGTCAATGACCCAGCCATTGACGGAGACCATGTCGGATTCGATGTCAAGGTGGAAATAGTCGCTGAAATCATCAAAATCGACCGAGGCGTCAACTTGAACGAGGGTGTCGGAAATGCGCTTGAACGGTTCAATAATGTCGTCCGTTTCGTCCCAGATTTCTCCGACCAGCTCTTCCAGAACGTCCTCCATGGTTACGATGCCATACGTGCCGCCAAATTCATCAATGACAACGGCGAGCTGAGCTTTGCGACGCTGGAGTTTGCGGAGAAGAAGACTGATTTTTTCGTTCGTGGAAACGAAAAGCGGAGGCGTAATGATGTCGCGCACGGGGCGGGGCGTAATGCCGCGTCCTGTGAAAAAGTTTTTACGATGGATGGCACCGACAATGTTGTCAATGTTGTTTTCGTAGACGATGAGGCGGGAAAACTTGGTTTCGGTGAAGTGAGCGGCAATGTCCGCCTTGTCCATCGTGATGGGGACGGCGGCGAGTTTGACACGTGGGGTGGCAATATCTTTCGCTTCCTGCTCGGAAAATTCGATGGCGTTGCGGAGAAGTTCACCTTCATTGGAGTTGATGCTGCCGCCCTGCTGAACCTCATCGACGAGGAGAAGAAGCTCCTCCGAAGACACCTTGTTCGAGGGCTGGAGGTGGAACGATTTGATGAGAAAATGAGTCCACGCGGAGAAGATATTGCAGACGGGCGTAAGAATCCAAATGAGGATATTCAGGAAAGGGGCAACCGCCATGGCTAAACGTTCGGGACAGTCTTTAGCGAGGGTTTTCGGGGTGATTTCACCGAAAATAATCACGATGGCAGTGATGCCGATGGAGCTGATGAGGGCACCTTTTTCACCGAACCATTTGACAAAGAGAACCGTGGAAAAAGAGGCGAGGAGGATGTTGACTAAATTATTGCCGATCAGGATTGTCGCAATCAGTTTGTCGTAGTGGTCGCTGAGCTTGCATGCGATTTCGGCAGGACGATTCTGACCTTTTTCCGCAGCGGTTTTCAGACGATTTTTATTCAAGGAAGAGTACGCTGTTTCAGACGCAGAAAAGAACGCCGAAAACAGCAGAAGGATGACGATGAAGGTAATGCACGCAGCTGTCATAAAAGAATGGGGCGACTCCGATTGGGGATAAAGTTATGATAAACATAGTAATATAACATAGATATGTTTTTTTTCAAGTATGAACAGAGGATTTTTTGATGAAATGTGCGTTGCGTTAATTGAAA
>DCIG01000055.1:3645-5439 GCA_002315855.1 Lentisphaeria bacterium UBA1732 | reverse complement strand
TTGCTGGAGGGGTGGGATAAAGCAACGATCAGCAAGGCGGATTCGGAGTTCCAAAAGGCATGGGCGTCGGAGAAGGCGAAGGATGCACCGGGGCGCAACCGGGTCAGAGGATACGTCTGGCGCAATGTTGACAATTCGTTCTGGTGTCTGCCGGAAACATATCATTTGTCTTCGCCTTACCGACCGATCCGGGAGGAAAACATGGCGGCGCTGGTGGCATTCCGGGATTTCCTGGAGGTTCACGGCTGCCAGCTGATCGTGTGTCCGGTACCGAATTTTTATGCGATCGCCGCCCGGGTCATCAATCCGGAATTCCGGGAGATTCCCGATTTTATGACTGCGCTTACCGTTCGGGAACTGCTGGAAAACGGCATCGAGACCATTTATTCTTCGGACGCTTTGATCCGGAACTGCAACCGCTATCCGTGGGCGTTCTTCTATCCCGCCAACGGGCATCCTTCCGATACAGCACAGGATATTCAGGCGGAACTGACGGCGCAGAGACTCTTGCGTTATCAGTTCCGGCCGATCCTTGCCAAGGAGTCGTTCTCTGCGGAACACGTTCCGCACGCCTATGGAGACGATCCGGAGTACCGTTTTCCCGCCAACTGCGATATCGGCGACAATCATCCGGGGGCTTCTTATCTGTGCCGGCAAATCCTGTACGACAACAAGGTGATCAACAGCAATCCGGATTCCCCGATTCTGGTTATCGGTAATTCATTCATCCAGACCCCGATGACAATGCCTTTGAGTTTCCCGTCTCTGCTGACCTCGAAAGTGGGATTCCCCATTACCTCGCTTTACGTTGCGGCAAGTGGTCCGATGACTGCCATTGTGCAGCAGATGTTTCTGCGTCCGGAGGATTTTCTGAAGGGAAAGAAGGTCGTTATTCTGCAGGTGGGCGCAGCACATTTTCATGGTACCGCAACTTACAATAATATCCGTTTGATGGATCGGCAGAAAATGTTGCTGACAGGAAAGACGGAAACCTGCACGATTCCGATTTCCGGCAATACGGCCGAGATTCCGCAATTCGGCAAGGACCTCCAGCAGGCTCATTTTTTCACCATTCCGGCGGAAAAACGATGTACGGTGGCGAAATACACACTCCCGCAGAACCTGATCGGAAAAGAGATCGTCCTTGAAATTCCGGTCTGCGTGAAGGCAGCGACCAACGTGACACTGCTGATCAACGGGAGCAAAGTTCCGATACAGGAGTGCTATGCCCAGTACCGCTGGTGTAAAAGCGTGTGCGCGATCCCTGCCGGAACGACGCAGATTGAGGTGGAATTGACCGGGCAGCCCGGGAGTGCGGTTGCGATCGGCGATTTGAAAATCTATCAGTGAAAAGGTCTCGCAGAGGGAGGGATTTTGTGCTTTGTCTCTTTTCGGCACTGAGCTTTTATCACATCGGTACGCAGAATCCGTGTGGCGTGTGGATTATGGTGAAGAGCAACAGCCACGTCCCAAAGGTTAATTTTCCGCTGGAATGCATCCGTTGCTCGGATGCCGTTTATGATTTCGGGATTGAAGAACGCGTACTGAATAATCTGCCGATAAAAGTGTACAGTCCAGCGAAGACGGTCGCAGATTGCTTTAAGTTCCGGAATCGCTACGGTCTCGATCTGGCGCTTGAAGCGCTGCGTGACGGCTGGCGGCGACATAAATTTACGGTGGATGAACTGAATCAGGACGCCCGGATCGACCGCGTACAAAATGTTATGACCCCATACATGGAGATGATGATCAATGAGCCGTGAAACTCCAACGTATCTGCCTCAATAACGGCGA